>JANQMC010000182.1 GCA_028280305.1 Pelagibius sp. | reverse complement strand
GAGATTGGTGCTGAACTCGAAGATCGCACTCGCCCGGGCGGCCTGTTCGGTGGTCAAGCGCTCCCGCATAATCGAGGCGACGAAGAGGATGACCTCCCGGTGCAGGGAATCGACTATCTCGTCGCGCTCCCGAATCAAAGGAACCAGCCGCTTGTCGCGAAAGGCCTCGATGGTGTCGTTCAGCATCTGGTGTACCGTTTCCGCCGCCCGCAGCACTTCGCGCGAGCAAGCGGCGAGGGCTCTGTCCGGCCGCTCCAGGTCCGCTTCCTGAAGATAGATCGGCACGCCTAGGTCGACTTGATCCGTGACCGGGGCCGCCGGCTGCATCCGGGCGATCCTTTTGCAGATCGTCTCGACAAAGGGCAGAAACAGCAACGCCAGGGCAGCGTTGAACAGCAAGTGGAAAAACACCACGAGGTTATCAGCCGCCAGCCCCGTCGCCGCAGCCAGGTTCGTCAGCTGAACCACGAAGGGAGCAACCGCTATGGCGCAGAGGACTCGCAGAGCGAGGTTCCCCAGTGGGATGACGCGCCCTTCCCAATCCTCACTCCAACTCGCGATCAAGGCCGGGGTACCGGAAGCCAGATTGACCCCAACGACCAGTGCGAAACCCGCTTCGATGCCGATCAAACCTTCGGCGGCAAAGCTGGCGACCAGCAGAACGGTGGCCAGGCTCGAATAAGTCGCCAGTGTCAGCAAGGCACCGACCAGGACTGCCAGAGCAAGGTCTTCGCCCAAGGCAGCGAGGATCAGCGAGACGGTCTCCGAAGACTTCAGTTCCTGCGTCGCGCCGGAGATGAGCGAGAGAGCCAGAAGTACGAAACCGAGACCGAGAGCAAAGCGGCCAAGGTTCCGGTGGGTCTTGCCGGAGGTGACCATAAAGACCACGACGCCGACCATGATGAGTGGCGGCGAAAGCGCCGCAACATTCTGCGAAAGGACCACCGCCGCGACCGCCGAGCCGACATCGGCACCCAACGCTGCTGCAAGACCGAGTGCCGCCAAGAGCCTGCCCCGCGACGCAAAGCTCGATACCATGGTGACGACGGCAGTCCCGGACTGTAGGGCCGCGGCCGTCACAACGCCGAAGCCCAAGGCGGACAGGCGGTTGCCCGCAATCTTCTTCAGCGCGCGTTCGAGTTGGGTAGGGAAAGCCCGCTCAAGAGCCGTTCGTACGGTGCGAACGCCCCAGACGAGAAGCGCAACAGCGCCGAGAAGTGCCAGCAGCGTTTCCATCACCCAGCCTCGCAGTTACCACCATAGACTTCGCGAACTCCAGGCACAGCGATGCTCAAACCACCTCTCACTCTCTTGTTCGATGCGAATCCTAAAGCGCCTCCTAATACTAAGGTAGCTATTGGAGGCAGCCAAGGCGTTCGTTTTGCTGGTAAATCGGGCCCGAAGAGGTGACTGCCCGCACAGCATACCCAGGCAACACCCGACTTCGGCGCTCAATCCGATTGCGGAAACGAGCGCTCCGACGGGTCCACGCTTTCGATGTAGTCGCGGATCATGGTCAAAAGAATCTGCTCACCTCTGTCCAAGCGGGTGCGGTCGTTGGTGACCAGATGCACATCGACGGCCGGCAGATCGACATACGGCGGAAGCTGCCATAGGCGACCGTCGCGAACATCCCGCTCCATGGCATGGACCGGCAATGAGCCGATGCCCATTCCGGCCATGATCATTCGGCGCACCTCTTCCAGGTTAGAGGAGACACCTGTCGGCTCCTCGCCCAACTGGTGGCTGCGCCGCAGATCGGCCACCGGGTGCAGCGCATCCGACAACTGATCGGTCTTGAAGGAAACATAGGTGCTGTCGCGCATCTCATCCATGGTCACGTCCCTGCGCCCAAAAAGCGGATGACTCGACCCGCAGAAGAATCCGAACTGCTCGCGAAACAGGACCGATGTGTTCAGGCGGCGTTGCTGGTGCGAAAGCAGGCAGATGCCGAAAGAGCAGAGTCCGTTCCGCACGGTGCGGATCACCTCGACACTCGGCATCACATCCAGAGTGAAAGTGACCGCCGGGTAGCGCCGGTGGAAGCGCCCCAGGAGTTCATCAAAAGGCGGAAAGACGACATAGCTCACAGTCGCAATCCGGATCGCGCCGGCAACATCCTGATCGGCATCGCTGAGCAAGCCGCCGAGTTGACCCAGGGTGTCCAGAACCTTTCGGCTCTCCCGATAGAGAACGGCACCGTGCTCGGTCAGGGCGAAGCGGCCGCCGCCGCGCTCGACCAGGCGCCGGCCGACCTGGTCTTCCAACCGCTTCAAGGCGCTGCTGATGGTGGGCTGGGTGCGCATCAGCCGGTTTGCGCCCCGCGTGATACTGCCCTCATCGACAATGACCACAAAGGTGCGTAGCAAATTCCAATCAAGGTCTCCGAAAGCGTCGCGCGCCAGATAGTCCGTCATACCGTCTGCCCGTGAAATAGATTCTATCAATACTGTTATTGTCTCACAGAGATATGACGAATGTCTATCGGCGGCCGGCCAAGCGGCTGCGGATCGGCCGGAGGTGGGGTACGATCCGCAGCTTGGGGATCGCGCCGGCTGTCCACCTTTGGGCCGCAAGTGATGCCGGATCTGGTGCAACAGGGGGATAGAAGGTGGATCGGTTCAATCTTGATGGGGCTCTGGCGCTGGTCACCGGCGCCAGCCGCGGCATCGGCAAAGCGATCGCAATCGGATTTGCAGAGGCGGGCGCGGATCTGGTCATAACCGCGCGCTCTGCCGCCGCACTCACCGACACCGCAGCGGCGGTACGGGCATCGGGACGGCGGTGCCACGTCTTCACAGCCGATGTCGCGGAGGTCGCGAGTATTGAGAGTCTCTTCGCCGAAATGGACGCCGCTGGGTTACGTGCAAGCCTGCTTTTGAACAACGCAGGAATGGAAGAGGTGCGTGCCTCCGTGGAGGTCGACGAAGTCCTCTGGGATCGCATCCTGGACACCAACCTGAAAGGCGCCTTCTTTGTCGCCCGACAGTTTGCCGCAAGGCTGCTGGAACACGGGCAACCGGGTACGATCATCAACACCTGTTCCCTCACCTCCGCCGTCGGTGTTCCGACCGCCGTGCCCTACACCGCCTCAAAGTCCGGCATGCTCGGCATGACGCGTGCCCTCAGCAGCGAATGGTCGCCGAGCGGCATCCGTGTGAATGGTATCGGCCCAGGTTATTTCCGCACCGAGTTGACGGAGGTGTTCTACGAGGATGCGGTATGGCGCAACGCCATGTTGGCGAAAATCCCCATGAAACGGTTCGGCGAACTGGAAGACCTGGTCGGCACGGCGATCTATCTCGCCTCTCCTGCTTCCGCATACGTGACCGGGCAGCTTGTCTTCGTCGACGGCGGTTACCTCGCTTCCATCTGACCTGTCAAACTCAAGACTTTGCTGAAATATCGGCCGCATGCCTCCCGAACGGGATAGCCGGGCGGCCTACACAACTCTACGCGGCAAAACTGTTGCTTCGACCGTTCGCCTGACAACGACCAACAGTCAGGACAGATCAAGTTGTATATACAACGCTTGACAGGCAGAGGGGTGCCTGCAACGGTTTTGGTTCTTGCGAAAATTCTGTGTTCCGGAAGGCAGGGAAGTGGCCGCACCAGCCTGCATGGTCGAGATTTGCGACGTCTCGAAATCCTTCGGGGATTTCCGCGCGGTCGACGACGCTTCGCTGGCGCTGCCCAAGGGAGAGTTCCTGACCATCCTCGGCCCAAGCGGTTGCGGCAAGACCACCCTGCTGCGCATGATCGCCGGCTTCAGCAAGCCGGACGCCGGCAAGATCCTGATCAACGGCGGGGAAGTCGAAAATGTCCCGCCCCATAAGCGCTCGATCGGCATGGTGTTCCAGCGCCTGGCACTCTTTCCGCATATGACCGCCGCCCAAAACGTCGCCTATCCCTTGAAGATGCGCGGTTTCGACACGAAGACCATTCCCGATCGCGTCAGCGAGTATCTGAAGCTGGTTCGATTGCAGGGTTATGAAGAACGCCGGCCGCATCAGTTGAGCGGTGGCCAGCAACAGCGGGTCGCCATCGCCAGGGCGCTGTCCTTCAGCCCGGACCTGCTGTTGCTGGACGAGCCGCTGTCGGCGCTCGACAAGAAACTGCGCGAGGAAATGCAGCTCGAATTCCGGCGCATTCAACAAGAGTTGGGCGTCACCACCATCAACGTCACCCATGACCAGCGTGAAGCGCTGGTGATGTCCGACAAGATCATCGTGATGAACGCCGGGCGCATTCAACAGTCCGACAGCCCGGAGGCGGTGTATCGCGCGCCATCCAACCGTTTCGTCGCCAACTTTGTCGGGCTCACCGCGCTCTTCGGCGGCGCGATCGAAAGGGTCGATGACGAGGGGGTGGTCGTACGCGTCGGCGAGCTGGCTTTGCGGGCAAGGGCCGGTGAAGCGCTGACCCCCGGCGCCTCTGTCGACTGCGCCATCCGGGCCGAGCAGATTCGGATTCTGGCCGATGACGAAGAGAACGATACCGGCCGCTTTGACAACACGGTCACCGGCAAGGTCGATCAGCGCATCTTCGAGGGGGATCGCATGGTCTACCAAGTCACGGTTCCCAAACTGGCCGATGCTACGCTCTTCGTCTTCGACCATGACCCCACCCACCACGCCGAGCGCGGCCAGTCAGGCGCCTTGAAGCTGGCCTGGAACGCAAGGGACATGCTGACTTTTCCAACCAACCCATAAAAACGCCGTCATAAACAAGGAGGCTTCGATGTCAGATAAAAACACCCCCTTCGGTTTCGGTCGCCGCCGCTTTCTGCAGGGATCGGCGCTCGCTGCTGGCGCCCTGGCTCTGCCACAGTTCGCCCTCGCCCATGGGCACACCAAAAAACCGAGCGAGCTGATCGTGCGGGCCTGGGGCGGCGCCTGGGGGGAATCACTGAAGGCCGGCGTCGCCGACCCCTTCACCGCCGCCACGGGCATTCCCGTGCGCCTGGACTTCACCGAGGACAACGAAATCAAACCGAAGATCTGGGCCGCCGTCGACCAGGGCCGGGTGCCCCCAATCCATGTGAACTGGGACACCACCACGAACGCCACCATCTCGGCCCTGCGCGGCGCAACCGTCGACCTTGGCGATCTGAAAGGTCTGGACGGGCTGCTCTCCATCGCTAAGCCAACCGGTATCGATGGTTGGCCCCTGGTGAACACCTATTCCTATGTCTATGTCTGCGCCTACCGGCCAGAGGCTTTCCCGGACGGACCGCCCAAATCCTGGCGGGTGATGCTCGATCCGAAATTCAAGGGCCGCGTCGCGCTCTATGACGACGGGATCGGCTTCAATCCCATCGCCGTCATTGCCGGCGGCGGCACGGCGGCCGACATCCCGAACAACATGGAACCGGCTTATGCCTTCTACCGCGACCTGAAGAAGAACGAGCCCTTGCTGGGCGAAGATGCGGACTTCACCACCTGGTTCCAGAATGGTGAAATCGACATCGCCTGCACCATCTCGGTGAACGCCCGGGCGGCAAAGCAAAAGGGCATCAACGTCGAATGGACGGTGCCGCAGGAAGGCTGCAAGGTCGACACCGACGGCCTGTGGATTCCCAAGGGCCTGCCAGAGAATGAAGAGTATTGGTCCAAGCGCTTCATTGAGTTCGCCGTCACCCGCGAAGCGCAGGAGAAATGGTGTTCCCTGCTCGGCCTGCCGCCGGTGTTCCCCGGCCTTGAGCCGCCGGCCGATCTTGCCGGCGATCCTTCCTATCCGACCGCGCCGGCGGATTTCGAAAAGCTCGTCAGCGTCCCCTCGCCTATTCTGGTCGAGAACCAGCCGATCTGGTTCGCCAAGTTCAGCGAGATCATGCAAGGCTGATCCGCTCAGGGACCGGCCCCGGATCCAGGTTCCGGGGCCGTCTCGTCTCCGCCTCGATGGATCCATATCCGTGACACTCGCGATCCTGCAGCGCACAGACCGCTTCGTTTCCGTCGTCTGGCCCAGTGGCCTGCACGGCATGAACGGCTATCTGTTTTTGCTGCCAGCCGTCGCTCTGGTCTTCATCCTGGTGATCGCTCTCGGCTACATGCTGGAGTTCAGCCTGCACGAGCTCGATCTTTCGACCTATCGGCTGAAAGAGGCCTATAGCCTGACGAACTACCAGACGATCCTGGACCGGCCGGTTTATCTGCGCGTCCTCTGGCGTTCTCTGCTCGCCGCCCTCATCGTCACAGTGATCACGGTCTTTCTGGCCTTTCCCTATGCCTACCTGATGGTGCGGACATCTTCTGCGGCAACCCGCAAGTTTCTTCTGGTCGCACTGTTCCTGCCGTTCTTCATCGGCCAGGTGGTTCGGGCTTATGGCTGGCTCATCATCCTTGGCAAGCAGGGCCTTCTGAACAGTATCCTGACCGGCCTCGGCCTGCCCGCGCTGGACCTGATCTACAACTACCCGGCGGTCATCCTGGGGCTTGTTCAGTACATGCTGCCCTTTGCGGTCCTTCTGCTCACCCCCGCCGTCGCCGCCATCAGCGAAGACGTGGAACTGGCGTCCGAAAGCCTCGGCGCCAACTGGCTGCAAACCTTTCGTCATGTGGTGATCCCCATGGCAACGCCCGGCCTTGTGGGGTCTTCCGTGGTGGTCTTCACCCTCACCCTGACGGACTTTGCGATGCCGGAGATTCTGGGCGGCGGCACCTCCGACTTCATCGCCAACGCCATCTACGACAGCTACTTCCAGATCTCGAACATCGGCCTGGGCGCGGCTCTGGCGATTCTGCTGACCCTGATCGGCAGCGCCCTGGTGGCGCTCATGTTTATGATCGCAGGAACCGGGACCCTGGCGGTGACGGAGGCCGAGGAATGAACGGTCCCCGCAGCAAAGCAATCGCCCTCTGGGGGCTGGTGGCCTTCAGTCTCATCCTCCTCAGCTTTCCAACCGTCATCATCATTGGTGCGTCCTTCACGGCCGGCGAGATCATTCAGTTCCCGCCCGAGGGGTTTTCACTGCGCTGGTACGAAAAGCTGTGGCAGCTCGACAGCTTCCAGGACGCCCTCCTGCGAACCTTCTATGTTTCCTTCATCTGCACGCTGATCTCCCTGCCGGTCGGCACTCTGGCGGCCTTGGCGACCGTGCGCTACCGCATCCGCTTCCGCCGGACCCTGCAGGTCTATCTCCTGCTGCCCTTTACCATCCCGCTGGTGGTGTCGGGCCTGGGCATGCTGATCGTCTTCGGTGAGGTTCGCATCCTGGGCCAGCTTTGGCCGGTCGGCCTAGCCCTCTGCATCATCAA
This sequence comes from Pelagibius sp., assembly GCA_028280305.1. GTDB lineage: Bacteria > Pseudomonadota > Alphaproteobacteria > Kiloniellales > Kiloniellaceae > Pelagibius. The sequence goes on along the minus strand of JANQMC010000182.1, from coordinate 3,712 downwards.
TCTGCCGTTCATGATCTGGGCGGTCAGCGCCTCGGTAAACGGTTTGGACAGCGAGTTGGAGAATGCCGCCGCCAACTGCGGCGCCGCGCCGGTGCAGATCTTTTTCACCGTGACTCTGCCGGCGGTGATGCCCGGTGTCATCACCGGTGCGCTCTTGATGTTCATACTGGCCTTCAACGAGTTTCTGGTCAGCCTCTTCCTTGTCGACTCACGGATCGTCACCTTGCCGGTGCAGATCTATAACTCGATCCGTTCCGTCATCACGCCCGACCTGGCGGCCGTGTCTGTGGTCTATATCCTGATCGCCGTCATCGCGGTCTGGGTGCTCGACCGTCTCGTCGGTTTGGAAATCTTCCTTCGCTCAAAATAGGTTCGGAGACCGGACTGTGCCCAAAGACGTGAACCTTCATATCCTGTCGGAGCTGACAGCCGAAAAGCGCCATCTTCTGCTGCAAAGGACCGAGGCCGACCTCGGGCCCTTTATCGAGAAGGTCCGGCCCATCATCGAGCGGGTGCGCAGCGACGGCGATGCTGCACTGTCCCACTTCGCCAGGGAGTTGGACAAAAGCCCGGTAGAGCCCGACGCCATCGCGGCAACGCCCGAGGATTTCGACCAGGCTTTCGAGGCGCTGGACCGGGAGATGATCGAGGTGCTGACCTTCGCCAGCGACAACGTACGGCGCTTTCATGAAGCGCAGATGCCGGAGGAGATGTGGTTCAAGGAGATGCATCCCGGCGTCTTCGCCGGCGACCGCATCGTGCCCATCGACAGCGTTGCCTGCTATGTGCCGCGCGGCAAGGGCTCCTTCCCCAGCGTGGTCATGATGACGGCGATTCCCGCGGTGGTCGCGCAGGTTCCGAAGGCGGTGATCATCACCCCGCCGGGCCCGGACGGAAAGATCGACGCCGCGACTTTGGTGGCCGCCCGCCTGGCCGGCATCGAAAGAGTGTACAAGTGCGGCGGCGCCCAGGCTGTGGCCGCCGTCGCCTACGGGACGGAAACCGTGCCGCGCTGCCTGAAGATCGTTGGCCCCGGAAGCCCCTGGGTGGTGGCGGCCAAGCGGGTCCTGGCCGACCGCATCGATCCGGGCATTCCCGCCGGACCCAGCGAGGCGATCATCCTGGCCGATGAGACAGCGAACGGGCGGGTTTGTGCACTCGACCTGCTGATCGAAGCCGAGCACGGCTCCGACAGTTCGGCCTACCTCGTCACCAACTCCCGCAAGGTCGCCGAGGCGGCGCGGGCGGCGGTGCCGGATTTCTGGCGGGAAATGAGTGACCAGCGGGTCGGTTTCTCCGCCGACGTCCTTTGCGGAGAGCGCGGCGGTATCGTGCTGACCGACAGCATGGACGACGCCATCGACTTCGTGAACGACTACGCGCCCGAGCATCTGGAGATCCAGGCCAAAGACCCACACCAATATCTCGGAATGATCCGCAACGCCGGGGAGATCCTCATGGGTGAGCATACGGCCGTCTCTCTCGGCAACTTTGTCCTCGGCCCTAACGCCGTGCTGCCGACCAATGCCGCCGCCCGCACCCGCTCGCCGCTCAGCGTCTTCGACTTCACAAAGCGAATCTCCATCGGTCATGTCACCAAGAAGGGCTATGACCAGTTAGCGCCCTACGCCTTCAAGTTCGCGCGCTACGAAGGCTTTGACGCCCATGGCAACGCCCTGTCGGAGATGCGGACCAAGGCCTTCAATTCGTCCAGCTAGAACGGAACCTCACAAACCCTGCTGCCCGGGGCGGTTCAGCGGTGAGAATAACCATTGGATATTTCAATGGAGCCGCCAGCGCCGGGAGATGATATGAACCCGCATCCAGGATGCGGGCGTGAGGAAGGCTGAACCCATGAAGCGGATGCGACTTAGAGATCTCGGATTGGCCATCGGCCATCTGCCGACCGGCCCGCTGAACGCCATAACCGATGTCGCCGGTGTGCTCGTCGGGCATGAAACCATCATTCACGACGACCCCGAAGTCGTGCGATCCGGCGTCACCGTGGTGGTGCCTGAAAACGGTGAGATCTGGCGGCGGCATCTCTTCGCCGGCGCCCATGTGCTGAACGGCAACGGCGAGATGACCGGACTCGCTTTTCTCGAGGAGTTCGGCCTGATGTGCGGTCCTATCGCCATCACCGGAACCCATTCCATCGGCGCGGCACATGAGGGCCTGGTCAGTTATGAGCTGGAGGGAGGCTTCGACGTCGACTTCTGCCTGCCACTTGTGGCCGAGACTTTCGACGGCTGGCTGAGCGAGCCTCTGGCTCTGGCGGTGCGGCCGGAGCATGTCCATGCCGCGCTGCGGTCCGCGGCCGGCGGAGCAGTGGCAGAGGGCAACATCGGCGGCGGCACCGGCATGAACGCCCACGAGTTCAAGGCCGGGATCGGAACCGCATCGCGGCAGACCGAGGTTGTGGGCGAAACCTGGACGGTTGGGGTGCTGGTGCAGGCCAATTACGGCCGCCGCCACCAGCTTCGCCTTGACGGCCACGCGATCGGTCAAGCGATTCCCATCGAAGAGGTGCCGCCGCCCTGGCCCAAGCCGCGCGATGAGGGCTCGATCATTGCCGTCGTCGCCACCGACGCTCCCCTTCTGCCGCATCAATGCAAAAGGCTGGCGCAGAGAGCGGGCATGGGGGTCGCCCGGGCCGGCGGTATCGCAGCCCCTGCGAGCGGTGATATCTTCCTGGCTTTTTCCACCGGCAACGCCCATTCCGTTGCAGCCCACGACCACCTGCACAGCGCGCGCTTCCTGCCGGATATGGCCCTTGCCGGGATCTTCGAAGCGGTGATCGAGGCAACGGAGGAAAGCATCTGGAACGCTCTCTGCTCTGCCGAGACCATGACCGGGCGGCAGGGCAGAATTTCCCACGCCATACCGCTGGACCGGCTGACCACGGTCATGAAGGCATAGATTTTATCAATGTTCTCTATTCTTAGAATAGATTAGGCGATAGGCGAAATCCTCTTCTAAGATCCCCTTTTCGGCCATCCTTGGGGACGATTATGGGTGATCGTGAGGGTGCCCCCAGCGTTGGGCTCGCTGTCAGGAACATAACCAAAGTCTTTGGTGCCGCCGGTGCCGCGGCGGTGCATGCCGTCGATGATCTGAGCCTGGACATCCATCGCAACGAGTTCTTCACCCTGCTCGGACCCTCGGGTTGCGGCAAGACCACACTGCTTCGGATGATTGCCGGCCTGGAACAACCGACCTCCGGTGCGGTGTTGCTGGACGATGAGCCGCTGCAGGGGCTGCCGCCCTTTCGCCGGCCGGTCAACACCGTGTTCCAGAGTTATGCCCTCTTCCCGCACATGTCGGTTGGCGAGAACATTGCCTTCGGTATGCAGATGCGCCGCCTGGAGGCGGCGACGGTCGCCCGAAAGGTCGAGGAGGTGCTTGCGCTGGTGAGGCTTGAGGGCCTGAGCGACCGCCGCCCCTCACAGCTTTCCGGCGGCCAGCAGCAGCGGGTAGCTCTGGCCCGCGCCCTTGCCAATCAACCGAAAGTCCTGTTGCTCGACGAACCGCTGTCGGCCCTCGACCTGAAGCTCCGCAAGCAAATGCGCCTGGAGCTGAAGCGTCTGCAGAAAGCAACCGGGATCATCTTTGTCTTCGTCACCCATGACCAGGATGAGGCACTGATTATGTCGGACCGCCTGGCGGTGTTGTCTGCGGGCCGCATCCTGCAGGTCGGGACACCGGAAGACAT
>JANQMC010000181.1 GCA_028280305.1 Pelagibius sp. | reverse complement strand
GGCAGGCCAAGGTCCGTCAGATCGAAAGTCTTGGCGCCGCGTGGTGGCAGCGCCGGCTGATCGCAACCGGCCCGCACGGACCAGAGACGCGCGCGCAAGGCCAGCATGCGTTCCTGTTGAAGGCGCGGCAGGAAGAGGCTGGCGGCGCCGAGGCGCAGCCCCAGGGCGGCCAGGGTCTTGCGGTCGGCCTTGGTCAAGAGCGCGATCTGGGCCGAGAGCGGACGGCGCGGCAGGGTGCCCAGCGCCTCGACCAACTGGAACAGCAGGCCGCGCCCGGGGGCGGAGAGTTCCGCCTGCTGCGCCTCGATCAGCGGCTTCAGGGTGGCGCCGATGTGGCGCGCCAGCCAAAGGCTGCAGCGCTTGCGCAGACGCTCACGCGCCGGGCCGTCGAGGAAGTCGCTGTGCAGCACCTCGATGCGCGGCGTCAGCACCGTGTCGCCGGGCTGCAGGCGGGCGATGGGCGTGCCGCGCCAGGCGATCTTGTTCTCGGCGAGGGCAAAGGCGCCGTCGTTGTCCTGCTCCAGTTGTTTGATGCGCCGCGGGATCTCCCCCACCAGGGCGCGGCGGGCGGCGGCCAGCAGAGGCCGCGCGTCATCGCCCTTGGCCTCTTCGTCCAGCTCGAAGCGGAAGCCGGCGAAACGGCCGACAAATTCGCCCTCCACCACCACCTCTCCGTTCTTGCGCACCGCGCCGATCAGCTCACCGTCGCCGCGCAGGCGGCGCACCAGAACCGCCGCCCGGCGGTCGACGAAGCGCTGGGTCAACTGCTCGTGCAGGGCGTCGGAAAGGGCGTCTTCGATGGCGCGGGCGCGCGCCTGCCAGTGCTCGACGTCGTCCAGCCAGTCGCCGCGGTGGGTGATGTAGGTCCAGGTACGGATGTGGGCGAGCCGCGCCGTCAACTGGTCGATGTCACCGTCGCAGCGCTCCAGCCGGGCAAGCTGCGCGGCCACCCAGCTCTCCGGCAGGCGGCGGTCGTTGCTCATCAGCCTCACGTAGATCTGTGCCAGCAACTGGGCGTGATGGTCGGAGAGGATCTTGCGGAAGTCCGGCACCTGGCAGACCTCCCACAGCAGGGCGACGGACTCCGGCGTCGTGGCCAGGGCGGCGATCTCCGCCTCCTTGGCGAGGGTCGCCAGGGCGGTCTGGTCGTCGGCCTGCTGGGCCAGCAGCAGTTCCGGGCGCGGCGGGCGGCGGTCGAGGCTTTTCAGCAGCGCGGCGGGATCGCTGAAATCAAGATCCGGGTTGCGCCAATGGAGGAAGGACAGCGGCGGAAAGACGTGGTTCTCCACCGCCTCCACCAGGCTGTCGCTGAGGGGACCGATCTCCGTTGTCGTGCCGAAGGTGCCGTCGTTCATGTGACGCCCGGCGCGGCCGGCGATCTGGGCAACCTCCGGCGCCGTCAGGCGGCGCTGGCCGCGGCCGTCGAACTTGCGCAGCTTGGCAAAGGCGACGTGGTCGAGGTTTAGGTTCAGGCCCATGCCGATGGCGTCGGTGGCGACGAGGTAGTCGACCTCCCCGGCCTCGAACATCGCCACCTGGGCGTTGCGGGTACGCGGGCTCAGCGCCCCCAGCACCACCGCGGTGCCGCCGCGCTGGCGGCGCAGCAACTCGGCGGTGGCATAAACCTCGGAGGCGGAGAAAGCGACCACGGCGGAGCGCGGCGGCAGGCGGGTCAGCTTCTGCGGGCCGGTGTAGCTGAGGGTGGAAAAGCGCGGGCGGGTGATGAACTCCGCCCCCGGCACCAGCTTCTGCAGCACCGGGCGGATCGCCTCGGCGCCGAGGAACATGGTCTCTGCAAAGCCGCGGGCATGGAGCAGTCGGTCGGTGAAGACATGGCCGCGCTCCGGATCGGCGCAGAGCTGGATCTCGTCAACGGCGAGGAAGGAAACCGGCCGGTCCACCGGCATGGATTCCACCGTGCAGCAGAAGTAGCGCGCCGAGGGCGGCACGATCTTTTCCTCGCCGGTCACCAGGGCGACCTGGGCGGCGCCCTTCGCCTGGGCGATGCGCTCATAATTCTCCCGCGCCAGCAGGCGCAAGGGGAAGCCGATCATGCCGCTGGCGTGGCCCAGCATGCGATCGATGGCCAGATAGGTCTTGCCGGTGTTGGTCGGCCCCAGGACGGCCGTGATCTGCGCCTTTTCCTGGACCTGCGCAAAGAGCGACATAGCCTTCAGAATCGGGACTTCCCAGGCCCATTGCAAGCTTTCCCTGGCTGTCCAGCCGGGCGAAAAGGAGGGTCAGGCTTTTGCCGAGGGACCGGTCAGCGGCACGAAGGCGACGGGCAGTAGGACTTTTTCCCTCAAGCGGCCGTCGGCGGCCTTGTCGATGCGGACCAGGGCCTGCTGCGGGCCCAGCCAATGAGCCGGTCCCGGGGTTTCATCCTCCAGGGGAATGATCATGCGCCCACCCGGGGCGAGCTGCTCGATCAGGGCGCGGGGAATGTGCTCGGCGGCGGCGGTGACCAGGATGGCGTCGAAGGGCGCGGCCTCGGGCCAGCCCGCCGCGCCGTCGCCCTGGCGGCAATGCACCTTGGCATAGCCCAAGTCCTTCAGGCGCGCCGCGGCCTGCTTCGCCAGGGCGGGGATCACCTCCAGGGTGAAAACCTCGGCCCCCAGTTCGGCCAGCACGGCGGCCTGATAGCCGCAGCCGGTGCCGACCTCAAGCACGCGGCTGCCTTCCTTCACCTGGGCCTGGTCGCTCATCGCCGCGACGATGAAGGGCTGGGAGATGGTCTGGCGCTCGCCGATCGGGAGCGGCCGGTTCTCGTAGGCGGCGGCTTGCTCCATCATCGGCACGAAGCGGTGGCGCGGCACTCTCGCCAGGGCGTCCAGCACCTTTTTGTCGAGGCCGCGCTTGCCGAGCCAGTCGGCCACCGCCGCCACCTCTTCCACCACGGCCGCGACCATGGCGGCCCTCTCGGTCGATCGCTCGGCGGCTGTTTCTTCTGGCTGGGTTTCGTCGTCCGACACGCTGTCTGGGCGCCGTGATTTAGCAAGGGGGCTTGCAGTCATTATAGTTTGCGCACATATCTCACGGCGATCCCGTTCTTGCGGACCGCGGAGAAGGGGCCATATCCATGAAAAACAAGCATAAACGGATGTTTCGGTGATGGCGCAGGAAGAAATGCAGTTTCAGGCGGAGGTCAGCCGCCTTCTCGATATCGTCGCCCACTCGCTTTATTCGGAGAAGGAGATCTTCCTCAGGGAACTGATTTCCAACGCTTCTGATGCCTGCGACCGGCTGCGCTACGCGGCCCTCACCCAGCCCGAGCTGATGAAAGACGAGAGCAGCTTCGCCATCCGCCTGAAGGTCGACCCCACGGCCAAGACCCTCACCATCGCGGACAACGGCATCGGCATGGCCCGTCAGGACCTGATCGACAACCTGGGCACCATCGCGCGCTCCGGCACCGCCGCTTTCGTCGAGCAACTGGAAAGCAAGCCGGAGGGCAGCAGCCTGATCGGCCAGTTCGGCGTCGGCTTCTATTCCGCCTTCATGGTCGCCAAGCAAGTCGAGGTCTCGACCCGCAAGGCCGGGGAGGCCGAGGGCTGGCGCTGGACCTCCGACGGCCAGGGCGCCTTCACCATCGCCGAGGACGGCGAGGCCCCGGCGCGCGGCACCCGCATCGTGCTGCACCTGCGCGAAGGCGATGAAGAGTACATGGACCCCATGCGGATCCGTCAGATCGTCTCCACCTACTCCGATCACATCGCCGTGCCGGTGATCCTGGAGTCGCGCAAGGAGGACGAGCCGGACCAGACCCTGAACGCCGCCTCGGCGCTCTGGACCCGTCCGAAGAGCGAAATCACCGAAGAGCAGTACAAGGAATTCTATCACCACGTCGGCCACACCTTTGACGAGCCCTGGCTGCGCCTGCACTTCAAGGCCGAGGGTATGCTGGAATACACCGGCCTGCTGTTCATTCCCTCGACCAAGCCCTTCGATCTTTTCCATCCGGACCGCAAGACCGGCATCAAGCTCTATGTGAAGCGCGTCTTCATCACCGACGACTGCAGCGAGCTGCTGCCGCCCTACCTGCGCTTCCTGCGCGGCATCGTCGATACCGAGGATCTGCCGCTGAACGTCAGCCGCGAGCTGCTGCAGAACAACCCGCGCCTTGCCAAGATCCGCACGGCTCTGACCAAGCGCATTCTGAGCGAGTTGAAGAAGAAGGCGGAGAAAGCGCCGGAAGAATACGCGACCTTCTGGAACACCTTCGGTCCGGTCTTCAAGGAAGGTCTCTACGAAGACCAGGGACAGCGCGAAGCCCTGCTGGAACTGGCGCGCTTCCGTTCAACCGCCAATCAGGGAGGGGCAGGAACGGATCTGGTCTCTCTCGCCGACTACGTCGGCCGGATGAAGCCGGGCCAGGATGCCATCTACACCATTACCGGCGGCGATCCGGAAGCCCTGGCCAAGAGCCCGCAGATCGAAGGCTTCGTCGCCAAGGGTATCGAGGTGTTGCTGCTCAGCGACGCGGTCGACGACTTCTGGCTGACCGCCATTCCCGACTACGACGGCAAGGCCTTCAAGTCGGTGACCCGCGGCGGCGCCGATCTGGAGAACATCGACAAGCTCGAGGGCGCGGACGAGAGCGACGAGAAGAAGGCCGATGAGAACAGTCCCGCATTGGACGCCCTCATCGCTTTCGTGAAGCTGACCCTGAAGGACAAGGTGAAGGACGTGCGGTCATCGGCCCGCCTGACCAGCAGTCCGGTCTGCCTGGTGGCCGACGAAGGCGACATGGACATGCACCTGGAACGCCTTTTGAAACAGCAGAACCAGTTGGAGCATTCCTCGGCGCGGATTCTGGAAATCAATCCCGACCATGCCCTGGTGAAGGCGCTGGCCGCGCAGGTCGGCAAGGAGGGGGGCGGCGCCGTCGTTGAGGACGCCGCCTGGCTGCTGCTCGATCAGGCGCTGATCATCGAGGGCGAGCCCCTGCCCGATGCCGCCGCTTTCTCGCGCCGGCTCTCCAGCCTCGTGGAACGCGGCTTGATCTCCGGCGGCTGATAGCGCTCTCCGGCTTCGCCGGTTCACCCCCCTCCTTACCTCCCCCTTCGACGGGGGAGGGTTAGGGTGGGGGTGACAACCTTCCCACCTCATGTCTTTCGCCCAGACGTTAAGTGGCTGAGACATACGTGCAAAAGGAATCATGGATCCCGGATCATGTCCGGGATGACCATCTCAAAGCAGTTTGATCAGTAGCTTCAGGTCAGCTCGTGCTGTCGAGGTCGAGGATCGCGGCGCCCAGCACTGGCCCTGTTGTCCCGGCCTGAACGATGACGGCGCAGCCGCCGCGGCCTTCACTGCGCGCGGCATCCATGTCGATGGCGAACTCCATCGCCTCGCCGGTCCAGGTGCCGAGCTTGCGGTACTCCCGCACCACGTTTGCATTGTGGATCGAGCGGCCGCCGTTTTCGCCCCTGGCGACGTCGGTTTCATGATCGTCGTCGAACATCACCAGATAGACCGCTGCGCCTTCCGCGGGCGCGTCACCGGCTGAGAGGGTGATCGTGCCGCCATTCTGGCTTGCGCCGCCGGGCACCAGCTTAACCTCGACCGTGGGTTTGCGTTTCGCCGCTTCCTTGATCGCCGTTTCAACGGCGCGGCGGTGGCTGCCCACCAGATCCTTGCGGCCGTCCACCACGATCTGCGGCGTGTAGACATAACGCAGACCCAGGGTCCGCGCATAGTCGCGCTGGCGCTGGGTGTATTCGGCCGAGGCGAAGGGATCTTTCCAGCCGATGTAATCCCAATAGTCGACATGGAAGGACAACGCCAGCAGTCCCGGCTGATCCGCCAGTTCATCCAACAGCGCATCGGCCGGCGGACAGGAACTGCAGCCCTGGGAGGTGAAAAGCTCGACCACAACCGGGCGTTCAGCTCCGGCGATCTCGGCAAGCTGCAGGGGAGTCTCGTCCTCGAAACCGGGAAGGAAAGAGGAGGATTGCGTGACGGCCTGCCCGGCCCAGGCGGCAAGCCCTACGGCCAAGGCGGCAACGCCGATTGCGATTGATGTACGGCCCATGGCGGCGACGTTACGGATCGCGGCGCTCACTGGCGAATCACGTTCCGGTGACGCTGGCTGCCCCATGACGCTGGCTGTCGATGTTTCGTTTGCGGTCTTTGCCGGTTCTTCAGGAAGGTTCGGGTTTCGTCACCCGGACCTCGACCTCCATGTCGATGAAGTCCTCCGGGGCGCCGTAGTAGCTGCCCTGTACCGGCAGAGCCTGGGAGGGTTCGCGGGCGACGGCGACGCGAATCAGGTTGGCGCCGCCGACCTGGCCGTTGGTGGGGTCGAACTCCACCCAGCCGGCACCCGGCAGGTAGATCTGCACCCAGGCGTGGGTGTCGCCGGCGCCTTGAACAATGCTGTCCGCAGCAGCGTCGTCCTGTCCCGTATTGTCCTCGACCGCGGGATCGTAGAGATAGCCGGAGACGAAGCGGGCGGCAAAACCCAGCGCGCGCGCCGCCCCCATCATGAAGACCGCCAGATCGCGGCAGGTGCCGCTGCCCTTTTCCAGGGTTTCCGCCGGCGTCTGCACGCCGATGGCATAACGCCTCTCGTAGCGGAACTCCTGCTGGATCGTCTGGTTGATGCGGACCAGCAGATCCTGGGTGCCGACCGGCCCGCCGCTTTCGACGAAGCGTTTTGCCCAGGTGTCCAGTTTCCGCTCGGGATCGGGATAGTGGCGTTCCACCGAGCGCCCGAGATCGGCGATCTCCTCGGCCGGATAGCTGAAGGGATACGTCTGGGCATAGGGCTCGATTGCAAAATCGGGGTAGCTGAGCCCGTAGTGGTCGATGACCACGCGGCTTTCGAAGCGCAGCTCGCTGGCCGGCTCCTGGAACGACGCGATGGCGATGGAGTTCGAGAAAACGTCATGCAGCCAGCGGATCTCGGCCTGGGGCGAGATGATCAGCGCGGTATCGACCAGACGGATGTCATGGCTGTCCCGGGGCCGGAACATCAGACGGTGTTCGCCGAAGGTAACGGGCTGTTTGTAGCGATAGACAGTCGTGTGGGTGACCGACAGCAGGGGCATCTTGGCCTGACGTGGTTTGAAGGGGCGGCCTGGCGTCACCCGGCGAAGCAGCGACGCGGAGGCGGCATCCTAGAGCAGATCCGGAATGGATGGAATCGCTTTGGCGGGCCCGCGGTCTGGCCCTGCTCCGACGGCTGGGGAACCTGCCGCTCAGGCGCTGAAAAGATCTTTTGATCAATACCTTGTCTTCCAGGTTCGGCAGCACCTCCCCGCCTCTTTAAGGAGAATGATAATCCTTAAGATACAATCATCGATTTAGAAAATCAGAACGGCAGGCAGCGGAGCCCGGCTTTCGCCGATTCGAGGCTGGTTTTAAGCCGGCAAAGGCCGCGCGGGCGCCCGCAAAAAAAGGGAAGCTTAACCCGCGCGCCCTAGGATGCCGGGCTCAACAAACAGGCGGGCCTCTGAGCAGCGGCGCAATGGCGAAACAGCAAGTCAAAAGGGTGTCCGGGGCCGTCGATGACAGCCTTTGCGAGCAGCTTCGCCTTCTGGGCGAACTGGGCAGCCGTCTTGCCGCGGCCGCCGACCCGCTGGTGGCGCTTGAGGCGGCTCTGCCGGAGATTGCGGCCCAGTTGGACGGGGTCACCGCCGCGCATCTTGCTGCCGTTCTTCATCCTGAGTCAGCCACGACGGCCGGTCATGGCGCGGACGGCGACCTGTTGCGCGCCGTCAGCGGACTGGCGCGCCTGGCTCATGCGAATGCCGCCCTGCGGGCACGCCTTGTCGAGCAACTGCGTCTCGGCGTCGGCCTGGATATGGCGGCGGAACTGCAACAGAGTTTTCAGCCCGACTGTGTGCCCGGCCACCAGCCGATCTGGGGCGTCAATCTGCCGGCGCGCAAGGTGTCCGGCGATTTCTTCGACTTTTATCGCCTGGATGAGCAGCGCATTGCTTTTGCTTTGGGCGATGTCTCAGGCAAAGGCATGAATGCCGCGCTGCTGATGGCCAAGACCATCAGCCTGTTTCGCTGTCTCAGTAAGAGAATCGATACACCCTCCGAACTGCTGGCGGCGATCAATGCGGAGCTTTGCGAAACCGCGTCGCGCGGCATGTTCGTGACCATGGTCGCCGGCCACTACTGGACCGCCAGCGGAACCGTGAACCTGGCCAACGCCGGTCACCAGCCGCCGCTGCTGCGCCGCCAGGACCGCAGCTATGCCTCTTTTCCCGCGGCGGCGCCGCCGCTTGGCATCATGCCGTCGACCCTGCCGCCGGACGAGCAAATCAAGCTGGAGGGTGGCGAGCTCTACATCTTCACCGACGGTCTCACCGAATACCGCTACATCAGCGGCGAGCAGCTTGGCGTTCAGGGCCTGATCCAGTTGATCGAAGCGCTTGCCGAGGCGCCCCTGGCAAAGCGCCTGGAAGCGCTGTTGAAGACCTTGGATCAGGATGCCGACTGGGAAGCCCGCGACGATCTGACGGTACTGGCCATCGACGATGCCTGGGTCCGCGGTGTTGCCGGCGACGAGGCTGGCGGTCTCGCCGGGCAGAAGGCGGAGGCAGGCACATGAACCTGCCGAAGGGGGAGCGCCTGCTGGAATTGCGCTTTCCGGCGCAGGCCAACCGCATGGCCCTGGTGCGCCAGACGGTGCGCAGCGCGGCGCGCTTTTGCGGCTTCGACGAGCCGGACACCCGGGACATCGTTCTCGCCGTCGGCGAGGCCTGTCAGAACGTCATCCTTCATGCCTATGCCGAGAGCGACGAAGGCGACGTCGTGCTGGGTATCCTGCGCGACGGAGACCGGATCGTCGTCCGGGTAACCGACTACGGACCGGCGGTCGACCCCACCGTGTTCAAGCCGCGCGACCTTCGCGATCTCCGGCCCGGCGGTCTGGGAACGCATTTCATTCGGGAGCTGATGGACACGGCCGACTTCGGTCCCGCTCCCGACGGTCTGGGCAACGTCCTGCAGATGACCAAGAAGACGAAGAGCCAAGAGAGAGAGGGGGGCAGGTTGTGACCGAGGTCATCCGTGACGAAGAAGGCCGTTTCGTGGTCGAACTGGAAGGGGAAATCGATCTCGAGCGGGCGCCGGCGCTGCGCAAGACCCTGCTGGACTGCGTCAGGCGCGGGCGCGATGTTCTGGTCGATCTGTCCCGCGTCACCTACATCGACAGCTCGGGCATCGCCAGCCTTGTCGAGGCGCTGCAGGACGCCGGCAAATCCGAGACCCGCTTCGGCCTGATCGCCATCAGCCCCGAAGTCATGCGGGTCTTCGAACTGGCGCGGCTCGACAAGGTCTTCACCATTCATCCCGACCTCGGCAGCGCGCTGGAGGCAGGAGCTTAGGATGACGGCCATGCTGCGGGTGGCCGAAGGGCTGGGACGGGGAGTTCTGCGCGGCGCCGACGAGGTCGGCTTCGCGGCGGCGCTTTTCGTCGAGTCCCTCTTCTGGGCAGTGCTGGGGCCGGCGCGCCGCCAGCCTGTCCGCCTGCCCGCGGTCTTCGCGCAGATGCTGCAGATCGGCCTGGAGGCGCTGCCCATCGCGACGGTGCTGGCCGCGACCATCGGGATGATGCTGGCGATCCAGAGTCTCTACAGTCTGGGCCTTTTCGGCGCCGAACACTTTGCCACCGTCGGTATCGGGCTCTCGGTGGTGCGGGAGTTCGCGCCGCTCATCATCGGCATTCTGATTGCCGGGCGCTCCGGTTCGGCCCTGGCCGCGCGCTTCAGCACCATGATGATCAATCAGGAAGTCGACGCCCTGCGGGTCATCGGCATCTCGCCGGTGCGCTTCCTCGTCGCCCCGGCGCTGATCGCCATGATGATCATGGTGCCGGCCTTGACCATGTGGGCCATTCTGGTGGCGCTCACCGCCGCCGGCCTGCTGGTGACCGCAGCGCTGGAGATCAGCCTGGGCGCCTACTTCGCCGACCTGATCTCCGTTCTTTCAGTGAACGATCTGACCCACGGTCTCGGTAAGAGCGTGCTCTTTGCCGCGTTGATCGCCCTGGTCTCGGCGGTAAACGGGGCGCTCGCCGACGGCGGTGCCGAGGGGGTCGGGCGGCGGACCACGCGGGCGGTGGTGCACTCGATCGCGGCGATCATCATGGTCGACATGATCTTCGCCTTCGTCGTGACTTCGGGATAAGCCGATGACTGCGCAGGCCTCACAACTAACTTCGGCCCAGGAGCCGGCGGCCGTCTCGCCCGCGGCGCCGGTGATCCGCGTCGAGGGGTTGCAGGCCTTTTATGGAGCGCAACAGGTTCTCTTCGACGTAGACCTGACGGTGATGCCCGGCGAGATCATGGTGGTCATGGGCGGCAGCGGTTCGGGCAAGTCCACCCTGCTGCGCCATCTTGTCGGCCTCAGCCGTCCGGCCGCCGGACGGGTCGAACTGCTCGGCCTCGACATCACCCGCGCGCGGTCTATGGAGATGCTGGCGCTGCGGCGCAAGATCGGTGTCGCCTTTCAGGGCGGGGCCCTGTTCAGTTCCATGAACGTGCTGGACAACATCATGCTGCCGCTGCGCGAACACGCCCGGCTCGACCGCAAGACCATGGAGATCATGGCGCGCCTGAAGCTGGAAGTGGTGAACCTCGCCGGTGCCGACGCGCTGATGCCTTCGGAGCTGTCCGGCGGCATGCTGAAACGCGCCGCCGTGGCGCGGGCCATCATCATGGACCCCACGCTGCTGTTCTTCGACGAGCCTTCGGCGGGCCTCGACCCGACGGTTTCCTCGGCCCTCGATGATCTGATCCTGAAGCTGCGCGAGGCGATGAACATGACCATGGTCGTGGTCACCCACGAGTTGGAGAGCGCCTTCAAGATCGCCGACCGCATCACCATCCTCGATCAGGGCCGTATCCTGCTGGTCGACGATGTGGCCGGGGTGCGGCGCTCCGACAACCCGCGCATTCAAAACCTGCTGAACCGGCGTTCGGAGGAGACGGAGGTCGATGCCCAGGCCTATCTGCAGCGCCTGACCGGCGAGACGCCGACACCGCCGGCAGCAACGAACGAAACCCCGGAAGCGAGCTAAAGCGATGCGACATCAGGGATTGAACTATGCCGCCGTCGGGGGCTTCGTCATCGCCATGCTGCTGGCCGCCCTGGCTGCGGTGGTCCTCTTGACCGGTTCGGTGGGCGCCTATGACCGCTACACCGTTGTGCTCCGCAATGTGGCCGACATTCGCTACGGCACACAGGTCCGTTTCGAAGGCTTTCCCGTCGGCCAGGTGGAGGCAATCAATCCGGTGGTGGAAGACGGTGCCATGGTCTTCTCTCTCGACGTCTCCGTGCGCGAAGGCTGGATCATCCCCGACGACAGCGTGGCGCGCATTCAGATGTCGAAATTCCTTGGCGCCAAGACCGTCGAAATCCGCCGCGGCGAGTCGATGACGGCGCTGGCGCCCGGCAGGCAGATTGCCAGCGCGCCGGCCGCCGATATGTTCGCCGCCATGTCCAACATGGCCGGCCAGGTCGGCGAGGGATTGCAGCCCTTGCTGGCGCGGCTCGGCGAACTGGCGGTGACCGCCAATCAGTTGCTGGGTGACGACGTCGCCCCGCTGCTCGGCTCCCTGAACGTGGTGGCTCAGGACACCGGCGATCACGTGCCGCAGATCGCCGAGGAGCTGTTGACCTTCACCGAGGACCTGAACAGCACCCTGGCTTCGGTGCAGGCTTTGCTTTCCGAACAGAACGTTGCCGAGGTTCGGCAGACGCTGCGCAACGTCAATGCGGTGTCCGAGGATTTTGTCGCAATGAGCCAGGCGGCTCAGGGCACCCTGGGTCAGCTCGACGCCATCGTCGCCGACCTGCAGGGCATCGTCGAGGCGAACGAGGGCAACGTGAACGGCACCCTGGAAGATACCCGCTATGTTCTGCGCTCCATTGCCGAGAACATCGACAGCATCAATCACAATCTCGCCGGGACCACCCGCAACATGAACGAGTTCAGCCGTCTGATTCGGCAGAACCCGGGGCTGCTGCTGGGCGGATCCGCTCCCGAAGAAGTCAGGGCCGAAGGCCGGTCATCCTCCGCCCCGAGTCGGGAGGACTACTGATGAAACGGAGCCCCTCTGTTTTCCTGCGCGCCTTCCTGCCCGTCCTCTTGACCGCACCGCTGCTGGCCGCCTGTCTCGGCTCGGCACCGCCGGTGCCGCGCGATCATTACTACCGTCTGCTGGTGCCGCCCCCGCCGCCGGGTGCTGAAGGGGCCGGCGGCGAAATCCTGCTGCCCGGGGTGGTGATGGTGGAGTTGCCGCAGGCCGACGGCCTTCTGCGCGAACGCCCGCTACTCTACAGCCAGAGCGGCGAGTCCCACGAACTGCAGCAGCACAACTATCACTATTGGAACGACGTGCCGCCGCGCATGCTGCAGGACCAGATGGTCGGCTATCTGCGCCGCAGCGGGGTGACCGGCCAGGTGGTGACCCCGGACACGCGGGTGCGCTCCGACTTTCGCGTGACCGGCAAGGCAAGACGCCTGGAGCGTCTGCTCGGCGGCGGACCGCCGCGGGTCTTCGTGGAGATCGAACTGGCGCTGCTGCGCCTTTCCGACGACACCCTGCTGGTGGTCGAAAGCTATACGGCGGAGGAGCCGGCCGAGGGCGACAGCGTCGAGGCCGCGGTCGTGGCGCTCAACCGCGCGACGGCCCGGATCTTCGATGCTTTCCTCACCGAAATCCGGGAAGCGGCGGATCAGGTCGCGGTTCAATAGCTACCGTTCCACAGGCCGGTATCGGCGTAAACTGGACAAAACAGCCGCCGCTTCTTATCTAAACGTCCTGTGAAGCGGGAAAAACTGCACGATGGACGTTCTCAGCGATATTCTGGACCTGCTGCAACTGCGCGGCAGCCTCTACTTCCGCACCGCCTTTTCTCCCCCCTGGTCGGTGGCGGTGCCGCCGCTGGGCCGGGCGGCCCGTTTTCATCTCGCCGTCCAGGGCCGCTGCCTGGTGCGGGTCGGCGAGGATGATACCGTCCAGCTCAATCCCGGCGACCTGATCCTCATTCCGGGCGGTGCCGGCCATGTCCTCAGCGACGGCAGCGATGCGAAACCGGCGGCCTTGGAAGAGGTCCTGCAGCGGAGCGGTTTCAGCGGCGAGGGCACATTGGTCTTTGGCGGCGAAGCCCGCGCGGATGCCGACACCAAGCTGATCTGCGGTCACTTCACCTTTGCCGAAGGGGTCGATCATCCGCTGCTGCGCGCCCTGCCGCCTTACCTGCTGGTGACGGCGGAACTGCGCGCCAAGGCACCCTGGCTCGATGAACTGCTGCGTCTCATTGCCCGCCAGATGTTCGCCGAGACGCCGGGCATGACCGCCTCGGTCATCCGCTTGTCGGAAGCCCTCTTCATCGAGGTGATTCGCAGCTGCGCCGACCAGGATGACGCCCTCGGCAAAGTGGTCGCCGCTGTCGGCGACCGCCGCATCGGTCATGCCCTCGGCCTGATGCACCGGCGTCTCGACCAGGACTGGACGCTGGAGGGCATCGCGCGGGAGGTCGGGATGTCCCGCAGCCGCTTTGCCGAGCAGTTTCAGGACCTGATGAACTGCGCGCCGATGGGCTATCTTGCCGACCTGCGCCTGCAGCAGGCCAAGACCCTGCTCGCCGGTACCAGCGAGCCGATCCAGACCATCGCCCAGCGGGTCGGTTATCAGTCGCCGGCGGCCTTCTCCCGCGCCTTCACCAACCGCTACGGTCACAGCCCGAAAGCCAGCCGTCAGACCGCCGGATTGCCCTGAATTTGCAGATCGTCCGATAGACGATGCGGTAAATTCGGTTTATCTGGCTATCTATTGCCCAAAATACCGGTTCTCCCAAGATGCGGTTTGTCCGGCGCTTCTGCCGGGTCATCGCAATTCCTGCTAGGGAGAACCAGATATGACTTTGTCCAAACTTGCCCTCGCCAGCCTGCTCGCCGCTTCGATGCTGGGCTTCACGGCGACGGCCCAGGCCGCCGATGAACTGAACGTGGTGCCCGGCTATTCCATCGCCGGGGCGCCGCTGGCGCTGCACGGCTACGATCCGGTGGCCTATTTCACCGAGGGAGCGCCGATGCGGGGCTCCGACAGCTTGGTGCATATTCACCAGGGCGCCGCCTATCGCTTCGCCAGCCAGGTCCATCTCGACAGCTTCAAGCAGGACCCGGATCGCTACGTGCCGCAGTACGGCGGTTTCTGCGCCTATGGCGTTTCGGTGGGCAAGAAGTTCGACGGCGACCCCAGGCTCTGGAAAATCGAGGACGGCAAGCTCTACCTGAACCTCAACGAGGAGATCTACGCCACCTTCCTGGAAGATCTCGACGACAACATCGAAAAGGCGGAGGACAATTGGCAGGACATCGAGCATGTCGCCGCGCGCGATCTGTAAGACTGTTCGAGAGGGTGTTGGGGAGGGCGCGGCTCTCCCCAAGCCGCCCTATGGCTTGGCGGCCGCCGTCTGCCCGTGATATCGAGCGTGACTGCTGTCGCGGGCTGATCCGCAACGCTTTACCCGGTTTTGCGGAGACCCCTTGATGCTCTATCTGCTTCGTCATGGCCAGACCCTGTGGAATTCCATCGGCCGCATGCAGGGCCAGAAAGATTCGCCGCTGACGGCAAGGGGCGTCGCCCAGGCCCAGGCGGTCGGCAGCCTGCTGGCCAAGACCCTGGCGGCCGAAACCTCGGCGGGCGAAACCGCGGCCAACCCGCGGATGATCTCAAGTCCCTTGGGTCGGGCCTGGCAGACGGCGGCCATTGTGGCCGACCGTCTGGGGATCGATCCCCTGGCCATGGCGTTGGAGCCGCGGATTGCGGAAATGACCTTCGGCGATTGGGAGGGGCACGGCGAGGCCGAGCTGGAGACCCTGTTTCCGGAATCCTGGGCCGCGCGGCGGGCGGACAAGTGGAACTACGTCGTGCCCGGCGGCGAAAGCTACGCCATGGTTGCCGCCCGCCTGCGGAGCTGGCTGGCGGAGCTGGAGGAGGACGTTCCCCTTGTGGTGGTCAGCCACGGCCTTGCCGGGCGTATCCTGCGGGGGCTCTATTTAGATGCCGAGCCGGAAGCGGTTTTCGCCATGGACGAGCCGCAGGACGGCTTCTTCCGTCTGGCGCAGGGTGCGGTAACGCGCTTTGATGTGGAGACGCTGGATACCTGAGCCTGCATGACCGGTTCCCGGCAAGAAGACCATAAAGGAGCACCCGATGCCGCTGCCCACCTTTCATATGATCGACGCGGCGCCGCAGCCGGTGGCCACCTTTTCCCATGCCTCGGAGATCGACGGCTGGGTTTTCCTGACCGGCCAGATGCCGACCTGGCCGGGCGAACCCGAGCGGGCGCTGCCGGAGGGCATCCAGGCGCAGACGCGCCGCGTCATGGACAACCTGGCCATCGTGCTCGAGGGCGTCGGCCTCGGCCTGGAAAACGTCGTGCAGGCCCGGGTCTACATCACCCATTTCGAGCGCGACTACGCCGCCATGAACCAGACCTATCAAAGCTACTTCGAAGAGGGCCGGCTGCCGGCGCGCACCTGTGTCGGTGTCACTGCCCTGGCGGTCGGCGCCCTGGTCGAGATCGACGTCATCGCCCGGCGGCCCTGACCCGGCGGCCCTGACCCGGCAGCCCTGATCCGGCGGCCTTGAACAGACTGCCCAAAGAGGGCCGCTGCCTTACTTGTCTTCCGCCGGCGGCGCGAAGAGGGCGAAGACTTCGGGGCCGGTCATGTTCTGGGTTTGGTTGGCGAAGTCGTAGTAGGGCGGCTTCTCGTCGATGAAGATCTGGGTCTTCAGGGCCAGGCTGTCCTGGCCGTCCAGAATCCCGGCACAGAGGTGATGGCTGTCCGCCTCGACGATGCGGTAATAGAGATTGCTGCCGCAGATCTTGCAGAAGGCCCGCTCGGCCCAATCCGAGGAACGATAGCTGGTCACGTTCTCCTTGCCCTCGATCTCGATATCCGGGCCGACGTCGAGGGCCATGGTCGGTGCGCTTCCCCAGCGCCGGCACATGCGGCAGTGGCAGATTCCAACATCCCGATGATCCCCGGTCACTGTGATTTTGACGGCGCCGCAAAGGCAGTGACCGGTCATCTTGCTGTCGTCGGGCATGACTTGGTTCCTCGGTGTTGTAACGCTGGGTAACGACTACCAGCTTACCGCCCCGGGCCTGTTGGTCCGAATCAAAAGCCCGGGGCGAACGGCTCAGAGTCTGGCTCCAAACCGCTGTCTTAGGGTTCTTCGTTCAGGGCGGCGCCATCGCTCGGGCCGGTGGTCTCGCTGCCTATGCGCAGGCGGTGGCCGTCCAGGTCTTCGACGTTCATCTCGCGCACGCCCCAGGGAAAGTTGGTCGGGGCCTGGCGGATGGTCGCGCCGCTTTGTTTGTAGTCCTCGTAAAGCGCATCGACGTCGTGCACGAAGACGGAGAGCCACATGCCGCGGGCGCCCTGAGCATCCTGGCAGAGGAAGATCCGCACCTCGTCGCGCTGGACGCAGGCGAAGGTGGCCGGCGTCTCCCATTCCCATTCCACCTGAAAGCCCAGCTTCTCGACGTAGTAGGCGATGGCGGCCGGGACGTTCTTCACATTGAAGATCGGTATGGCCGAGGCAAAGCGGTTGGGGCTGTGCTCGACCGGGTCGGCCCCGGCGCCGATCAGATGCCTGATGATGGCCGGATCGGTTTTGGGGGAAGCGTAGTTGAGCGCGGTATAGCCGCGGTTGTCCTTCACGATCGGATCGGCGCCCAGTTCCAGAAGCAGCGCCACCGCTTCGGCCTTGTTGCGCAGCACCGCGAAGTGCAGCGGCGTGCGCTGGTGGTCGAGGCGGCTCATCTGCCGGTCGATCTGTTGCGGATCGTCTTCGACGATTTCGCGAATCAAATCGAGTTTGCCCAGGGCGATGGCTGTGAAGATGTCGGGCTGCGCGCCGCGGGAAAGCAGGAATTCGGCGACCTCTTGGTGGACATGCTGGAAGCCGGTGGCCCAGCCGATGACGCCCAGTTCGTGGGCATCGCCCGCGCCTTTTACATCGGCCCCGGCTTCGACCAGGCGTTTCACGACGTCGAGATGACCGCCCTGCGCCGCCCAGTGCAGGGCCGAGGCGCGGTCCGCGCGGTCGCGCAGATCGGCATCGATGCCGAGACGCAGCAGCAGGTTCACGCAGTCCAGATGTCCGCGGTCCGCTGCGAGATGCAGCAGCGGCCGCTGCCACTGGCCGCCGGTGACGGCGATCTTGGCCGGATGTTCGCTGAGCAGGTTTTCCAGGTCGTCCACCCTGCCTTTCAGGGTGGCGGCGATGATCTGGCCGTCGAGGCTCAAGGTGTCGACATGCGCCTTCAGCGCACGCCAACTCGTGAAGCCGTGACGTCTGGCGATGTCGAGCTGAGCCTGGTGCAGCCGGGTTGCAGGGTCGCTCTGTTGCAGTTCGGCCAGCCGCTGCTTGGCGGTTTTTCGCAGCCAGTCGATATCGGGGCGCGGCGGCAGCGCTTCGGGCTGTGAATCGGCCGTATGCGAATCAGAATGTGTATCGGTCATGGGAACACCTTCTCTCTCGTCGCCCGGCGTCCGCAGCTCACGGGCAGAAAGAAGATGTGGAACACATCACGATGAGAGGTGGGTTCAACCCTTTACGCGGACCGTCGGCCACCTGTCCGGCCGGAATGAAATAATGGAACGTGCTCCGCCGAAGTCAAGTGGAAGGTCGGTTCGCCGGCTCTTCAACAGTGCGCGAAACGCGCCGGCGAAAACATCGTTAACAGAAACTAAACGGAACCGGCGGATGCTGCGCCATGCTGAAGAGTCTTGCTCTGATCGCCCCGGCGCTGATTCCTTCCTGGCGGTTCTTCGACCGGATCACGGCCTCGCCCCGCATCGAAGTCGCCCGGATGGCTCAGGAGGATGACCTTGCCACCGGGGCCACCGGGTGGCGGGAGTTCCGGCCCCGTCCGCAAAGCCTGTCCCTTACGGCCCTGCTGCGCCGCCTTTTCTGGAACCCTGTCTGGAACGAAACGCTTTTCCTGACCAGTTGCGCCGAACGCCTGCTTGAGAAGCCGACCGCCCACAGCATCGACGAAATCGCCAGCCGTATCGCCGCCGGCCTCGATCCGCGCGCCGCCGAGCCCTTTTTCCGCTTTCGGCTGGTCCTCATCAGCCGGGAGGGCGACGCCCTGCAGAAAGAGGTCGTCTATGTATCCTCCCCTTACAGCGTGACGAAAGGATGACCGGGGCCGGTGGCTGATGTGATCGCGAGCCTCCCTGTCCTGAGCTTCGACACCGCCCAGCGCGTGACCGAGATCCTGCTCGCCCTCGCCTTCCTGCAGCAGAGCGCCGAACACCTGAGGGCGGCGGCGAAAGAGCGAAACCTTTTCGTGTTCCGTATCGCCCTCTGCATCCTGCTGCTCACGGGCATGGCAAGCCTCTGGGCGACGGCGGGTCTGGCGCTGCTGGGCCTTCTGATCCTGCATCGCTTCCAGGGCCCCTATAACGGCGGCAGCGACCGCATGGGTCTGCTGATTCTCTTCTGCCTTTGTCTGAGTCATGCGGCACCCAGTCAGATATGGCGGGAAGTCGCCCTCGGCTATCTCGCGCTGCAACTGATGTTGTCCTATTTCATTTCCGGCTGGGTGAAGATCGTCAATCCCGACTGGCGCAGCGGCCGGGCGCTGAGAGATGTTTTTGAATTCTCCGCCTATCCGGTCTGCGAGAACTTCCGCTCAATCGCGACGCATCCAAGGATTGTTTTTGCAGGGTCCTGGGCGGTGATGCTGTTTGAACTCGTTTTCCCTACCACGCTGCTGCACCCTGTCGCGCTCATCGCGGGCCTTTCCATTGCGGCATTGTTCCATCTTGCCAATGCAATTCTCTTCGGACTCAACCGTTTCTTTTGGATCTGGTTGGCGGCCTATCCATCGATCTTTTGGTTCCAGCAGCGGGTGTTCTTGTGACGCGGGTAGGCCGGGCCAGATGGACTCTTCTAACGCGATCCGACTCCCCGGCGGGACGGTTTGTCGGCGCAAAGATGATTCCTTTGTGCAAAAAAATGCTGGACTGATGCTTTATTCGCTTTAAAAGCAGGTCTGATGCATCACGTTAACGTTTCATTAACCACCCCTTGCGTAAGGAGGCGGTACCCGCCGCCCCCGGTTACAATTCATATCGATCCCGCAGAACTTTCGGGGCTTCACATAAGGAAAAAACGATGACAGTGACGAAGACGCAGCTTGCCGATGCCTATGCCACCGCCCTGACCAAGGCACTCGGCGACGACTGGGGAACCACCTTCAGCCGCCGCGACGCGAGCAAGCTGCTCGATGCGCTCTGGCCGGTCATGTCCGACCTTGCGCTCAAGGACACCTCCAAGACGACACCAGGCTCCGTGCCGATGGGCAACCTCGGCCGCCTCAAGATGCGCTACAAAGCGGCCACCAAGGCGCGCAAGGGCACCAACCCCTTCACCGGTGAGCCCGCCACTTTCAAGGCCAAGCCCGCGACCCTGACGCCGCGTTTCACCGCCGGCAAGGCGCTGAAGGAGCAGGCCAGCAAGTACTCCAAGAAGCTGAAATAAGCTTCTGACGGCCCATGATGGCTTTACGGAAAAGGCCCCTGCCGTCGGCGGGGGCCTTTTTCGTTGGGGCGGATGGCTTAGACAGCCCCGATCGATAGCGCCCTCCCCATGCTCAAGGTGCTCGCCGCTGCGACGGGCATGCCCTTTTAATCAGAGGCGCGGGCAGATAGATCGAAGTATGCAGAGGTTGATCGTCACCGGGATAAACGGCGTCGGCAAGAGCCATGTCGCAGCCCGTTTGGGCCGGGCGCGGGCCGAGGTTCCCGTTACCTCCTTTGATGCGATCAAGTTGACGAACGGCTGGCAGCAAAGGCCGCGATCGGAGATCGATGCGGACCTGGCGCGCGCCATCGACGCCGACGCCTGGATACTGGAGGGTGGCCCAAGCCTTCTTCCTCTGGCGCTTGCGAAAGCGGATTCCGTTCTCTGGCTCGATCCCCCGGAACTGGTGCGGGCCTGGCGTCTTGTCGCCCGGCCCTGGCGAAATCTCGGCAGGACACGGCCGGAACTGCCGCCCGGCAATACGGACTGGCCCCTTGAGCAGTATCGCTTTGCGATGCGCAGTCTCAGAAACCGCTCAAAGCTTCGGAACCGTATCGCCGCCGCGCTTGCCGATGCCGATATCCCGCACGTCTGGCATTGCCGCTATCAAAGGGATATCGACGCCGCAGTCGGCGCATGGTCCCGGGCCGTGGGGTAAGGCCAGAACGGAGTCTCAGGGTCGATCAGATACCAGTGCGAATCGGGTTGGTTCTCTGCGGCGTGTTTTCCAAGGCCCATTTGGAGCACCGCGGGTCCCTTAATTGCGCGCCACTTTTTTGCCGGTTGTGCTATCCGTGCCCCAGGGATGGGTTCGCACAAAAATCAGACCAGCCGCCGCCACCATCGACGTTGGAGTGGGAATTGACCTTCCTTTCTGAATACGACGCGATTGCGGCGGACCAGCCGCAGTTGCGCATCGCCCATATCGTCAAACATCTGCGTGGCGATTGGCGCGGCATGTACGAGGATCTGCGGACCAAGCGCGCCGTTTTCGAAACGCCGGTTTTCACCATGGTGACGCGCGCGACGGACGTGTTGGATGTCCTGTCTCAGCCGCGGCTGTTCTCCGTACGTGCAAACAGCGTGAGCATGGACCCCTCGGTCGGCCCGTTCATGCTGGCGCGGGATGAAACGGCGATCAACTGGCACGAAAAGGGCCTGATGCAGGCGGTCCTGCGCTGGGACGACATCCCGAAAGTGCGCGCCCTCGCGGGCGATGTGACGGCGGCGGCACTGCGGGGCGAAGCGGGCGAGGCCGATCTCGTGCCTGCGGTCGGCCGCCGCGTACCGCTGAAGATCGTACAGGATTATTTCGGATTTGCCGCGCCGGATGAAAAAGTTCTCGCTTGGTCCTTTGCCACCCAGCACGCCATGTTCCGCAACCTGACGAACGATCCGGAGGTCATAAAGCGCTGTGTCGAGGCGGGCCGGGAGATGCGCGCCTGGCTCTGGCCGTTTCTGGCCGAGAAGTGGGCGGCCGCACCGCTCGACGACTCCGACGTGGTGAACCGCATCATCAACCTGAGCCGCACACCCGCCGCCGCCTTCGACCCGGAGCGGGTGGTGAGCAATGTCTGCGGACTGCTTGTCGGCACCATCGAGACCATGAGCCAGGCCATCGTTCAGGTCGTCGATCAGTTGCTCGCCGACCCCGCGCGCCTGGCGCAGGCGCGCGAGGCCGCCCAGGCTGAAGACAGCACGCATTTCGACGCCATCGTCTTCGAGGCGCTGCGCTTCAACCCGATCACCACGATTCAGTTTCGCGTCACCGAAGCAGACCGTGAGATCGGTACGGGTACGCCCTATGCGCACAGCGTGAAGGCCGGTACGCTGATCGCGGCCTGCACTGGCTCGGCGATGTTCGATCCCGATCTCATGCCTAGCCCTGAGGATTTCAGGACAGACCGGCCTGCGTCTTCCTACCTGCATCTTGGTTTCGGCCACCACGTCTGTCTCGGCAAACATCTTGGCCTTGTCGCCATTCCCGAAGCGGTCCGCCAGGCCGTTTTGAAGCCGGATCTGCGGCGCAAGGCGGACGCCGGGGGCCATATAGACTTCGCCGGCGGCCCTTTCCCGGAACACTTCCAGGTCGAATGGGGCGGCACCTCCTGTTAGAGCAGATCCGGGATTGATGGAATCGCCTTAGCGATCCATCAATCCGGTGAATCTGCTCTAACTGTTTGATGTCGATCGGATTCACATGTTTTGGCGCAACCACCAAGTGGTTCCGTCAAAACATGATCCGATCTAGAGGCCCAAAGACGGCAGCTTTCGCCTGACGTCTACTTGCACGACGCCGATGGTCAAAGAAAAGCCCCGGACCCTAGCCGGGTTCCGGGGCTTCATCCCATTCGATGCTCTGATAAAGACTACGCCGCCTTCATCAGGTTGCGCAGCACGTAGTGGAGGATGCCGCCGTTGCGGTAGTACTCCACCTCGTCGGCGGTATCGATGCGGCAGAGCAGGGGGACCTGCTCGCTGCTGCCGTCCGGGCGGTGGATGGTGAGCTGCAGGTCCATGCGCGGGGTGATGCCGCCGGCGACGCCGGAAAGGTCGAAGGTTTCCTCACCCGTCAGCTTCAGGGTCTGGCGCGTGGTGCCGTCCTTGAACTGCAGCGGCAGGACGCCCATGCCGACGAGGTTGGAGCGGTGGATGCGCTCGAAGCTCTCGACGATCACGGCCTTCACGCCCA
>JANQMC010000180.1 GCA_028280305.1 Pelagibius sp. | reverse complement strand
CTCAGGTAGAGCCTCCTACCTGTATGACTCACGTCTGAGTTCTCCCTGTGAACTTGAGGGGTGCCCGCGGCGGCGGCACCCCGCTCTTTTCCAGACAGGGCGCAGCCCCCGCTACTGCAGCGGCCAGAACATCGGAATGATGAGCGTCGCCGCCGCCCAGAGCAGGATGTTCAGCGGCAGGCCGATCCTGATGAAGTCGGTGAAGCGATAGCCGCCGGCGCCGTAGACGAAGGTGTTGGTCTGATAGCCGATGGGCGTTGCAAAGCTGGCGCTCGCCGCGAACATCACCGCCACGACGAAAGGTCGGGGATCAACACCGAGCTGTTCGGCGAGGCCGATGACGATGGGGGTCAGCAGAATGGCCGTCGCGTTGTTGCTCATGATTTCGGTCAGCGCCGAGGTGGTGAAGTAGACCGCTGACAGCACCGCAATGGGGCCGAGACCCGCAACGACGACGGCCAGCCCCTGGACGATCATCCAGGCCGCGCCGGTTTTCTCCAGCGCGGAGCCCACCGCCAGCATGCCGAAGATCAGCATCAGAATGCTCCAGCGGATCGAGCTGTAGGCCTCTTCCGGATCGAGGCAGCGCAGCGCGACCACCGCCGTCGCGGCGATCAGCGCCAGGGCCGCGATCGGCAGCACCCCCACGGCCGAGAGCACCATGACCATCAGCACGGCCGCCACGGCAATCGGCGCCTTGTCGCGGCGCAGGGGCCGCGCGCTCGGCTGGCTGAGGTTCACCAGTTCCTTGTAGTCGAAGAGCCTTTTCATGCTCTCCGCCGATCCCTCCAGCAGCAACGTGTCCCCCATGCGCAGGGAGACGCCGTCAAAGTTGCCGGCAAGATTGGCGCCCTGGCGGTGAATAGCCAGGATGTAGGCGCCGTAGAGGCGCCGGAGACTGAGGTTAGAGACCGGCCGCCCGACGAAACGGGACTGTGGTCCGACCACGCCTTCCATCACCACGGTTTCCCGGGTGCCGATGGGCTCGATGGCGTGCACCTCATGGGCGCCGAAGGCGACATCGCCGGCCTCGCGGAGCCCCAGCATGTCGCCGACCTTGCTGCGGATGACCAGCCGGTCGCCCGGCTCCAGCACCAGCTCCGCCAGATGGGCGCGCAGCGAGCTGTCGCGCCGTATCAGGTCGATAACCCGCAGGCCGCGCTCCTCGGTGAAGCCGGCGGTGCTCAGGGGTTTGCCGATCAGCGGTGAGTCCAGAGGGATCAGCACGTCGGCCATGAAGTGGCGGTCTTCGCCGAGCGGCAGCAGGCTGGCAAGGATCTCCCGCTCGGGCAGCAGCCAGGGCGCGGCAATGATCAGGTAGACGACGCCGACAACGCCCAGGACGGCACCCGCCGCCGTAATCTCGAACATGCTGAATGGCGCCAGACCCTGCTGCTGGGCAACCCCGTCGACCAGGATGTTGGTCGAGGTGCCGATCAGGGTGGTCGTGCCGCCGAGAATGGTCGCGAAGGAAAGCGGGATGAGAAGCTTGGAGGCCGAAAGGTTCAGCGTCTTGGCAAGGCTGATGACAACCGGGGTCAGGATGACCACCACCGGCGTGTTGTTGATGAAGGCGGACATCACCATGACGCTGGCCATCATCACGGCGATTGCCAGCAGCGGCGAATGACCGGCGGTTCTGGTCACCGCCTGGCCGAGGGTGTCGATGACGCCGGTTCTTTCCAGAGCAGCGCTCAGCACGAACATCGCCGCAATGGTGATGGGCGCGCTGTTGCTGAACACCGCCAGCACGTCGCGGGTCGTGAGGATACCGGTGATCAGAAGGACACCCACCGCACAGAGCGCCACGACATCGGGCGCCATACGTTCACGCACGAAGCCGACGAAGACGACGGCGACGAGCACGAGGACGATGGCAATCTGCAGCGTAGGCCAGTCGATGGCGTTCATGGGAGCCTGCCTTTGAAGCACGCGCCACAGCGCAAAAAACTGGAAAAACCTCCGCCCGCCCGTCGATCGGCGGCTGCGAAGCGTTCTGCCTGTCACTTACTATCCCTTAGAGCCGCGAAAGCGTCCATCCCAAGACAGGGGCCGGACGGGATCAAATTGGTGTCGCCGCGCCCGACAGGCGGCCCGTCTTGGGACCGCAAACCGAGCCATCGATCACGCGTCTACGGGCCTTTTGCCTCTGATGTGCAGGGACGATGAACCCTGCGGGCGGGTTCTACGACTACAGCAGGAGGCGACACTGTGCCGAAGAACAGGGCATGCCCACCGCGATTCGCGAGACATGGGCCATCCTCTGTGCGATCCTTTGACCGTCGCCGTCGTAAGAAATCATCCATGAAGTGGGAGCTTCCCCCCGTGACACTTTCGAATGCGACGATGACGACCGAAACGAACCCGCCGCGCGGTTGGGCCCTGGTCATACTGGGTGTCGGCCTGGCTGTCGGTTTTCTCATGTACGGCCTGGAGGAAGCGCGCTGGCTGCAGGCTTGGGACTTCGGAGTCGGCCAGGGTGTATTGATGGCCGGATTGGCCTTTGCCCTCGCCGGCGCGCGGGGCCGCTGGCAGTTCTCCTCTGTCTTCGCCCTTGTCCTGGGCGCGATCAACGCCCTGCTCATCGTGACGGCGATGCTGCGCTACGGCCAAGCAGACCCCTACGGCCGTGATGTTCTGACCTTGAGCATGTACATCGAGTCGCTGCTCTTCTCCCTGATCGCCCTGACATTCTTTCAGGCTTGGCAGAGCGGCCGAAAGACTGCGGCGACACCAAATGGCGACACCGAAGGATGGCACGGCATTACCTATGCGCGGCTCTTCGGCCATTTCTGGGAAACCATCCTGGTCGTTCTCGTCAGCCTCTGCTTTCTCGGTCTGTTCTGGTCAGTGCTCTGGCTGTTCGCACTGTTGTTCCACGAGGTCGGCATCTCGGCCTTGGAAAACCTTATCGAACAGCCCTTCTTCAACTGGCCGGCTTCCTGCGGCGCTTTCGCCCTCAGCATCTTTTTCACCCGTGAGCACGAGCGCATTGTCGCCGCCCTGCGCAGCATCGTCTTTGCGCTGTTTGCCATCCTGACACCGGTTTTCCTGGTCCTCGCCGTCAGCTTCGTGGTGGTCTTGATTTCCGGCGGACTGGCCCGAATGGAGGGCCTCGTCAGTGCTTCGGCGACCCTCATCGTGCTGGCTGGCTTCGGCATCCTCTTCGTCAACGCGGTGATCCGCGACGGCGCCTCGGAAGACAAGCAACCCACCGTGGTGCGGGTCAGCGCCCTGTTGTTGCTGCCCTGTCTGCTGCTGTTCTGCGGTTTCGCCGCCTATGCCATCGGCCTGCGCATCGGCCAGTACGGCCTGACGCCTGAACGGATCTTCGTCGCCATGGCCACCGCACTGCTGACCCTCGCAAGTTTGGCTTATCTCGCATCCCTCCTGGCACGCGAGTCCTGGATGGTCTATTGCCGGCGGATCAACATCGCCCTGATTCTGGTATTGGCAGCGGCGACGGTGGCGCTAATGAGCCCGCTTGCCGACCCTTACAGGCTGAGCGCCGAAAGCCAATACAAACGCCTCGCCAGCGGCGGCGCCGACCCGGCAAAGTTCGAGTACGGCTTCCTGAAGTTCAAGCTCGGCAACGCCGGCCATGACGCTCTGGCACGCATCGCCGAGGATAGCGGCCTTGCCGATTCCGCGGTGGTGGCGGAGCGCCTGGCCGCCTTGTCTCTTGTCAATGATGAATGGGAGTGGCGCAGCGCAAGCCGCGCGGAAAACCAGACGCAACAGGTGCAGGCGATCCTGGCCGACCGGCAACGGGTGCAGCGCGTGCCCGCAGACCTTGACGTGCCCGCAGACATCGGACCCGACTGGATCCACTACCAGGCAAAGCAATGCGGCGATGCGGGATGTATTCTGACGTCGCTCGACCTGACCGATCAACCGGGTCCGGAGTTCCTTTTCGCCACCCGGACCGACGACGGCACCCTCACCCTTCACCTGCTGGAGCGGACCGGCGCAGAGAACGGTTGGAATGCGACCTGGCTGGCAGTGAATTCCGAGGCCGGGGCCTTCTGGTCAGCCCTGCAGGACGGCGACCTCCAGGCCATCGCACCGGCACACCGGGACCTTAAGGTCGGCGACGAGATCCTGCGGCTGCGCCCGACACCTTCCGGGTCGTAGCTGTGCCTGAATGCTTGTGAAGCCTCGCCGCCTGAGGCTATGCTCCCGCCCCAAACGAAAGGGGCCACACTTCAAGGCCCCGGCCCGAAGTGCAATCGCCCACTTGGATTTATCTGGAGGAACCGCCCGATGGCTGGAACCATTGACGCCCGCCTGGCAGAACTCGGCATCGACGTGCCGGAGGCTGCTGCCCCTGTCGCCAACTACGTCGGCTTCGTGCAGACCGGGAATCTGGTTTTCGTTTCCGGCCAGGTGACGTTGAAGGACGGCAGCCCGCAGTACATCGGCAAGCTGGGCGACTCGATCTCCGTCGAAGACGGTCAGGCAGCGGCGCGGCTCTGCGCCATCAACATCATCGCCCAGGTGAAGGCAGCCTGCGACGGCGATCTCGACCGGGTGCAGCGGGTGGTGAAGCTGGGCGGATTCGTGAATTCCACCCCCGACTTCACCGACCAGCCGAAGGTGATCAACGGTGCCTCCGACCTGATGGTCGAGGTCTTCGGCGACAAGGGGCGCCATGCCCGCGCCGCCGTTTCTGCGGGTTCCCTGCCCCTCGGCGTCTCGGTCGAGGTGGAAGCGGTGGTGGAAATCGCCTGAGCGGGTCCGGATTTCAGTCCCAAGCACCCCGGCGGTGAGGCTTGACCTTCCGCCGGGGCGGCGGGACAAATAGCCGTTATGCCTGATTCGACCACAGCGCTGCCCGCCGAGGCCGCCGAATTTCTCGCCCGCCACCCGGACACGGTGGCTCTGGACGCCATTCTGGCCGATCTCTCCGGGATCGTCCGCGGCAAGCGCTACCCGGTCGCGGAGATGGGGAAGATCCTGCAGTCCGGCTTCGCCATCCCCGGCTCTGTCTTCATGCTGGACACCCAGGGCGAGAGCAACGACCCGGACGGCCTGGGCTTTTCCGACGGCGATCCGGACTGCCTCGTAAAGGTCATCCCCGGCAGCCTGAAGCCCGTGCCCTGGGCCGAACGGCCTCTGGCCCAGGTCATGGTCACCCTGGAAAGCGAGACCGGTGAGCCTTACTACTACGAGCCGCGCAACGTTCTGGCCCGGGTGCTGGAGCGCTTCTCCGACCTCGGCCTCCGGCCTGTGGTCGCCTTCGAGCTGGAGTTCTACCTGCTCGACCGGGAGCGTCATCCCAACGGGGCGCCCAAGCCGCCGCGGTCGCCCGTTACCGGGCGGCGCGACAGCTCCACCCAGGTCTACGGCATGTCCACCCTGGACGCCTTCGCCGGCATGCTCGATGACATGAGCCAGGCCTGCACCGCCCAAGGCGTCCCCTCCGGCGCCATCACCGCCGAATACGCCGCCGGGCAGTTCGAGATCAACCTGCATCACATCGAAGACCCGCTGAAGGCGGCCGACGATTGCGTGCTGTTCAAGCGCATCGTCAAAGGCGTCGCCCGCAAGCACGGCTTCCAGGCCAGTTTCATGGCCAAGCCTTACGTGGAGCGCGCGGGCAGCGGCCTTCACATGCACGTCAGCCTGCTGGACCAGGCCGGCAACAACGTCTTCGACGGCGGCGCACAGTCCGCAAGCGATACCCTGCGCCACGCCATCGGCGGCACCCTGGCCCAGCTGCCCGAAGCCATGGCTTTCCTGGCCCCCAACGTGAACTCCTACCGCCGTTTTGTGCCGGACATTTTTGTGCCGACGCAACGCTCCTGGGGTTTCGAGAACCGATCCGTTGCCCTTCGCGTGCCGGGCGGCAAGGGCGCCGCGCGGCGTATCGAACACCGCGTCGCCGGGGCCGACGCCAACCCCTATCTGGCCCTGGCCACCCTGCTGTCGGGTATTCATCAGGGCATCACCGGCAAGATCGACCCCGGAGAAGCCTGGGTGGGCAACGCCTCGGCCAGCTACGACGAGACCCTGCCCTTCCGGCCGCGCCGCGCCCTGGAAAAACTGGTTCCCGACTGCGGTCTCGCCGACTACCTCGGCGCCGACTACGTGAGGGCCTATCGGGCCTGTAAGGAAAAAGAGCTGGAGCGTTTCGAAGCCCAGATCAGCCCGCTGGAATACAGCTGGTTCCTGCAGGCCGACTAAGGCCCGGTCTAAGGCTCCAAAGCCAGGGACGGTTCGAAGATCTGAGGGTCGAGTTCCTGACGCCGGATGTTCTTGCGCAGCAACTGAAGCGGCTCGCGATAGCCGTCCACCAGGATCTCCCCTTCCGCCTTCATGATGATGCCGTCCGGGGTTATCCAGAGGTCGAGGACCACGGGGTCTTCCTCGGCTGCTTCCTCCTCAGGCATGCGGGTCACCTGAAAGTGCCCCACCGCCTCGCCCTCGATGGTGAGGTCGGAGAGCTTCTCAGTCTCCAGGCCGCGGAGCACCGCAAAGGCCGGTAGGAGCGCCGCCTCGGCATAGGGCAGTTCAAAGAGCTGCCGGCTCTCCACGAACATCACGTAGGCCCGGTTACGGTCCGGCCGCAGGATGGCCACCTGGGTCTGGTCGTCCAGGACAAATTCCTGACGCTCCCAGGAGCCTCTGTTCAGAGTCTTCATCTCCAGGGTCTCGCCGGCATAGCGCACCAGCGTGTCGGCGCTGTAGGACGCCTCGGGCGCCGGCAGAATGTCGGCGGCCCGCGCCGGCGCCGCGGCGACGAGCACGACCACCAAAGCGGCCAGGAACGGCGGCGCATGAGCCGTTTTTGCCGAATGACTTAACGGGTGACTTAAAAAATTCATTGGTAGAAAAACTAAGACTCCAATCCGCCAATGTCTATGCTGCAGAAGAAGCGGCGGCCCCTCTGATCAACCGGCGAAAAGACACGGCGTCCCTTGTCAGCGGCGTGCTTCGATGTCATCTCCTATGGATCAAGCTCTCAACTCAGCCAGGACAGATGCCGGACGGAAGCGACGCCCTAGCCGTACAGGTGATCAGCCGAATCACGGAGGTACCCGCCGCCGACTGGGACGCCTGCGCCGGCGGCAACCCCTTTGTCAGCCATGCCTTCCTGAACGCCCTGGAGGAAAGCGGTTCGGTCACCGCCGATACCGGCTGGCTGCCGCAGCATCTGGTGCTGCCCAATCCCGCCGGCGGCCTTTTCGGCTGCGTGCCCCTCTATCTGAAATCCCATTCCTACGGCGAGTACGTCTTCGACTGGAACTGGGCCGATGCCTACGAACGCGCCGGCGGGCAGTACTATCCCAAACTGCAAAGCTCGGTACCCTTCACGCCGGCGACGGGGCCGCGCCTGCTGGTTCATTCCGAAGCCGACAAACAAGAGGTCATGACCGGCCTCACCGCGGCCATGATCGAACTGGCGCGGCGCCATCAGGTCTCCTCCCTCCACATCACTTTTCCCCCCAAGGATCAGTTCGATCACTTCGGTGACCTGGGCCTGCTGCAGCGCATCGGCGTCCAATACCATTGGGAGAACCAGGGCTACGCCGACTTCGACGCCTTTCTCGCTGCGCTCGCATCGCGTAAGCGCAAGGCGATCAAGAAAGAGCGGCGCAAGGTCGCCGAGAGCGGCATTGTCCTGAAGGCTTTGAGCGGCGATGAGATCGAACCGCGTCATTGGGACGCCTTCTTCGAATTCTATATGGCGACCGCCGACCGCAAGTGGGGTCAAGCCTATCTGACGCGGGAATTCTTCCATCTCTTGGGCCGCGACATCGGCGACAAGGTCGTGCTGATCATGGCCGACTACGAGGGCGAGCTCGTCGCCGGCGCGCTGAACCTGAAATCAGGCGATACGCTTTACGGCCGTAACTGGGGCTGCCTCGGCCGCTTCCACTTTCTGCACTTTGAAACCTGCTACTACCAGGCCATCGACTATGCCATCCGTCACGGTCTGCGCTGGGTCGAGGCGGGCGCCCAGGGCGAGCACAAGATTCAGCGCGGCTACCTACCGACGGCGACTTACAGCGCCCACTGGATCGGCGATCCGGGTTTCCGCGATGCCGTCGAACATTTCCTGGAACGCGAACGCGAGGCCATGGAACACGAGATCGCCCTGCTCGGCCACCACAGCCCCTTCAAGGCCTGCGACTAAAGCGACACTCAGCCCTTCTTCCGGTTGACGGTCGTTGACAGTCGGCCGGCATTCGTTTCACTTTGTAACGCCGCTTCAAATTGAACGGAAAACGCTGTGCGCAAGCTGCGGGTTGCTGCGGTGCAGGCCGTCTCGCTGGACGGCGAGATCGCCCGCAACCTTTCCCATGTCGAACCCTTGGTCGCCGAAGCCGCCAAAGACGGCGCCGAATTGATCCTGCTGCCGGAGCTCTACCCGACCGGCTTTCGAATGACGACGGAGATCTGGGAGGCCGCGGAGACTTCTGCAGGGCCCACGGTTCGGTGGCTGCGGGCCACAGCACAACGACTGGGCGTCTGGATCGGGACCAGTTTCCTGGAGGCCGAAGCCGGGCATTTCTATAACAGCTTCGTTCTCGCCGCGCCCGACGGCGAGCTGGCAGGGCGCGTCCGGAAATCGACACCGGCGGCGGTGGAGTCCTACTTCTATCGGGCCGGCAGCGATCCGCATGTCATCGATACGCCGCTCGGACGCATTGGTGTCAGCATCTGCTACGAACAAATGCTCTCCGCCGTTGTGCAGGAACTCCAGGCCGCAAAGATCGATCTGTTGCTCATGCCGCACTCGGCACCCCGGCCCACCGCGCAACGCGGCTTCACCGAACGCGACGTGGAGCGCATGCTTGACCTCGTGCGCCTGGGCCCGCCCTGGTTCGCAGAGACACTTGGCGTTCCCGTTGTCATGGCGAACAAGGCCGGCCCCTGGAAGACCCCGCTACCCTTCATCTTTCCGGCAGAAGACACAGTCTATTGCGGTCTCTCCGGCATCTTCGATGCGAAGGGAGGGACGCTGAAGCGCCTCGGCGAAGCGGAGGGAACAGCCATAGCCAATGTTTGGTTGAGACCGGATCGGGATCAACAACCTCTGCCGAAACTGTCAGGCCATTGGTCACGGCCGATGCCTTGGTTCACGACACTGTGGCGCCTGGTCGAGAGACTCGGCGGTCTGCATTATCGTTTCAGCAAAGCGCGCAAACGGGCGGCCGGGCAGGGGCAACAGGACAGTCCAGAGTGAGAAAAGTCACAATGCAGACGAAGTCTTCCGCCGATGGAATTCGACAACCGGAATCAGGGCAGAGCACCGCCGGCGCAGGCGAACGGCTGGCAAATCATTGAAAAACTTCTGAAATCACCCGATCACAGAATGAGTACCTGCGCCACATCGCTGTGACATTTCCGGCTCATGCAAAGCTGCATCCGCCCTCTGCGCAAACTCGGGTTCCGAAGCGATCGGCTTGCCGCTATCACAGCGCCACTCAACAACGCGGCGCCGAACTGCATTTTCATTCGAAGGCCGCGCCCGCAAAACAAAGCAACGGGAAAGGAGGAAGGAAATTTCAATTCTTGCGCAGGCCCTTTGAAGAACGGGAATGCGCCACGCTATTTCAAACAGTCCTATTTGCATGAAGTGCTCGTCCAAACGTTTCGGACCATAAAGCCAACCATCCCGTTTCCGGCGGAAGCCCTGTCAACCCAACGCCTCCGGAAACGACCGAAACGCGGCACCGCATTACCGGTGCAGACACCATCGCGGACGAGCAAAGAGTTCTCAGGCTCAGGAAAATCAAACGAGCTGAGAAACGCTGTCAGGTCGAGGCACCCTCCCCCTCCCTCACCGCGACCGCAGCGCAGTCCCTACCCCCGGGCCAGCCCCAAGTACGCCCGGGCGGCACAGACGGCCAGGACGGCTGCCTGTGAAAGAAAGAAGGGCCCGGCCGCAGGCAGCGGCCGGGCCCTTCTTGTCATCCGACGACGCCCCTCAGCGGTAAAGCGTTCATCAGCGTGCCGATCCGGTCGTGATTGACGGTCCAGTCTCTGCCAGCTTTATTCAAACATCGCCAGCTTCGCTGAAAGCCCAGCCATGCCCCCGCCTTTCCTGGAAGAAATTGCCGCCGCCTTTCCTGCCGCAGAAAACAGCCTCGATCCATCAACCCTGACCCTAGCGGGTAAGGGCAACCTGCCCTCCTGGTTCGAGGTCACCGATCTGGCAGCCGCATCCATGGGTCTGGCGGGCCTGATGGTGGCAAGGCTTGCGAGCCCGACAAGGGATGAGGTCCCCCGCGTTACCGCAGACCGCCGCCTGGCCTCCTTTTGGTTCGGCATGACCCTGCGGCCGCAAGGCTGGAAACTGCCGCCGGTCTGGGACCCGATTGCCGGGGACTATCCCACCAAGGACGGATGGATCAGGCTTCACACCAACGCGCCGCACCACCGTGCCGCCACGCTGTCGGTGCTGGGAAACCACAACGAGCGGGAGGCCCTGGCGCCGCATGTCGCCAAGTGGGAAGCCGACGATCTGGAAGCCGCCGTGGTTGTGGCCGGCGGCTGCGCGGCGGTGATGCGCAGTCTGGAAGCCTGGGCCGCACATCCGCAGGGGACTGCGGTGCTGCAGGAGCCACTGATCCATTGGCAAACGCATGAGGGGCGCGACAGGCTCCCTCAACTCGCTCCCCCGGACCGCCCCCTTCGCGGTATCAAAATTTTGGACCTCACGCGGGTGTTGGCCGGGCCGGTGGCCGGACGCTTTCTCACGGCTTACGGCGCCGAGTTGTTGCGGATCGATCCGCCAGGCTGGAACGAGCCGGGGGTGATCCCGGAGGTGACGCTTGGTAAGCGCTGCGCCGGCCTCGACCTCAAAGAGCGTGAGGACCGGCAGATCTTCGACAGCCTGCTGGCCGGGGCCGATGTGCTGCTGCACGGCTACCGGCCCGATGCCCTGGCCGGACTGGGCTATGACGCAGATGCCCTGCGCCGCCTTAATCCACGGCTGATCGACGTCTGCCTCAACGCCTATGGCTGGTCCGGGCCCTGGGCCGGACGGCGGGGTTTCGACAGCCTGGTGCAGATGAGCAGCGGCATCGCCGCCTATGGCATGGAAATGGCCGGTGCCGACAAGCCGCTGCCGCTGCCGGTCCAGGCCCTGGATCACGCAACAGGCTATCTGATGGCCGCGGCGGTGCTCCATGCGCTTCAGGAGCGCGCGGCTGCCGGAAGAGTGATTTCCGCAAAGCTCTCGCTCGCCGCCACGGCCGGGCTGCTCAGCGAAACGAAGCGCGCAACACTGCACGACGGCCTGGCCGTAGAGACCGAGGCCGACATCGATCCGGCCATCGAAAAAACCACCTGGGGCCCCGCCCGCCGCATCCGCTTTCCACTCACCATCACCGGTATCGCCCCCGTCTGGACTCTTCCGGCCAGCGACCTGCGCACAGCAGCACCGGCCTGGTAGAGAGGCAGCAAAGAAAAGGCCCGGCGCCATCAGGCGGCCGGGCCTTTGTCACTTCCAATGCGATGGAGGTCAGTCGGCGAGCACCGTCTCGGTCTTGCCCTTGCCTTTTCCTTTGGGCGGCTTCCCTCCCTTTTTCGCTGTGCCCTTGCGCATGGGCGCGGAACCCTCGGGATAGGTAAAGGTCGGAATGCCGTCCTCGATATCGACACGCACGACACCGCCTTTGGCCAGCTTGCCGAACAACAGTTCCTCGGCCAGAGGCTTCTTGATCTGGTCCTGGATCACCCGGCCCAGGGGGCGGGCGCCGAACTGTTTGTCGTAGCCCTTGGTGGCCAGCCACTCGCGCGCAGCGTCGCTCAGTTCGATGGTCACCTGACGGTCGGCGAGCTGGGTTTCCAACTGGATCACGAACTTGTCGACGACCCGGGCCACGACCTCGGGCTGCAGGCTGTCGAAAGGAATGATCGCATCCAGGCGGTTGCGGAACTCCGGCGTGAAGAGCTTCTTGATCGCTTCCTCGCCCTCGCTCACCCGCAGGTCGCGGCCGAAGCCGATGGCCTGCTTGGCCATGTCGGCGGCACCGGCGTTGGTGGTCATGATCAGGATCACATTGCGGAAGTCGACCGTCTTGCCGTTGTGGTCGGTCATCTTCCCGTAGTCCATGACCTGCAGCAGGATGGAGAAGAG
>JANQMC010000165.1 GCA_028280305.1 Pelagibius sp. | reverse complement strand
TTCAGCGCCTGAACCACGGCGCGCGCCACGTCATCGACATAGGCCGGCTGGAACCTGTTCCGGCCGCCGCCGATCAGGGGCAGCGCCGGGGCGAAACGCGCCATCTCCGCAAAGCGGTTGAAGAAACCGTCCTCCGGCCCGAAGACCACGCTGGGCCGCAGGATCGTCGCCTTGGGGAAAGCCTGCAGCACGGCGGCCTCGCCGGCGCCTTTGGTGCGGGCATAGGCCGCGGCCGCCTGGGGATCGGCGCCGATCGCCGACACCTGGACCATGGCCGACAGACCCTTGGCCGCTGCCGCCTCGGCAATCGCCTTGGGCGCCGCCACATGGACAGCGTCAAACCGCTGGCGGCCGCCTTCGTAGAGCAGCCCGGTCAGGTTGACCGCCGCATCGGCCTCGTGCAGCGCCGCCGCTATCGCCTCGTGGTCCTGCACGGGAACGCAAAGCGGGGTGATCTGGCCGATTTCGCCGAGAGGCTTCAGGAAAGCGGCACGGGCCGGATGCCGCACGGCGACCCGGATCGACCAACCCTCCTGCGCCAGGCGTTGTACCAGGTAGCGACCGATGAAGCCTGAGCCGCCAAAGACCGTGACAATACCGTTGCTCATTTCGCCCCCATCCGTTCTCTTTTGCCGGCGGATCGCCGCTCTGGCCCCAGTCCGGTCTGCCGAAGCACCACCGCACCGCTCAAACCAGCCGATTCTGCACGCTTCGCTTACCACTACGGCGGATATATACAAAGCCCCTGCGCAAGTTGACAGCGACAAATCACCGCCTATGTTGGGCGCCGGACCGCCGGAAATCCAATCCTGAGCGACCCGGGCCCTAAGCAACCCGCACCCGTGCAAGCGGGGCCCGTCACGTTCGGGGGTCATACCCCCGGCCCAACACAGAAGCCCGATATCTTGGACCGGGCCAGCAACAGGAAGCACTCATGGCAGCGGCCAATCCGGAAATCCATCTTCACCGCGGCGACCTGCCCTCCGGCCTGGACTTCGGCCGCGCCGTGGCGGTCGACAGCGAGACCATGGGTCTGGACCTGCCGCGCGACCGGCTCTGCCTGCTGCAGCTCTCCGCCGGCGACGGAGTCTGCCATCTGGTCCAGTTTCCGAAAGGCCAGTATGACGCGCCGAACCTGAAGGCCCTGCTCAGCGACCCCAAGGTGACCAAGCTGTTTCATTTCGCCCGCTTCGACGTCGCCGCGATCAGGCGCTACCTCGAGATCGACTGTACGCCGGTGTACTGTACGAAAATCGCTTCCAAACTCGTACGCACCTACACCGACCGGCACGGGCTGAAAGATCTCTGCCGGGAGCTTCTGGGGGTCGAAATCTCCAAGCAGCAGCAATCCTCCGACTGGGGGGCCGAGGAACTGAGCCGGGATCAGCTGAATTATGCCGCCTCCGATGTCTTGTATCTGCATCGCCTGAAGACCACCTTGGATGAGATGCTGGCGCGCGAGGGGCGCAGCGACCTGGCGCAGGCCTGTTTCGACTTTCTGCCGACCCGCGCGGCGCTCGATCTGGCGGGCTGGAACGAGATCGATATCTTCGCCCACTGACGGCGGTGACACTTGCCGAAACACCGCTGAAATCCCCATCGACAGCCGGGCGGGGGACTGGCAGAAGCGGCGCAGGAGTGTTATCCCTTGATCGGGCTGATGCGGGGGCGAATCGTCACTCAGCCGCCGGAGGATGGGAACGCTGCGCCGTCGGGCTGCGTAATACCCGACGAGAGAGCCCGGCAGGGGGTGGAAGACGCTCTCGCAACGCAACAGGTTCCAGGATTGCTCGCGCGGCTCCCCGGCCGCCGACGGATAGATGTTGAAGGCATGAAAGCACAATTGGATCCCCAAGATACCGCCGTCGCCGCCGATCTCGCGGTAGCACGCCGCGTGCTGACGGTTGAGGCCGAGGCACTGAACACCCTGGCCCGCAGCCTGGACGGGCAGTTTGTCGAAGCCCTGGACCGCCTGGCCGCCGTCGAGGGGCGGGTGGTCGTGACCGGCATGGGCAAAAGCGGCCATATCGCCCGTAAGATCACCGCGACCCTGGCCTCTACCGGCACCCCGGCCCAGTTCGTTCATCCCGGCGAGGCCAGCCACGGCGACCTGGGCATGATCACCGCAGCCGATGCGGTTATCGCGCTTTCCAATTCCGGCAACACGCTGGAACTGAGCGACGTCCTCACCTACGCCAAGCGTTTCGCGATTCCCCTGATCGCCATCACCGCGAAGGCCGAAAGCGCCCTGGCCGAGGCCGCAACCGTGCCGCTGATCCTGCCGGATGCGCCGGAGGCCTGCCCCATGGGCCTGGCGCCGACCACCTCCACCACCATGATGCTGGCCCTGGGTGACGCCCTGGCGGTTGCCTTGCTGGAACGCCGCGGCTTCTCCGCCAGCGATTTCCAGCTGCTTCACCCGGGCGGGGCCATCGGCAAGCGCCTGCTGCGGGTCAGCGACCTGATGCATGACGGCAGGGAACTGCCGCTCTGCACCGCCGACACGGTGATGTCGGAGGCGATCCTGATCATGACCGAGTGCCGCTTCGGCTGCGTCGGCATCGTCGATGCGGAGCGCCGCCTGATCGGCATCATCACCGACGGCGATCTGCGCCGCCACATGGACCCGTCGCTGCTGAACTGCAAGGCCGGCGACATCATGACGGCCTCGCCGCGGACCATCAGGTCTTCGGCCCTGGCGGCAGAAGCGGTCGCCTTCATGAACACCAGCAACCCGCCCTTCCTCTGCGTCTTCGTCGTCGACGAAGCAGGGCCGGCGGACGCGCCGGTCGGCATCCTGCATATGCACGACTGCCTGCGCGCCGGTATCGCTTAGCGGGTTGGCGGACAGGCATGGCTGACACGGTACTCGACGGCATCGGCGGACCCGCGCAAGAGAGCGCGGCCCGCAACGATGGGGGCAAGGAGCCCCAGCCGCCGCGCCTGTCCGGCCGCAACAGCTACAGCCTCTTCGTCACCTCGATGAAATTCCTGCTGCCGGCCCTGGCGACGGCGCTGGTGCTGCTGGTGATCGCCTGGCCGCAGATGATCCCCGACCAGCGCAGCCTCAACATCGACTGGAAGCGGATCGCGCAGGAACAGGCAAAGACCCTGAACATGCTGAACGCGCACTACAGCGGGGTCGACGAGAACAATCAGCCCTTCAACGTGACCGCGGACCTGGCGACCCAGGCGCCGGGCAGCGAAGAGGTCGTCGAACTGCAGCACCCCAAAGCCAATCTGCTGACCACCGAAGGCGCCAGCGTTGGACTTTCCGCCCGCCTCGGTCACTTTGACCAGGAGGTCGAGGTTCTCGATCTGACCGGCACCGTTCATCTGACCCACGACAAGGGCTTTGAGATGACGACCGAAACCGCCACGGTCGACCTGAAGGAGGGGACTGCTTCCGGCGATTCCGCCGTCAGCGGCCAGGGGCCGGCCGGCGAGCTGCAGGCCGAGGGCTTTCGGCTGCGGGAAAAGGGCGAGATCATCATCTTCACCGGCAAGAGCCGGATGCTCATCCTGCCCAACGCCGAAGAGAGTTTGAAATGAGTCGAGCCGCCAATCATGCAGACGCAGCGCGGCGGCCCGTCCGATCCGTCGTCGCCGAGTTGATCCTGCTTTCCGCGCTGACCCTCTTCGCCCTCCAGGCGCTGACGCTGCCGGCCGCCGGCCAGGCGATCGGCAATCTTCAGGAAAGCGACGAACCGCTGGAGATCAACGCCGAAGACGGCATCGAGTGGAACCGCAACGACAAGACCTACATTGCCCGCGGCAACGCCCGCGCGGCGAGCGGCGATGTCGAAGTCCTGGCCGAAGTGCTGACCGCCTATTACCGCGAGACCGAGGCGGGCGACAGCGAGATCTTCCTGCTGGAAGCCACCGGCAACGTGCGGATCAACGCACCCGAAGGCACGGTTTACGGCGACAAGGGACAGTACAAGCTCGACGAGCAGGTCTTTGTCATGACCGGCGAGGATCTGCGCCTGGAGGGCGAGAAGGACCGCATCACCGCCCGCGACAGCCTGGAGTACTGGGAAACCAAGCAGCAGGCCATCGCCCGCGGCGACGCCAATGCCTATCACGAAGACAAGCAGATCCGGGCGGACGTTCTGGTCGCCAACTTCGTCGAAAACGCCGAGAGCGAAATGGAAGTGCAGCGCATCGATGCAGACGGCAATGTCGAGATCCGCACCCAGCGCGAGTTCGTCACCGGCAACAGCGGCATCTATTACGTCGACCGGGAACTGGCAACCTTGACCGGCGATGTGAAGATTACCCAGGAAGAGAACCAGTTGAACGGCGAGTACGCCGAAGTCAATCTGGCGACCGGGGTCAGTTCCTTGAAGGGCGCAGCACCGGGCAGCGAAGCCACCGGCGCCCCTGTCACCGCCATCGTGATGCCGCGTTCGAAACCCACAGCCGATATCGACGGATCCGCCGAAGAAGAGGCGGAAGAAAACCCGGAAGAGAGCCCGGAAGAAAACAATGCCGCACCCGAGACACCGCAACCTGCCGGGGGCTCGTAGTGGCGCGGCGCAGCCCGGCGGCTGCATGCGGGTGGCATGGAGAACTTGGTTCGACGCCGTGCCTTGGTGTATCAGAATACCTATGCAGCGGTTGAGGGAACAAACCCGGTGAGTGATGCAAGCGGCGGCCCCATCGAGGGCGCGACCGAAAAAACAGGCGACGGAAACGTCGAGCGCCCCCGTCTGGTGACCGACAATGTCGGCCTGATGGCCGTCAATCTCGGCAAGAGCTTCAAGAAACGCCCGGTTCTGCGCGGTATTTCACTGTCCGTCCAGCGCGGGGAGGCCGTCGGCCTGCTGGGACCGAACGGCGCCGGCAAAACCACCTGCTTCTACATCGTGACCGGCCTGATCTCGCCGGACTACGGCTGGGTCACCTTTGACGGCCACGACATCACCGACATGCCGATGTATCGCCGCGCCCGGCTCGGCATCGGCTATCTGCCGCAGGAGGCATCGATCTTCCGCGGCCTCACCGTCGAACAGAACATCCGTGGTGTCCTGGAGGTGATAGAGCCGGTGCGCGAGAAGCGCGAGGTCGCGCTGGAAAACCTCTTGGCGGAATTCTCCATCACCCACCTGCGCCGCACGCCCTCCGTCGCACTTTCCGGCGGCGAGCGGCGGCGCGTCGAGATTGCCCGGGCCCTCGCCTCGCAGCCCAGCTTCATCCTGCTGGACGAACCCCTGGCCGGCATCGACCCCATCGCCGTCGGCGACATCCGCGACCTGGTGTCTCATCTGAAGGACCGCGGCATCGGCGTGCTGATCACCGATCACAACGTCCGCGAAACCCTGGACATTGTCGACCGCGCCTACATCATCCACGACGGTGTCGTGCTGATGGAGGGCGAACCCGATGCTATCGTCGCCCACGAGGACGTCCGCCGCGTTTACCTGGGCGAAAGGTTTAGCCTCTAAAAGGTTAAGCAGTATGGCGGCGACACAAAGATTGGAACTGCGCCAGCGCCAATCTCTGGT
>JANQMC010000157.1 GCA_028280305.1 Pelagibius sp. | reverse complement strand
CAAGGCTTATGCGCCCTACTCGAATTTCCCTGTTGGGGCTGCGTTGCGTGGTTCGGGCGGCGGGCTCTATGTTGGCTGCAACGTTGAAAATGCCGCCTATCCCCAGGGCTGGTGTGCCGAGACCTCGGCCATCGCGGCCATGGTGATGGATGGTGAGCAACGCATTGCCGAGATTGCGGTGGCCGGGCGGGGCGAAGCCCTGGTCACGCCTTGCGGCGGTTGCCGTCAACGGTTGCGGGAGTTTGCCCGCGACGATCTCGTGGTACACATCTGTGGACCTGAGGGGCTGCGCAAGACCGTCACTTTGGGCGAACTGTTGCCCTGGTCGTTCGGCCCGGAGAACCTCAACTAGAGCGGATTCCAGGGCTGCGTTTGTTTGGAAAAGGGGCTGTCCATGTTTGAGGAAGCGGTCGCCACCGCCGCAAGCATCCGCGCGCGCGCGCAAGCCGTGCCGCAGGTTGCGCTGGTGCTGGGCTCCGGGCTCGGGGCCGTGGCCAAGGCCCTGGACGACCCCCAAACCATTCCCTATGCCGATCTGCCCGGATTCCCGCGCCCTTCGGTCGCCGGCCACGGCGGGAATCTGGTTTTGGGCGAAATCGCCGGGTTGCCGCTGGCCGTGCTCCAGGGGCGGGCGCACTATTATGAGCATGGCCGGGCCGATGGGATGAACCTGGCGCTGGCAACGTTGAAGGAACTGGGCTGCCAGCAGCTCATCCTCACGAATGCGGCAGGCTCCCTGCGCCAAGAGGCCGGGCCCGGCAGCCTGATGCTGATCGCCGACCACATTAACTTCGCCGGTGTTTCGCCGCTCTTCGGCCTTGACGGCAATGCGCGCTTTGTCGATCTGGTCGATGCCTACGATCCCGACGAGCGAAGGCGTATCAAAGCCGTCGCCGAACGGCTG
This sequence comes from Pelagibius sp., assembly GCA_028280305.1. Taxonomy (GTDB): domain Bacteria; phylum Pseudomonadota; class Alphaproteobacteria; order Kiloniellales; family Kiloniellaceae; genus Pelagibius. The sequence continues at coordinate 93,706 of JANQMC010000157.1, read as the reverse complement.
GGCGTTCCTCTATCCGAAGGTGTATACGTTTGGTTCTGCGGGCCTCACTTCGAGACTCCGGCGGAGATAAAGGCGGCGCAGATCCTGGGCGGTGATGCCGTCGGGATGTCGACGGTACCGGAGGCCATCGTGGCGCGCATGCTCGGTCTGAAGGTCACGGCGATCTCGATGATCACCAACCTGGCGGCGGGGCTGTCGGATCAGGTGATTTCTCATGATCAGACCATGCAGGCGGCAAGCGGTGCTGCTGCCGACATGACCCGTCTCCTGACGGCCTACCTTGAGGAGCTTGGCAATGGCTGAAGACCATTCAGACATAAAGGCTGTGGCGGCGCGGGCCCTGGGCCTGCTCGATCTGACCAGCCTGAACGACGACGATGATGAGGCGGCGGTGGATGCCCTTTGTGAAAGGGCGCGCAGCCCGCATGGACCGGTGGCGGCGGTCTGCGTCTGGCCGCGCTTTGTTGCCCAGGCCGCCAAGCGCCTGCATGGCAGCGGTATCAAGGTGGCGGCGGTGGCCAACTTCCCGGCCGGCGGCGACGATCTGGCCCTGGCGCTCAGCGACACCAGGGAAATCATCGCCGCGGGCGGCGACGAGGTGGACCTGGTGATGCCCTACCGGCGCTGGCTCAAGGGGGACCGCGACTTTGCCAAAGAGATGATTGCATCCTGCAAGCGCGCCTGCGGTGACAAAGCTCGGCTGAAGGTCATCCTGGAGACCGGCAGCCTCGGGGACTCTGCGAAGATTTATGACGCAAGCTGCGATGCCATCGCCGCCGGAGCCGACATGATCAAGACCTCGACTGGCAAGACCGCTGTCTCGGCCACCTTGGAAGCGGCGGAGGCCATGCTCTGCGCCATCAAGGATACCGGCCGCGACGTCGGCTTCAAGGCGGCGGGCGGCATCCGCGATACGGCGGCGGCGGGCGACTATCTCGCCCTGGCCGACCGCATCATGGGCGCCGACTGGGCCGATCCCTGGCGTTTCCGCTTCGGTGCCTCGGGGGTTCTGAACGATCTCCTGGCGGTGCTCGGCGACGGCAGCCGGCCGGCGGCGACGGAAAGCTACTGATGGACTTTCTGCCGCAGGAGATCATTCGCCGCAAACGCGATGGGGAAGAACTCTCCAATGCGGAGATCAGTCATTTCGTAACCGGTATCGCCGACAAGAGCATCAGCGAGGGGCAGGTGGCGGCCTTCGCCATGGCGGTCTTCCTGCGCGGCATGACACGGGAAGAGGCGGTGGCGCTGACCCGGTCGATGACCAACTCCGGCCAGCGCCTGAACTGGGACGATCTGGACCTGCCCGGCCCTTGCCTGGACAAGCACTCCACCGGCGGGGTCGGTGATAAGGTCAGTCTCATCCTCGGGCCGCTGCTGGCCGCTTGCGGCGCCTTCGTGCCGATGATCTCGGGCCGCGGTCTGGGCCATACCGGCGGTACTCTGGACAAGCTGGATTCCATTCCCGGCTACAATACCGCTCCGGATATCGGCGGTTTCCGCCATGCGGTGAAGTCGGCCGGCTGCGCCATCATCGGCCAGACCGCCGATCTGGCGCCGGCGGACCGGCGGCTCTATGCGGTACGCGACGTAACGGCGACGGTGGAATCCCTGCCTTTGATCACGGCGTCGATCCTGTCCAAGAAGCTGGCGGCCGGGCTGCAGGGCCTGGTTATGGACGTGAAGACCGGCAGCGGCGCTTTTGCGGCATCGCAGGAAGAGGCGCGCGAACTGGCGGAAAGCCTCGTCTCGGTTGCCTGCGGCGCCGGCTTGCCGACCACCGCGCTGATTACCGACATGAACCAACCTTTGGGCGCCGCCGCCGGGAACGCCCTGGAAGTTGCCGAGTCGGTAGCGATGCTCACCAGCGGCAAGGGCGATGCCCGGCTCCGTTCCCTGGTGCTGGCGCTGGCAGTGGAGATGCTGCTGCTGGGCGGTCTGGCGGCGGATCGCGCGGTGGCGGAAGCCAAGGCCGAGGCGGCGCTTGCCTCCGGCCGGGCGGCCGAGTGTTTCGGCGCCATGGTGGCCGCCCTGGGCGGGCCGGCGGACTTTCTTGAGAAAGCCGATACCTACCTGCCCAAGGCGCCGGTGCAGCAGACGGTGACCGCCGATGCGTCCGGACGGCTCGTTGGTTGCGAGACCCGGGATGTCGGCCTGGCGGTGATCGGCCTGGGCGGCGGGCGCAAGCGGGTTGAGCAGGAAATCGATTATGCGGTCGGTTTCAGCGACATAGCGCCGCTGGGCACGGCTCTGGAACCCGGCGATCCGCTGGCCGTGGTCCATGCCGCCAGCGCCGAGGACGCGAAGATTGCCGCCAGACACTTGCGGCGGGCCTTCATCTTCGGTCAGACTAAGATCGACATGGAAACTGACGCCGCTGCCGCGCCGATCATTCTGCAGCGCATCGCCGCGGAAGACGTCTAAAGGGCCGGATTTGTAAGGGGCGGAACTTGACACTGTTCGACACAGCCGCGGCACCGGACCGCTTTGCGGATCAAGAAGAGGCCCGGCGCTTTGCGGCGCCGCCCGACGGCCGGCTCACCGCTGATATGACCCGGGCCTTCGCAGAGGACGGCTTTCTGGTTCTCGAAGACTGTGTTTCACACGCCGACTGCGATGCGCTGGTCGCGCGGGCCGAGGCTCTGGTCGAGGATTTCGATCCCAAGGACGTTGCTTCGATCTTTTCGACCCGCGGGCAGGTTCACGGCAGGGACCAGTATTTTCAGGATTCCGGCGACAAGATCCGTTTCTTCTTCGAGGAAGAGGCTTTCGACGGCGAGGGCAAACTGCGCCAGGCCAAAGGCCTCTCGATCAACAAGATCGGACACGCCCAGCACGACCTGGACCCGGTCTTCTTCGATTTCTCGCACCGCCCGGCGCTGGGTGCGGTGGCGGCAGGTCTGGGCCTGAAAGACCCGCTGTTGCTGCAGTCCATGTATATCTTCAAGCAGCCGCGCATCGGCGGCGAGGTCGGCTGGCATCAGGACTCCACTTTTTTGAGGACCGACCCGCTCAGCGTTATCGGCTTCTGGTTTGCGCTGGAAGACGCCACCCTGGAGAACGGCTGCCTCTGGGCTCTGCCGGGCGCCCATCTCGGCCCGCTGAGACAGAGCTGGCGGCGCGACGGTGCGGCCCTGGTGATGGACCAGTTGGACGACACGCCCTGGCCGGAGGAACTGGCGGTGCCGCTGGAGGTACGCAAGGGCAGTATGGTACTGCTGCACGGCAAGCTGCCCCACGGCAGCCTGCCCAACCGTTCCCCGCACTCGCGCCATGCCTATACCCTGCATGTGATCGACGGGGCTTGCGAATATCCGGCTGACAACTGGCTGCAGCGCGTGGCTGCCCTTCCGCTGCGCGGATTCAATGCCGCCCGCATTCAGGAACCGGTTTAGGAATCACGGCGCCCTGCGTCGCACAGCATTTGCCGCCTGACACTCTTGGTTTGGAGATGATGATGTCTCGATTTCGCATTGCCGGACTTTGCACAACGATGTTTCTGCTGGCCCTTCTTGCCGCGCCGGCGGCCTGGGCGGAAGCGGTCAAGCTGACCCTGTTGCATGTGAACGACCTCGACCGCATTGAGGAGTCGAAGGGCAAGGGCGGTGTCGCCCGGGTTATGGCTATGGTGAAGCAGGAACGCGCCGCCACCGACAACGTGGTCTTCATCCACGGTGGCGATGGTATTTCCCCCTCGCTGCTGTCGAGCTTCGATAAAGGCGCCCACATGATCGATCTCTATAACGAGGGCGAGCTGGACCTGATGGTGCTGGGCAACCACGAGTTCGACTTCGGCCCCGAGGTCGCGCGGGAGCGTGTCGCCGAGGCGCGCTTCACGGTTCTGGGCAGTAACACCCGCGACAGTGACGGAGAACCGCTGGATGGAACCAGCGCGACCTGGATGACCGAGGCAGGCCCCTACAAGGTCGGCTTCTTCGGCCTGACGACGCCTGAGACCGCCGATATCTCCAGTCCCGGCACGGTGACCTTCGAGCCGCTGCTGCAATCGGCCCGGGCGCTCTCGGAAGAGCTGCGCGAGGCAGGCGCCGACCTGGTCGTTGCGGTCGCCCACACCGGCGTCGAAGAGGATCTGATGCTGATGCGGGCCGACAGCGGCATCGACGTCCTGCTTTCCGGCCATGATCACCTTCTGGTCACTTATTACGACGGCCAGCGGGTCTTCGTCGAAGCCGGCGCCCAGGGCGAAAACCTGATGGTGGTCGAGATCACCATGGAGACCGTCGAGAGCCGCGGCAGCCAGCGTTTCGTCTGGGAGCCCGCCTTTCGCATTGTCGACAGCCGCAGCGTCGAGCCGGATGCCGCCATGGCCGCCAAGGTCCAGGTCTATCTCGATCAGTTGAGCCGGGAACTCGACGTGCCCATCGGCAAGCTGATGACCAACCTGGACAGCCGCCGTGCCTCGGTGCGCGGTGGGGAAACCGCAATCGGCAACCTCATTGCCGACGCCATGCGCCAAGGGGTGGAGGCCGACGTGGCGCTCACCAACGGCGGCGGGATCCGCGGCGACAAGACCTATGACGCCGGCATCACCCTGACCCGCCGCGACATCCAGACCGAGCTGCCTTTCGGCAACAAGACGGTGAAGCTGTCGCTGACCGGTGATCAACTGCGCCAGGCTCTGGAGCACGGCTTCAGCAAGGTGGAGGAGGGGGCTGGGCGTTTCCCCAGCATCTCCGGCATGACCGTGACCTGGAGCCGTTCAGCCCCGGCCGGCCAGCGGGTCCGCTCCGTCACCGTCGGCGGCAAGCTGCTGGACCCGGAGGCGACCTACACTCTGGCGACCAACGACTTCGTGGCGCGCGGCGGTGACGGCTATGCGGTCTTCAAGGAGACGGTGCAGATGATCGACGCCACGTCGGCGCGTTTTATGGCTGCCATGGTGATGGAATTCGTTGCCGCCGCCGGCGAGGTGGCCCCCAAAACCGACGGCCGGGTCACCGCCGTGGATTGACGGCCGCGGACTTCCTGGCGACATGATCGATACCCTTGCCTTCGATGCCGACGATACGCTGTGGCACAACGAGCATCTGTTTCAGGATACCCAGGAAAAGCTCGCAGCGATCGTCAGGCGCTACCGGCCCGGCGAAGGTCTGGCGGAGGCCCTCTATGACGTGGAGATGCGCAACCTTGCGCTCTTCGGCTACGGCACCAAGGGCTTCACGCTTTCCATGGTGGAGGCCGCCGTCGACCTGACGGCATCCCGCATCACCGCGGCCGAGATCCACGAAATCGTCGGTCTCGGCAAGGCGATGATGACGGCGCCGGTGGAGATGCTGGAGGGGGTCGAGGAGGTGCTGAGCCATGTCGCCGGCCGCTACCGCACGATCCTCATCACCAAGGGCGATATGGTCGATCAGACCAGCAAGATCGAACGCTCCGGCCTCGCCGGGCATTTCGACCAGGTCGAAATCGTGTCGCGGAAGGATACCGCAACTTATCGCCGGGTCTTCGAGCGCCACGCCATCGAGCCGTCGCGGGCGCTGATGATCGGCAATTCGATGCCGTCGGACATCCTGCCGGTGCTGGAACTGGGCGGCCATGCGGCCCACGTGCCCTATGCCATCCTCTGGGCCCATGAGGCCCACGATGCAGACCCGGTGAGTGAGCGCTTCTACCGCCTGGAAAGCCTGAAAGACCTGAAGCCGCTACTGGGCCGCCTCCATAACGGGCATTCATAATCATTTCAGCTATTTTTATTAAGTTTTGGTCTTCGCTGCCGGGACATGCTCTCTTTCGTCCCGCAACTACTTGTTCGGGAACGGATTTATGCTCGCTGTCATCGGCGCCATGGATGAGGAAGTCGCCCTGCTGCGGGCGGAAATGAAGGTTGCAGGGGCGGAAACCCACGCCGGCATCCTCGTCACCAAGGGCGAATTCAAGGGCACCGAGATCGTCTTGGCCCAATGTGGTATTGGCAAGGTGAACGCGGCGATCTGCACCCAGATGCTGATCAACCTCTACAATCCGGATGCCTTGGTGTTCAGCGGTGTGGCCGGCGGCCTGCTGCCAAATATGCAGGTCGGTGACCTGATCATTGCCAGCCACCTTATCCAGTTCGACATCGATCTCACGGCTTTCGGCCGCCGACACGGCGAGCTGCCGGATTCAAACCGCATGATCCAGTCGGACCCTGCCCTCATCGAGAAGACCGCCGATGCCTTCGACGATGCCTTTCCCGGTGGCGACGGCCCCAGTCTGATGATTGGCACTGTCGTTTCCGGCGACCGTTTCGTCGAGGATTCGAAAACCCTGCGCTGGCTGCAGCGTGAATTCGGTGCCTTGGCGACCGAGATGGAGGGCGCGGCAGTCGGCTACACCTGCCAGCTCAACGAGGTGCCCTTCGTGGTCACCCGCGGCCTTTCCGATACCGCCAACGAGTCGGCGCCGGACGATTTCAAATCCAATCTACACACCGTCTGCCAGCATTCCTTCCGCCTCATGGAACGCCTGATCCCGGCCTTGGCGTAAGGCTTCAGGCGTTGACGAGCGGCGCGCTCGAGAGCCAGTAGCTGTCGCCCGCGAACCAGACCTCTTTAGCCTCGGTTGGTGGCTTACCAGGATGTAGGGCACGAATGGGGATCTCTTTTCCGTTCAAGGCCGTCAAGGCTTCCTGTAATCGGATTTCCTCGTCGGGCAGCCGGGCGCCTTCGCAATGAAAGAAACCACAGGGGCCCAGCGAAGCTGCTTCAAAGCCCTTGGCCGTTTTCTCGATCTTCAGAAGGAATCCCCAGCCGTCGGCGGTGGTCAGGGGCACCATCATCTTGCCGCCGGGCGATAGCCGCTCGATCCAGGCGCTTGGCGGATGCGTCACACCGGCAAAGGCGATGATTGCATCGGCGGCCGGCTTGGGATCGCAGTCAACGCCGTTGCCCTGGGTTACGGCGGTCTGTGGCCAATTGACCAGGGTTTCCTGTGCGCGCTTACAGAGTGCCGTGTCCAGCTCAACCGCGTCCACCCGGCCGCTGACGCCGACAATCTCGGCCAGGATCGCGGTGTAGTATCCGGTCCCGGCGCCGATCTGCAGGACCGACTGTCCAGCGCTGAGATCGAGCTGATCGAAGATGTAGGCCCAGAGTGACGGCTGTCCGTTGTTGAGGTCCCGTTCTTCGTCAATGACGACGAGCAGATCGTGATAGAGCGCCGAGGGATCGGCTGAGGGCGTCGTGTAAGGCATACCCAAGCGGCGGCGCGGATGAACCCGCCAGGGCCCGCTGCCGCAGAACAGCTCGCGCGGCACCTGCGCAAAGGCCTCGACCACCAATTCGTTGCGAAGGATCGGCGCAGCGACACGCAGGTCCTCGGCGAACCAACGCCGCGCGGCATCTAAAGAGCGAGCCATTGATCTGTCCCTAAGCGATTGTCCAAGCTCCAGAGCTCAAATCTAGCATCCCACCGGCAGGTTTGAGTGTGCCAACCGCGGTAGCGTTCTTGAGGCAACGCCTTTGGTGAAGCCTGCTGTTCGGCTAAGCTGCCATCATTGATCAAAGGAGATGGGATTATGCGGCATAAAGGCGGCTGCCATTGCGGGGCGCTGGAGATCGAGTTCGAAAGCGATGTGGAGCCGGCGGCGATGGAGGTGCGGGCCTGTGCCTGTACGTTCTGCCGCAAGCATCAATCCCGGGCGGTTTCGGACCCTGATGGTGCGGTCCGCCTGACGGTCCGCGACGATACGGTGGTCCAGCGCTACCGCTTCGGGCTGTCAACGGCGGACTACTATCTCTGCGGGCGCTGCGGCGTCTATGTCTCGGCGGTGATCGAGGAGGCGGGGCGGCACTACGCCATCGTGATCATCAACGCCCTGGAAGAAGCCGAGCGGTTTTCCCGGACGCCCATGCCGGTGACTTACGACGCGGAAGACGAGGCGGCGCGGCGTGCCCGCCGCCGCGCCAAATGGACACCGACCGAAATCATTCTAGCCTAGCGCGCGCGGCGCATTTCCGGGTGCAGGCTGCGATCCAGGATGTGGGCGCTGCGGCCGATGACATCGGCGCTGCGGCCGACGATCAGGGGGTCCGGTTCGCGCGCCACGGCCAGGTCTTTCAGTGGGTAGTTCAGCGTCGAGAGAAAATGCCGCAGGCAGTTCAGTCTTGCGCGCTTCTTGTCGTCTGATTTGATCACCGTCCAGGGCGCGTCGGCCGTGTCGGTGTAAAAGAACATCGCTTCCTTGGCCTCGGTATAGTCATCCCACTTGTCGAGGGAAGCCTTGTCGATGGGCGACAGTTTCCACTGCTTCAGCGGCTCGTGTTCGCGCGACTTGAAGCGGCGGCGCTGCTCTTCCTGCGTGACCGAGAACCAGTATTTGTAGAGGCGGATCCCGCTGCGTACCAGCATGCGCTCCATATCCGGGCACTGGCGCATGAACTCCAGGTAATCGTTGGCAGAGCAGAAGTCCATCACCCGCTCGACGCCGGCCCGGTTGTACCAGGAGCGGTCGAAGAGCACGATCTCCCCGGCGCTAGGCAGGTGGGCGATGTAGCGCTGGAAGTACCACTGTGTTCTTTCGCGCTCGCTTGGTTTTTCAAGTGCAATAACCCGGGCACCGCGCGGGTTGAGATGTTCGGTAAACCGCTTGATGGTTCCGCCCTTGCCGGCGGCATCGCGTCCCTCGAAGATCATCACGATCCGCTCGCCGGTCTGTTTGACCCACTCCTGCACCTTCAGCAGTTCGATCTGCAGTTGCTCCTTCTCGGCTTCGTAGTCCCTGCGGCTGATCTTCTCCGCATAGGGATACTCGCCCGATTCAAAGGCCTGGCGGATTGTTTCCGGGTCGCAAGACATCTGCGCGGGCGCGCCGCCGCTGCTGTCACCTGCCGCGCCGTTACTGTTGGTGGGCGCTGCCTCCTCTACCGTCTCCCGCAGCGCCTCCTGCGGCTTTGGCGCGGCTGCCGTGCCGATATTCCTTGTTTTCGGCGATGATCCGGTTTGGTTTTCAACCATAGTGCGACCCCCCTGACAATCCGGCTTTCCAGCCGAATTGCGGCTTGTTTTGTGTCTATGACGTTTTGATCAGATCGCAGTTTCTCACAACCGCCGCCACCGTGGTTTGATGGAGATCAATTTCGGGCATCGGCGCGGCCTTCAAAGGCCCGGCGCCGTCTCGCTGTCGGCCTGTTCCCTACAAAGGCGTGGGCACCGAGCGGTTCTCTGTTGGCCGGCTGTATCTGGGCGATCGCGCTTGACGCTCCTGTTCATCCAGGTTATGGAACGGTCGTTCAGAAATGGAGGCAAGCGTGGCGCGGCCGCGGGAATTTGAAGAAGAGGCGGTGGTCGAGGCGGCCCTGGCGGTGTTCTGGCGTCAGGGGTATCAGGCGACCAGTATTCAGGATCTCGTGGAAGCCACGGGTGTCAACCGCGGCTCCCTCTACGACACCTTCGGCGACAAGCACGGGCTTTTCCTGGAAGCGGTTGATTACTACCGCCGCCGCTATACCGCACGCCGCCTGGCACGGTTGGAGGCGCCCGGGCCCCTGCGCCAGAAGCTTGCGGGTTTCTTCGAAGAGGTTATCGAGTTTTCGGTGGGTGAGGGCCGGCTGCTCGGCTGCCTGATGACGAACTGCGCCATCGAGCTGGCCCCACATGACCGGGATGCCGCCGTCGCCGTGGCGGCGAGCATGGGGGCGATGGAAAAGGCCTTTTACCGGCTGCTGACCGCGGCGCAGCAGGACGGCGAGCTTTCGGCGGAGAAATCTCCGCGCGATTTGGCACGCTTCCTGACCGCGACCTCGAACGGTCTGCGTGTCATGGCGAAGGTTTCGCCGCAACGCCCGGCCCTGAAGAGTGTCGTGCGGGTCGCCCTGCAGGCTCTGGACTAAGCGCCTGAGTTTTTTTGATCAATATTTGAATGCACGTTCCAGAAAATCTTGAGTTCACAATCAACCTAAGGAGTTCCCCCGATGCTGAAGCCGCGTGAAGCCGCTCCGCAAATGTCATTCCCCACCATCGACGGCGGTACTTGGACCCTGTCGGAACGCAGCCCGAAGAACCTCACCCTGGTGGTTGCCTATCGCGGGCTTCACTGCCCGGTTTGCCGCGGCTACCTGAAAGAGCTGAACGATCTGGCGGGTGAGTTCGCCGAGCGCGGTGTCGAGGTCGTTGCCGTCAGCACCGACGGCGAGGAGCGCGCCCGCACGGCCAAGGCCGAGTGGGAGCTTCCGAATCTCACCCTCGGCTATGGGATCAGCATCGAAGACGCCCGCAAAATGGGCCTCTACATCTCCACCAGCCGCGGCAAGACCTCGATCGGCATCGAGGAGCCGGAGAAGTTCAACGAGCCGGGCCTTTACCTGGTGAAGCCGGACGGCACGCTCTATTCGGCCTTTATCCAGACCACGCCCTTCGCCCGCCCGAAGCTGGATGAAATCCTGAAGGCGGTGGATTTCGTCAACGCCAACAACTACCCGGCCCGCGGCGAGGCCTGAAACAAACCCCCTCACCCTCCCGCTGACGCGGGTCGCTCCCTCTCCCCTCGTGGGAGAGGGTCGGGGTGAGGGGACAGCCGCCAACTACTGAGCGGCGTAATAGTCGATCAGGGCGCGGGCTTCCGCCAAGAGGGCGGTTCCGTCCTTGCCCTTTTTGGCCATCTCGGCGATCCAGGCCTCGGCTACGGGGGCGGTGGCGGCCTGCCAGCGGGCAAGCTCCTCTCCCTCGATCCGGAAGAAGCTGTCGCCCAGCTTGGCGGCGGCTTCCCGCCCCGGTGCCTCGGCCTCGTCCCAGAGGCGGCCGATCTGTTTGGCCAGGGGAATGCCGGAATTGTTGTCGATCACCTGGCGCAGGTCGGCGGGCAGGGATTCGTACTTGGCCTTGTTCATGGCGAAGAGGAAGACGGCGGTATAGAGGCCGCGGTCGCCGCCGATCTCGGTATGGCTCTGGGTCAGCTCGTGGACCTTCAGCGGCCGCGTCACCTCGTAGGGCAGGATGGCGCCTTCGACCACACCCTTGGAAAGAGCCTCCGGCACCGCGGGGACCGGCATGCCGACCGGCGTTGCCCCCAGGTTTTTCAGGGCGATGTTGGTCATGCGTGTCGGCGCCCGCACCTTCAGGCCCTTCAAGTCATCCAGGTTGCGCACTTCCTTGCCGCGCATGTGAAAACTGCCCGGGGCGTGCACATGGAACATCAGCGGGTGGATGTCCTTGAATTCCTCGCGCGCGTGCTTCTCGTAAAAGGCATGGGCCGCCTGGCTGGTCGCCTCGGCGGAAGCCGCGACAAAGGGCAGCTCGAAGACCTCAACCGTCGGGAAACGTCCGGCGGTGTAGCCCGGCAAGGTCCAGACGATATCCGCCACCCCGTCGCGGACCTGATCGAAGAGCTGCGGCGGTTTTCCGCCGAGCTGCATGGCCGGATAGATCTCGATCTTGATGCGGCCTGTGGACTCCGCCTCGACCTTTTCCGCCCAGGGCACGATGAAATCCTTATGGGTGGTGGACGGCGGCGGCAGAAAGTGATGGATCCGCAGGGTGAATTCCTGGGCTGCAGCGGGTCCGGCGGCAGCCATGCCGGCCCAAAGGACCAGCGGCAGCGCCAGACGGCGCAGAAGACGGTTCATGTTCCGCATCTCGAGACCTCCCTGATTGCCCCTCTGCCCGATGGGGCGGTGCGCATTCCGGCGCAAGGCGTTGTCCTTATTGGGGTGACCCTATGGCCACATCCCGGGAAAGACATACAATGGGCCGTCCGCGGATCAAAAGATATTCGCTTCGCCGGCCTGCAGGCGGTCGGCAGGCAGATCAGCTAAGACAGGCCAGAGTTGAGGGAGCCGGGATGAAACTGCACAACTACTTTCGAAGCTCGACCTCCTACCGCGTCCGCATCGCCCTTGCTCTCAAAGGGCTCACCTATGACTACCTGCCGATCCATCTGCGCAAGGGCGAGCAGCGCAGCGCCGCCTATCTCTCCCTGAACCCGCAGGGCGCCGTGCCGAGCCTGGAGACGGAGGAGGGCGCATTGATCCCCCAGTCCATGGCGATCCTCGAATATCTGGACGAGACCTATCCCGAGCCGCCGCTGCTGCCCGACACACCGCTCGCGCGCGCCCGGGTGCGCAGTCTTGCCTATGCGATCGCCTGTGACATTCACCCCCTGAACAATCTCAGGGTCCTGAACTATCTGGTCGGGCCCCTCGGCCACGATCAGGCGGTGCAGGGGGAGTGGTTTCGCCACTGGGTCGCGCTGGAGTTTGCAGCGCTGGAAAAGCGGCTTGCCGCAGAACCGGAGACCGGCCGCTTCTGTCACGGCGACAGCCCCGGGCTGGCGGACATCTGCCTCGTGCCCCAGGTGGTGAACGGCCGGCGCTTCGACTGCGACATGGCGCCCTATCCGACCATCCAGCGTATCCATGAAGCTTGTATGGAGATTGCGGCATTTGCCGAAGCGGCGCCGGAGCGTCAGCCGGATGCCGAGAATTAGACAAGTCTTCTATGCCAGTGAGAATTGCTTTCAGGATTGATTCCTGGCCACCGGGAACGCAGTCGGCATAGGATGCAGCCAACCGATAAACTCGATTCGTGGAGAGGTCAGCCAATGAAGGGCGACAAGGGTGTTATCCAGCACCTCAACAAAGTTCTGAAGAACGAACTGACGGCCATCAACCAGTACTTCCTGCATTCGCGCATGTTGAAGGACTGGGGGCTGACCCGTTTGGCGGAGCATGAGTACGAAGAATCCATCGACGAGATGAAGCATGCCGACAAGTTGATCGAGCGAATCCTTTTTCTGGAGGGCCTGCCCAACCTTCAGGACCTGGGCAAGCTGATGATCGGCGAGAACGTCAAAGAGATTCTCGAGTGCGACCTGAAGCTGGAGATGGTGGCCATTCCCGATCTGCGCGACGCGGTCGCCCACTGTGAATCAGTGAACGACTATGTCTCGAGAGAGCTTTTCGTCGACATTCTCGAATCCGAGGAAGAGCACGTCGACTGGCTGGAAACCAATCTCGGCCTGATCGACAAGATGGGGCTGGAGAACTTCGTTCAGCATCAGAGCGGCCACGACAGCAGTTCCTAGCGGTGGCCAACCACTGCCATCACCCCTGGTCTGGCGGCATCCTAAGCGGTGCCCTGCTTAACCTTGGGTTGCTTCATCTGGTGAACGTTGTTCCGGGTGTGATCGTCGCTGACGGCGATCCGGCTGTCGTTTAAGTCTTCCTCTCGCCGGGTCCGCTGACGGTCATAAAGCCACTCGATAACCGCAGCCATTTGTCCATCCGGCAGGTTGCCCCAGAAGTGCATCGCCCGGGCCCGCTATTCGGCAGCAACGGCGGCAGCGCCGTGTATTTCGTCGAGAATCTCCTGGGCGCTGGGCAGGCAGGTGCCGCAGCAGGGACCGTTGCCCAGCGTCAGATAGGCCTCCTGCGCGCAGCGGACGCCGGATTCTGCCACTTCCCGAATATCGCCGTCGCGATAGCCATTGCACAGACAAACGTACATCAGCACCTCCAGGGCTGGATTATGGTGCGAATGATAATGATTGTCAATTGCGATTCCAGGTGTAAAATCCCCTGCCAGACGGCGGTCTTGGGGCGGTTTTCGGCCTTTAACCGGCCGGTTTTCGGGACAAACAAGCGTCTGAACGAGACGGCAATTCAAAGAGGGGAAGACACCAGATGAGACTGATAGCAACGTTGGCGGCAACGACCGGATTGGTCCTGCTGCCGGCCATGGCGGCGGCCGACGAGGCGGCAAAGCGGGCTGTACTGGAGACCTACGCAGACATCGCTCATGCGGGTTATGAGGACTCGCTGATCACGGCAAAGACCCTTCAGGCCGCGATCGATGCCCTGGTCGCCGACCCCAGCGAGGCGCGGTTGGCAACCGCGCGTGAGGCCTGGATCGCCGCCCGCGTGCCTTATCAGCAGACCGAGGTCTACCGTTTCGGCAATGCCGTGGTTGACGACTGGGAAGGCAAGGTGAATGCCTGGCCGCTGGACGAGGGCCTCATCGACTATGTCGACGGCGGCAGCTATGGCCGGGAATCTGACGAGAACCCGATCTATACCGCCAACGTGATCGCCAACAAGAGCCTGGCTTTGAATGGCGAGACGGTCGATGCCTCGACCATCACCAAGACGCTGCTGTCCGACGTTTTGCACGAGGCCGAGGAAGTCGAGGCCAATGTCGCCACCGGCTATCACGCCATCGAGTTCCTGCTCTGGGGCCAGGATCTGAACGGCAGCGGGCCCGGCGCCGGCCAGCGACCGGCCAGCGATTTCAGCAGCACCGCCTGCACCAACGGCAACTGCGACCGCCGTGCCGCTTACTTGACGACGGCGACCGATCTTCTTATTGACGATCTGGAAGAAATGGTTGCGCTCTGGGCCGACAACGGCGCGGCGCGCAAAGGGCTTTTGACCAGCAACGCCAACGCCGGAATCTCGACCATCGTGACCGGCATGGGATCGCTGTCTTATGGCGAACTCGCCGGTGAGCGGATCAAGCTCGGCCTCATGCTGCATGACCCCGAGGAAGAGCACGATTGCTTCAGCGACAACACCCACAATTCCCACTACTACAATCATCGTGGAATTATGAACGTCTACCTCGGCAGCTATCGTCGGGTGGACGGCTCCATGGTCACCGGGCCGAGCCTTTCCAGCCTCGTTGAGGCTCAGGATGCCGCCGTGGATGCGGAATTGAAGGAAAAGCTGGCGGCCAGCTATTCCGCAATGCAGGCCATGGTGACACGGGCCGAGAACGTCGAGGCCTACGACCAGATGATCGGCGAAGGCAACGCTGCCGGTAACGCCGTCATCGAAGCCGTGGTGGAAGGCCTGACGACTCAGACAAGGTCAATCGAGCGGGCTGTCGTGGCTCTCGACCTCGGGCAGATCGACTTTGAAGGTTCCGACAGTCTCGACAATCCGTCCGCGGTCTTTCAGTAAGGCCGGGTAGTCTCTATGGTACGCCGCCTCCCTACAGGTCCGGGCATGGGGGGCCTGGGAGGCGGCGCCTAGAGACGAAGCAGGTAGGCTGGTCTTTCAATGACGAAGAGTATGCGGGCTTTGCCGGCCCTTGTGGTTGTATGCCTGGCGACGGGTCTGGGGCCGGCACCTTCGATTGCCGGGCCGACGCCGGAAGAAGCGGCGCGGATCGCGGCGGTCATCCGCCCGACTGCCGATTTCACACGGGCCGAACCCTTTGAGGCGCTGCCCGGCGGGGCGGCGACCTCAAAGAAGAAGACCCTCGATTCCAATGCCTTTTCCCAGAGCTCGGGCAACATGTCCATTGAGCGGGAACTGGACTTCAAGCTCGGCAATGCGCTGTTTCGCCGCTTGTGGGTTTCTTCGCCGGCTTCCACCAAGTCGGCGGATGGCCTCGGGCCGCTGTTCAATGCCCGTTCCTGCCAGCGTTGCCACCTGAAGGATGGCCGCGGGCATGCCCCGGCGGCGAACTGGCCGGACGATTCCGCCGTTTCCATGTTTCTGCGGCTGAGCATTCCGCCTCAGTCGGCGGCGGAGCGCGCGGACCTGGACGCATATCGCCTGAATGTCATTCCCGAGCCGACCTATGGCGGCCAGCTTCAGGATCTGGCGATCCAGGGCCATGAAGCCGAAGGCAAGATGCACATCCGCTATGAGGAGATACCGGTCACGCTGGCTGATGGCACGATGGTCAGCCTGCGGAAGCCGACCTACAGCATCACCCATCTCGGCTACGGGCCCTTGCATCCCGATGTGATGGTCTCGCCGCGTGTGGCACCGCAGATGATCGGCCTCGGTCTGCTGGAAGCCATCGAGGAGAGCGATATCCTGGCCTGGGCCGATCCCGAGGATGCCGACGGTGACGGCATTTCCGGGCGGGCCAACCGGGTCTGGGATAAGGCGGCCGGCGCTCCGGCCCTGGGCCGTTTCGGGTTAAAGGCGGGGGAGCCGAACCTCTTGCAGCAGTCGACCCATGCCATCAACGGCGATATCGGCCTCTCTGCACCCCTGGCCCCGTCGCCTGCCGGTGACTGCACGCCGGCGCAGCGGCGCTGCATCGAAGCGCCGGACGGCAACACGGCACAGCATGACGGCCTGGAAGCCTCGGCGGAGATGATGCGGCTGATCACCTTCTACACCCGCAATCTCGCGGTCCCGCCGCGCCGCGATCTGGAAGATCCGGCGGTATTGAAGGGCAAGCAGATATTCTATGAAGCTGGATGTATCGCCTGCCATCGGCCAAAGTATGTGACACGCCGTGACAGCCTGGGTGCGGAGCAGTCCTTTCAGCTCATCTGGCCCTACAGCGATCTCTTGCTTCACGACATGGGCGAGGGCCTCGCCGATCACAGGCCGGAGGGAAGGGCGAACGGACGGGAATGGCGGACGGCGCCGCTCTGGGGAATCGGTTTGACGGAGACGGTCAACGGGCACAGTCAGTTCCTGCACGACGGGCGCGCCCGCAACCTGTTGGAGGCCATCCTCTGGCATGGCGGAGAGGCCGAGGCGGCGAAGAACAGGGTGATGACACTCACCACGGAAGATAGGGAAGCCCTCTTGGCTTTCCTGAGATCGCTCTAGCGTGCTGTCTGGGAGGCCGCGATGACACAACGGCGACAATTCTTGGGTTTCTGTGGAGGGCTGGGCCTCGGCCTGACTTTGAGGCCTCTGCCGGCCTTCGCGGCGGCGCCTGATCAGGACGACTTCGCCGAGCTGAACAACGCACTTCTCGATCAATGCCTGCTGCCGCGCTATGAGGCGCTTGCCGTTGCTGGTGAGAGCCTCGAAGGGGCATTGCGCCGCGACTGTGCCGATGGCGGTCTCGGCGGAGCTGAGGAGAGCAAGAAAGCCTTTCACGCCATGATGGACGCCTGGATGGCTGCACAACACCTGCGTTTTGGGCCGAGCGAGCTTTTCCTGCGCGCCGACCGCATGCAGTTCTGGCCGGACAAACGTGGCGTTACCGGGCGGCGGTTGTCCCAGCTTCTGGCGAACCCCGACCCGGCCGCGTTGGAGCCGCAGCGCTTCGCCCAGGGCTCCGTCGCCATCCAGGGGCTGCCGGCGCTGGAGCGACTGCTGTTCGATATGCCAGAGGCGGCGGAACAGCCCTTCGCCTGCGATCTGGCCGTCAGGATTGGCGAGAACCTGAAGGAGATTTCTGCCGGCCTGTTGGCTGATTGGCGTGACGGCCCTTCGGCTTATGCCGCTGTGCTGCGCAACGCGCGCCAGGGCGACGCAGAATTCCTGGATGCCAAAGAGGCCTCTTTGCAACTTGCCAAGTCGCTGCGCTCGGCTTTGCTGATTGTCGTCGATTTCAAGCTTCAGCGTGTCCTTGGCGAAGCGGTGAGAAACGCCAAGCCCAAGCGCGCCGAATCCTGGCGCAGCGGGCGTTCGCTGCGCAACATTGAGATCAATCTTGAGGCGGCGCAGGCGCTTTATCAGAACGGCGGCCAGGGTGGGTTCTCCGCCCTGCTGCGCCGCCAGCCGGACGGCCCGACGCTCCATGTCGAGATCGAAGCTGTTTTCCGCCGTACCAGAAAGAAGCTTGCAAACCTGCCGGCATCGATGACGGAGGCCCTGGAGGAAGAGGGCGGCTGGCAGCGCCTCTCTGCTGTTCGCGATGACGTCAGTCAGCTTCTCGCTCTCATTTCCGGGCCTTTCTCGCAAATGCTGGACCTGCCTCTGGGCTTCAACAGCTTCGATGGCGATTAGCCGCCGCAGCCTGCTGACCGCCGGCCTGGGTTTGCCGCTGGTAGGCCATGCCGGGATGGCGTTTGCGGTGTCCGGGCGGGGGCCGCTTGCCGTGGGTGCCAGCGCCGAGACCGGCGGGCGCTTCGCGGTCCGGATGATCACGGGGCAGGGGGCGGATGGCGACATCGTCGATCTGCCGGGCCGGGGCCATGGCGCGGCCTGGCGCCGCGGTGCTGGAGTAATCCCTGGGGAGGACCCCGGGGAAGTGGTCATCCTGGCCCGTCGTCCCGGCCGTTTCGCCGTCGTCATCGATGTCGCGGAGGGGCGCGTCAAACAACGCTTCGAAGCTCCCCGGGCCCGGCACTTCTACGGCCACGGTGTGTTCAGCCGCGATGGCCGCCGGTTGTTTGCCACCGAGAACGACTTTGATGGCGGGCGTGGTGTCATCGGCGTCTATGATGCCGAGAACGGGTATCGCCGTTTGGGGGAACTGCCCTCTCACGGCATCGGCCCGCACGAACTGGCGCTGCTCTCGGACGGGCGGCGGCTGGTGGTCGCCAATGGCGGTATCCGGACGCATCCCGACAGCGGCCGCCGGAAGCTGAACCTGGCGACAATGGCGCCGAACCTGGCTTATGTGGACAGTGACAGCGGTGCCCTGCTTCAGCGCTTTTCCCTGCCGGAAGACCTTCATCTTCTGTCAATCCGGCACCTCGCGGTTTCCAGAGACGATGCGGTCTGTCTTGCCTTGCAGAACGAGGGGCCGCGAAACCGCCTGGTGCCCCTGGTCGGCTTTCAGCGCGATGGGACGGAGATTGCCCTGGCCGAAACGCCGGCGGCGGTGCTCAAGAGCATGCGCCACTATTGCGGCAGTGCCGCGCTGGATGACAGCGGCCGCTATCTGGCCGTCTCGGCGCCGCGCGGCGGACGGATTACCTTCTGGTCGGCGAAGGAACGCCGTTACCTGGCGGAAATCTCTGTTGCCGATGGCTGCGGTCTGGCGCCGGCCGGCGGTGTGGGCCGCTTTTTCATCTCCTCCGGACAGGGCCGGCTTTTTATCTATGACCTGACGCGCGGCCGGGAAACTGCGCTGTATGGCGGTGCGCCCGGCCTCGCCTGGGACAATCACCTGCTGGCGCTCTGAGGGTCTGCCATTGTGTCCCCGGGCGGACGGGGCGGGACGGATTGGGCGGGGCGGGCTGGGCGAAGCGGCCGCGCTCATGCTATAGCTCCCATCATGATTCTGACGATTGATAACCTGCTCTCCCCAGAGCAGCTGTCGCAACTGAACGACCTGCTCAGAGAGGTTGGTTTTCTCGACGGCCGCAAGACGGCGGGCTGGCACGCCAAGCTCGTAAAGGCCAACGAACAGTCTGATTCCAAAGATCCGAAGACCACCCAGGCGCGGCAGTTGTTGGTTGCTGCGCTGGGCGCCAACGCCACCTTCAACCTTGCCGTCATGCCGCGCTCGCTGCGCCCGATACTGTTCAGCCGCTACCGTGAAGGCATGGCTTATGGTGCGCATATCGACGATGCGATCATGGGACGGACGGCGTTGGCGCGCAGTGATGTCTCCCTGACGGTCTTTCTCAACCCGCCCGAAGACTACGACGGCGGCGAATTGATCATGGAGCTTGGCGGCGAGTCACTGAGCTACAAGTTGGCCGCCGGTTCGGCGGTGATCTATCCTTCCACCACACTGCACCGGGTCGCGGAGGTAACCCGCGGTCAGCGCGAGGTCGCCGTGACCTGGGCGCAGAGCATTGTCCGCAGCGCCGAGCAGCGCGAAATTCTCTTCGATATCGAAAAGGTGCGCAGGACAGTCTTCAAAGAGAAGGGCAAGTGCCGGGAGTTCGACCTGTTGAGCAAGTCCCACGCCAACCTGATGCGGCTCTGGTCGGACGTTTGACGGCAAAGGGCTTGTGCTGACGCGGGTGTATCAGGTCTCGCTGGCTTCCCAGAGATTGATACAGGGGCCGGAGTAAAGCACGGGCCCGCTGGGTGACGTCGCGGCCTGGCCGGCGGCTTCCAGGGTGACGATGAGGGACTCGGAGGACTTCACCGCATCCCATCCCGCTTCGTCGAGTGGCTGGCCGACCGGGTCGCCCCCGGTAAGCTGCAACAGGGGCCGGATGGTGCCGCTGTCACGCTCGACGGTCCAGATCTGGTAGGCTTTGTTTTCGCTCTCACCAAGGCTGCCGAGCGTCTTTACCGAGAGGCGCCAAGGTCCCCTGTAAGCGGTGACCACCAGGGTCGGGTTCTCCGCGTCGTCCTCCAGCACCGCCACATAGCTCGGCATCACCTCGGTCGGCGCTACCGAGGCGACTTGGGGGGCAGATCCGGGCTGCGAGAGAATAAAGCCTGCATAGCCGCCGACGAGCACCGTCAGAACGGCGGCGATGCTGCCGAAGGGCCGCCAAAAGGCAAGGTTGTTCCAGAAACCTGCACGGCCCGCGTCAGCGGAGGCTGCGTTTTGCGGATCGATGCGCTGCTTGATCGCCCGCAAAAGGCGGGGCGGCGGAATCCTCGCCGGTGTTTGTTCGGCCAGGGGTGTTAGACGATCCTCCCAGGCTTCAACCCGGCGGCGCAGATCCGGGCGCGACCGCATCAACGTCTCGAAGCGCTGCCTTGCCGGGCCTTGCAGGGTTCCGACGACGTAGTCGCTGGCCAGCGCCTCCTGCACCTTGGGATCGTCGTACCTCATCGGTCCAGACACTCCCTGACCTTGATCACGCCCCGGCGAATCCAGGTTTTTACGGTTCCCACCGGCCGATCGATCCGCGCCGCCACCTCACTCGGCGTATAGCCCTGATGATAGGACAGCAGAATGCACTCGCGCTGTTCCTCGGTAAGGCCGGAAAGGCAGCCCAAGAGGCGTTGTAGGTCCTGGCTGGTTTCAGCCTGTGTTGCCGGATTTTCGCTGCTCATACGCCCGTCCTTCTCAGGACTCCATTCCTCTTCGGCGGCGCGATAGTCAGCTTTCCTCAACAGATCAAGCGATTGGTTTCGCACGACGTTAATCATCCAGGTCATTGGCCGCCCCCGGCCCGGATTATAGCTGTCGGCATAGCGCCAGATCTTCACGTAGGCGTCCTGCAGAGCCTCCTCTGCCCAGGCCTCCCGTCTTAGTATACGAAAGGCAATGCCAAAGAGTTTCGCTGAAGTTGCTTCATACAGCTCGGAAAACGCCGATTGATCGCCCAAACTGCAGCGGGCGAGAAGGAGACCGAGCCGTTCCGAAGAATCCTGGGTCGCCATGGGCTTCATGGATCCGCTTTCTTTAACTGGTTCAACTTGGCCCTTCGTTTTTCCGCATCTCTGCGCTCGGCGTCTCACCGACTCCGAACGCAACCCGGCGCAAACATGCAGCAGTCGTTCGCCCCTGGCAATCCGGGATGCCGGCGGTCAGATCTTTGATACGGGGAAACGGCTTGGCCGATGCTTACCTGTGACGCGGCGACGTCAGGCGGGACAATAGCCCGGTGCGGGCGGGGTTCGCCATCGAAAATCCTGCAAAGATGGGTTGCGCCAGTCAGCGCGCGGGGCGATTTGCCCCCGTCTGCGCGGGCGGGCGATCTGGTTCCGCTGGGGCGCCGGCAAGTGCAGACGAGGAATTGCCGGCACAGTTTCGAAGTGCCCAAGCAATGCCGCACACGCAGAGCGGCCAAATCCGTATGTTGATCGCGCGTAAATAGAGATTCCCCGTTGTTTTTCGCCAAATTATCCAATTTCTGACCCTAAAGGGCGTCTCAATTTCCGACGAACTCCGTCAAGGATGCTGTTCTGTGTAGGTTTTTGGCACTATAGTTCGGCGCCGCAACCAAGAAGGTTCTACTGTATCGGGAAAAACAGGCAGTCGGGTCCGTCTTGGAAAGGACCGCTCGCCGATCAAAAAAAGCCGGGAATGTCTTCATCTACCGTTCATGAGAAGCCAACGTCAGGGTTGAGTAAGACGCGCCGTCGCGCCGCCGACCGCCGCCGCGGGCTGCTGTTGCCTATCCTCTTGCTGGTAATCCTGGCTCTGGCCGGGGTCTGTGCGCTGCTGTACTGGAGCGCCGATGCCCTGAACAAGCGCCAGGCGGAAGCGCAGGCCTCCCTTGTCTCTTCGATTCTTGATGCCAAGCGCGCTGAACTGCGCAGCCTGGTCGTCGACTATGCTTGGTGGGACGAGGTCATCATAACGCTGGGTGTTGGCCTCGATGAGCGCTGGGCGAAGGAGGAACTCGGCGATTACCTATTGGAAGCCTTCGGGGTCAACTGCATTTGGGTGCTGGGGCCGGACAACGAGACCAGAGTGGCCTTCATCGATGGTGAGGCTTCGGGCGGCGATATATTCGACCGGCTTCCGCGTAGCGTGGAACGTCTGCTTGAAGCAGCGCGGCAGGGCAGAACAATCGATCAGGTTCCCGCCGCCGGACTGATTTCCATCGACGGCGAGCTTGAGATGGTCGCTGCCAGCATCGTCTCGCCTTTCGATTCGATCGCGCCGCCGCCGGCGCCCGGAGAGGCACCGGTGGTGGTTTTCGTAATGCCGCTGCGTGAGGACTTTTTTGACTCACCGAGCCTCGGCAGCCTGATAGAGATGCCGAGGTTCTCGGTAAACCCGCCGGCCTCCGGATTTCTCGGGCTGCAGATCACCGGCGTCGACGACAGTGCTCTGGGCCACATTGTCTGGGCTGACGGTCGGCCCGGCGACGACCTGCTTTGGGGCGGAGCGCCACTCCTTGTCGCGGCTCTTTTGGTGCTGGTTCTGCTGTTGGCCCTTACCGTGCGCCGGGTCGAAGCGGTTGTCCTTCGCGAAGGACGGCTGTCTGTCTCGCTCGACCACGAGCGTCAACGGCGCCAGGACAAGTCCCGTTTCGTCTCGATGGTGTCCCACGAGCTGCGCACCCCGCTTCAGGCGATCGGTTCAGCAGCTGACATGCTGGACCGCTATGGCGACCAAATGACCCTGAAAGAGCGCCAGGAGGAGACCCGGACGATCCGGCGCGGCGTGGCCGCTCTGGCCCGGCTGGTGGATGACGTGCTGGTCGTTGGTCGCGTCGAAGCGCCAACGCACAGCGGCGAGGGAAAAACGGTTGATCTGGCGGCGCTATGCTCGGCGATATGGCGTGAGGTGTCATTGGCTCTGAAAGCGACACAGGAATTGCGTCTTGTGGACAAGATCGGAAGCCCGGTCGAGGGCGGGGCAGAGGTGATGCTCCATGCCGTTTTGTCCAATCTGCTGCAGAATGCCGCCAAGTATTCGCCTGACGGGACGGAGATCGAGGTCGAACTGGAGGAGGAGGCCTCGGGCTACAAGGTATCTGTCCGCGATCACGGCGTCGGAGTTCCTGCAAACATGCGCGAAGCGGTTTTTGAACCCTATTGGCGCGCCGAGGCAACCTCAGGCGTGGAGGGCGCCGGCCTCGGACTGCCGGTGGCCCGGGCCGCCGCACGCTCCATGGGCGGTGATATCACCATCGAGAGTGATGACCTGGACAAGGGCAGCCGATTCGTTTTGCGCTGGCCGCATGATTAGAGCGGGCCTTACTCAGGAAGGAGCCGTGCTGCGGTTTCGGTAGGGCCCCAAAGCCGCTCTGGATCTGATATCGCTCTAAAGCTGCCGGGAAGTACAGCCTCATCGGACTGATGGATCGCCAAGGGCGGCCTGATGAATTCAAATATGTTCCGGTGTGCATTGTTTTGTGTTCGGCTATCCGTTGAAGCGATTCCGGGTGCACCGCTTGTTTCATAATCCGAACATGCGATGTTCGCGACGCATCGTTTAGGCATTTGTTCCAGCACACTTCGCGGCAGGATTGAATCCGGCGAGTCGTCGAAGGCCTTACCGCACAGGCTGCTGGCCATCAAAGGCCTCAGCTTTGAACCGGATGGGGGGCTTGCTGACCAGGCCCATGACCCGCATGAGACGGCGGATACAGCGGATTTTCCCTCTAAAGTTGCGTAAATCGTTGATTATGACGCAAAAGTATAAAATCGAATTGTTACTTAGCAAAATCAAATGGATGATCGAAGGTTGTCTATTGTTAATATATAAACGCGCTTTGGAACAATTTTTTACCATCATTGCGCGAGATTTTCCTTTGTTCTTTCCCTATAGCATCGAATATAATCAAGGCGGGGTCATGGAATCATTGCATAGTAAGGTGAAGTGATGCTTGCTCATCAGACCGTGGGGAAGGCTAGACAGGCGCATCCCGTCGACGTTCACGTCGGCGGGCGCGTGAGGCTTCGTCGGGTTTTCCTGGGTTATTCTCAGGAGAAACTCGCGAATGCGCTGGGGCTGACCTTTCAACAAATCCAAAAGTACGAACGGGGTGCCAACCGCATTTCCGCCAGCAAGCTCTATGAGCTGTCGCGGATACTGAGTGTGCCCGTTACATATTTCTTCGAAGGTGTGGAATCAGAAGGTGAAAATGTCGCCACGGGCCAGGATGCCGGTGCCGCAGGCGGCAGCAACATTCATTCTTCAGACCCCGACTTCACAAACCAGCGTGAAACGCTGCAGCTGATCAGTTCCTATTACAGGATTCCTGACTCCAAGGTGCGCGCCGAGGTATTGTCTCTGTTGAAGACGCTCGGCCGTTCGGCGGACAGCTGACGGAAAACGACGGATCTCAAGGAGGGCATGAAAGATCTGGTGAAAACGGCTGGGATTGCCATGTCGAAGTTGCGGGCCTTTAACAACCGCAAAGCCTTTTCTTTTGCCCTGCTTGAATTCTGCTGTATCGATGGCTTACCGGGGCCCGGCCGTGAGGTCGGGGCGTTGGCGCCTGCGCTTGTCGTTGTCAGAGACCGGCGGCGATGACGGCTGGCATCGCCGATCATATGGATGCACTCAGCCGTGCCCAAAGCATCGCTGAGATCGGCGCCAGTCTTCAGAACACTCTGAACCTTCTGGGCTTCGATACCTATTCATACGTCCACGTGCGGCCCCCTTTGGGTAAACGCATTCGCTCTTTCGTCCCTCAGGCGGCGCAGGACGGTCAGGTCGTGCACGAGTTCCTGGCCACCTTTCCCGATGACTGGGTCGAGCACTATCTTCTGCAGGGTTTCAGCGATTTCGATCCCACCTTTCAGAAGGCGATGGGCACAATTCTGCCTTTCGATTGGCGTGAGGTTTCCGCTCAGAACGATCTGAGCAGCGGCCAGCGCCGGGTTTTCGATGAAGCGCGGGACTTCGGCCTGACGACCGGGGCCACGATCCCGATTCACGGGCCGGAAAGTGGCCTTTCCACCCTGAACGTCTCCTCGAGCGGCAGCCAGCAGCAGTTCGAAGAGAGCTATCAGGTTGCCCGGCAGGATCTCCTTTGGGTCGCGGTCCAGACCCATGAGGCCTTCCTGCGTCTCTCCGAGGACGCCCCGGAGGAAGCCCGGGTCCGCCTGACCGATCGGGAGCGCGATTGCCTGCTCTGGACCGCCCGGGGCAAAACCGCCTGGGAAGTCGGCCAGATTCTCAAAATCTCGGAAGAGACGGTGCTGTTTCACCTCAAAAACGGCACCCGCAAGCTGGGTGTCTTCTCCAAGCATCACGCCGTCGTCAAAGCGGTCATGCAAGGCCACATAATCCCCTAAAAATTTGATTTAATTCGATTTTAAAGCCGCCGCCGGTAAGCGGGCGGCTCTGCTGCTCTGTGTCCCGTCCGGCGTTGCGGCCGCGCGCCCCCCCCATTTCTGGGGGGATGTTCCCCTCACATCTTTGCGATCCAATTACCCCCGGATCAGACAAGCGGGGGAAGTGGCGATGATCGATGTTGTTACACCTGATCTCTATGCAGCCTATGCGGGAGAACTAAGGCAGATGTTTCAACAAAGATTTCGCGTCTTCAAACAAAGGCTCGGGTGGTCTGTTCCGGTCGAAAACGGCGAGGAGCGTGACAGCTTTGATGACCTCTACCCGATCTATCTTCTCGCCAAGGACGAGGACGACACCTTGCTGGGAAGCTGGCGTTTCCTGCCGACCACCGGCCCCTACATGCTGCGTGACGTCTTTCCGCAGCTGCTCCAGGGTGCCAACGCCCCCTACCATCCCCTGGTCTGGGAAGGCAGCCGTTTCGCGGTCGAGGCGCGCGGGATGCGCGTCGGCGCCAGCAGCGAACTGCTCTGTGCCGTGACAGAGACCTGCCTGGCCATGGGAATCCGCGAACTCATCACCGTCTACGACGCCCGCATGGCGCGGCTGCTACCGCGTCTTGGCTGCCCGCCGAAGCGCCAGACACGGGCGGTCAGCCTCGGCAAGGATGTTGCCTATGCCGGCTGGTTCGACATGAACCACGCGACCCTGGCCAACCTGCGTTCGGTTGCCGGCATCAAGGGATCGATCATCCGCAACGCCTTCTTCCTGGACCAGCAGGCCGTCGCCTGAGTTCAAATCAAACGAACCAGTCATTCCTCAAGGAGCATGTCATGACCAAACCGACCGAACCGATCGAACTGAAGCTTTGTGATCCGCTGCAAGATGCAGAAGCGATCAAGCGCTGCCTGGAATATCTGCGCATCGAGGCGAAGCGCACCGGGCTCTCCTTTGCCGCTCATCTGATCGGCGTAGCCGCGGAAGCAGTCTCCGGCTCCATCGCTTTGACGGAAAAGTCGGTCGCTCAGGTCGAGCGAAACGATGCGGCCCGTGTGAGGCCGGTTTCCGGCGTCTCGATGTCACGCCGCCACTAGAAACCGGCACCCCTTGCCGGGGCTTAGAGTCTAGCAGCGCGGAGAAACGTTTCACGGCGCCCGGCAGTCGGGTCGCCGAACAGACGAGGGTGGGAAAATGAGCTTGGTGTTTGACCAGATTGCGGGACCTCTTCACGGAACCCAGGACGCGGCGCCCGCGAAGCTGAAAGGTCTACCGCTGGTCGGATTACTGCCGGAGCTGCGGCGGGATCCTCTGCGTTTCTTCACCCGGGTCGCCCGCGATCACGGTGGCGCCGTCGAACTGCACTTCGGACCTGACCGTGTCTTGATGCTGAACGATCCGGCGATGGTGCGTCACGTTCTCCAGGACAATCGCCTGAATTACGAGAAGAGCAAGTTCTACGACATGATGCGGCCGGTGCTGGGCGAGGGCATCTTCCTCGCCGAGGGCGGCGAGTGGCTGAGCCAGCGCAAGACTGCGACGCGCAGCTTTCAGGGATGTCAGCTTCGCCGCATGACCCGGGACATGCAGGACGCCGTTGACGACATGTTGGGGCGTTGGCAGGTCAATGTCGCGCAGCAAAAGCCGCTCGACATGGTGCCGGAGATGATGCGACTCACCCTCGACATACTCCTGCGCACGCTTTTCAGCGTCCGCCTGGAGGGCGAGCACGAGGCGGTGTTTTCGGCCATGACCCGGGTGTTGCGCGATGCCGAGCGCCGTATCTGGTCGCCTTTCGGGCTGCCGCGCTGGCTGCCGACGGCGAACAACCGGGCGGTCCGCCGTGCCCTTCGGACCCTGGATGACTTTGTCTACGGGCTCATTGAACGGCGGCGCAGCGAAGCCGCCGCCCGTCCGGATGATGAGGACGCGGGCGACCTTCTCGATCTGTTGATGGCCAATCAGAACGGCCGTTCGGACAAGCAACTGCGCGACCAGATTCTCTCGATGATCCTGGCCGGGCACGAAACCACGGCCAATGCCCTTGCCTGGTGCTGGTACATGCTGTCACTGCATCCAGAGTCGCTGCGTCGGGTGCGCGGCGAAGCCCAGACGGTCTTGGGGGGGCGGGGCGCAGACTTTGCCGATCTTGCCGGCTTGACTTACACGCGTTGTGTTTTTGACGAGGTTTTGAGGCTCTACCCGCCGCTCTGGACTTTCTCGCGTGTCGCCGTGGCCGATGATCAAATCGGCGACCTGAAGGTCGAGGCCGGTACCAACGTGATGTTGAACATGTTCGCCGTGCATCGCCGTCCGGCCTTGTGGGAAAATCCGGAAGGCTTCGATCCATCGCGCTTTGATCCGGAGACCGGCGATCCGCGCCGCCGCTTCGCGTACTTCCCGTTCAGCGACGGGCCGCGCACCTGTTTGGGCGAGCGCTTTGCCGTGCTCGAGTCCATGATCGCCATCTCTGCGGTGGTCCAGCGCTTCGACCTTCAGCTTGTCCCGGGGCAGGATGTGAAGCCGGAGCCGATGATTACGCTGCGCCCCAGTGGCCTGATGATGCAGCCTGTGGCCGTCGCGAAAGCCTGAGGCCATGCCGGCACCCATAGTCATCACCCTGGTCTATCTGATCGGTCTGGGGATCGTCTATCCGGCCTTGCCGTTTCAGGCCCTGGAGCTGGGCGCCAGTCCTCTGCAGGTTTCTTTGATCCTGGTCACCGACACGGCCGTGGTGCTGGTCCTTTCGACCTTTATGGGACGCCTCAGCGACAAGATAGGGCGCCGCAGTGTGACCTGTCTGGCCCTGGCGACTGCCCCCGTAGCCTATCTGATGATGGCCTATGCCGATTCCCTGGTCTGGCTCTTTGCCGCCCGGGCGCTTGCCGGGGTCAGCAACGCGGCGATACCGGTCATCCAGGCGTTGATGGCCGACTGCACCTGCGACAAGAGCCGCGTCCGTGGCATGGCAAATGTGAACTCGGCCTTCGCAATTGCCTTTATCATCGGTCCGATACTGGGGCGCGAATGGCTTTTGGGACCCGGCGGCGACGACTACCGCAGCGGCGCCCTGGGCGCTGCGGCCTTTGCCGTCGTGGCTCTGGTGTTGGCGGTCTTTCTGCTGCGCGAGATCAGGCTGCCGACGGTTGGGGAACGGCTTCCAACGCCCGGTAAGGGGCGGGGCTTGGGCGCATTAATCCTGTCGCCACTCTGCCTTGGTCCCATCGCCGTCATGGCGGTCCTGGCCTTTGCCTATGCCGCCATGGAGACGACGCTCGGCCTGTGGTCGTCGCGGATGCTTTCCTGGCGCGCCTCCGATGTCGCGCTCGGTTTCATGTTTGCCGGTATGGCGGCGCTCTTCAGTCTTTGGGTGCTGATCCCGGTCTTGTGCAGACGGCTGGGGGAAGAACCGGTCGCGGCGGGCGCCGCGCTGGCGATGGGCCTGGGCATGTCGCTCTTTGTACTCTGGCCCAGCGATGGTGTCATAGCCGTCGCCCTGATGCTCTTGGGCGGCGGCATCGCCACCAGCCTCTCCTGCCTTCAGGCGTTGCTGTCCAAAGCGGCCCCCGCCTCGATCCAGGGCACGGCCCTCGGCCTTAATCATGCGATCCTGAGCGTGGCAAGGATCCTCGGCCCGGTTTGGGGCGGCTTTGCCCTGGGCAGCCTCGGCAGCGGCTGGCCCTATGTCTCCGGCGCAGCCTTGGCATTGCTCGCCTTGCTGCTCATGGCCTGGATTTACCGACCCCGCCCGGCGCCCTCCGAGGGCTGAAGTCTTCCCGAAATCTGACGGAGATTGGTGATGTTGAATGTCGCTTTCTATCTGGATGCCACCGCCGTGCGCACGCCGACGGCAACAGCCGTGGTTTATGAAGGCCGGCGTTTCAGCTATGCCGAGATTCTTCATCAGGCCAACCAGGTGGCCAACGGCCTTCGGGCGCAAGGTTTCGGGCCCGGCAGCCGTATTGCCCTGGCCTGCAGTAATCGGCCGGGCTTTCTGGCCGCCTACTACGGCATCCTGAAAATCGGTGGCGTCGTCGTCGCTTTGAGCACGACGCTGCGGGAGCGCGACATTCTCTTTCAGTTGAACGATTCCGCCGCCGAGGCGCTGCTGACTTTCGAAGGTCGCGGCGACAATGCCTTTGCGGAGCAGGCGCTGCCGGCGGCGGAGAAGGCGGACCTTTGCCGGAAGGTTTGGATGATCCCTAGCAATCTGGGTATGACCGCGGGTCTTTCCGGCTGGCCGGCGCTTGGCGATTTGATGGCAGGGCAGTCGGGTTCCCTCCGGACCTACGGCTACGGCGCCGATGAAACGGCGGTGCTGCTCTATACCTCGGGCTCCACGGGCCGTCCCAAGGGGGTGGAACTGACGCAAGGCAATCTGACCGCCATGGTGGTGATCAACCAGCCGCTGGCGGCGCGTGAAGCCACGGCTGTGCGTCTGATTTCGACGCCGCTGTTTCACATCATGGGTCAGGTCTGCGGCCTGAACCTGGCGGTGCTCAACGGCGAGGTCATGGTCCTGGTAGAAGGTTTCGACCCCGCCTTGATCTGGCGTCTGATCACCGAAGAAGCCGTGACCTACTTCGTCCACATGCCGATCTACTATCAGTATCTGATGGAGCGGGCGGACGGGGTCGATACCAGGGCCGTCCGCCGTTCCCTGCAGCTCTGTGCGACCGGCGGCGCCCCTTTGCAGGCGGGCCTGTCGGATGCTTTCAAGGATCGTTTCGGTTTGGGCCTGACACCGGGCTACGGCCTGACCGAGGTTTCATCGATCGTGGCCTGGGGTGGGTGCGGCGGCACGCCGCGGCCGACGACCGCCGGGCGCATCGTGCCGGGTGTCGAAGTGAAGTTGCTGGACGACAAGGGTAAGGAGGCCGCCTGTGGCGACCAGGGCGAAATCCTGGTGCGCAGCCCCGGTGTCATGAAGCGCTACCTGAACATGCCGGCGGAAACGCGGCGCCGTCTGCAGGGCGGCTGGCTGCGCAGCGGCGATATCGGCCGCTTTGACGAGTTTGGTCGTCTTGATGTTCTGGGCCGCGTTGACGACAAGATCCTGCGCGGCGAGGAACACATTTATCCCGCCGAAGTGGAGGCGGTTCTTAAAGGCCATCCCGCCGTCAGCGAGGCGGCTGTCATTGCCGTTCCCGATGATTATCTGGGTCAGGAAGCGAAGACCTTTGTGGTTCTGAAAGCCGGGCGGTCCGTGGCAGAGCGGGAGTTGCTCGGCTGGCTGTCGCGGACGCTGCCCGACGGCAAGTGTCCCGGGCTCATCCAGTTTCAGAGCGCGCTGCCCCAGACCTCGACCGGCAAGATCGCCCGGCATCTGCTGAGCTAGGTCTGCACAATGGCCTGCGGCCGGAATGCGCTGCTAACGAATTCTATACGAAAAGCTGGCTAGCCTGCCGACGCCAGAGCGGTCCATCAAGCTCGGAGCAGCTCTAAGGGAATCAGTCGCGAGGACCGATGTGAACCGCAGGATGACGGTGAAAGGGAAAGAGCGCCGCCGGGATCGCCGGCGCCACCTGAATCTTTCAGGCAGGATTCAGGGACAGGATGTCTTTGTCGTCGACATTTCGATCACTGGGTTCGGCGCGGTCGCCGACGCCACAAACGCGGCAAAACTTCATCTGCCCGAAGGCCACCACACGCGGCTGGAGATCTTGCTCGACGACGGGCGGCACCTTGAGATGGATGTCGAAATCAAGCGCGCCGTAACGAATGACGGCCTTTTCGGTGGCCGCTTCATCAGCCTTCCCGACAAGTACTTCCGCATCATCGAGGCTTTGATGCTGGGGCGCGAGCACCGCACCTGACTGCGTATCTCTTTTAGGAAACCAATTGGCTGCTGGCGACGGAACCCGCCGCCAGTGTTGGTCGCTTTGCGCGACCTGGGCCTGGGTCAGTCGCTTTGCGCGACCTGGGTCGGCGCCGGCTCCGGCTTGCGCGAATAAAAGATGTGGCGGCCGATCTTGGGTCCCCGCAGGAACGCCTTGCGCCAGAACGGCTTCACGTAGTCGGCATGATACCACAGCGCGCCGCCGGAATTGTCCTTGGCGCGGCCCCAGTAAACCTGGCTGGCGAGGTGCATGCTCTCGCTCCAGGACTGCTCGTCCGTCACCAAGTCTTCCTTGCCGTCGCAGTACCAGGAGAATTGGCACTTGTGCAGCACCTCGTCGGTGCCGTCGCGGACGACGCCGCAGACCGATTCGGGGAAGTAGCGGGAGGCGACGCGGTTCATCACCACGTGGGCAACGGCGAGCTTGCCGGCATCCGGCTCGCTGCGTGCTTCGAAGTAGATGTTCTGGGCCAGGCAGGTCAGCTCTTCGCGCAGCTTGCCCGGATTGGGCGTGAAAGCGCTGGCGATCTGTTCTTCCAGATCAAGCTGGTTGATGCCGACCTGGCGGATATAGAAGTGATCGGGATCGATGTCCTTCACGTCGACGGGGATGAAGCTTTGAGCCGTCACCCGCGTCCAGGTGCTGTCCACCCGGTCGTCGGTCGCGACGTGGGCCAGGGCACCGGCGGCGATCACACAAGCCAGGGGGGCGGAGAGGGCAGACACGAACGCGCTGGTCGAGAGCTCTCGACCGCCCAGTCCCATCTTCGCCCTGGCCGTCACCAAGCCGCGGCGCGCACGCGCGAGCCAACGCTTCTGGTGAGGCCGCCTGAGGGCCAGTTTGTCCGCAATCCGGTTCATCAATCGTCCTAAACCCTGTGAACTCTTCGCAGCTGCTGCGCCCTTATCGGGGCTGGTGTGGACACTGCCGTGTCGCTGTTCTGTCGGGTCTTCTAAAGCCCTGGTTCAGCGTTAACACTCCAGCTCAGGCTTTAGCTGCTGGTAAAGGTTTACACAATCTTAATAGCGCATATCAAGAACTTTCGTTGAAAGTTTTAGATAAATTCGCACTAATTTCGCGGCAAATTAACTATTAATCCCGCATATCTTCAAAAAGAACTTGGCTTTTTCGGGAAACAAAATTGCTTTTGGTGGATGAATATTTGTGTATAACTGATTTTCGCGAATAAGTTACTTAACTTATGCAGTTGAAAGTCGAGATGTTCCCAAGAATTAACCAGGCGATTACCTCATTTTTCGCCATCGCAAAAAAGGATTCAGTCGATTGTCTACTGGGGTGGGAAGCGTTGAGTCTTTCCCCTGAGGGGCCTCTCGGCGAATCAATACTGGTAGCATCGCGGCGCGATGACCAAGGGTCATGGACGGCCGGCCAAAAAGCCAAGCTGTGTCATCGGAGGGGCAGAGCCCTCCCATCCCTGATTTGGTTAACAGTTATGGTTAAGTCAAGGGGGCGCAAAGCCGCTTAATCAGGCCGCACCGGCTGGTGCTACCAAGGCGCCTGGTGGATGCCGCACTCGGTCTTTTCCCGGCCTTGCCAGCGCCCGCTGCGAGCCCCTTCTCCGTCGCCCCCCTTGAAAGTGCAGGGCGCACAGCCGATTGAGGCGTATCCCGCGGCCTCCAGGGGGTGCGGTGGCAGGCGCCGCTCGGCGAAGGTGGTGCTGATCTGTTGCGGGTCCCAGGCGGCCAGAGGGTTCACCTTGATGCGACCGCCGGAGGCCTCGAAAACCTGGATTTGGCCGCGCAGGCCGCCCTGGAAGCGTTTGCGGCCATTGACCCAGGCGCTGAAACCGCTCAGCGCCCGTTCCAGCGGCAGCACCTTGCGCAGCCGACAGCAGAGATCGGGGTTGCGTTTCCAGAGAGTGCCGTCGGCATCGGCCCAGGCCAGATCCTCCGCCGCGGGCGCTACCGAGCGCACATCGGTCAGCCCGAGGTGCGCGATGAGGTTGTCACGGTAAGCCAGGGTTTCCGGGAAGTGCTTGCCGGTTTCCAGGAAGACGACCGGTATCGCGCAGTCGACCTGGGCGACGAGATCCAAAAGCACGGCGGATTCGGTTCCGAAAGACGACACCACGGCGATGCGGCCGGGAAAGATGTCATTCACCGCGGCGGCGAGAATGTCCCGGCTGTTATAGCTTCCGTAGCGCAAGGCTAGCAGGCGCGCACGCTCGCGTTGCCGGAGGGCCAAGTCCTGATTGTGGGCCTGATTGGCTGCCGGGCGGACCACCAAATCCGATCTCCTCTTCCTTGAGGCCAGCATCGGCAGGGTCCCCACTCCAGTGAACGAGCTATTCTGCGGCTACGGCGCGCGAGCGGCCGAAGGCGCCGCCCAGCACGCCGCTGGGTCTGCGTCCGTCTCCGGTCGGCTGGTACCAGACGCTCATCTCGGCGACCGCCCCGCGCCAGGCTTCGGCGCTGTCTTCGCCGGCGACTTCAAAGCTGTCGAAGCCGCAACGCAGCATGAAGAACAACTGATCGCGCAGCACGTTGCCCACGGCTCTCAGCTCACCCCGAAAGCCGTGGCGCTCCCGCAACAGTCGGGCATAGGAATAGGCGCGGCCGTCGGAGAACTTGGGGAAGTCCAGAGCAATCAGGTCGAAGTGTTCGAGATCGGCGACGATCTCCGCCGGCGGCTGATCGCTGCGCAGGCGCAGGCCCAGGCGGCCGTTGCGCTTCAGCAAGGCATCGCGGTCGCTTTGCCACTGCTCCAGACTGACGATCAGATCGACATCCAAAGCCGCGCCGCCTTGATCGTCGTTGGCGCTCTCCGGCAGGTTCGACCAGGTGTCTTCGATGATTTGACCGTTCTTAAGCAGCGGCATAGAGCTTCTCCTTGAAGGGGGCGATGCCGATGCGGGCATAGGTGTCATTGAACTTTTCGTCTTCCTGACGCCGGTCGAGATAGGTCGCGACGATGCTGTCGATGGCATCGACCACGTCGTCATATGAGAAAGCCGGGCCGACGATCTTGCCGACGGCGGCGTTTTCATCGGCACTGCCGCCCAGGGTGATCTGATAGAACTCCTCACCCTTCTTATCCACGCCCAGAATGCCGATGTGGCCGACGTGATGATGGCCGCAGGCGTTGATGCAGCCGGAGATCTTGATCTTCAGGTCGCCGATCTCGTGCTGGCGGTTGAGATCGCTGAAGCGCTGGGAGATGCGCTGGGCAACGGGGATTGAGCGGGCATTGGCCAGATTGCAATAGTCCAGGCCCGGGCAGGCAATCATGTCGGTCAGCAGGCCGATGTTCGGTGTCGCCAGTTCGTGCTTGACCAGCTTGTCCCAAACGGCCGGCAGGTCGCTCAGCTTCACATGCGGCAGCACCAGGTTCTGTTCGTGGCTGATGAGGATCTCATCGAAGCTGTAGATCTCGGCCAGTTCTGCCACCACTTCCATCTGCTCTGCCGTGGCGTCGCCGGGGGCGCCGCCTTCCGGCTTCAATGAAATGCTGGCGATGGCATAGCCGTCGGCCTTGTGGGCGGAGACGTTGCTGCGCACCCAGCGGGCGAAGTCGCGGTCTTCGAAACGGCGGGCTTCGAAGGCCGGGTTGACCGCCGGCAGGGTCTCGAAAGCCGGCGGCGCGAAATAGGTTTCGATTCGCTCGATTTCCTCGGCCGGCAGGGTGAGGGCGCCGTTCTTCAAGGCGTCCCATTCCTCTTCGACCAGACGGGTGAAGACCTCGGCGCCGGTCTGCTGCACCAGGATCTTGATGCGTGCCTTGTAAAGGTTGTCGCGGCGGCCGAGCTGGTTGTAGACCCGCAGGATGGCTTCCAGGTAACTCAGCAGATGGGCCTTGGGCAGGAACTTGCGGATCGTCACGCCGATCACCGGGGTGCGTCCCTGACCGCCGCCGACGATCACCTCGAAGCCGACTTCACCGGCCTCGTTGCGTCGGATCTGCAGGCCGATGTCGTGGAAGCGTACGGCGGCGCGGTCGTTGGGTGCGCCGGTCACCGCGATCTTGAACTTGCGCGGCAGGAAGGAAAACTCCGGATGCAGGCTGGACCACTGGCGGATGATCTCGGCATAGATGCGCGGATCTTCTATCTCATCGGCGCTGGCGCCGGCGAAGTGATCCGCGGTCACGTTGCGGATGCAGTTGCCGCTGGTCTGGATGGCGTGCATCTCGACCTCAGCCAGTTCGGCAAGAAGGTCGGGCACCTCGGCGAGCTTTGGCCAGTTGTACTGGATGTTCTGGCGCGTGGTGAAATGCCCATAGCCGCGGTCGTAGTCCCGGGCGATTCTGGCCAGGCGGCGCATCTGCTTTGACGACAGGGTGCCGTAGGGCACCGCGACCCGCAGCATATAGGCGTGGAGCTGCAGATAGAGGCCGTTCATCAGGCGCAGCGGCTTGAACTCGTCCTCGCTCAGCTCACCGGCAAGGCGGCGTTCCACCTGCCCGCGGAATTGCGCGACACGCTGCTGCACAAAGGCGTGGTCGAATTCGTCGTAACGATACATGGCTTGTTCCTCTTCGCCGCCGCCAGCTTCAGGCGACCAGCGGGACGTTGCGGTAATCGGCGCGCACGGTCGGGCCTGCGGCGCGAATGTTTTCGCGGGTGGAAAGGGGCTGCAGGATGCCGTCGACCTCGATCAGATCGATCAGATAGGGCGCGACGATCTTGCGGGCGGCCACGTCGGCCTCCGCACGCTGCAGCAGGTCCTGCTGGACGGTTTCATCTTCGCTAGCGCAGGCCTGGTTCAGCCAGTTGGACCAGAGGCCGCTCTCGGTCAGATAGACCACATCGCCTTCGCGCAGCCGGTTGGCGGTAATCGCTTTAAGGGGCATCTTCGTTTTCTCCTTCAGACCGCAACGGCTTGGGGCAGGGCCGCCAACTCGCGTGTCAGCGCTGCGTCTTCCGTGGCCAGCGCCTTTGCCGCGACCTCGCCGATGATGATCAGGGCCGGGCCGCCGATCCCTTCATGCTGCAGGCGGTCGTTCAGTTCGTGTAGGCGCCCGGTGACGACCCGCTGGTCGCTGCGGGTTCCGTTCTCGATCACCGCCACCGGCGTACTTGCCGCCAGGCCGTGTTCGATCAGCCGCTGCGCCACGATTTCCGCGGTCGAGACGCCCATATAGACGGCCAGGGTCTGCTTGCCGCTGGCCAGGCTCGCCCAGTCGAGATCGGGCTCGCCGTCGCGGGCATGACCGGTCAGGAAAGTGACCGCCAGGGCGGTGCCGCGGAGGGTGAGGGGAATGCCTGCCGCTGCGGCACAGCCGGCGGCGGCTGTTACACCGGGCACCACCTCAACGGCGACGCCGCGGCTCTCCAGATAATCCATCTCCTCGCCGCCGCGCCCGAAGATGAAGGGATCGCCGCCCTTCAGGCGGACCACCCGCTTGCCGGCCAGCGCATGCTCGGCCATCAGCGCGTTGATCTCGTCCTGGCTCTTGCTGTGGTTTGCCTTTGCCTTGCCGACATAGATGCGCTCGGCATCGCGGCGGGCATAGTCGATGATCTCGGGACCGACCAGTTTGTCGTAGAGAATGACATCGGCTTCCTGCAGGCGGCGCATGGCCTTGAAGGTCAGCAAATCCGGATCGCCGGGCCCTGCGCCGACGATGGCGACGGAACCGGGTTCGCGGTCCTGGGCGGCGCGGCCATTGATCAGGCCGAGCATCGCCTCGCGGGCGGCGGTTTCCCGGCCGGCCAGAACCTCGTCGGCCACCGGTCCGGTGAAGAAACGTTCCCAGAAGCGGCGCCGCGCGGCGCCCTCGGTAATGGTCGCGCCGACAGCGGAGCGGAAGGATCCGGCAAAACGGGTGAGGTCGCCCAGGCGCGCCGGCAGCAGCGCTTCGATCTTGGCGCGCAGCTGGCGCGCCAGGATCGGCGCGTCGCCACCGCTTGAAATACCGATCACCAGCGGGTTGCGGTCAATGATCGCGGGGGTGATGAAACTGCAGAGATCGGGGCGGTCGACCACGTTGATGGCGACCCCGGCGGCCTGAGCCGCCGCCGCGACGTCTTCATCGACCTCGGCCTTGCCGCTGGCGGCAATCGCCAGGGCGCGGCCCTGCACGTCGGCGGCCATGAAGGGGCGGCACACCCACTCAACCCGGCGGTCGTCGGCCAACTCGGCCATTTCCGCGCTCAGCCTGGGGGCCACCAGAGTGACCCTGGCGTCGGCTTTCAGAAGCAGGCGCAGCTTGCGCAGGGCGAGTTCTCCACCGCCGACCAGCAGGCTGGTTCGGCTGGAGAGGTCAAGGAATGCCGGGAAATATCGCATGATCCGCTTTCTTGCTGTTCCCTGCCGCGATCCGAGGGTGTTTCAGAGGCGGCTGAATTCGTATGTTTATCAATATCTTGCTGACCCTCTCCGATCAGCTCTGCGGTTTCCGGAGCTGCCCGGAAATCCATTTCACAATAAAAGTAGGGTGATAGAATTGAATTGTCCAAAAGAAAATGTAGAAATATCAATATATACACTATGATAATGTTAAATATGACTCAATCCGCTTCCGGGATGACAGGAAGCCTGCGGCTGCGTATCAATGCAGCAATGATCTTTCGGCGGCTATCTTTTGGGGGAGTTTCCTATGCTGCGCGGTCCGCTGATCGGCCCTTTGGCCGGTGTTTTCCTGCTTCTCGGACTGGCGGCCTGCTCGACGGCACCGTTTCCGGTGGATGGTTCCGATGTGGCGGCTGCTGAAGCGGAGGCGCAGAAAGCCAATCTCTTGCCGAGATTGCAGCCCTATGCATTCGGTCTTTGTTACAACCCGGCCTTTGACGAGGATCAGCAAATAGCTGAAGAGGCCGCCTATGAATGCGACGGTGGCCGGCTGGAGCGAAAGGACGAGGACTTCTTCTGGAACGGCTGCTCGATCAGCCAGCCTCACCGCGTGAGCTTCGTCTGCTTTCCGCCGGACAAGGCCAAGCGCCGCCCCTCAGCCGAATCTCAACCGCAGTAGCCGCTTCGGACTTCGCAGCGGAACCACGGGCAAGGTGCCCTTCAGGCGATAGAAGCCCACTCCTCGCGGACTGCCGGATCGGTCTCCGCATGGATGTGGGCTTTGCGCAGCTTGCTGACCGCATTGCTTGTCATGGTTTGGCCAAGGGCCCAGACTGCCATGGCGCGGACCAGAGGCGAGGGGTCGTTAAGCTTGGCCTCGATAGCCGGAACTGCGGCAGCATCGCCGGCGTTGCCCAGGGCGATCAGAACGTTGCGGACGAAGCGGTCGCGCCCGATGCGCTTGATGGGCGAGCCGGCGAAGACCTTGCGAAAGCCGCTGTCGTCGAGTTCGAGCAGGTCGGTCAGCCGCGGCGCCGTCAGCTCCGCGCGCGGCAGGAAGGCGGCTTCGGTTGTCGGTTGTGCGAACTTGTTCCAGGGGCAGACGGCCAGACAGTCATCGCAGCCATAGATACGGTTGCCCATGGGCTTGCGGAACTCCCGGGCGATGTGGCCTTTGTGTTCGATGGTGAGATAGGAAATGCAGCGCGTCGCATCCAGCCGATAGGGTGCGGGAAAGGCGTCGGTCGGGCAGACATCCAGACAGTTGCGGCAGCTTCCGCAGTGATCCTCTTCGCTTTCGTCAGACTCCAGCGTCAGCGTCGTATAGACTTCGCCCAGGAACAGCCAGGAGCCGAGATCGCGCGATACCAGATTGCTGTGTTTGCCCTGCCAGCCGAGGCCCCCGGCCTGGGCCAGGTGCTTTTCCATCACCGGCGCGGTATCGACGAAGACCTTTACCTCGGCTTCCAGATCCTGATGAATCCAGCGCGCCAGGGCTTTCAGGCGTTTTTTCATCAGGTCGTGGTAGTCGGCATTGCGGGCGTAGACAGAGATCGCCGCGCGGCTCGGCTGCTTCAAAAGGGCCAGAGGGTCTTCCCGCGGTCCGTAGTTCTGGCCCAGCACGATGACGCTGCGCGCCTCCGGCCAGAGCACCTTGGGGTCGCCGCGCCGGTCGGTATTGCGGGCGAGCCAGTCCATCTCGCCGTGGTAGCCGGCTTCGAGAAAGGCCATCAGCGCTTCGCGGGCTGCCGGCAGAACCTCAGGCCGGGCAAAGCCCACCGCGTCGAAGCCGAGCGAGAGGGCCTTGGCGCGAATGGCGGCCTTCGCCGTCTGGTCTCCTGATGTGATCACGCGCGGCTAGAGGGGCGCGATGTCCCCTCCCGACTGCTGTTGGGCAAAGTCTGCAACGAAGTGATCAAGCCGTCGATCCTCGATCGCCTGGCGCAAGCCAGCCATGAGTTCCTGATAGTAGTGGAGATTGTGCCGGGTCAGCAGGATCGGGCCAAGCATCTCCTTGGCTTTGAACAGGTGGTGCAGATAGGCGCGGCTATAGTCGGCGCAGGTGGGGCAGGGGCAGTCCGGGTCCAGCGGCCGCGGATCGTCCTGGTGGCGGGCATTGCGGATGTTGACGCTGCCGCGCCGCGTAAAGGCCTGTCCGGTCCGCCCGGATCGTGTCGGCAGCACGCAGTCGAACATGTCGATGCCGCGCTGCACGGCGCCCACGATATCGGCGGGCTTGCCGACCCCCATCAGGTAGCGCGGCTGCGCCTGGGGCAGATGGGGCACTGTGGCGTCGAGGACGTCGAACATTGCCGCCTGCCCCTCGCCGACGGCGAGACCGCCGACCGCATAGCCGTCGAAGCCGATCTCGATGAGGGCTTCGGCGGAGGCGCGCCGCAGGTTTGGATAGACACCACCCTGCACGATGCCGAAGAGGCCGTAGCCCGGCCGTCGCGTAAAGGCGCTTCGGCATCGCGCCGCCCAGCGCATGGAGCGCTCCATCGAATCCTTCGCTTCGGTCTCGGTCGCCGGAAAGGGGGTGCATTCATCCAGCACCATGGTGATGTTGGAATCCAGCAGTTCCTGGATTTCCACGGCGCGTTCCGGTGTCAGGTTGTGGCGCTCGCCGTCGAGGTGGGAACGGAAGGTGACGCCCTCTTCGGTGATCTTGCGCAGCTCCTGCAGCGACATCACCTGGTAACCGCCGGAGTCGGTCAGGATCGGGCCCAGCCAGTTCATGAAGCGGTGCAGGCCGCCGAGCCGCGCGACACGCTCCGCCCCCGGACGCAGCATCAGGTGATAGGTATTGCCGAGGATAATCTCGGCGCCGCTGGCGCGGACCTGTTCGCTGGTCAGGCCCTTCACCGTGCCCGCGGTGCCCACGGTCATAAAGGCCGGTGTCTTCACCGGGCCATGGGCGGTGGCGATGAGGCCGCGCCGCGCCGCGCCGTCTTCTGCAAGCAGCGTGAAATCCAGGCCGGTTTTGGCGGCCGCCGCAGCCTCGTTCATTGCGCCGACTCCGGTTCCAGCAGGCAGGCATCGCCGTAGGAATAGAAACGATACTGTTCCGCAACGGCGTGGGCATAAGCCGCCTCCATACGGGCTTTTCCGGCGAAGGCACAGACCAGCATGAAGAGTGTCGAGCGGGGCAGGTGAAAATTCGTCATCAGCAGATCGACGGCCTTGAAGCGGTATCCCGGCAGAATGAAGAGGTTGGTCTCGCCGACAAAGGGCGTCATGTGTCCCGTTTCATCGGCCACGCTTTCCAGCAGCCGCATGGCGGTGGTGCCGACCGCGATAATGCGCCGGCCGGCAGCGCGGGCGGCATTGATCTTGGCCGCCGCCTCGGCGGGCATCTCTCCGGCCTCGCTGTGCATCTGGTGGCCGCCGACGTCTTCTGTCTTCACCGGCAGGAAGGTGCCGGCGCCGACATGCAGGGTGACCGTCACCCTTTCGATCCCCGCCGCATCAAGCTTTGCCAGC
Organism: Pelagibius sp.; assembly: GCA_028280305.1. Lineage (GTDB taxonomy): Bacteria > Pseudomonadota > Alphaproteobacteria > Kiloniellales > Kiloniellaceae > Pelagibius. Next base: position 52,935 of record JANQMC010000157.1, on the reverse strand, counting down.
AGCGCTTCGGTAAAATGCAGACCGGCGGTGGGCGCCGCCACGGCACCGCTCTGACGGGCGAAGACGGTCTGATAGTCATCGCGGTCACGGGGGTCGCCCTTGCGATCCCGGTTGATGTAAGGGGGCAGCGGCATCACGCCGTGCCGGTCGAGCGCGGCCAGCAGGTCTCCGCCGCCGGCCGCGAAAGCCAGGGTGACTTCGCCGCCTTCACCCTTGTCTTCGACCGTGGCGGAGAAGCCTTCGGCAAAGTCGATACGGTCGCCCGCGTGCAGCCTGCGGGCCGGCCGGGCGAAGGCTTTCCACCTCAATCCGTTGACCACCTTGTGCAGAGTCACCTCGATTCCGGTTGTTCCACGCTTGCCGGTCAGACGCGCGGGAATCACCTTGGTGTCATTGGTGACCAGCAGATCGCCGGGCTGAAGCAGCGCCGGCAAATCGCCGATCCGCCGGTCTGCCAAGCCTTGGCCGACATGCAGCAGCCGTGCCGCTTCACGGGGCTCCATCGGGCGCTGGGCGATCAACTCGCGCGGCAGATCAAAATCGAAATCGTCGGTGCGCATGGCAGGCTCGGCCTTGGGTGATCAGGAGTGGGCGATCAGTAGGGGACGGTCGGCGGATGTCCTATCACCCGCCCGGGCCGAGGCCAAGGGTGGCGACCGATCCATCCGTTGCCCGCCGGTCATGACGCAGGCCGATGGAGATACGGGGCTCCGAAAAACGGTCGACGAAGTGGAAAGGGCGGTCGTTCAGGCCGAAAAGTCCGGGCCCCCGCATCAGGACGAGCCAGCCCGGCGGGGCGGGTACGGTTCTGGCATCGGCCCCGCTGCGGTCCCGGCAGACGGCAAATCGGCAGGTCCCGCTGAGGGTGATCACCGAAATCAGGCCGCGATAGGCCAGGTGGTCGCGGTGCGGCGTGATGCCGCCGGATCCCTTGGGGTAGCGCTGGACGATCAGGTCGTTGATGCAGAACCGCTCAGGCAATGGATGAGGAGACAGCAACGCCAGGGCGGCCTGAAGATCGCTCTGAAGGTGCCCGGCGCAGGCGGCCAGCGGGCCGTCCCAGGAGACTGCGCAGCTTACTTCACAGTCCTGCATTACGCGTTTTTCACCTTCGCCGATGACCGGCGTCGCGGGGCGATAGGCAAAGGTCCCGGTTTCCTCGATCAGCTCCCGAAGGGTGTTTTGGCTGAGTAGCGGCAGGGAGACTGCGTCTTCCTCCGCCAGGCGGGCGATGGCCTCCGCCAAGGCGGCAGCGCCGCTTTCAAAGCCGGGCCGTTCGGGGGGCGGGACCATTGGTTTTGCTCTGCCGTCTTTGTCGCGTTTCTTGGCTGACCGGGCCTTTTACGGCGCCGGGGCCGGCTTGTCGGGACTGGTCGCCGCTTTCCCGGCGGCGGTCTCAAGCGGCGGCCGAAGATAGAGGCTGTCGGCCACAGTCGGCAGCAATGGCGGCGCGGCGGGGCCGCCGTTGGGCCCGAAGGGCAGGGGGACCGGGTTGTGTGCGATAGCCTCACCCTTGCCTTCGGCGAAGTCTGCGGCGCGAAAGGTCAGCAGGCCCTTGCTGTTGATCACGTAGACCAGTTCATCCGACGGCTGTGCGGCCGCGGTGGGGGCGGCGGTGCCTGGTATTGCCAGTGTCGTCGCCGCGCCGGTGGATCCAAAGGTGCGGGCATAGATGTCGCTGTGGGGGGAGGCTGCGCCGCTGGCATAGGGCGAGCCCTCGGCAGAGGCGGCATAGGTCGGCGAGGAGTAGCCCTGGGCCTGTGCTGATGCGGTCGCCGGCAGAAAGATCTGGCCGGCAAGCCCCAGGAAGCCGAACAAAGCTGCCCGGCAAAGGTATTGTGCTGGAAACACCCGTTCGGACCCCCAATCAGCCGCTGCGGTTGCGCCACACCACAGCTTTAGCGGGTTCCGGTGTGCGCCGTCCAGCAGTGAATACCTGCGGGGTGTTGTCAGTTGTCCGCCTCTCCCGGCAGGCGTCGGCCTTGACGCCAGTCCCAGGGAGTAACGAAGCTGCCCTTCCAAAGCCCATGCCGGCGCGCTTCCGCCTGCTGTTGCAAAGCGGCAAAGGGACTCCCGGCGTTGGCTGGAGGGATCAAGGCCCAGCCGGTATAGATCATGCCTTCGGAGAGGTCATAACCGCCGGCGCTGCAGCGGGCCTTTTGGTCGGAGAGCCTTCGACAGACCACGTCCACGCCGGCGGTCAAGTCCATCAAGGCCGCCTGGGCAAGACTGCCGCAAGGGTAGTCCCGTTCCTTTCTGCGGCAGCGCTGATCAAGTTCGGGCGCATCGATCCCGGGCAGATCGAAAACTCTTCCGGCCACTTCCAGACTGTCGCCGTCGATGATCCGCGCCGGACCGCGCAGGTCAGCGGGCTGGTCGGCCATAGCCTGGAACGAAAGTGATGTCAGGACAAAGGTCGCCGCAAGGCCTGCTCTGCCAAAGGCCGTTGCGGTAGAGGGGGCGCTAACACTCTGCCCCGAGATCTCTTTCACCGACCATTTTGACCAAGGCATAGATCTGCCGCCGGACGCTGGCGTCCTCTATCCTGCTGAAGGCACGAACCATGCGCAGCGTATCACGCTGGCTCAGCAGCTCGGGAACACGATCCGGTGACTCGCCCGCGCTTTCGCCCTCGGGCGTCACGGAACGGCCGTTCTGCGCCAGGTCCTGAAAGAAGTACTGCACCGGAACCTGGAGCACCTGGGAAAGCCGGAACAGACGGCTGGCAACGATGCGGTTGGTGCCGCGTTCGTACTTTTGGATCTGCTGGAAAGTAATGCCAAGGGATTGAGCTACGGTGTTTTGGCTCAGCCCCATGGCCAAGCGTCGCAGCCGCAGGCGGGAGCCTATTGAGACATCGACGGGGTCGGGTTTGGATTCAGTAATGCTATTGATCTCAGACACGCTAGATTTTCTCTCATAATTATCGGCCCCGCGGCGATGGGTGGTTAAGCGGCAATCCGCCGAAAGATGAAGGCGCAGACTTACTGCGCTTTGTTTCCCGCGATCAAGTGAACGAATTGTTCAGGACAGCCTATGCATTTATTCAGGCTGGGATCTTTGCCGTATTAGCTAAAAATCCCGTCGCAAAAGCGCGCCGGCTTTTGACGAGGGTGCCCAATTGACGCGGTTTTTCTGGCAAAAGGACCAAGGTTCTAGCAGGAAGCGTGCTGCGGCTACTTGCGCTTAACTTGGTTAACGAAAAAGGGTTACTCAGAGTGAGCCGCTGCCCTCTGAGAGGATAAAGGACTTCTGTCTTGTTGGATTCAGGCTCCAGTGCCCGGCTCGCTACCGGGCCGCCCCGCCTGTCAGGTGCTGGACCTGCCCAGAGCGGCCCCTTCGGTCGCCACATCGGCACCGCCGGATCTCTCGCTGGCTGCGTCCTGCTGAACGGCCGGTCTGGACTCCGGAGCGTTGACGAAGAGGTCGCTTAAAGCCGCAAGCATCTTACCGACCTCCGGGCTTGAGACCGAATAAAGCACTGTCTGCGCATTGCGGCGGGTTTTGACGAGATTGTCGCGGCGCAGTTTCGCCAGATGCTGGGACAGAGCGGATTGACTGAGCCCCACAAGCCGGCAAAGTTCTGTAACCGAGTGCTCGCGCTCCGACAGATGGCAGAGGATCACGAGACGTCGTTCATTGCCCATCGCTTTGAGCAAGCGGCTCGCACGACCGGCGGTCAGGAGAAGAGGTCCGTATGGCATATTAGAGAAAATTGTTCGACGAAATCATGGGTCAAGGCTTCGGATGAACTTTTTTTGCCCCTTGTTTACCAACAACTCAGTGTGAAATTAATGAGCAGCGAAACCCCCAACACTTTCCTTGATGCCAGCGGCCTGCGCTGCCCTCTACCGGTGCTTCGGGCCCGCAAGGCAATGAAGACGGTGGCGCCCGGCGCGGTCCTGGAAGTGGTTGCGACGGACCCCTCCGCGGTGGCGGATTTTCAATCTTTTTGCCAGACCACCGGGGATCAGCTGCTGTCCTGGGATGAGGCCGAGGGCCGCTTTACCTTTCTGATCCGCAAAGCCGGGTGATCCCTTCCGGGCCCGCGCCGGAGGACTACTCGGCCGGCGCCGGCGGGCTGGGGCGATCGAGGTTGTCTGCGGGTTTGGCTGCCGGCTGACGGCCCTCCAGTGTTCCCACCAGCATGGCCAGCATCGGCGGAATGATGAGCAGCGTCAGCACGGCGGAAAGCGAAAGTCCGCCGACAACCACCGAGCCGAGGCCGCGGTAAAGCTCCGATCCGGCTCCGGGGAAGAGGACCAGGGGCAGCATTCCGACCACCGACGTCAGGGTCGACATGAAAATCGGCCGGATGCGGTTGCGGGTCGCCTCGATAATGGCATCGCCGACGGCCAAGCCCTCGTCGCGCAGGTGATAGAGCGTCTGGTGCACCAGAAGAATGGCGTTGTTCACCACAATGCCGATCAGAATCACAAAGCCCAGCAGGGTCAGCATGTCGAGCGGCTGATAGCTGTAGATGTTCAGGATCGCCAGGCCGGCAACGCCACCCGCCGCGGCCAGCGGCACTGAAAGCAGGATGATCAGCGGATAGAAGAAGCTCTCGAACAGCACCGCCATGACCAGATAGACGATGGCGAGTGCCAGCAGCAGGTCGATGACCATGGCATCCCAGGTCTGAGACAGTTTGTCGGCGGTGCCGGAGATGCCGAAACGGACGCCGGGCGGCAGGCCCTCGGCTTCCATCGGCTCCATCACTTCGCTGCGCAGGGTGTCCAGCGCCGCTTCCAAGGGAATACCGGGTGCGGGGCGAATGCCGAGAGTCACCGTCCGCACTCTTTCGCGGTGACGGATTTCGGTCGGCCCGGCGGTCAGCACCACATCCGCCAGGGTGGCGGCGGGGATGATGTCACCGTTGGGTGTCACGACCGGCAGGCTGGCAATGCCCTGGGTTTCGGAGACGTTGTACCTCGGGCCTTTCAGCATCAGGTCGACCCGGTCCGAGCCGACGGTCACTTCCGCTACCCGCAAGCCGTCATTGAAGGTGTCGATCGCCTCGCCGAGCTGCCGGGCGGTGATCTGGTTGTCGGCAAGGCGCAGGCGGTCCGGGAACAGACGGATCTCCGGCGCGCCGAGTTCCAGGCCGGGGTTGGGGCGCAGTTGGTTGCCTTGTTCGCGCGGCATGATCTGCACGACCCTTCCGACCGCCTGCTGCGCGACGCCGAGAATCTCTTCCAGGTCCGGTCCTGAGATATCGAGGTCGATCTTGCGCCCGGAGCCGATGCCGCGTCCGAAGATCGAAGGTTGGTTGATGAAGCCGAAAGTGCCCGGCTCGCGGAAAACCGGACCCTCGAGCAGCGGGATCAACTCGCCCACCCGGCGCGGGTCTTCCGCAACGGCGCCCAGAAAAGTGGTCGAACGGGTGGCGACGAAGAAGAAGCGCTCCATGACCGGCGGGTCTTCGGTTGCCTCCTCGGCTCCCTCTTCCTGATCCGCCGAACCCCGCCAGAATTCTCGCAGGCTCTGTTGCAACGCCTGAAACGTCTCCTCCAGGCCCCCGCCGGAAGCCTCCGGCGTGGCGGCAGCTTGCGTCTCCGTCTCCCCTTTCCCTTCGCCGGCCCAGTAGTGCCGGATGGAGCTCTCGATCTCTTTGGCGATTCCGGTGGTGGTGTCCAGGTTGTATCCCGGCGGCGGGATGATGATGCCGAAGACGAGATTGCGGTTGCCTTCCGGCAGGTACTCCAGCTTTGGCAGGAACTGCCAGGCGCCGAGGGAGGCCAGGCTCGTCACCGAGACCACGACGATCAGGGCGGCCACGCGGCTGCCGACCACCAAGCGAACGAAACCCATCACCATGGCGACGAAGAAACCGGCCAAACCGTCGATGAACGGCAGGCGAACCCGGGTGATGCTGCCGGCGTTTTCCTTGCTGCCGCCCAGCAGGCGGCTGGAAAGTGCGGGCAGCACCGTAATCGAAACCAGCAAGGACAGCATCACCGATACCGAGATGGCGACGGCGATGTCGCGGAAAAGCTGCCCGACCTCCAACTGCATCACCAGGATCGGAATGAACACCATGACGGTGGTCAGGGCCGAAACCAGCACCGCGCCCCAAACCTGCTTGGCGCCGAGATAAGCGGCTTCGCGCACCGGGCGGCCCTGTTCGCGCAGCCGGAAGATGTTCTCCAGAACCACGATGGCGGCGTCGACGACCATGCCGACGGCAAAGGCGATCCCGGCCAGGGAGATGACGTTGATCGACCGGCCCATGGCCGCCATGGCGACAAAGGCGCCGATCACCGAAACCGGAATGGCGATCGAAACCACCAGGGTGGCGCCGAACGACCTCAGAAACAGCAACAGGATGACGGCCGCCAGGGTGCCGCCGATCCAGATGTTCTGCTGCACCAGGTCGATGGCCGAGTTGATGTAAATGGTCTCGTCGTAGGCCTGTTCGAGTCTGAGGCCGGCTTCCGGGATCGCACCGGCCTGCAATTCGGCCACCGCCGCCTTGATACCCTCCATGGTCTCGATGACGTTGGCGCCGGTCTCGCGCAACGCATTCATGGCCAGGGCGTTCTGCCCCAGTTGGCGGATCGAGGCACCGGCCTCTTTGTAACCGAAGGAGACCTCGGCGATGTCGCCGACGCGCACCCGTGCCAGGCGGCCGCTGTCGACGTTGCTGTCACTGCGCACGACCACGTCGCGGATCGCCTCGACGGTGTTCAGTTCCCCCTCGGTGCGCACCACGTAGCGGCGCTTGCCCTCATCGACGTCGCCGGCCGAGAGGGAGGCATTGGCGCGGCGCAGGGCGTCGACCACTTCGCTGACGGTCATGCGATAGCGGGCCAGCACCTTCGGATCGACCGTAACCTGAATTTCCCGCTCCGTGCCGCCGAAGACATTGACCCGGCTGACACCCTGAACGCGCTCAATGCGCTCCCGCAGGATGTCCTCGGCAAAGTCGCCGTATTCGTGGATCGGCCGCTCGTTGCCCGGCTCCCGGGTAATGATGAACCAGGCGATGGGGCTGTCTTCGGCGCCGGCGGTGTCGAAGCTTGGTTCGTCGGCCTCGTCGGGATAGCCGTTGACCCGGTCGAGCCGGTTGGAGGCCAGCAGCAGGGCGCGGTCCATGTTGGTGCCGACGGCGAATTCCAGGGTGATCCGGGCGCGGCCCTGTTCGGAACGCGAGGTGATGCTTTCCAGGCTTTCGATGCCTTTCAGCTCCTCCTCCTGGCGGTTGGTGATTTCGCGTTCCACCTCCGCCGGCGCGGCGCCGCCCCAATGGGTGGTCACCGTGATCACCGGGCGGTTTACGTCAGGCGCAAGCTGGATGGGAATGGTCTGCAGGGCGACCAGACCGAACATCACCACCATCAAGACCGCTGCAATGACCGCGATGGGCCGTTCGATCGCGAGCTTGATGATGTTCATCAGGTTTCTCCGTCGATGCGCACCGAGGCGCCGGGCCGCAGCCGCTCATTACCGCGCACCACGGTTTTCTCGCCCTCGATGAGGCCCTTCAGAACCTCATAGCGATTGCCCACGGGCTCTCCCAAAACGATGGGCCGGGACTGCGCCTGCCCCTCTGAAACAACAAACACCATGGCCCCGTCGGCGCGCTGGATGATGGCGTCCTTATGCACCGAGACGATCTGACGCGGTGCGCCGATCGGTACCATCACGGTCACCGACTGTTCGTTGGCCAGCGGTGTGGTGACATCACTCAAGCGGGGAATAAAGCGGACGGCGCGGGTTCTGGTCAGCGGGTTTTCGTCGGGGATCACGGCACGGACCGTCGCGCCGATCAGGGTGCCGTCGTCCAGCACTACCTCCACCGCTGCGCCACTGGTCAGGCCCAGCAGGCGGTTCGAGGGGACGTCGGCCTCCACCTCCAGTGTCTGGTCCGCAATCATGCGGACCAGCGCATCGCCGTCGCTGGCGTAAGACCCGGCCTCGCTCAGACGTTGCGAGATCACGCCGTCATAGGGCGCGAGCACCTTGGTATCCCCCAGGTTGATGTCCGCCAGGCGCAGGCTGGCGCGGGCGCTGGCCACGGAGGCTTCGGCTTCCCGGGCCGCAGCCTCGGCGATCGCCACCTCCTGGCGGGCATCGTCGAAACGGGCCTGGCTGAAGGCGGCGGAGCTTTGTAACCGTTCCAGCCGCTGCAGTTCCTGGCGCGCCAGTGCCACCTCGGCCTGCTTTGTGCTCACCTCCGCCTGGGCGATGGTCAGCTCGGCTGCCGCCATGTCCCTTTCCGCGCTTATGGAAGTGTCGTCGAGCACCGCAATAATGTCGCCTGCGGCGACGCGGTCGCCGACCTCGACACGGAATTCCTGGATCGGCCCGCTGATATGGGCGGCCACGGAGCCCGCCTGGCGCGCCACCAGCCGGCCCACCACCGGCACGGTTTGGTTCAAGGGCTCGCTGCGCACCGCGTCCACCCGCACCGGTGAAGCTTCCTGTTGCGCAAAGGCCAGTTGCGGCGCCATTGCTGCCGTCATGCCGGTTGCCGCCCAGAGACAAGTCACCGCCAACCAGCGGCGTGCCGCATTTACGCACATGATCTGCGTGACCTCCACTGACCCGTTTTGGGCTGACGTTCCCGCAGTCTGAGCCGCGTTTCGACAAAAAATCAAAGAGATCATAGATTTGGCGTCTGGCCCTAAGGGAGTCAATGGGCCATCATCATCACTGGTTGAACTTAAGCCTATTGCAGCCCCTTTGTCCTGTGAGATTTCGCTGAGTACCTGGTAACTTCCGCGCGACCGCGAGGCGCGTGCGAGGAAAACCATGCCGAAAAACGCCGAAAACCCGCCCGGCGGCAAATCCTGACTATATTTGCTGCCCGCCCGCCCTATGATATCCGGATTCCCAGCAATCAGAGCCATCGATGACCACACTGTTCTATAGCCACCCGGCTTGTGAGGCCCACGATACCGGTCCTCTTCACCCGGAAAATCCTGGGCGCCTCAAGGCGATCATGAAAAAGCTGGATAGCCCGGAGTTCGCCCCGCTGATCCGGCGCGAAGCCCCTTATGCCGAGCATCAGCAGATTGCCCGGGTCCATCCGGAGAGCTTCGTGCAGGCCCTTCTGGCGGCCGTCCCGGCCAGTGGCGAGCGCATGATCGATGCCGATACCGTGCTCTCCCCAGGGTCGGGCGAGGCAGCGCTCCGAGCGGCCGGCGCGGTGGTCTCGGCGGTCGACGCGGTCATGGCCGGAGAGGCCGACAATGCCTTTTGTGCGGTGCGGCCCCCGGGCCACCATGCCGAACCGGCCCAGGCGATGGGGTTTTGCCTCTTCAACAATGTCGCCGTGGGCGCGCTCCAGGCCCGTGCCGTGCACGGCTGCAAGCGCATCGCCGTGGTCGACTTCGACGTACACCACGGCAATGGGACCCAGGCGATGTTCTGGGACGATCCGGACTTGCTCTATGCCTCGACCCATCAGGCCCCTTTCTATCCGGGAACCGGGGCCAGTGATGAACAGGGAGTCGACGGCAATATCGTGAACGTGCCGCTGCCTGCGGGGGCCGGTTCGGCCGCTTTTCGGGAGGCCATGCGCGGCGTTGTCATCCCCGCGCTGAATGACTTTCAGCCTGATTTCCTTATGATCTCAGCGGGCTTCGACGCTCACGCGGAGGATCCCCTGGCCGGGCTGAACCTGGTGGAAGAGGATTATGCCTGGGCGACCCAGCAGCTTATGGAGGTCGCCCGCAGCGCCTGTGGCGGCCGTCTGGTTTCCGTGCTGGAAGGTGGATACGATCATCAGGCGCTGGCGCGCTCGGTCGCGGCCCATGTGCGCACCCTGATGCGCTTTTGACCTGTCGCTGCCGGTGCGGTAGAGGAAACGGCTTGTCGGCGCCACCCGTCGCCTGAAGGCGGGCCGCGCGACACAGAACAGACAAGAGAGATAAATGGCAAAGAACACGATCCCCGACGATATCCAGAAGATGAGCTTCGAAGAGGCCCTGGATGCGTTGAAGGTCATCGTCGGAAAGCTGGAGCAGGGGCAGGGGGCCTTGGATACCGCCATCGACGACTACGAGCGCGGGGCCGCCCTGAAGCGCCACTGCGACGCAAAGCTGCGCGAGGCGCAGGCCAAGATCGAAAAGATCAGCCTCTCAGCCGACGGCAGTGCCCAGACCGCGCCCCTCGACGTCGACTGAGAAGAAGCCTTTCATGAAACTTCAAGATGCTCTGTCGAGCCAGGGCGAGACCATGTCGCGGTTGCTCGACCGGCTGTTGCCGCCGGTCGAAGGGCCGCGCGGCCGGGTCTTGGAAGCGATGCGCTACGCGGCGTTGTCGGGCGGCAAGCGGCTGCGGCCGTTCCTGGTGCGGGAGTCGGCGCGGCTCTTCGACGTCCCCGAGGAGCGGGCGCTGCGCACCGGCGCGGCCATTGAGATGATCCACTGCTACAGCCTGATTCACGACGATCTGCCGGCGATGGACGACAGCGAACTGCGGCGCGGCCGGCCGACTGTCCATGTCGCTTTCGACGAGGCGACGGCGATCCTGGCCGGGGACGGCCTGCTGACCGAGGCCTTTACGGTGCTGGCCGACCCCCAGACCCATGACGCGGCGGCCGTGCGGATTGAGCTGGTGCGCCATCTTGCCGCTGCAGCCGGTGCTGCGGGAATGGTGGGTGGACAGATGATCGACATGTCGCCGGCGCGCGCGGAACTGGACCTTGCCGGAATATCTCATCTGCAAAGCCTGAAGACCGGAGCCTTGATCCTGTTTTCCTGCGAGGCCGGGGCAATCCTGGCGCAGGCTTCCGACGAGGCCCGGCAGGCGCTCATCGGTTATGCCCAGGATCTCGGCCTTGCTTTCCAGATCGCCGACGATCTGCTGGATGCGGAGAGCACGCCGGAGGCTCTCGGCAAGCCGACAGGGCAGGACGAGAGCCTTGGGAAAGCCACATTCGTCGGACAGCTTGGCGTCGCAGGGGCGCGTGAGAAGGCCGTGGCGCTGGCAGCGTCAGCCGCGCAACGGCTTGATCTTTTTGGTCAAAAGGCAGACCTTCTAAAGGAAGCGGCCGCCTTTGTCGTCTCGCGGCGATCATAGGCGCCGCAGGTCAGGCGGAGCGTCCGGTCCAAAAGGGCAAGGCCCGCAAAGCAGCGTGAATAACAGGAGTGGTTAGAGGCGTGGCACAAATCGGTCATAACAGGCATCAGACGCCGCTGCTCGACAGCGTCAAGGAACCGGCGGATCTGCGCAAGCTGGAGGAAGACCAGCTCAAGGATTTCGCAGACGAACTGCGCGCGGAGATGATCGAGGCGGTGTCGGCGACCGGCGGGCATCTGGGGGCCGGCCTGGGTGTCGTGGAACTGACGGCAGCCCTGCACTACGTTTTCAATACGCCCGATGACCGTCTGATCTGGGACGTCTCCCATCAGTGCTATCCCCACAAGATCCTGACCGGCAGGCGGGAGCGGATGCGCAGCCTGCGCCAGGGCGGGGGGCTGTCCGGATTCACCAGCCGCAAAGAGAGCGAATACGACCCCTTCGGCGCGGCGCACAGTTCCACTTCCATTTCCGCCGGTTTGGGTTTTTCGGTCGCCCGTGATTTCCGGGGCGAAGACAACGCCGTGATCGCGGTCATCGGCGACGGCGCCATGAGCGCCGGCATGGCTTATGAGGCGATGAACAATGCCGGCGCCATGAACAGCCGGCTGATCGTCATTCTCAACGACAACGATATGTCCATCGCCCCGCCGGTCGGCGCGATGAGCGCCTATCTGTCCCAGCTTATTTCCTCCAAACCTTTCCAGTCGGTGCGCAGCCTCGGGCGGGAACTGGCAAAGCGTTTTCCCCGGCCCATTGAAAAGGCTGCGAAACGCGCCGAGGAATATGCCCGTGGCCTGCTGACCGGCGGCACGCTGTTCGAGGAATTGGGGTTCTTCTACATCGGTCCCATCGACGGCCATAACCTGGACCACCTGCTGCCGGTTCTGAAGAACGTGCGCGATGCCGACTACGAAGGGCCGGTGCTGATCCACTGCGTCACTCAGAAGGGAAAGGGCTACGAGCCCGCAGAGGCCGCCGCCGACAAATATCACGGCGTCGCCAAGTTCGATGTGGTGACGGGCAAGCAGGCAAAGCCTGCACCGAAGGCGCCGGCCTATCAGAACGTTTTCGCCGAAGCCCTGATCGCCGAAGCCGAGCAGGACGACAAGATCGTGGCCGTCACCGCGGCCATGCCTTCCGGCACCGGACTCAACAAGTTCGGGGCGCGTTTTCCCGAACGCACCTTTGATGTTGGAATCGCCGAGCAACATGCAGTGACCTTCTGCGCGGGGCTTGCCTGTGAGGGCTTTCGACCCTTTGCCGCGATTTATTCGACCTTCCTGCAGCGTGCCTATGACCAGGTTGTCCACGACGTTGCCATTCAAAGCCTGCCGGTGCGCTTCGCCATCGACCGCGCCGGTATGGTCGGTGCCGACGGCGTAACCCACCAGGGCAGCTATGATCTGACCTATCTCGGTTGCCTGCCGAACTTCGTTCTCATGGCGCCAAGCGACGAGAACGAGCTGATGCACATGGTTGCGACGGCATGCCAGATCGACGACCGGCCCTCGGCCTTCCGCTATCCGCGCGGCGAAGCTTTAGGTCTGGAGATGCCGGCGCGGGGCAGCGCCCTGGAGATCGGCAAGGGCCGCATCGTCCGCGAGGGCAGCAAGGTGGCGATCCTGTCGCTGGGAACCCGGCTGTCCGACGCCCTGGCGGCAGCCGATGATCTGGCGGCCCGCGGCCTTTCGACCACCGTCGCCGATGCCCGCTTTGCCAAGCCGCTGGACGAGGATCTGGTGCGCCGGCTGGCCCGCGAGCATGAGGTGTTGATCACCGTTGAAGAAGGCGCGATCGGCGGCTTCGCCACTCAGGTGATGCAGTTTCTGGCGCTGGAGGGGGCTTTCGACAAGGGTCTGCGCTTCCGGCCGGTCACCCTGCCGGACGTCTTTATCGACCATGACAAGCCGGATCAGCAGTTGGTCCAGGCCGGTATCGACCGCGGCGGGATTCTGAATGCGGTGCTGCAGGCTCTTGGCCAGGACAGCGTCGAGTCGCCGGCCCGCGCCTGACGCCGCCTCGTTGTTTCAGATCATCTGCCGTTTCAGATCATCTATTGAAGATTGATCGGCTGGGTATCTGCCGGTATCCCGGCTTCGCGCACCCGGTAAGCCGGAAAACGCAGGGTTATCCTGGTCCCGCGGCCCGGCTTGCTGTCGATCGCCAGTTCGCCGCCGTGCAGTTCGAGCAGCCGCTTGGTCAACGGCAGACCGATCCCCAGGCCGGCTTGGTGGCCCTGGTCCTCCCGCTTGATTTTGCTGAAGGGGGTGAGCGCCCGGCGAATGTCCTCTACCGTCATGCCGCTGCCTTGGTCGGTCACCGAGAGGTCGAGCCCGCCGTCCGAACGCTGCTTGGCGTCCACGGCAATGCTGCTGCTTTGCGGTGAGTGGTGGGCCGCATTGCAGATCAGATTGACCAGCATCTGGGCAACCTGGCCGCGATCTGCAAGCAGCTTGGGGGCATCGGCGCCGAAATCCAGCTTCAAATCTGCCTGAAAGACGTCCAACTCGCTTTGGGACAGCTTTTTCGCCAAGCGTGAAACCTCTTCGAGATCCACGACGGATTCTTCCAGTTTCAATCCTCCACGCATCGCCCGTGACAGATCCATCGTTTTGCTCAGAACCCCTAACAGGTGCAGCCCGCAGTCTTCGATCTGGCTGGCATAGGCCGCATAGCGCTTGTCACCGATCTCGCCGAAGAACTCACGGCGAATGATCTCGGCGAATCCCATCATGGCGCTGAGCGGGGTGCGCAGCTCGTGGGCGACGTGGGCGATTACATTCATCTGAGCCTGACGGGCAAGATCCTCTTCGGCCTCGCGCATGGAGTTCAGGGCGCTGGTGACCTCGCTGCTGAGCCCGAAGCTGCTGTCGCCCAGCAGCCGGCGCAGCCGCCGCAACTCCATTTCATTGATCACCAGTTCGGCGAAGTCACGCAAGCGGGCCTGTTGCACCTCGTCCAGCGGCTGACGGGGCCGGGAATCGATCATGCAAAGGGTGCCGAGCCGGAAGCCCTTCTCGGTGACCAGCGGTGCGCCTGCATAGAAGCGGATGTGCGGTTCGCCGGTGACCAGGGGGTTTTGGGCGAATCGCGGGTCCACAGTGGCATCGGGGACCTGCATGACCTGATCATCCATGATGGCAAACTGGCAGAAGGAAAACTCACGCGGTGTTTCGTCAACCTCCAGGCCGATCTTCGACTTGAACCACTGACGCGCCGGATCGATCAGCGATATCAGGGCGATCGGCACGTCGAATTGCTGGGCAGCCAGACGTGTCACCCGGTCGAAAGCCGGTTCCGGCGGCGTATCGAGAATGTCCAGAGCCTGGAGCGATGCCAATCTTTGGACTTCATCGAAGGGAATCGGGTTCATGCGGCTTGCGGCTTCCCTGTTGGTTTCCCGTTCATTCTACGGCCTGCGAACGGTCAGCTTAAACGTTTGCATAAAAAATAAATCGTATATCTGACGGCATCATTGACAAGCGAGCCCGAGTTGCGATTTTAACCGGCCGATTCAGGTCGCCGCTGCATAGCCGCTCTGCACCCATAGCGGGTTTTATGCTTCATATAGAAGCGTCATAGTGGGAACGATGTCAAAGAGTCTCTTTTCTGATCCCGGCACTCCGGGAACCAGCGGCTCCCGGTCACCTGGCGGTCTCTGGCGCCGGGAAATCTGGGAAACCCTATGCCTTTCAGCGCCGCTGGCCTTCACCCAGCTGGCGATGATCGGCATCAACACGACCGATATTGTGATGATGGGCTGGCTGGGTCCGGAGGATCTGGCCGCCGGTGCCCTGGGCATGAATATCTATATCCCGCTTTTCCTTTTCGGGCTGGGGATTGCCACGGTGGTCGCCCCGATGGTGGCCCAGGCGCTTGGCGGGCGGGATTTCAAGGGCGTGCGCCGCACGGTCCGCCAAGGCTTCTGGCTGACCCTGGTGTTCTCGGTGATCTTCAGTCTGGTGATCTGGAATGGGCGCTGGATCATGCTGCTTTTCGGGCAGGAGGCCGATGTCGCCCTGCGGGCCGACGCCTATCTGAAGGCGGTCACCTGGGCCCTGCTGCCCAGCCTCTGGTTCGTGGTGTTGCGCTGTTTCGTGACCGCCCATTCCCGTCCGCGTTCCGCCCTGGTCATCACGCTGCTGGCGGTCGCCGTCAACGCGGTCGGCAACTACGGCCTGATGTTCGGCAACTTCGGTCTGCCGCGCTGGGAACTGATGGGGGCAGGGATCACCAGTTCCGTCGTCTCCTGGCTCATGTTCGCAGCCCTGCTGGGCTTCGTGCTCTGGGACCGGCGCTTCAAGCGCTACGCCATCCTGCTGCGTTTCTGGCGCCCGGACTGGCCGCGCTTTCGTGAACTGTTCCGCCTCGGACTGCCGATCGGGCTGACCCTGCTGGCGGAAACGGGCTTGTTCTCCGGTGCCGCTTTCCTGATGGGGCTGATCAGCACCGAAGCGCTGGCGGCCCATGCCATCGCGCTGCAGTGTGCAGCGGTGGCCTTTATGGTGCCGATGGGGATCAGCCAGGCCGCTGTGGTGCGTGTCGGCCTGGCCGCCGGATCACGGGACGCCGCCGCGGTGGGCCGGGCCGGCTGGTCCTCGCTGATCGTCGGCACCCTTTTCATGACCGGCTCGGCGCTGGTGTTCTGGTTTGCGGGGCGGCAGCTTGTCGGCTTGTTTCTGGACCTGGACCTGCCGGCAAATCAAGGGGTTGTCCAGTTGGCGGTTTCCTTCCTGGTGATCGCGGCTCTTTTTCAGTTGGTCGACGGCGCCCAGGTCATCGGCGTCTCCGCCCTGCGCGGCCTGAAAGACACCAAGGTGCCGATGTGGCTCGCCCTGACCGGTTATTGGGGTGTCGGCTTCGGCACCTCCGCGGTGCTCGCTTTTCCGCTCGGCCTTGACGGCATGGGCGTTTGGATCGGGCTGGCGGTTGGCCTCGCCTTTGTCGCCGTTGCCGCGGTCTGGCGTTTTCACCGACGCGCTGTCCTGCTGCCCAACGGTGGTCTGGCGGTCGCGTGACCAAGGCGCCGAAGGTCAGGGCCGATGTTGCCCTGGTGGACCGTGGTCTGGTCGAAAGCCGCAGCAAGGCCCAGGCGCTGATCATGGCCGGCAAGGTCTTTGCCGGCGAACGCAAACTGGCCAAGGCGGGGGAGGCGATTGCCGCCGATCAGGTGTTGGAGGTGCGCGGTCAGGACCATCCCTGGGTCAGCCGCGGCGGGTTGAAACTGGCGCGCGCGCTGGAGGTTTTCCGGATCGATCCGGCGGGCGCCGTCTGTCTCGATCTCGGGGCTTCGACCGGCGGCTTCACCGATGTTCTTCTGAGCGCGGGGGCGGCGCGGGTCTATGCCGTTGATGTCGGCCATGGCCAGCTTGCCTGGAAGCTGCGCAACGATCCCCGCGTCGTGGTGCTGGAGCGCACCAACGCCCGAAATCTCACATCTGCCGAGGTGCCGGAACCGGTCGATCTGCTGGTTTGCGATGCCAGCTTCATCGGCCTGGAGGTGATCCTGCCCGCCCCCCTGGCCCTGGCCAAACCCAACGCCAGCCTTGTGGTGTTGATCAAGCCGCAGTTCGAAGTCGGACGGGAGAACGTCGGCAAGGGTGGTGTGGTCCGCGATCCCGCCCTGCACGACCAGGTCTGTCGGCGCATCGAATCCTGGATGAACGCGCAGCCCGGCTGGCGCGTTGACGGGATCTGCGAAAGCCCGATCACCGGACCGGAAGGCAACAAGGAATTCCTGCTCGCCGCCTTCAAGAACAGCGGCTAGATCGGATCATGTTTTATCGGGACCACTTCGTGGTTGCGCCAAAACATGTGAATCCGATCGACATTCAATGCTTAGAGCAGATTCACCGGGTTTAAAGGATCGCTGAAGCGATTCCATCAAACCCGGATCTGCTCTAGTCGCGGAACCGCATCTTATCGCAGCGCCGTATCGGGAACCGGTCCGGTATGCAGGGTCTGGCCGCGGGGATCGGCGTTGAGGCTTTCGAGGGCCCCGACCAGCGGCGCCAGCGCCTGGGCCAGGCGAGCCAGACTGCGCACCATCGTACGTACCGCCGAGTTTTCGATCTCCCCACCCATGGCGTCTTCCAGCAAGGCCGAGAAGGGGTCGCGCTCTTCCGGATAGGCCAAGAGCTGCACCGCCGCATCTGCGGGAATGCCGGCCGCTTCCTTGGCGAGGTTCAGCGCCTTGCGATAACCGCCCAGGTCATCCACCAAGCCGGCGGCGAGGGCATCTTCGCCGGACCAGATGCGTCCGCCTGCAGCCGCCAGAACCTCTTCACGCGATAGGTTGCGGCCGCGCGCAACCTTTTCCGTGAAGTCAGCGTAGGTCGTATCCAGGGTCGACTGCAGCCAGTCCCATTCCTCGCGGGAAAAGGGCGCATGGGGGCTCCAGAGATTGGCCCGGCGCCCGGCCTGCACACCGTCCCAGTTTACCCCCAGGTCCTGCCAGAGTTCATTCAGGGCGAATTTGCCGGTGACCACGCCGATCGAGCCGGTGAGGGTGCCGGGCTGGGCGACGATGCTGTGCGCCGCTGCGGAGACGAAGTACCCGCCCGATCCGGCGACATTGCCCATCGAGACGACGACCGGCTTGCCCAGGTCGCGGGCCCGCTGGACTTCGCGCCAGATGGTGTCTGAAGCCACGTAAGACCCGCCGGGGCTGTCGACCCGGAACAGGATCGCGGCCACCTCAGGATCATCGATTGCCGTGGCCAGGGCGTCGGCAACATCGACTGCGCCCATGGAGACGTTGCCGAACACGGGATCGTTTTCGCCCTGTTCGAGCACGATGGGACCGCTGCCATGCACCAGGGCGATGATCGGGGCGTCCTCAAGCGCCCCGTTGTCTTCCCCGGCGGTTGCCCTGGCATAGTCGCGCAGGGAGACAAGCTCGGCCTCCGGCCCGGCGGCAACCTCGACGGCATTACTGGCCTCATCCCAGTAGCCCAGCTTGTCGACCAGTCCGCGCTGCAAGGCGTCGCTGCCGCGGTGAGGCGCGTTGTCGATGAGGCCGCGCACGGCGCCGGCCTCCAGGTTGCGGGCCTCGGCCACAGCGGTAACGATCTGGGAGAGGGTGGAATCCAGATAGCGCTGCAGATTGCGGCGCTGCGCTTCGGGCAGGCGGGTTTCGGTGAACATCGCCATGGCGCCCTTGTATTCCTCGCGCTGACCGACCTGGGCGCGGACACCATATTCGTCAAGCAGCTGGCGCAGGAACGGCTGCTCCATGGCAAAGCCGGTGCTGTCGCCATCCCCGGAGGGCTGCACCCAGATTTCCCCGGCGGCGGAGGCGAGATAGTAGTGCAGGGTGCCGTTGCCGGCTTCCCCGAAGGTCTCGGCAAATGCGGTCACCGGTTTGCCCCGGGCGCGAAAGTCGACGATGGCATCGCGCAGCTCCTGGATCTGGGCGAGCCCGGGATTGCCCCAGCCGGCGCGGATCACAAGGCCTTTCACACGTTCGTCGCGGGCCGCCGCATGCAGGCTGTCGACCGCATCGCGCAGGATCAGGGCTGAACCCATGGAGATCTGACCCAGGGGATTGTCTGAGCGCTGCTCGATCAGGCCGTCGGCCATGTCCAGCACCAAGACGGAATCTTCCGGCAACTCGGCCAACTTCGGCTGCCAGCCGCTGAAGTTCTGCAAAAGCAGTCCGCCGGCCAGGATTCCGGCGGCGACGAGCAATCCGATCGTCGCGAAAATCCCGACGAAACACTTGAGAATGAAGAGAATGATTCGTGTCATGGGCCTATATCAGCCTTTGCGCGCTGTCAGTGCCAGTGAAATTTTAGCGCTAGGTCAGTGCGATTTGTCGCAATGGGGCTTGTCGTCAAGCCGGGCTGAGTCATCCAAAACCGGGCTTGTCAGCACGCGGTCTTCAGCGCAGTCTCCCGCACTTCCGACGACAAGCGTGGTTTTCAGACGTGGTTCCAGCGATACACCCAAACCCCTACGGTCCTCCGGCCCCTGCGGACAACGGCTTCGAGCAGGTGATCCTTGCGCCGTAGAGCGCGCGGCGGCGGTGGCCGTCAGGCGGAAGTCGTGATCAGCGGCCTCGGCGCCAAAGGCGACGGCCTGGCGGAGATCGACGGCCGGCCGCTGTTTTTGCCCCAGACCGTGCCCGGCGACCGGGTGTTGGCCCGGGTGACCGGGGAGCGCAGCGGCGGCTTCAAGGGCACGGTGATCGAGTTGCTGGAGGCCGGTCCTCTGCGCGCCGAACCACCCTGTCCATTCTTCGGGCCCTGCGGCGGCTGTGCCCTGCAGCACTTCGACGAGGCGGCCTATGGCGACTGGAAGGCCGCGTTGCTGCCGCAGGCCCTGGAGCGCCGTGGCCTGGAAGCCGGGAAGCTGAACCCCCTGGTGAAGATCCCGCCGGGACGGCGCCGCCGTCTGGTGCTGTCCGCCACCCGAACCGCAAAGACGGTCCTGCTCGGCTATCACGAGCGTGAGTCCCACCGACTGGTGGATATCGACCACTGTCTGCTGGCGACACCGGGCGTCACGGCCTTGCTGCCGCCGCTGCACGACTTTCTGGGCGCGCTGCTGTCGGTACGGGAGGAGGCGCGGATTACGCTGCTTGAAAGCGAAACCGGCCTCGATCTGTTGATCGACTCGCGCCATCCTTTGGCGCTGCGCGACCGCGAGCTGCTGGCGGCTTTCGCCGAGACCGCCGACCTGGCGCGTCTTTCCTGGGCCGACAGCGGGGCGGAGGCCGAACTCGTCAGTCTGCGGCGCGAACCCCTGTTGACCTTTGGCGGTGTGCCGGTGGTGCCGCCGCCCGGCGGTTTCGTGCAGCCCAGTGCCGAGGGGCAGCAGGTCCTCGTCGACCGCGTGATGGCCGCGACACCGAAGACGGCAAAGACGGCCGCCGATCTGTTTTCCGGCTGTGGGACCTTTTCTTTTCCCCTCGCCGAGCGGTTGGAGGTTTATGCCGCCGAGGGGGAGCGGGACGCCGTGGCCGCGCTCTCCGCCGCCGCACGACGCTCAGACCGGGCCGCCCGCATCACCGCCGAGGTCCGTGATCTCGCCCGCTTCCCGGTATTGGCCGACGAGCTTTCCGGCGGCGATATGGTTGTTTTCGACCCGCCGCGCAACGGCGCCCGCGAACAGGTCCGCGAACTGGCGGCCAGCGACGTTCCCCTGGTGATCGCCGTCTCCTGCAATCCGACGACCTTTGCCCGCGACGCCCGCAGCTTGGTGGACGGCGGCTACCGCCTGAAAGAAGCAACCCCAATCGACCAGTTCCCCTGGTCCGGCCACCTGGAACTGGTTGCGGTCTTCGAGCGCTAGAGGGCGGTTTTCTTCGCTGGAGAGGGCGTCCCCCTCACCCTCCCGCTGCGCGGGCCCCTCCCTCTCCCACAAGGGGAGAGGGTTGTATGGCGACCCTTTTTTGGTTCCCCCTCTCCCCTTGTGGGAGAGGGTCGGGGTGAGGGGGTTTTTTGGTTTTATCGGCCCGCTAACCGCCTGTGCAGATGCAAATGTGGCTTCAGTTTTCGATATCGCCGCAGAGCGCACGCTGGCGCAGCAGGTGATCGGCCAGCACGATCGCCATCATGGCTTCGCCGACCGGCACCGCGCGAATACCGACGCAGGGGTCGTGGCGCCCCTTGGTGACGATTTCGGTTTCCGCGCCGTGGCGGTCCACGGTCTTGCGCGGAGTCAGGATGGAGGAGGTCGGCTTCACCGCGAAGCGCACGACCACGTCCTGGCCGCTTGAGATGCCGCCCAGCACGCCCCCGGCTTTGTTGGAGGTGAAGACAACGCGGTTGCCTTCCGTGCGCATCTCGTCGGCGTTTTCTTCGCCACTGAGGGCGGCGGCCTCCAGGCCGGCGCCGATCTCCACGGCCTTCACCGCGTTGATCGACATCATCGCCTTGGCAAGGTCGGCGTCGAGCTTGTCGTAGATCGGCTCGCCCAGGCCCGCGGGCACGCCGCTGGCCACCACCTCGATCACCGCACCGATGGAGGAGCCGGCCTTGCGCAGGCCGTCGAGATAGCCTTCCCAATCCTTGGCGGCGGCCGGGTCGGGACACCAGAAAGGGTTTTCCGTGATCTGCGCCCAGTCCCAGTTCGCCCGTTCGATTTTGTGCGGGCCCATCTGCACCAGGGCGCCGCGAATGGAAACCGGCAAGGGCAGCACATGGTCCAGCACTTTGCGGGCGATTCCGCCGGCGGCGACCCGCATGGCGGTTTCCCGCGCCGAGGAACGGCCGCCGCCGCGGTAGTCGCGGATGCCGTATTTCTGCCAGTAGGTGTAGTCGGCATGGCCCGGACGGAACTTGTCGGCGATATCGCCGTAGTCCTTGGAACGCTGATCCTGGTTTTCGATGAGCAGCGAAACCGGTGTGCCGGTGGTCATGCCTTCGAAGACGCCGGAGAGGATCTTTACCTGGTCCGGTTCGCGGCGCTGGGTGGTGAAGCGCGACTGGCCGGGCTTGCGGGCATCGAGCCAGCTTTGCAGCTCGGCTGCCTCAAGCGGAATGCGCGGCGGCACGCCGTCGACAACGCAACCGATTGCCGGCCCGTGGCTCTCGCCCCAGGTGGTGAATCGAAATGCTTCGCCGAAGCTGTTTCCCGCCATGGCAGCTGCGTCCCGGGGGCCTAAGACTGAGGCGTGAAGTTTTTCAGCATCTCGGCGACAGCCGGTGCCGCATCGACGGCCATCATCCCGACCACGTGATAGCCGGAGTCGACGTGATGCACCTCGCCGGTGACGCCGGCGGAAAGATCCGACAACAGATAGAGGCCGGAGCCGCCGACCTGATTGATGCTGACGTTCTGGCGCAGCGGCGAATTCAGCTCGTTCCACTTCAGGATATGGCGGAAGTCGCCGATGCCGGAGGCGGCAAGGGTCTTGATCGGACCGGCCGAGATTGCGTTGACCCGAATGCCCTGGTCACCCAGATCGGCCGCCAGATAGCGCACGCTTGCCTCCAGCGCGGCCTTGGCGACACCCATGACGTTGTAGTGCGGCATCACCCGCTCGGCGCCGTAGTAGGTCAGTGTGAGAATGCTGCCGCCTTCCTTCATCAGCGGCACGGCACGCTGGCTGATCGCGGTCAGCGAGTAACAGGAGATATCCAGGCTGCGCACGAAGTTGTCGCGGCTGGTCTCGAGATACTTGCCCTTCAACTCTTCCTTGTCGGCGTAGGCGATGGCATGGACCAGGAAGTCCAGCTTGCCCCACTTCTTTTCGATCTCCTGGAAAACCTGATCGATCGAGCCGTCGTCGGTGACGTCGCAGGGCACGACAATGTCCGATCCGACCGACTGCGCCAGCGGGCGCACCCGCTTTTCCAGCGCCTCGCCCTGATAGGTGAAAGCCAGTTCGGCGCCCTGATCATAGGCGGACTTGGCGATACCCCAGGCAATTGACCGATCATTGGCCACACCCATGACAAGACCACGTTTTCCGGCCATCAGCGGTTGGGGCTCGGTCATTCCAATTCCTTAATGTCGGTCAGAATACAAAGGCTTTGCGGAAAGAGCGGCATCCTACACCAAAGGCCTGCCGGGTCAACGCTGTGACAGCGCAATAATCCCACTTTTCTGCGGAATTCTGGTGTAAAATGGAGCAGGATCATAAGCTTGCCGGAACAGCGGGAGCCAGCCATGAAAACGCCCGACTTTTCGGGATTCCTGCGCAGTCTGACGGGTTTTGCCGCCTATTGCGGGCAGCGCTTCGCCGCGGACCAGTGTCTGCGCACGGCAACCCAGCTCAGCTATGCATCCTTGCTGGCCATGGTGCCGATTCTGGCAATCTGTCTGGGCCTGTTGTCGGCCTTTCCGGCTTTCGAACATCTGCGCCAGGACGCGCAGATCTTTCTGTTCGAGAATCTGGTGCCCAATGCGGGGGTGGAGGTCAGCGATCAGCTTGCGACCTTTGTCGAGAATGCCCGCGGCATGACGGGCTTCGGGACCGCCGCCCTGGCGGTAACCGCGCTGTTTTTGCTGTCGACGATCAACGGCGCCTTTAACGGCATTTGGCGCGTTACCGAGCCGCGCCCGCTGATGGTGCGGATCATGGCCTATTGGATGGTGCTGACCGTCGGACCGATCTTCCTCGGCATCTCCCTGTCTTTGTCGAGCTATGGCTTTGCGACGACCTTGCTGGCGCAGGGGGACCGTGCCTTCGGACTGACGCGGCTGCTGCCCTTCGTGCTCACCACCTGCGCCTTCACGGTGCTCTATGCGGTGGTGCCGGCGCGCAATGTGGCGCTGCGCCATGCGCTGGTCGGGGCGCTTGTTGCGGCTGTTCTCTCGGAGGCCTTGAAGTTCGGCTTTGCCTTCTACCTGAAGCAGTTTCCCTCCTACGAGGTCATCTACGGGGCCATCGCTTCAGTGCCGATTTTTCTGATCTGGATGTACCTCTCCTGGGCCGTGGTGCTGTTCGGGGCTGAGGTCGCCGCCGCGGCGCCGGAGTGGCGGCTTGTCGACCGTCTGCGCACGGCGCGCTATGGGCCCGGCCCGCGCTTGGCTCTGGCACTCTCACTACTCTTTCGCCTGCGCTCGGCCGCGCGGGCGGGCACGGTCATGAAGGAATCGGCCCTGACCCGCCAACTTCCGGCCGGGCTCGACGAGTTGTCGAAGGTCATGCATGCCTTGAACAGGCACGGTTTTGTGAGCCGCGGCAACGGGCGTTGGGTGCTGTCACGCGATCTGACGGCAACCAGCCTGGAAGAACTGTTGCAGGCGATTGATCTGGACCTCGAACCGGGTGAGGGCTGGCCCGAAGGAGTCGACCAGATCGTCCGCTCCGCGGGTCAGATGATGGCGGATGTTCGCGGCAAAAGCCTGGCGACCCTCTTGGACGAAGCTTCGGAGACCGAGACCCCAGATGGCGTTGCGCGCCTGCATCCCTTGCCGCGCGACGAGGGCTGATTAACTCTGCCCATGGTGGCTGTCGGTGTCGTCGCTGCGGTCGGCCAGGCTGTCGCGGAGTTGTTCCTGAACATCCTCCGGCAGAACTGCAATCGCGTCGTTGAGGTCTGACAAGGCACGGCGCAGGCTGTAGATCTGGTCGAGCAACCGCAGTACCACGGGAATGGCATCGTCGTTGACGCCCATGTCGCTGCGCAACTCTGCGATCAGGCGCACGCGGGCGACATCGGCGTCGTCGAAAACAAAGGTTTCCTGTTCGCGGACCGGCAGAACCCAATTCTGTTCGATCCAGTTGTGCAGCTCGCTGGCGCCGATGTCCAATTCGGCCAAGACCTCTTCGAATTCCATTCTACCGGGTCTCCATTAGCCTATCTGCCTGTTGCGGCCTGCCTGAGGGACATGGGACTTCGTCCGTTCAGGTCATGCCGGATTTGCGCCGCGGATCGTAGCCGTGCGACTGGCTCCAGCTTTCGACGAAATCGCGCAGTTCCTGGTCCGGCCGATCCGGCAGCATGACCCGCAACTTCACGTACTGATCGCCGATCTCCGCAGAGTCCTTGGCCTGGATTCCCTTGCCTTTGAGCCGCAGCGTGGTGCCGGAGTTCGATCCTTCAGGGATCTTCATCGAAACATTGCCGTGCACCGTGGGCACGGTGATCGTCGCCCCCAACAGCGCCTCCTGCAGGGTCACCGGCAATTCCAGATGCACGTTGTTGCCCTTGCGCTCGAAAAAGGGGTGGGCCTGGATCTGCACCTCCACCAAAGCGTCGCCGGCCGGGCCGCCGCCGACTCCGGGCATGCCCTGGCCCTTCAGCCGCAGGGACTGACGATCCTCGGTGCCCGGTGGGATCTGTACGTCCAGCGTTTTGCCGTCGGCCAGCTTGATGCGTTTCTTGGCGCCCTGGGCAGCTTCCAGAAAAGAGATCGGGACCGTGTAGGAGATGTTGGCGCCGGGCCGACGAACCCGGCGCGTGCGGGCGCCGAAAAGGTCGGCGAAGATATCGTCGGCGCTGTCGGTCTCGCCGAAATCAAAGGGGTTGTACTTGGCGCCATGCCGGGTGCCCGCGTGATTGCGGTAGAAGCCACCCTTCCAGGGTGTTTCCTGGCCGCTGGCATCGATCTCCCCGCGGTCGAAGCGCTTCCGTTTCTCGGCATCGCCCAGGATGCTGTAGGCCTGAGAGATCTCCTTGAACTGCTGCTCCACCGCGGCGTTGCCCGGGTTGATGTCCGGGTGCAGTTCCTTGGCGAGTTTGCGGTAGGCGCGCTTCACGTCCTCCTGGGAGGCGGAGCGGTCAATGTTCAAAAGCTTATAGGGATCCTGCATGGGCCAGTCTCAGCGCAAGAAGGCCGAATCAACGAGAGGGAGCATCCCGGCAGGATACTCCCTTCGTCGGTCCGACCCAAGAGCGGTCTTGCATATCGGTAAGCAGGCGAACTGGAGGGCCGTTTATGCCCCCCGGTCCGTCAGGATTGGATTTCCCAGGCGCCGTCGGGCTGGCGGCAGGCTGTTCCGTAGGCTTCTTCCTGCTTGCCGCCGATGGTCACGGTCTGTTGGAACTCGCGGCAATAGGCCCCGGTCGAAGAGGTCCCTTCGCGGGTCGGCGTGACCGAGCCGCTGTTCCCGGTGTCCGGGTTGCTCCAGGTGATTTTCTCGCCGACCGGTGCGGTGGTCGCCTTGTTGTAAGCTTGCTGGGCCTTCAGCCGGTCGACCTCGTCCATGGTACGGCCGATTTCACTGCCGACGAAGGCGCCGAGCAGGGCGCCGGCGGCGGTCGCGGCCAACTGGCCGGAGCCACTGCCGAACTGGGCGCCGAAAAGGCCGCCCGCAGCACCGCCTGCCAGGGTGCCGATGGTCTGCTTGGTACCGACGCCTTCGCAGGCGGCGGTGGTCAGGGCGATCGCGGCAGCGGCGATGACGACTTTGAATCTCATAGAAAAAACCTCTCTCGAAGAATTGCCCCGTCGTCGACGATTCCGGGGCCGACGCCCGCTAATGGCGGCCTGTTGGTACTACGCGCAAAGCACCGAAAACATCCCCGACCAGCATATTCGCCGGGGATATCGGTTTTCTAGGCTATATCGCCGCTATATGTTTCAAATAAGGCAAATCTAACAGGAATAAAGCTTCGCATGAGCTTGCCAATCCAGATTAGGGCGGATGCCCCTGCAGATCCGCTGGAAATCTTCAAATCCTGGCTGGCGGAAGCGGAATCCGCCGAGCCCAACGACCCCACGGCGCTTTCGCTTTCCACGGTCGGCGAGGACGGCATGCCCTCTTCGCGTATGGTCCTGCTGAAGGGCTATGACGCGCGCGGATTCGTCTTCTACACCAACTACGAGAGCCGTAAGGGCCGGCAGCTGCTCGACCACCCCAAGGCCGCCATGCTGTTTCATTGGAAGAGCCTGCGCCGCCAGGTTCGGATAGAGGGCGCGGTCGAGCAGGTGAGCGCGGCAGAGGCCGACGAGTATTTCGCCTCCCGCCCGAAGCAGAGCCAGATCGGTGCCTGGGCCAGCGATCAGTCGCGCCCGCTGGAGGGCCGCTTCGAGCTGGAGAAGCGTGTCGCGAAGTTCGCTGCAAAATACGGCCTCGGCAAGGTACCGAGGCCGCCTCACTGGTCCGGCTTCCGCGTGGTCCCAAGGCTCATCGAGTTCTGGCAGGACGGCGCCTTCCGTCTGCATGACCGTCTGGTCTATACCCGCGTGGGCGAGGACTGGACGACCGAGCGGCTGTTTCCGTGAGCAGCGGGCCTCAGCGTCTGACAGGGCCGGAAGCGGCCAGTCTGCTGAAGCTCGCCACCACGGCTTCGGTCGTCACAGCGACGGTGCTGATCGTCGTGAAGTTGGTTGCTTTCCTGCTGACGGATTCGGTCAGTATTCTTTCCACCCTGGTTGACTCGCTGCTCGACGTGGCGGCCTCCATCGTCAATCTCATCGCCGTGCGTCACGCGCTGGTGCCGGCCGACCGCGAACACCGCTTCGGCCACGGCAAAGCCGAACCCCTGGCCGCTCTCGGCCAAGCCGCGTTCATCACCGGCTCGGCGGTCTTCCTGATGATCGAAGCCAGCCAGCGCTTCGTTTCCCCGCGCCCCCTGACCAACGGCGACATCGGTATCGCGGTCATGGTGTTTTCGATTCTGGCAACGCTTGGCCTTGTCACGCTGCAGCGCTATGTCATCCGCCGGACCGGCTCATTGGCGATCAAGGCGGATTCGCTACACTACGTCGGCGACATTCTGGTCAACGCCGCCGTCATCGTCGCCCTGGTGATTACCGCGCAGCTCGGCTGGCGTTATGCCGATCCGGTCTTCGGCCTGGCGATTGCCGTCTACATTCTCTACAACGCCTGGCAGATTTCCGCCGGCGCCATGGACATGCTGATGGACCGCGAACTGCCCGAGCAGGACCGGCGCAGGATCATCGACCTGGCCTTGGCGCATCCCTCGGTGAAAGGGTTGCATGACCTGCGCACCCGTGCATCGGGTCCGCAAATCTTTATCCAGGGACATATCGAAATGGATGGCGCCTTTTCTCTGCTGAAGGCGCATGACATCGCCGATGAGGTGGAGGCCGAATTGCGCCAGGCTTTTCCCGGCGCAGAGATAATCCTTCATCAGGACCCCTTCGGTATAGAAGAGGAGCGCAGCGATTTCGCCTAGGGACGGGCTTAAGCTTTTGTATAACCAGAATTTCTGGGGCTGTCGTTGAGCGGCCAGGACGCTTGACCCAAGTCAATGCCCGAACGGCCCCATCTCATCTCTAATTGACGTTGTCAGGGCGTTTTCCTGGTTTCACGGGTTAGAGGATACATATGATGGTTTGGGCCAATGTTCTTGCCGTAACCGACGGCGGTGCCGGATGCGAAGCTGCGATGACTGCAGCCATCGACCTGGGACAGCGCTTCGGCGCCAGAGTCGAATTTCTGCACGTCGAGAACGACGCGCGCGACCTGATGCCCTTTGTCGGCGAAGGAATGTCGGCGACGGCGATGGAACAGATTATGGCCTCGGTCGACGCCCGCAACGTTGCGCGGCGCGAAACGGTGGACAAGAGCTACAAACGCCATTGCAGCGGCGCGGGCCTGCCGGAAACGGATCCCGGGCTGCCGCCGGAGCCTGGGCAATTCAGTGTCTGCCTGCATCGCCTGACCGGCCGAGAGGCGGAACAGGTGGAACGCCTCGGACGCCTGAGCGATCTGATCGTGTTGCCGTTTCCAGCGGCCTTTGAAGGCGATGGAGAGGCCACCCTGGATGCGGCGCTTTTCGGCAGCGGCCGGCCGGTGCTTCTGGCGCCGGTGTCGAACAGCAAGAACTTCGGCAAGAAAATCGCGGTCGCCTGGGACGGTTCCAAGGAGGGCGCCTGCGCGGTCACCGCGGCCCTGCCGTTGCTGAAAGAAGCGGAAAGCGTGGTCGCGATTACGGCCCGCGAGGGCGGTGAGGCGGACCCGAGTGCGCTGGCCCGCTATCTCGCCGGTCATCGGGTCGCAGCCAAGACCTGGGCCTATACGCCGGGTTCGGAGAGCATCGCTGCCGGCCTTCTGGAGCAGGCCGACCATGCCCATGCCGACATGCTGGTCATGGGGGCCTACGGCCACAGCCGGCTGCGCGAACGTATCCTCGGCGGCGCCACCCAGGGCATCCTCGAGCACGCCAAGATCCCCGTGCTGATGATGCACTGAAGCCCGCCTCCCTTTGATCGCGGAATTTCCTCCGGGCGGTCCGAGGGCTGCTCTTTGGGAAGGATAGCGAATGTTGACCTTGGAAGACTGCATAGCCTTGTCGGAGCTGAACGAGGATGAGATCGCAGCGATTTCCGAACACGAGCATGTGCCTGAGATCGTTGCGGCGGAGTATGGCAACTATCTGTTGCATCAGCCGAACGGGATACCTGCGCTGAAGCGGATCATTCTCGAAGACATCGCCGATGCCGAGCAACGCAATGATCTGAAGCATGCCCTGCATCTGCGGTTGGTCCTGCGCCACTTCGTCCGGAACCATAGCGATCTGCAGT
Source organism: Pelagibius sp. (assembly GCA_028280305.1). GTDB lineage: Bacteria > Pseudomonadota > Alphaproteobacteria > Kiloniellales > Kiloniellaceae > Pelagibius. Next base: position 24,012 of record JANQMC010000157.1, on the reverse strand, counting down.
CGACCGGAATGTGAACTGCGCCTGAGATTGGCGGTTCGGATTTGCTGTAAACGTCTCTTTTGGAGGATCAATGACCTTGAAGACCATCCGCCTGGAACTTGCCCGGGACCATGACTTTCCCAATGGTTCTCCGGAAAGAGGCTATGAGATGCGCGTACCGCTGACCGGTGAAGGCCATATCGATGCCGAAGGGTGGCGCAAGAACCGGGCCGCCTGCCGCGTGACGCGTTTCTGGGAGGGTGAAGGGGACGAGAGCGGCCATCTGCGCCACACCCGCGGCGGCAAGTGGGCCTTTCACTACGACATTGACGGCGATCCGGACGACGACGAGGTCGGCTTCAAATTCGAATCGCATATCTTCAAGGAAGGCGAGTACGTTTCGATCCGTGAACACGACGGCGCCCTGCGCACCTTTCGTGTGGTGTCCGTTCGCTAGGGCGGCTCCAGACTCTTTTTGCTTCAATCGGCCCTGTCGCCATATTCCGCACTGGCATGATGCAGCGCGGGGTATATGATCGCGCCATGAAGCAAGATCGGCAAAGAGTGGTCCTGACCGGCGCCAGCCGCGGGATCGGGCATGCGACGGTGAAACGTTTCAGCGACGAGGGCTGGGAGGTGATCACCTGTTCGCGCGAAGACGTGCCGGAACACTGTCTCCGCGATCCGAACTGGACCCATCACATTACCGCGGACCTGGCCAATCAGGCAGCGGTGGACAGTTTTCTGGAAGAGGCCTTGGCATTGATCGGCGATGGACCGGTCCATGCCTTGGTCAACAATGCGGCCGTTTCGCCGAAAACCGAATTCAAGGAACGCCTCGGCTGTTTGAACGGTGACCTCGACCATTGGCGCGAGGTCTTCGAGTTGAACCTCTTCGCCCCTCTGGCGCTCGGCCGCGGTTTTGCCACGCCGCTGCGCAAGGGCGCCGGCGCTATCGTCAACATCACCTCGATCGCCGGTCACGGGGTGCACCCCTTTGCCGGTTCGGCCTATTCCACTTCAAAAGCGGCCCTGTCGGCGCTGACCCGCGAAATGGCTGTTGAGTTTGCGGAACTGGATATCCGGGTCAACGCGGTGGCGCCCGGGGAGATCGAAACCGCCATGATCGGCGAGGAATACGAAGCGCTGATCCCCCGTATTCCCCTGCACCGCATGGGCCGGCCGGAGGAGGTGGCGGCGACGGTCTTCCGACTCTGTACTGAGGATTTCGGCTATGTCACCGGCACCGAGATCTTCGTCACCGGCGGCCAGCACCTTTACTGAGCCGGCAGCGCAAGCGTCGCTCCTGGTAAGTTTGTTCTACCTGGTGAGTCTGTTCTAGGCGAGGCGCCCGTGCAGGCCCGCGAGCCAGTCGAGGCGGGCCCGTGTCTGGGCGACTTCAAGGTCAAGCCAGTCGCGCAGGTGGCCGCCTTCCGTGGCGTGATGTTCGCGCAGATCGTTGAGCCGCGCCAGTTCCCGCTCGCAGATGTCGTGCAACAACTCGGCCTGGATCTTCTGGTCCTCGACAGGCATCAGATGCAGGAAGCGCATCTTCAGCGCGATGATCAACTTGTTGAGGTCGCTGACCTGCGGGCGCACATTGGCGGCCAGAAGGCGCAGCATTTCGCTGCGGCCCTGATCCGTGACGGTCAGGGTGGCTTCTTCGCCTTCCGCACCGGCATCGACCGTGTCGACGAGACCCTCCACCTTCAAAACTTCCAGCGGGGCCCCGACCAGATCGAGTGACGGGCCGACAATGCGGCCGGTGAAATGACGCACCTCGCGCGCCAAAGCGGCATAGGAGAGCGGGGCGCTGGCCAGCATGCCAAGGGCCAGCAGTCGGATCGCTTCACTGGGGATCAGCGTATTGTCGCGGTACATGATGCCTCTGCTCGCTTGGTTCGCCGTTGGGCGGAACCATCGGGATGCCGGGGATCTAACTCAACACGACCTCAATATAGACCTGCAAACCGGGACTGTCCATCTATTTGAGAACGATTCGCAATTAAGAGCCTTCTTTAGACCTATCTTGTCACCCACAGGTTAAATTTTTCCACCAGTTCTTCGCCGTTCTGGCTCCAGAAGGCGGCACTGCTGCGCAGTGATACGGCGAAGTTCTCCTCCGATGTTGGCAGCAGCGGTCCCATCTCAACGTCCTCAGCCAACGCATAGGGGCCGGCCAGAGCGTTGGCGGATCGCCGTGCGGGGCCGTAGGGCATCGTCTTGGTGAAACTCGCAAGGGGTACGGTACCGGTGGCGAAGCGGACGAACTCAATCGCCTGCTCCTTGTTTTGCGCGCCCTTGGGGACCGCCCAGAGATCCACGTCCCAGACCTGATGGTCCCAGATGAGGCTGTAGGGCTTCTTCTCCACGGCGACGTCGTTGAAGATGCGGCTGCTGTAGGTGGAGGTCATGATGACGGCTTCCCGGTCGAGCAATTTGCCCGGTTCGTCGCCGCTTTCCCACCAGACGATCTGGTCTTTGATGGTGTCCAGTTTGGCGAAAGCGCGCGCGACGCCAGCATTGCTGGCCAGCACCTCGTAGACCTCGTCTGCCGGAACGCCGTCGGCGATCAGGGCCCATTCCAGATTGACCTTCGGGGTTTTGCGCAGGCCCCTGCGGCCGGGAAAGTCCGCAAGGTTGAAGAGGTCGGCCAGTTTATCCGGCTGGTTTTCGCCGGCCCGGTCACTGTCGACGGCGAGAACCGTCGACCAGACGGTGGAGCCCACCGCGCAGGCCTGCAGGGTGCCGGGCAGGAAGTCCTCGACCGCAGAGGTGCCGTCAGGCGCCGGCGGCAGCAACAGGGGCAGTCTCTCCAAAAGCCCCTCTTCGCAGGCGGCTTCCGCATCGCCGGGCGTGATATCCACGACATCCCAGTAAACATCGCCGCCCTGGACCTGGGCACGGATCTCACGCAGACCGCCGCGATAGTCCTCGCTGATGACCTCCAGGCCGCTCATCTTTGTGAAGGGCTCCAGGAAAGCCTCTTGCTGGCTGCGCGCATAGATGCCGCCCCAGGAGACGACAACCAGGCTTTCGCCGGTTACGGTCTCCTGCGCTGTCGCGGAACCGGCAGCGCCTGCCAAAGCGCCGCCAAGGACGGCGGCGAGCGATGCCTGTCTCAGTGTTGCTGCTATCGCACTTTCGCGCATGGCGATCCCCGATCTCGTCGTTTCCCGGGCACGATGACTGAGCCGGCGCCCAGAGGCCAGCCAGACACAGCCAGCCAAGTAGGCCAACAGAGCCCCGCGGGCCGTATTTTGCCCCTTCGAATCACAGCTTTACCCGCCGTGACGGCTTGGGCAATCCCTGAAAAGGTGTCTTATTTGTGCTCTGATGGTCGGTGCCACAGGTCATGACCCGCTTTGGCGGATCAACCGCTGCGATAACAGGTCACAGGACAACGGAGTCCGCGGCTCCGGCGCTCCGCTTCAGGCCGCGCGCCGCAGGTCCATGGCTTGCCAGATCTCGCTGAGGGCGTTCACCAGATGGTCCATATCGCCGTCGCTGTGCAGCGGGCAGGGGGTGAGGCGCAGACGCTCGGTCCCCCGGGGCACCGTGGGATAATTGATCGGCTGCACATAGATGCCGTATTGACTCATCAAGCGGTCGGTGACCGCCCGGCAGGCCACCGGATCACCAACCAAAATCGGCACGATATGGCTTTCCGACGGCATCACGGGTATGCCGGCAGCCTCCAGGCGCTGCTTCAAGGTGGCCGCGCGTTCCTGATGGGCCGCACGCTCCGCCTGGCTGCGGCGCAGGTAGGCGACGCTGGCCCGGGCGCCCGCGGCGATCGCCGGGGGCAGGGAGGTGGTGAAGATGAAGCCGGAAGCAAAGCTGCGCACGAAATCGGTCAGGTTGGCGGAGGCGGTGATGTAACCGCCCATGACGCCGAAGGCCTTGCCCAGCGTGCCTTCGATGACCGTCACCCGGTCGGCCACCCCGTCGCGCTGTGAAATACCGCCGCCTTCGGCGCCATAGAGGCCGACGGCGTGGACTTCGTCCAGATAGGTCATGGCGCCATGGCGCTCGGCGACGTCACAGATCTCGGCGATCGGCGCGATGTCGCCGTCCATGGAGTAGACCGACTCAAAGGCGACCAGCTTGGCGCCTTCGGGGCCGGCTTCCGTGAGCTTGCGGTCGAGATCTTCCGGGTCGTTGTGGCGGAAGATCGCTTTCTTCGCCCGGCTCTGGCGGATGCCTTCGATCATCGAGGCGTGGTTCATGGAATCGGAGAAGACCGTGCAGTCCGGCAGGCGGCTTGCCAGGGTGCCCAGCGCCGCCCAGTTGGAAACATAGCCGGAGGTGAAGAGCAGCGCCGATTCCTTGCCATGGAGGGCCGCCAGTTCTTCTTCCAGAAGCACATGGTAATGGTTGGTGCCGGAAATGTTGCGGGTGCCACCGGCGCCGGCGCCGCAGCGCTCGATCGCTTCGTGCATCGCCCCCGTAACCACCGGGTGTTGCCCCATGCCGAGATAATCGTTGGAGCACCAGACCGTGACTGCCTCGACCCCGTTGGGGCCGTGATAGGTGGCTTGGGGGAAATTGCCCATCTTGCGCTCAAGATCGGCGAAAATCCGGTAACGGCCCTCGGCTTTCAGCCCGGCCATCTCTTCAGCAAAAAAACGCTCGAAGTCCATGCGCTTGATATCTCTCAATCCGTTTCGCGGCGTCTCATGCCCCGCTTGCCGGCCATTTTAGTCGTTCAGACGGAGTGGTCCTTGATGTTCATCAAGTGGCTCCGCAGTGTTTTTGGCCCAATTTGTCCACAACTTTAACAAGCCCGACAGAACTGGTCATAATTCATTCTATCGGACTTAACAAAGTTTTGTGAACAACGCGTCAATAGGCCGCATAACCTGGGGTTTTTTGTCTTTCGGCGCCAATGCACCTGCTTAAGCAATCGGGGTTCACGGGCAACAAAAAACCATCCTCAGGCCACCGCGGCCAGGCCCTGCTCGGCGACCCAGGCTTCCGTTTCGGCCAGGGCGGCGGCAAAGCCTTCCAGCAACTGGTCGATTTCCGCTTCGGTGATGATCATCGGGGGGCAGACCGCGATCGAATCCCCCAGATTGCGGAAAATCACCCCATGGGCCTGGGCGCGGGCCGTGAAATAGGCGCCGACCTTGCCGATGGGGTCGAAGGGCGTCTTGCCGGCCTTGTCGGCCACCAGCTCGGCGGCGGCGATCAGCCCGATGCCCCGGATTTCGCCGATGATGGGGCTGTCCTGGAAGCGCCGCAGACCCTCCTGCAGTTGCGGGGCGACAGTCTGGACATGGGAAACGATCTCCCGCTCCTCATAGACTTTCAGGGTTTCCAGGGCGACCGCGGCGGCCACCGGATGGGCGCCGTAGGTATAGCCGTGGCCGAAGGAGCCGAGCTTGTCGGAGCTGTCGGCGACGGCCTGATAGATCGGGTCGGAGACCATGACGGCGGAGATCGGCGCATAGGCGCTGCTGAGCTGCTTGGCCAGGGTCATCATATCGGGCTTGAGGCCGAAGGTCTCGCTGCCGAACATCTGTCCGGTGCGCCCGAAGCCGCAGATCACCTCGTCGGCGATCAAGAGGACATCGTATTTCTTCAGCACAGCCTGAATCTTGGCCCAATAGCTTTCCGGCGGCACGATAACCCCGCCGGCGCCCTGCAGCGGTTCGCCGATGAAGGCGGCCACGGTGTCAGGTCCTTCGCTCAGGATCAGATCCTCCAGCTCCTGCGCCAGACGGTCGGTGAAGGCCTCTTCGCTCTCGCCTTCCTTGGCGAAGCGATAGTGGTGCGGCGCGCCCGTGTGGATGATGTTGGCGATCGGCAGGTCGAAACCGGTCTGCACATAGGGCATGGCGGTCAGGCTGGCGGCCGCGATGGTCACCCCGTGATAGCCCTTTACCCGGCTGATGATCTTCTTCTTTTCCGTGCGGCCCAGGGCGTTGTTGTAGTACCAGACGATCTTGATGGCGGTGTCGTTGGCCTCGGAGCCGGAGTTGGCGAAGAAGACCTTGGTCAACTGCGGTGGCGTCATCTCGACGAGCTTTTCGGCGAGGTCGACCACCGGGCTCGCGGTTTTCTGTGCAAAGGAATGGTAATAGGGCAGGCGGGCCATCTGGTCGGTCGCCGCCTTTACCAGGCGCTCTTCGCTGAACCCCAGGCCGGTGCACCAGAGGCCTGCCATGGCCTCCAGGTAGCGGTTGCCCTGGTCATCGACGACATAGACCCCGTCGCCGCGTTCCATGATCATCGAGCCTTCGTGCTCGTTCTTGCGGGCGTTGGTGTAGGGGTGCAGGTGGTATTCGATGTCGCGGTTTGCCGCCGAGTTCGAGCGCGCAGTCATTTTTGTCTCCCGATCTTTTGAGCTGTGCCCCGCTTCCGGCGGCAGTTGACGGCAGCCTACCCTTCGCGGGCAGGTGCGGCCAAGTCTTGTCGGCGCATAGCGGGCCGGGGCCCGGCGCATGGCCACGGCATTCCGATGGAACGCGCTGCCGGGCGTCAGGAGGCCCGGCGGGCTTCGTTGAGCCCCAGGAAGCCGCCGGACTGGCGCTCCCACAGCCGGGCATAGAGGCCGCCCCGGCGCAGCAGGTCCTCGTGACTGCCCTCTTCGACGATGCGTCCCTGGTCCATCACCACCAGACGGTCGAGGGCGGCGATGGTGGAGAGGCGGTGGGCGATGGCGATCACGGTCTTGCCGGTCATCAGGTTCTGTAGCTGATCTTGAATGGCCGCTTCGACTTCCGAATCGAGGGCCGAGGTCGCCTCATCGAGGATCAGGATCGGGGCGTCCTTCAGGATCACCCGGGCAATGGCGATGCGCTGGCGCTGGCCGCCGGAGAGTTTGACGCCGCGCTCGCCGACATGGGCGTCGAAGCCGCGCCGGCCCTGCATATCCTCCAGCTCCGGAATGAAGGTCTGGGCCTCGGCCAGCTCGGCGGCGCGGCGCATCTCCGCCTCGCTGGCTTCGGGCCGGCCGTAGAGGATGTTGTCGCGGATCGAGCGGTGCAGCAGGGCGGTATCCTGGGTCACCATGGCGATCTGACGGCGCAGACTATGCTGGGAGACCCTGGCGATATCCTGGCCGTCGATCAGGATGCGCCCGCTTTCCAGGTCGTAAAAGCGCAGCAGCAGGTTGACCAGGGTCGACTTGCCGGCGCCGGAGCGCCCGACGATGCCGACCTTCTCGCCCGCGCCCACGGTGAGCGACAATTCTTCGATGACGCCCTCTGTCTTGCCGTAGTGGAAGCGGATGTTCTCGAAGTTCACCGCGCCGTCGCCGACAACCAATTCTTCGGCCTCTGAGTGATCCTGCACCGCATAGGGTTGGGAGATGGTTTCGATACCGTTCTGCACCGTGCCGATGTTCTCGAACAGGCTGGTCACGGTGCGCAGAATCCAGCCGGACATCTGGGTCAGGCGGATGATCAGGCTGATGGCGACGGCAATGGCGCCGGTGCTGATGCCGCCGTCCATCCAGAACATGATCGACAGCCCGGCGACGAGGACGATAAGGGCGGTGTTCAAAAGCGTGAGCGTGATCGTCATGCCGATGACGGAACGCATCAGGCGGCGCAGCGCTGCGGTGTGACGGCCGACGACCTCGCCGACGAAGTCGTCCTCGCGTTCGCTGTCGGCAAACAGTTTCACCGATTGAATGTTGGTGTAGCTGTCGACGATACGCCCGGTGAGCGCCGAATTGGCTTCGGAAAGGTCGGCGGACTTGCGGCGCACCGGCGGTACCATGAAATAGATCACCGCAGCATAGGACAGTGTCCAGGCGAGGACCGGCAGCAACAGGCGCCAGTCGATCCCGGCGAAGAGCACCAGGGTGCCGAAAAGGTAGATCAGCAGGAACCAGACGCCGTCGATGACGTTGACCACGGCTTCGCGCAGAGCATGACCGGTCTGCAGCACCTTCTGGGCGATGCGGCCGGCAAAGTCGTTGTGAAAGTAGGTGAGGCTCTGGCGCAGCACGTAGCGGTGGTTCAGCCAGCGCACCCGGTTGGTCAGGCCGGGCACCAGGCTGAGGTTGACCAGCCCGCGGGAGACGAGGGTGGCCACCGGACGCAGGATCACCGCGACCACGGCCATGGCGGTCAGCCCCCAGGCGTGATCTTGCAGAAAGGTCTCAGGGGTGCCGGCGGTGAGCCAGTCCACCAGCTTGCCCAGGAAGGCATAAAGCGCGATCTCCGCCATCGCGGCGATGCCGGAAACGGCGAGCGTGACCAGCAGCAGGCCCTTGATCGGCGCCAGGAAGTGGACAAAGAATGCACGCGTCGTGGTGGGCGGTTGTTCGATCTCCGCCTCTGCGAGGGGGTTGAAGAGGCGCTCGAAGAAGGCATACATCTGCGGGGCGGTTCTCCTGGTCCGTTCCGGTTTTCGGTTTCGCGCTCGGGCCACTCAGGCCAATCAGGCCACAAGGGGGACATTCGGCGTGCTGCGACTTCCAAACTTAATCTGAAACGCAGCAGCGCAAAGGCAATCTCTTCCGGGATTGCCACATCAGAGGTGGCGCGATGGAGGGGATCATAGCAGCTTCTTTGCTCGGCACCTTTGCTAAAACCGAAGCCCTGCCAATCAGGTCTTTGAGCAGGGCCCTGGCGTTCTCCTGCCTGCTCCTGACAGTTCCGGCAGGCTGTACGCCGCCGTCCGGGCCGTCCGATCCGGTGGAAGAGGGCCTGCTGCAGGATTTCCGCGCTGTTGCCTACCGGACCGAGCGCCCGGTCCTGGGCAATGACGGACAGCCGCGTCCGCGCCGGGACCATCTGGCGAAGTGGACCTTGCCGGTCCGGGCTGCCCTGATTGCCGGCGACACGGCGGACACCGCCGCGCCACTGCCGCCGGCCTTTCGGCAAATGGCGGCGGGTCACCTTGCCGAGCTTGCGAGGCTCACCGGCCTGGATATCGCTGCCGCGCCGGTTGAGGCGGCCAACCTGCTGATCTTTCTTGCCGATGATCCCTTCGCCGCGGCCCGCCGCCATCGCGGCCTCTTCGCCCACAAGATTGCCGACCGGCGCCGCTACGAGGCCTTACTGGCCCGGATGGAGACCTCCGCAACCTGCTTCGGTTTTGTCTGGGGCGGCTGGCCCAGCGGGCGCAGCATCGACTTCGCCGTCGCCTTTATCCGCAGCGACCGTGGGGAGCGCACCGTCCGAGGCTGCCTGGTGCAGGAGGTGACCCAGGTCTTCGGCCTGATGAACGATCTGGCGCCGACGGCGGACTCGGTCTTCAGCGATTCAGGTCGGCAGGTCGACCTGACCGCGCGCGACCGCTTGTTGATTCGGATGCTCTACGATGACGGCCTGAAGCCGGGTATGCCTTGGGCCGAGGCCGAACCCCTGGCGCGGGCGGTGCTGCGCGGTATTCGCAGCGGCGGACAGATCTCAGGCGCTCAATTGCCAGCAGGCGGACAAGTCCCTAGCATGCGCTGACTGTGCGGGGTCCGGTAGCAAGGGGGGAGGGCGCGACGATGGCTCAGATAGTTTTCCAAGACTGCAGGCTGTTCGACGGGCTCGGTTCCGAGTTATTGGAAGGCCGCCATGTCCTCGTCGAGGGCGAGCGCATCAAAGAGGTGTCCGACCGCCCGATCACCGCTGATGGCGCGGAGGTTATCGATCTGGGCGGGCGCACCCTGATGCCCGGCTTGATCGACGCCCACTTCCACGCCATGGCGGCAGATCCGGATTTCGCCAAGATGGAAGTCATGCCGCGTTCCCTGCTGGCCCAGCACGCCCGCCATCTGCTGGAGGCGGCGCTGCTGCGCGGTTTCACCACGGTGCGTGACGCCGGCGGCGCCGACTACGGCCTGGCCATGGCGATCAAGGCGGGGCTCATCCAGGGCCCAAGGCTTTTCTACTCCGGGCGTGCCCTGACCCAGACCGGCGGCCATGCAGACTTTCGCGCGCTGGAGGATCACAGCGCCTTTTGCTTCTGCGGGCAGGGCAGTCACATCTTCGGCGTCATCGCCGATGGTGTGCCGGCCGTTCAGCAGGCAGCCCGCGAAGAACTGCGCAAGGGTGCAACCCAGATCAAGATCATGGCCTCCGGCGGCGTGGCCTCGCCGAGCGATCCGATCTGGAACCTGCAGTATTCAGAGGATGAGATCCGCGCCATCGTCTGGGAGGCTGCTTCCTGGCGCACTTATGTGATGGCGCATGCCTATACACCGGAAGCGATTTCCCGCTGTGTGCAATACGGCGTGCGGTCCATTGAGCACGCCAATCTGATCGACGAACCGACGGCGGCGCTTTGCGCGGCGGAGGGCGCCTTCGTGGTGCCGACCCTGGTGACCTATGACGCGCTGCACCGTTTCGGACCCGACCTTGGGCTGCCTGCGGTCAGCCAGGAGAAGCTGAAAGCGGTACGGGCGGCGGGCCTGACGTCGCTGGAGATCTTGAAGGCGGCCGGCGTCACCGTGGGCTTCGGCACCGACCTTCTGGGCGATATGCAGGCCCACCAATCGGGCGAGTTCCTGATTCGCGCCGAGGTGCTGTCAGCCGCTGAAATCCTGCGCTCGGCGACCTCGGTAAATGCCGCCCTGCTGAACGCCGAGGGCGAACTCGGCGTGGTGGCGGAAGGCGCCCTGGCGGACCTTATCGTCGTCGACGGCGATCCTCTGGCAGACCTGTCGGTGTTGCAGGATCAGGGCAAGCATATTCCGATGATCATGAAAGCCGGCGCCTTCGTGAAGCGAAAGGCGTCGTAAGACCCGTTTCCGCCAGAAGTTGAGGCTGCCCGGCGGGGCGGCAAGCGGCTTGTGAATCCGGAGCGCATCGGGCTAGGCTGTGGCCCACAGAAAAAACAAAACCCCTAAGTTTCTCCGGTTTGACCCTTTGGCAACCGGAATCTCTGAGGGATGTGGGTGAACAGGGATGACTGCGAGGGAGACAGCAATGAAATTGCGACGAGGAAAGAGTCTGCGCCACGGCCTTACAGCCGCTGTTGCAGCCGCCGCTCTGGCGATTGGCGGCGCCGTGGGTGGCGCCGAAGCGAAGACCTTTAAATGGGCTTTCCAGGGCGACGTTCAGACCATGGATCCCCATGGACTTTTTGAGACCATGACCCTGGGTTTCCAGTCCAACTTCTATGAGGGCCTGGTGACCCGGACGCCGGATCTGGAGTTGGTGCCGGCCCTGGCGACATCCTGGGAAAACGTGAAGCCGGACACCTGGCGCTTCACACTGCGCAAGGGTGTGAAGTTCCAGAACGGCAATAGCTTCAATGCCGATGACGTACTCTTCTCTGTTGATCGCATCAACACCGAAGGCTCCGACATGAAAGTCGTGGCCGGCCTGATCAAAGAGGCGGTGAAGGTCGACGACCATACGGTCGACATCGTGACCCCGGCGCCGAACCCGATTCTGCCGCTGCAGCTCGAAATTTTCTACATCATGGACAAGGAATGGGCGGCGGAGAACAACACCACCTCCGCCACCAACGTGAAGGGCGATGATCAGGGCAACTTTGCCAACATCAACGCCAACGGCACCGGCCCCTTCATGGTCACCGAGCGCCAGCCGGACGTGAAGACGGTGCTGGTTCCCAATCCCAATTGGTGGGGTCAGAACAAGAGCAACATCACCGAAGCGGTGTTCACCCCGATCAGCCAGGATGCCACCCGTGTCGCCGCGCTGATTTCCGGTGATGTGCACATGGCTTATCCGATTCCGGTTCAGGACTGGAAACGCCTGGAAGACGCCAACGGCGTCAGCCCGCTGACCGGTCCGGAAGCGCGCACGATCTTCCTCGGTTTTGATCAGGACCGTGACGAACTGCTCGCCTCCAGCGTCAAGGGCAAGAATCCCTTCAAGGATCAGCGGGTTCGCCAGGCTTTCTATCAGGCGATCGATATCGAAGCGATCCGCTCAAAGGTGATGCGTGGTTCCGCCACGCCCAGCAACCTGATGGTCGCGCCGCAGATCAACGGCTTCAATGCAGCGATGAACGAGCGTCTGCCCTTTGACGTCGAGAAGGCCAAGTCCCTGCTGGTGGAGGCCGGTTATCCCGATGGTTTTGAAGTCACCATGGATTGCCCCAACGACCGCTATGTGAACGACGAGCGGATCTGCCAGGCCGTGGCCTCTATGCTGGCCAAGATCGGTGTGAAGATTGATCTGCTGGCGCAGACCAAGTCGAAGTACTTCGGCAAGGTGCTGGCCCAGAACAACTACGACACCAGCTTCTACCTGCTGGGCTGGACGCCTTCGACCTTCGACTCGCACAACCCGATCACGGCGCTGATGTCCTGCCGTGTCGACGGCAAGGGCGCCTTCAATCTGGGCGGCTATTGCAATGAACGGGTGACCGAGCTGTCGGACCTGATCCAGGTCGAAACCGATCAGGAAAAGCGTCAGGCGCTGATCGACGAGGCTTTCAAGATCCACTCCGAAGAGGTGGGGCACATTCCGCTGCATCAGCAGCCGCTGTCCTGGGGCGTCAACGACGATGCCACGGTCGCCCAGCGGCCCGACAACGTCTTTCACCTTCAGTACGTGACGGTGAACTAGATCACGATTGCGTAGAAGGCCCGGACCCGCCGGTTCGGGCCTTCGCTTTTCGCGTTCCGCCTCTCTTCGGCTCGGGTTCTCGAATTCATGATCGCCTTCGTTGTCCGACGGCTCTTGCAGTCCATCTTCGTGATGCTGGCAGTGGGCTTCATCGCCTTCTCGCTGTTCAACTACGTCGGCGATCCGATCAACAACATGGTGGGGCAGGACACCACCCTGGAACAGCGCCAGGAACTGCGCGAGCGTCTCGGCCTCGATGATCCTTTCGTCGTGCAGTACGGGCGCTTTCTGGTAAAGGCCGTGCAGGGGGACTTCGGTATCTCCTACCGTCACCGCCGCCCTGTCTCGCAACTGATTGCCGAGCGCATGCCGGCGACCCTGGAACTCTCCTTGGTGGCCGCCTTCCTGGCGCTTTTCATCGGCGTGCCCATGGGCGTCTATACCGGTTTGCACCGCCGCGGCTTCCTGTCGCAGGTTTTTCTGACTATTTCGCTGATCGGCGTGTCGCTGCCGACCTTCCTGATCGGCATCCTGCTTATTCTGATTTTCGGGGTGATGTCCCAGGACATAAACTCGGCGCTGGGTTTCTCTCTATTACCGCAGCTGCCGACCTTCGGGCGCGGCGAGGTCACCCAGGTCGGCTGGTGGAGCACCGGATTCCTCACTCAGTCCGGCATTCTGGCGCTGATCCTGCCGTCGATTACCCTGGCGCTGTTTCAGATGACGCTGATCATGCGTCTGGTGCGCTCTGAGATGCTGGAGGTGCTGCGTACGGACTACATCAAGTTCGCCCGCGCCCGCGGCCTGACCAACCGTGCCGTCAATTTCGGCCACGCGCTTAAGAACACCCTGGTGCCGGTGATCACCATCACCGGCCTGCAGCTCGGCTCCATCATCGCCTTCGCGCTGATTACCGAGCAGGTATTTCAGTGGCCGGGCATGGGCCTGTTGTTCATTCAGGCAATCAACGAAGTCGACATTCCGGTCATGGCCTCCTACCTGATGATGATCGGCTTCTTTTTCGTGGTCATCAATCTCGTCGTCGACCTGCTTTACTACGTCGTCGATCCGCGGCTGCGCGCCGACCGCGCCGTCGCGGCCGGACATCAGTAGGGGGCGGGCATGGCTGTGAACCAGGAAAGACCTCTTGCCGCCGGGCCCGGATTGGGTGAGCGGATTATCGATGTCACAAAGCGCTTCTTCGACAGCGACATCTGGTATTCCTTCACCCGCTCGCCGGTGATCATCGTCTCCGCCGTCATCACCCTGATATTCGTCGGTGCTTCGGCCTTCGCGCCGCTGGTAGCGCCCAACAATCCCTTCGATCTCACGACCATCGACCTGCTCGATTCCTTCATCCCGCCGATCTGGCAGGATGGCGGAGACGCCCGTTTTCTGCTGGGCACCGATGATCAGGGGCGCGGCATTCTCTCGACCATCATCTACGGTTCGCGCATTTCCCTGGGCGTCGGCTTTGCGTCGGTTCTTTTCGCCATGGTGCTGGGTATTTCCCTGGGCCTGATCAGCGGTTACTTCGGCGGCACCATAGATGCCATCATCATGCGCGCCGCCGACGTGCAGCTCACCTTTCCGGCGATCCTCATCGCCCTCTTGATCGACGGCCTGGCGCGGGCGGTGCTGCCCCGCGACTTCCACAGCGAGGTCTGGTTCTATGTACTGGTGCTGGCCATCGGGCTTTCGTTCTGGGTGCAATACGCCCGTACGGTGCGCGGCTCGGCCATGGTGGAGCGCAACAAGGAGTATGTGCAGGCCGCGCGGGTTATCGGTATTCCGCCGTTCCTCATCATGCTGCGCCACGTGCTGCCCAACGTGATGGGGCCGGTGCTGGTGATCGCCACCATCAATCTCGCCATCGCCGTCATCACCGAGGCGACACTTTCCTTCCTTGGAGTCGGAGTGCCGCTGACCTCGCCCTCACTGGGCACGCTGATCCGCGTCGGCAACGACTTCCCTTTCTCCGGCGAGTGGTGGATCACCATCTTCCCAGGCGTGGCGCTGGCGGTCCTGGTTCTGGCGGTCAATCTGTTGGGCGACTGGTTGCGCGACGCCCTCAATCCGAAGCTCCGTTAGAGCTGATATGAGCGATCTTTCCGCCCTCTCCCCGCAGACCAATCCGGCCCAAAGCAATCAGCCGCTGCTGCAGGTCGACCATCTCCGCATCGAGATTCCCAACCGCCGGGGCACTCTGGTTGCGGTGGATGACGTGTCGTTCCATATCAATGAGGGCGAAGTTCTGGGCGTGGTGGGTGAATCCGGCGCCGGCAAGTCGCTGACCGGCGCCGCCGTGATCGGCCTGCTGGAGCCGCCCTGCCATATCGCCGGCGGTCAGATACAGTTGGACGGCCGGCGTATCGACAACCTTTCTTACGAGAAGATGCGCCGCATCCGCGGACGGGAAATCGGCATGGTCTTTCAGGACCCGCTGACCTCGCTCAATCCGCTCTACACCATCGGGCGGCAACTGACCGAAACCATCCTGACCCACACCGACCTGAACGAGAAGGGGGCCCGGGCCAGAGCCATCGAACTGTTGGAGGAGGTTGGCATTCCGGCCGCCGCCCAGCGCATCGACCAGTATCCGCATCAGTTTTCCGGCGGCATGCGCCAGCGTGTCGTGATCGCTCTGGCGCTCTGCATCAACCCGCGCCTGATCATCGCCGACGAGCCGACGACGGCGCTGGATGTTTCGATCCAGGCCCAGATCATCGCCTTGCTGAAGCGACTCTGCCGGGAACACGGCGCCGCCGTCATGCTGGTCACCCACGACATGGGGGTGATTGCGGAAACGGCTGACCGCGTCGCGGTGATGTATGCCGGGCGCATCGTCGAGATCGGCCCGGTTGACGATGTCGTACTGCGGGCCCAACACCCCTACACGGCGGGACTGATGGGATCGATCCCTCTGGTCGGCCACGATGTGGAGGACCTGGCACAGATCGATGGCGCCATGCCGCGCCTGAACGCGATCCCCCGGGGCTGCGCCTTCAATCCGCGCTGTCCGCGCGCCTTCGACCGCTGTCGTCAGGAGCGCCCGGATCTGCAGCCGGTCGGTGCCACCCAGGCGGCCTGCTGGCTGTTCGATAAAGGGGTGAGGAGCGGCACTGATGGTTGAGGTCCCGATGAAGGATACTGCAGGTGACAGCCCTCTGGTACAGGTCGAGGGATTGGCCAAGCTTTTCGACGTCTCACCGCCTTTGTTGAACCGCATTCTGCAAGGCGAAAAACGGGTGCTGCTGAAAGCCGTTGACGGGGTTTCTTTTGACATCCCCCGGGGCAAGACCTTCAGTCTGGTCGGCGAGTCCGGCTGCGGCAAGTCGACCGTGGCGCGGCTCGTGGTGGGGCTGCACAGCCCGACGCGCGGCAGGATCGTCATCGACGGCACGGACATGGCGAGCCTGAAAACCCGCGCCGAAATCGCGCCGCTGCGCAAGCGCCTGCAGATGATTTTCCAGGATCCTTACGCCAGCCTCAATCCGCGCTGGCGTGTCGCGGACATCATCGCCGAGCCGATCCGCGCCCACGGCCTGATGAGCGACAAGAAGGAGATTGCCGAGAGGGTTGGCGAACTGCTGGTTCAGGTTGGTCTGGCCGCCGCGGATGGGGAGAAGTTTCCGCACGAGTTTTCCGGCGGCCAGCGTCAGCGCATTTCCATTGCCCGGGCGCTGGCCAGCAACCCGGAGTTCCTGATCTGCGACGAGCCGACTTCCGCGCTCGACGTCTCGGTCCAGGCACAGATTCTCAATCTCATGAAACGGCTGCAGCGCGAGTTGGGCCTCACCTATCTTTTCATCAGCCATGACCTGGCGGTGGTCTATCACATCTCCGACATGGTCGGGGTGATGTATCTGGGCCGCTTGGTGGAGTGGGGGGAGGCGCGGGCGCTGTTCCGAAATCCCCAGCACCCCTACACCCGGATGCTGCTCGACGCCATTCCGGACCTTGAGATGACAGGGCGCCACCGCATCCCCGTGGCCGGCGAGGTGCCGAGCCCGATTTCACCGCCCAGCGGCTGCCACTTTCATCCGCGCTGCCCCTTCGCCAATGATCGCTGCCGGCAGGAAGCACCGAAACCGCTCCTGACCGCGGCGGGCGAAGTCGCCTGCCACGCGGTGGAGGAAAACCGCCTGCCGGCGGCGGAGCCCCGCCGTATGCCGCAACAAGACGCGCCGCAACCTTAGACGAGCGCTGTAGGAGAACGACCATGGCCGTTATCAATCGCATTGCCGAGTTTCACGAGGAGATCAAAGGCTGGCGCCGCGATCTCCATGCTCATCCCGAAACCGCTTTTGAGGAATTGCGCACCTCCGACTTCGTGGCCGAGAAGCTGGCCGAGTTCGGTATTGAGGTGCATCGCGGCTTGGCCACCACCGGCGTTGTCGGCGTGCTTGACGGCGAGACCAACAAGAGTGGGCGGGCCATCGGGCTGCGCGCCGACATGGACGCCCTGCACATTCATGAACTGAACGAGTTCGACCATCGTTCGCAGAACGAGGGCAAAATGCACGCCTGCGGCCACGACGGCCATACCGCGATGCTGCTCGGCGCCGCCAAATACCTGGCAGAGACCCGTAACTTCGATGGCCGCATCGCCTTCATCTTTCAGCCGGCCGAGGAGAACGAAGGCGGCGGCCGGGTGATGGTGGAAGAGGGCCTCTTCGAAAAGTTCCCGGTCGAGGCGGTCTACGGCCTGCACAACATGCCGGGCCGCGAGGCTGGCACCGTTGGCCTGCGGGCCGGGCCCGCGATGGCGGCCTTCGACATCTTCGAGATCACCATCACCGGCAAGGGCGCCCATGCGGCGATGCCGCACCTCGGCGTCGATCCGGTGGTCACCGGCGCGCAGCTCGTATCCGCCCTGCAGACCATCGCCAGCCGGCGCAGCGACCCCCTCGACCCGGTGGTCCTGAGCGTCACGCAGTTCCACGCCGGCGATACCTGGAACGTTATCCCGGAGACCGCGGTGATCCGCGGCACCGTCCGGACTTTCCGCAAGGAAACCCAGAGTCAGATCGAAGAGGACATTGCCCGTATCGGCGAATCGGTCTGCGCCGCCCAGGGGGCGACCATGGCCCTGCGTTACGAGCGCCGCTATCCCGCGCTTGTGAACAGCGAAGCCGAAACCGGCATTGCCGCCGCGGTCGCCGCCAAGGTGGTCGGCGCGGAGAACGTCGAGATCGGCGCCGAGCAGTTGATGGGCTCGGAAGACTTCGCCTATATGCTGGAAGAGAAGCCCGGCTGCTACATCTGGCTGGGCAACGGCACCGAGGGCGGCCCCGGCGGCTGCTCTGTTCATAACCCCCATTACGACTTCAACGACGAGGTCGCGGTGGTCGGCGCCAGCTATTGGGCAACACTGGCGGAGTCGACCTTGCCGAAGGCGGGGTGAAGGTCCGGCTTTTGACCTGAACGGATACTATGGGTTTGCGCCCGCGTGTTCCTCTAAGTCTTCCAGTATGGCCTTTGATTGCCGGCAGTCCGCAAGGCCGGGCTTGCAGACGAAATGCAGTGCTTTCGGATGCTTCGCGGTGCTTGGCGGGCTGGGAACTGTGACCAATGCAAGGTCGCCATAGGGGCCGCCACCGAGTCGGATCAGGCAGTCGATCTCGTTGGTCCTGACCAACTCAACATCGGTCGTTTGGACCACGTCTCGCACGTAGGGTCTCAGTCGGTCGCAGTGGTTTGGCCAGTTCGCCGGCAATACAGCCTGCGCTTTGGAACACAGACCGACATTGAATTTTTTGCCGTTCATGTTCGGCGCGATGGCTTCGGTGGCATCGGTCAAGTCTTCGAAGACCCGGGTGATGCGGGGTAGATAGGCCTCCCCCTCCGCCGTCAGAAGCAAACCCTGCGCCAGGCGGCGGAACAAGGCCACGCCCAAAGAGGCTTCCAGCTTTTTCACCTGTTGACTGACGGCGCCTGCGGTAACGCCGAGTTCGCTGGCGGCTGTCTTGAAACTCAGGTGCCGCGCCGCCGCTTCGAAAGCGCGCAGGGTGTTCAGCGAAGGTAGTCTATAGGTCATCGTTTTTCTCCTCGGCGCAGAATGCCACGAAACGATGCCCCGGGAGACTCAGTATATCTATTCCTCCGACCGAGATTTCCTGAGTTGAGGGGCGGTCTCCCAAAGCGATAGCGTCGCCCTGGTTTAACGGTCCAGTGATGTCGGGCCGGTGATATCGGGCCGGTGATATCGGGAGTGCATTGGGAATGAACCAGGAAAAATCCAACTCATTGCTGAGCAACGCCATTAAAGAGCGGGGCAGAATATACCTCGAAGTCTTTCGGGAGCTGTCAAAGAGATACGGCGAGACCGAAGCGGTCAGTGTGATGCGCAGTGCCAGCGGCGCGCAGGGCGCCGCCGTGGGCAAGGCTTTGGCGCATCTCGGCCCGCGTGACTTCGCAGGCATGGCAGAGAGCTTCGCAAAACCCCCTAACAATGGTGTGACGTATGCAACGGAGATCAGGCAGTTGGACGGCACCTGCCTGGAATTCAAGAACATGGCCTGCCCGTTGAAGGAAGCCTGGGTGGAGGCCGGGTGCAGCGATGAGGAGATCTGCACTCTGCTGCATTGCGCCTCGGCCTGGGATGAAGCCGCCCTGGAGGCCGCCGGATTCGACTATGAGCTGGAGTTGTGGTCGCCGGGCAAAGAAGGGTGCTGCCGCACGAAGATCACGGAAAGAACCGCTCCGTAAGCCTGAGGACCCTGAGCGCTGCGCCGGGTGCAATCTCCGCGGATGGCGAATAATTCGAACGTTAATGATTAACGTCTATTGTCTTGGTCGGACCTGGATAACACATCTCATGAGTCCCGTCAGAAACCCTTGCCGGCCAGCCGATGAGTTCAGACCCGATTCCCTTCCGCCGCCCGCCCGCACCGCCGCCTCCACCGGAGGAGAAGGGGGCCGAGCCGATGTTCAATCTGCCGCCGGCGACGCTTTGGCTCGCGGCCGTCATTGGCGTCAGTTTCTTCGTCGATCTGCTGCTGCTCGGCACGGTCGGGCGCATCTTCTTCGACAGTCTCGCCTTCAATTCCCTGACCTTCTGGCCGCCGGGTAGCGATCTGCCGAGTCTGACAGGCCTCTTGACGCTGGCGACCTATACGCTGCTGCATGGCGACTTCATGCATCTGGCGTTGAACCTGGGCTTTCTCCTGGCTTTCGGCAGCTACGTGGAACGCAGCATGGGCCTGCTGCCCTATCTGTTTCTGTTTATCGTCTGTGCCGTTGTCGGTGCCTTGACCGAGTTTGTTTTCCGCGGCGGAAGCGAACTGGTTCTGATCGGCGCTTCCGGCTCGGTCTATGGTGTTACCGCAGCGGCCATCTGCTTCATGCGCGTGGATCCGCGCCCCGACCGCCGCCGCACGGCCCTCGCTTTCGTTGCGGTTCTGATGGGGCTGAACCTGATGCTCGGCCTCACCGGCCTTGGCGAGTTCCTCGCCGGCGCCCAGGTCGGTTGGAAGGCGCATCTCGGCGGATTTCTGGCCGGCTTACTGATTGCCCTTGCCTACTGCCGCTGGCGCCCGCCTTCCGCACCCGCGGGAAGAGCTGAAGGGCTGCGGGAGTAATACACGTGCCCCGCCGGGCCGTTTTCCACTATCCCTCTGCGTGCCCCAGAACGGTCACATCTGACCGAGCCTGCGACTGTGTATAACGCCAAGGCCCCGGCGCGGTCGAACGACCGGGCCGGGCGCTTAGTGGAACAGGCGGCACAACAGAGGGTTCATGGCAGCCTCCCTGGCGCATCCGAGCAAGCCCTTCACCGGCGACGACCTGCATCGTATCGACGTCTTTCTGAACGGCGGACGCGACTATGTGCAGGGTACGCAAATGATCGCCCGGGCGGCCGAGATCCTGCCCGGCGGATTGGCGGAGACGGCGATCCTCACCACGGCGGCCTTCAAGAAGATCACCCGGAACAAGATACTCTGCCTGCGCGGGGATGCCGCGCCGCCCGAGGGGCTGGCGCTGATCGGCGATGCCGGCTTCAAAAGAGACGGCGAGACCTTGACCTTGCGCTTTGCCGAATTGGTGGAGCCTGCCGAGCGCCGCGACCTTCCGGAGAACGTCGCCTATGAATCTCTCGGGACGTTGAAACCCGACCTCTGCGGCGACTTCGCCTTCGCCGGGCTCAACAGTTTCGAAGATCTGCTGGTCCTGATTGTCCAGACGGTCAAGGCGGTCCATGAAGCCGCCGGTCCCGATGTCCATGACATCTGGTTCACCGGCTGCCGGAACGCTGCGCTGCCGTTGGCGGACCCGCCAATGACCGCCGGCAAGCTGACCGTCCGGCATCTGCGGCTGCTGGGCCGTGCGCCTTTGTTTCAGACCATGTCGGCAGTCGACGTCGAGGGTACGGGCGGCGACACGCTTTCCGCCATCGTTACCTTCGCTTTCCAGGCCCCTGCCTTCGAATTGGAGGGCTAGCCGCATGTCGCTTGAGGCGATTGCTTCGGCACTTCCCTCGATCCGCCAGGACGCTGCAGAGGTCGCCCGGCTGACCGGCGCCAAGGAATCCTTCATCAAGGACAAGGTGGGCCTGAAGCAGCGTTACATCCTGGCGCCGGAGGAAACCGGCGTCGGCCTGGCGGCAGCGGCCTGTGAGAAGCTGATGGCGGCGAAGGGGCTGAAGCCGGAAGCGGTCGATGTCCTGATCTTCGTCACCCAGACGCCGGACCGCAAACTGCCTCAGAACTCGGCGCAACTGGCCCAATGCCTGGGCCTGAAGGCCGGCCTTGCGGCTTTCGACCTGGCGCTTGGCTGCTCCGGATATGTATACGGGCTGCAGGTGGTGGAGAGCTTCCTGGCGGCGACCGGCTGTGAGACCGCTCTCCTGGTCACCTGCGATCCCTATTCGCGGATCATGGCAGCGGAGGATACGGCGACCAATGCCGTTTTCGGCGACGCCGCCACCGCAAGCCTGGTGCTGCGCCGCGGCGACCGCAGCCGTCTGGGGATCACCGACTTCGGTACCGACGGCGGCGGCGGTGAAGCCATCCGCATTGATGCCGGCGCCGCCCAGGCGCCTTCGGTGGCCTTGCAGGTCGACGATGTGGCGGCGCATGACCGTGATGCCCTGCGCTTGAAGATGAATGGGCGCGAGGTCTTCAACTTCGTGATGACACGCATTCCCGTAAGCATAGAAACCTGCCTGGCGCGTAACGGTCTGGCGCTCGACGAGGTCGACTGTTTTGCCTGCCACCAAGGTTCCCTCTACATGCTGCAGTCTCTCGCCAAGCGCGCCGGCATTCCGCCTGAGAAACTACTGATCAACATTGACCGCTACGGCAATACCGTCTCCTCCACCATCCCGATGCTGTTGGAAGCACAGATGGCCAATGGATCCATGGCCGGAAAGACGGTTTTAGTGTCGGGTTTCGGTGTCGGTCTCTCTTGGGCGACCTCCGTGATCCGCTTCGGCAGTTGAACGGAAGGCGGCTGCCATATGTGCAAATCTCCGAAGTTCCTTTCCCCCCAAACAACATCCGGGTAACGCCATGACCGACACGATGACTGAAGACGCCACCCTCCTGTTGATCCGGGATTCGCTGAACAAGGTGGCTGAAGGGGCCGGGGATAAAATCACGCCGGAAACCGATCTGGTCGCAGAGGAGATCGTCGACTCTCTCGACCTGATGAACTTCCTCTTCGAGGTCGAACAGACCCTCGGCACCAAGCTCACCGCAGTTACCGAGGATTATGACGACTACCGCGTCTCCAGTCTGATGAAGGTGATCGCCGAGAACTGAGGGCGGGCCGGGGCCCGGTTTTACGATGCTCTCCAAGGGTCTCATGGTGGTGCTCCTGGGTGCCGCTGCCGTCCTTGCCGTCGGCCTGCTGATCGTCTTCGACAGTCTGGCGGTGCGGGCCAGCGGCCTCGGACACTCCCAACACTGCCTGCACGGCCTTCTGACCGGTGCGGCGCGCGAGGCAAAGGTTCTGGTCATCGGCTCGTCCAGGACCCGTCAGGCGATCGACCCGTCGCAGCTCGCCCGGTTCTGGAGGCTGCCGGAATCGGCGGTGGTCAGTCTGGCTCACCCCGGCCGCAGCTTTCGCCTGGATGCCCACTGGGTCGAACTGCTCACCCGCGAGAAAGGGATCGAGCTGGTCATCATGGAGGCCCAGGTCGGCTCCGCCGCGACACGGCGCCTAGAGCAGCGCATCGACCCGGCCCGTCTGGAGCGCCACGACCTGCAATTGGCCAGCGGCCGCTACCGTGAATTCTACGCCACCGCGGCCAGCTATCGCGACCTTCTGGGCTCGGTCGCGGAGTCGTCGCAGACGGCCCTGCTGCAGGCCTACGACAGCAGCCGCCTGCTGCTGCGAAAGCTGGATCGCTCGACCAAGCTGCTCGCCACGCGCCAGGTGCAGAAAACGCTGTACCGCCCCGACCCGGCAATCGATTACAGCCGCCGCAACATCTGTTTTCTCGCCTCGGGAAATGACCCGGACCGGCAGAACGGGACGCCACGCCAGCAGGAGAAGAAGCGGCTCTTTGCGGAAGCCTTTCATGCCGCCAACCCCGGTGGCTGGGCGGCGGCCGCGCCCGATGCGCCGGACTTTCTGCTCGACCCGGAGCGGGCACCCGACCGGCTGGTCTTCGGCCGTCTTGCGGAGCTTTCGCAGGAGCGGGGCTTTGCACTTGCCTATGTCTATATGCCGAGCATCTTCGTGCCGCCCCCGGACGACGCCTTTGCGGTGCGGTTCGAGCGTTCCCTGAACGCCCCATTGTTTTTGCCGCCGCGTGGGCTGTTGGCGGACTTGCAGGCCGATGGCTATTACGACAACTCGCATCTGAACCTGAAGGGAATCCAGCAGTTCACCGACTGGCTTAGTGATGCGATGCGTGCCCGCGGAGTTCTCCACCATGGTGGTTAGCCTCGAGGTTCTCGTTCTGGCTCTGCTGCTTGTGGTGCCGCTTTACTGGTCGATTCCCGTCTCTTTGGCGATGCCCGCGACAGCTGGCTCTGCGCAAGCCCCAGCGGCGTGGTCCGGCAGTGAAGTCGGCGTGATGGCGCGTCAGTTGTTGTTGATCGGCTTCTCGCTGCTGCTGCTTTTTTCGCTCAGCCCCTTGATTCCGGCGATTATCGCCTTGGCTTTTGGTGCCGTATTGCTTTTCAGGCTGGCGCAGCGGCGCGGCATCAGTCCGGAGCGGCTGAAACCACTCTCCTGGGGGCTCTTTGCGCCGCTGGCGGTGGTCGAGTTCCTGCCGGCTGACATGGTTGTCGGCGGGCTGTTCTCCGAGCGTGCGGCCGCGGTGCCGACACTGGTGAACTGGGCCTATCTGGGCCTCAGCTATTGTGCGATCAGAAGCTTCCTGGTGTTGCGTGAGGCGATGAACCGCGGGGGGCTCGATCCCTTGGCGGCGCTTGGCTGCCTGACGTTCTTTGGCAGTTACGTCGCCGGCCCGATCTGTGGGTCCAGGCCGTTCACCCGGGAGATGCAGGCGCAGACGCTTACCTTCGAAGCTGCGCTGCGCGCGGTCTGCCGTATCGGCTGGGGGGCGGCGCTGCTTCTGGTCATTGCC
>JANQMC010000010.1 GCA_028280305.1 Pelagibius sp. | reverse complement strand
TCCACGCGGCGCCGTTCGCCGCCGGACAAAGCGATGGAGGGCGTGCGGCGCAGGTGGGTGATGGAAAACTCGGCGAGCAGGTTTTCCAGCGCGACCTCGCGCTTCTCGCGCACCGGCTCGATCACTTCCAGGACGCCGCGGATGTTCTGTTCCACCGTGAGGCCACGGAAGATCGAGGCCTCCTGCGGCAGGTAGCCGATACCCAGACGCGCGCGGCGGTACATCGGCATGTCGGTGATGTCGTGGCCGTCCAGGGTGACCCATCCGTAGTCCGGCGAGATCAACCCGGTGACGATGTAGAAGCAAGTCGTCTTGCCGGCACCGTTGGGCCCCAGCAGCCCGACCGCCTCGCCGCGCTGCAGCGACAGCGTCACCCCGCGCAGGACCGGGCGCTTCTTGAAGCTCTTGCCGAGGTTGACCGCCATCAGACCGACATTGTCGGTGACCAGTTGCGGCCCTTCGCTGCTGCCCGCCGTCGGGCCCAGGTGCTTCACGGACTCCTGAGGATCTCTGCCCGGACTGTCGACCAAATTACTCCCCCTCGTCGATGCATCGATTCACTGATACAGCAAGACCGGCCTTTTGACAAAGCGCCGGTCAATGAAAAAGGCCTCGGGCTTCGGCGGGCCCGCGGCGCCGGGGGGTCAAGAGCCGCCGCCCGCCTGTGGCGTTTCCTCACCAGATGTGTCTTGGCTGGCCGGCTCCTCTTCGTCGGAGTCCAGGGGCGCGTTCGGATCGAGCTTGGCTTTCGACTTCGGCAGCACGATCGCCGTCACCCGGCCGGGCTTCTCGCTGCCGGGGGCCGCGCCTTTCAGTTTGCTGATACCGGTGGCGAGGTTGACCTCGGCGTATTCGCCGTTCATCTGGTTCTTCTCCCGGGTGATCATGACCTGCCCGGTCAGGGTGGCGAGTTCGCGGTCGACGTAATAGACGCCCTGGTCGCCGGTGACGACGTCGGTCTTGGTGCGGATCTGCACGTTGCCCTTGGCGTCGATCCGCTGCACTTCCATCTTGCTTTCCGCACCCTCGAAGAAGTTGGCGGTCAGCACGTCGGCCCGGATGTGCTTGTCCTCGTGGTAGGCGTTGGCATTGCCGCGCGCCACGGCCTGTTGCTTGGCTTCCCAGTACTCCAGGCTGTCGCGGGCGGTCAGCCGGTCCTTCTCGCCCTCCATGCGCAGGTCGTCGCCGGTCATCACGAAGACCTGTTCGTCGAGCTTGTACTGGCCCTTGTCGCCGTACACCGTGCCCTCGGGCGAGGAGATGCTCACATCGCCGGTCGCTTCCAGAAGGAAGATCTCGCTGTCACCGCCCTCGCCCTCCCGGTAGTAGGCGGTCAGGACCTCGGCCAGGACCTCGATCTCGCCGCTGGCCGCGCGGGCGTTGCCGCGGGGGGGACAGATACTCCAACTCACTCAGAGCTAACTCCTTTTCCCGCTCATCCTGGGGAATGTGTTTTTTGATCAACAGATTCTCCGCAAAGGCGAAGGCATCCTCCAGGCTGTCGAAGAGCAGATCCTCAAAGCCCAGAGTGGCGTGAATATGACTGCCTTTGACAACCGAACTGAGCAGGAGATTGGTACGGCTCCGGCGACAGGATTCCCGGATCTGGTGCAGTATCCGCACCGCGGAAAGATCCACGTCGTTGATGTGCTTGAAATCCAGAATGACGTGGCTGATATCGGAGGCGATCCGTTTCTGCACCAGAGCGCTGATCCGATCGGCGCTGCCGAAAAACAGAGCTCCTTCCATTTCAATGATATGGATCTCCCGACCGTT
Source organism: Pelagibius sp. (assembly GCA_028280305.1). Classification (GTDB taxonomy): domain Bacteria; phylum Pseudomonadota; class Alphaproteobacteria; order Kiloniellales; family Kiloniellaceae; genus Pelagibius. Next base: position 185 of record JANQMC010000010.1, on the reverse strand, counting down.
GGCGCGCAGCACTTTGAGTTCAACTCCCGATCGTTCCACGTTGGATGTGATCATAGTACCGTCGAACTCTCTGCGGACGATGTTTCTGCCGGTTCGCAGGACCACGATCACAAAAGAGATCAGAACTCCCGATCCCACGGCCACGGAAACTCCAAAGATAAACATCACCAGTATTACCAGGCTAC
>JANQMC010000164.1 GCA_028280305.1 Pelagibius sp. | reverse complement strand
GGCCCAGCACCTGAAGGGCCTGGCGGAGCGCCCGGACCGCAAGGCGATGTTGACTTTGGGCGAGCCATGGCGTCCCTTCCGCAGCGCGGCGGCGCGCTTTCTCTGGCATCTCTACCGTCATCCCGGCGTTGCCCTGGGCCGCGGGGTCAAGCGCAGCGCCTGAATCCGTCTCCGGTCAGGAGACCTGCAGCAAACCATTGACCGGGATCAGACCGGCAAGAGGAGACAACAGCGCGATGCAATCCCCCGAAAGCGGCCTGGAACTCGACGGCCCGCGTCATGATCCCGAATCCGGCGAGCCGGCGGTTGGCCTGATTGTGTTGCTGCACGGGCTGGGGGCGGACGGCAACGATCTGATCTCGCTGGCGCCGATGCTGGCGCCGGTGCTGCCGGGCGTCGCTTTCGTGTCGCCCCATGCCCCCTTTCCCTGCGACATGGCGCCCATGGGGCGGCAGTGGTTCAGCCTCCAGGATTATTCGGACGAAGCGATCCTGGTGGGCGTGCAGAAGGTTGCGCCGATCCTGAACGCCTTTCTCGATGCGGAACTGGCCAAGCGCGGCCTGCAGGAGAACCAGATGGCGCTGCTGGGATTTTCCCAGGGCACCATGACCGCGCTGCACGTGGCCCTGCGCCGGCCACGGCCCTGTGCGGCCGTAATCGGGTTTTCAGGCGCCCTGGTGAAACCGGCGTTGCTGGCCGATGAACTCGTCAGCCGGCCGCCGGTCACCCTGATCCATGGTGAAGCAGACCCCGTGGTGCCTTTCCCCGCCCTGCCCGCGGCGGAGGCGGCGCTCAAGGCCAACGGCGTGCCGGTCAGCGTGCTCGCGCGGCCGGGTCTGCAGCATGGGATCGATCAGGAAGGACTGGAGTTCGCCGTCCTGGCGCTGCACCGCCACCTTGTCGCTGGGAACGGTGGCGCGGCCTGATCCGCTCCGGCCTGACCATCTCCGGCCTGACCATCTCCGGTCAGAGCGCCTGAAGTTCGGCGCCCCAAACCCCGTTTGCGCTTTGGACTCTCGTTCCTTCGCGCCTGAGGTCGCCCCGATCCTGAGAGTGTTGCTGCGATGCCGGTTGTGCCTGGGGCGCCGGTTCCCGCTCATCCTGGGTTTGAGGCTCCCGTCTCAGGCTTGCGGGTTCGAAGACCTCGTAGAGCTTCGAGGCCGGGACCGAGATGGCTTTGCCGGCGGTTGCCGCTTCGATCTTTGAACACAGCAGGCGTCCGGCAATGACGGCTTCCTCCTCGCCCTCCCAGAGGCAGAGGACGGCGTATTCGCCGTAGCGCTTGTCGCAGAAGTAAGTGGCGGACTGATAGCCCGGCAGTTTCTCCATCTCCGACGACAGCAGGCCGGCGAAGTCTTCGGCACTGGTGTGATCGTCCGGTCTGATTGTCAGCATGATCAAGCGTGCATACATCATTCGTCACCCCTCTGACGCACTGAGCCTGTCGCCGCCGGCCCTTTTCGGGCCGGCGCCCGGTTTTCACCGCAGGCGTGCTTTTGCTTTGGTTGGTTTGTTGTGATGGCCGCCCCAGGATGGGCGGTTTCACCTCCGCGTACCGCCGCTTAAGCGGCGTTCGTTCCTGCCCACCGCTCAGGCGGGCTTCCTTCTGTCCCGCCGCTCAAGCGGCTCGGTACTCCCCAGTCGCCGGTTCTTGCGCGCCGGCATCTCCGGCAACAGGCAGTGCAGCCTGCCAGGGCCCTATGGTCTGACGGTCTTCCACGCGCTGTTCGGTCTTCGCGGCGTCGACTTCCTCATAGCTTCTGAGGCGGCGTGTCAGGTAGGGGCTGGGCATCTGCCTTCTCCAATCTGGTGAATTGCCTCCCGTCCCCATAACAAAGGTATTTTCCAGCCGACTTGAAGCGTCGATTTACGTATAATGCCTATGCATAAATACATAGGCCTGTTAACGATTACAGGTGTTTGGAGGGGTGGCGTGCGGGATTGGGACGATTACCGCTATTTCCTGGCGGTTGCGGAGAGCGGCAGCCTCTCGGCCGCCGCCCGTCTGCTGGGGGTGGCCCAGCCGACGGTGGGCCGGCGCATTGCCCAGTTGGAAGAACGCATTCAGGCGCGGCTCTTCGACCGCTTGAACCAGGGGTATCAGCTGACGGCGACCGGCCGCCGCGCGGTTGAGGCGGCGGCCCGCATGCAGCGCGATGCCTTCAACATCGAACGGCTGGTCGAGGGGGCGGATACGGCGCTTGCTGGCCGTGTCGGCATCGCCACGGCAGAGGGCCTGGGGACGTTCTGGGTTTCACCGCGGCTGGCGGCCCTGCAGCGCGCCTATCCGGCGATCGAGGTGGAACTGCTGACCGGGGTTTCCGCCCATGACCTGCTGCGGCGGGAGGCGGACATCGCCCTGCGGATCGGCAATCCGCGATCCGATCAGTTGATCGGCCGGCGGATCGGTCAGGTCCACTGCGGGCTCTACGCTTCCATCGCCTACCTCTCGGCCCACGGCAAGCCGGAGACGCCGGGCGATCTGGCCGACCATCACATCATCGAATCGGTGCGGGAGACCGCCGATCTGCGCCAGGCAAGGCGGCTGAGAAGCCTGGCAAGGGACGCCAAGGTTGCCCTGCGCTGCAATTCGATCATCGTGCAACTTGCGGCGCTGCGTAATGGGGTCGGCATCATGGCTTTGCCGCACTATATGGCGCGTGAGGACAACCGGCTGGTCCAGTTGCTGCCGGAGAGCTTCGACGTGCCGATCGATCTCTGGCTGCTGTCGCACCGCGACCTGCGCCGGACCGCACGGATCCGGGCGGTGCTGGATTTCATCATTGCCGAGGCGGCGGCCGACCCGGACCTGCGGATTGGCCGCCGCTAGGATGATGCCCCGGCCGAAGCTGCGGAATCAGACTAGGCGGCACGCATGGAAGCGAGGACGCTCTCGACCGAACGGCGCAGCGTCTCTGCCTCGCCCGACAGCGCTTCCGTCGCGCTGGAGACCAGGCCGGCGGATTGGCCGGTTTCGGCTGCGGTCTCGCTGACGCTGCGGATATTGCTGGTCACACGCTCAGTGCCTTGCGAGGCTTGCTGAACATTGCGGGAGATCTCGGCCGTGGCCGCGTTCTGCTCCTCGACCGCTGAGGCGATGCCGGCGCTGACCTGGCTGATCCGGTCGATGGCTTGGCGCAGCCCTTCGATGGCCGTGACCGTCTCTCCGGTCGCCGATTGCATGCCGTTGATCTGCGCAGAGATCTCCTCGGTCGCCTTGGCTGTCTGGTTGGCCAGCGATTTCACCTCGTTGGCGACCACGGCAAAACCTTTGCCGGCATCGCCGGCACGGGCGGCTTCGATGGTTGCGTTGAGCGCCAGCAGATTGGTCTGTTCGGCAATGTCGTTGATCAGCGAGATTACATCGCCAATCTTCTGTGCACCCTCGCTCAGGCTTTCCACCGTCTGGGCGGTCTCTTCGGCGCGGGCGACGGCATCCTTTGAAATCTCCGTGGACTGAGAAACCTGCTTGCTGATTTCCTGGATCGAACTCGACAGTTCTTGCGAAGCCGAAGCGACGGTCTGAACGCTTGACGAGGCGTCGTCGGCCGCCGAAGCAACCTCATTGGCCCGCTGGTCGGTGCTTTGCGCAGAGTCGCTCATGGCACCGGCTGTCGATTGCAACTGATCGGCTGCCGAGGAGACGGCCTCGACCACCGACTTGATGCTGCCTTCCAGGTCGTCGGCCATCTTCAGGGTCGCGTCGCGCTTTTCCTGGGCTGCCCGCGAATCGCGCTCGGCCTGTTCGGCCGCCATTTTGTCGGCGGCGATCCCCTGGTCCTTGAAGATCTGGACCGCTGCCGCCATGTCGCCCAGCTCGTCGCTTCGTTCGGTGGCGGGGATGGCGATTTGCTTGTCGCCGGCGGCCAGCTTACGCATCGCGCTGGTCATCGCCGTGAGCGGCCGAACGATGGAAAGCGCCATCAGGTAGCCGAGCGCCGAAACCACGGCCAGTGCGACAGCAGCGATAAGAAGCGCCGTGTTACGCATCCGGTCGACTCCGGCAAAGATCTCTCCGGACTCAATTTCGGCCAGCAGTGCCCAGCGGGTGCCCATGAAGTCGAAAGCGCCATAAGCGATCTCCGCGTGATGGCCGCGGTAGTTTTCAGTCGTGAGGATTCCCGACTCACCGCTCAGCGCCTTTGCCACGGCGTCGTTTTCAATGCGCTGGACGAGGATCGTCGATTCTTCGCTGAAGCGCGACGTGCTGCGCATCAGGAGGTCTTCGCCGACGATGTAGGATTCGCCGGTTTCACCGAGGCCCGCCGTGTTCAGCATGACGTGGTTCAGGTTGTCGATCGGCATCTGATAGACCAGCACGCCGGCCAACTGACCGTCTGGGCCCAGCAGAGGCGTCGAGATGAAACTGGCCGGGGCGCCATGGCTCGGCGCATAGGGCTTGAAGTCGAAGAACGTCTGGCTGCCGGCCACCGGATTGGCCGCGGCGGCGCGAAAAGCATTGCCGAGATCGGTGTCCTTCCACTCGCCGCTGTTGAGGTTGGTGGCGTAATCCAGTTCCTTGAACACCGAGTAGATGAGATTGCCTTCGGTGTCGAAGAGAAAGATGTCGTAGTAGCCGCGCTCACGCAGAAAGCTGCGCAGCCAAGGGTGATAGCTGCCGTGATAGCTGCTGTAGAGCGATGCGTCCGCAGCGCGGTCGAGGTTTTCCTTCTGCCCCGTCGGGTTGGGGTTTTCGGTGATGTATAGGCGCTGCAGTTCGCTTTCCGCCTCCGGCCCCAACTCCCGCCAGCCGTCGGTGAAATCGGCCAGCGCAGAAAGCACGGTCTGATTTTCGGCCAGGATCCTAAGGTCCTGTTGAATCGATGCCAGGTAATCGCTCAAGGCGGCGGTGCGTACGGCGCGCATTGCCATGAGCTTCTGCTCTGCCTCAAGGCGGAGCGCGTTGGCGGCGCTGAGATAGTTGCTGACGCCCACCGCAACGGCAGAGGCCAAGGCGGCCGCGACGATCACCAGCGGCAACTTGCGCGCGATTGTCAGGCGGGCCATCCCACGGCGCGGGGTCCTGTTTCCCAAGGTTTCTGGCATTTTTCCACCCACATTTGGACTTTGGCGCAGAAAGAAGTCAGTGGCTCCCAACCACCGGTGTTACGCTTCAACAAAATTCTCCACTTTCCGTTTAAAAATTCTTAGCGCAATCAATTAAGACGTTTGCATACATATGTCTTCCAGGTTGTATGGCCGCTGCAGGGACTGTTCCGGAACACCGCCGCGTGGGGGCGGCGGCGGTCTCAAGGGCCGGGTATGCTCCGCCCGTTTTCCGGGCCTGCTTTTATGAATCTTCAATGAAGCCTGCGGGAAGTGAATCCCCATATCTTGTATGTGGCTCCGGCATTTAGTATCTATTGGTGGTCTATTGGCTTGGCGACTCAGCCATGGAACGAAGCTGAAGGAGAAAGGACCGGATGATGACCGGTGCCGCTCAACCCCATCCGGCGCTCGTTCTCAACGCAGACTTCCGTCCGTTGAGCTATTTCCCTCTGTCGCTCTGGTCCTGGCAGGATTCGATCAAAGCCGTATTCCTGGAAAGGGTGAACATCGTGTCGGAATACGACACGGTCGTACGCTCGCCGACCTTCGAAATGAAGCTGCCCAGCGTCATCGCCCTGAAGCAGTACGTCAGCCTGGACCGGCGGCCGGCCTTCACCCGCTTCAACGTGTTTCTGCGCGATCACTTTCAGTGTCAGTACTGCGCCGATGCGCTGCCCGCGGAGGAACTGACCTTCGACCACATCGTGCCGCGCTCGCGCGGCGGGCGAACCTCCTGGGACAACGTGGTCACGGCCTGTCAGGACTGTAACCTCGTCAAGGCCAACAGGCTGCTGGAGGAGACGGGAATGGCCCTTATGAGACCGGTGAAGGAGCCGACGACCTATCAGCTCCAAGAAAACGGCCGTTCCTTCCCGCCAAATTTCCTTCATGAGAGTTGGCGGGATTTTCTTTACTGGGACAGCGAACTGGAAACCTGAGGCGGACTTTCCGCCGGCTGGCGCCGCTGGCAGCGACAGGATTTCAGATGCGGGTGGAAAGCCAGATGGCCAGACGCGACCCGGCTTTCACCACGCCGCTCAGCGCTTCGTAACCGGTTGCCTCTTCGGCGCCGTGATCCAGACCGATGTCGCGGTGCTCCAGCTCCTCGGCGCGAAAAGCCTCGATGGTGTCCTTCAACTCGCCCTGCGTCTCGTCCAACTGTTCGGCCTGATCGGCATAGTGTTCGTCGATCACCTCTTCCACCGCCACGGTGCAGGCCATGGCCGCCTTCTCGCCCATCAGCGCCGTGGCGGCGCCGAGCGCGAAACCGGCGATGTGCCAGACCGGCTGCAGAACCGTCGGCCGGACCCGGTTTTCGACCAACAGACGCTCGAAAGTTTCCAGGTGCTTGGCTTCCTGCTCGTGCATGTGGCGGATCGTCGGCGCCACCGGTGAGCGGCCCAACACCGCAAGCTGGCCTTCATAGATCCGCCGGGCGCCGTATTCCCCGGCATGGTCGACCCGCAGCATGCGGGCAAGGCGCTCCGCATCATCGGGATCGCCGGGCAGATAGGTGCCGGGCGCCGGCCCGGCCCGGCCCGTGTCCTCTCGATCGCTGTCGTCTGTTGCGGTCATGCTTGGCCTCTTTCCGGTGTTTCTTCTGATTCTTACTTAGTCCGCGGCTCGGGCACTGAAACCGGCTCGTAGTGCCAGCGCCGCCAGCACCAGCGAGGCGATCAGATTGTAGCCGGCAATGGAAATGCCGAACAGGGACCAGGCCACGGCGTCGCAGGGCGCGAAAGGCTGGTTCAGCAACAGCTCACGCAGTTCATCGACCGTGGCATCCGGCGGCAGGCCCGGCGCGCTGCAGGAATCCAGGCCTTCCCACCACTGTTGCTCCACGCCGACGTGGAAGGCGGAAAGGCCGGCCCCGGCCAGAAAGGCTAGGCCGGCAGCGGTCAGTGCGGCCCGACGTGCGCCCTGGCGCCCGGCCAGCAACAGCGCCGCCAGCGCGGCGGCCAGCGCCACGCCATAGGCATAGCGTTGATAGACACAGAGAACGCAGGGGTAGAGCCCGCCCCAATACTGGGACGCGAAAGCGGTTCCGAGGGCACCCAGGCAGGCCAGGGCCAGCAGCGCCGGCCACAGCCGGGGGGAGGGATGTCGCGGCATTGAAAGCGTTGTCACTAAGCCAGGGTCCTTCGTTTTCTTCGCGGCGACCACTTGCGAAGGCGGGAGCTTACCGGCTCCCGCCCGACAGGCCAAGGCGGGGCGCCGTTATGCCCCAGCGCGCCGAGGTCCGTATCCGAGCCGCTAGAACAGATAACGCAGCGCGACAAAGCCGGCGAAGAGCAGCACGAAGAACAGGGTTGCGAGCCAGGGCAGGTAGCGCTCGATGAAGCCGCGGATCGGCGGCCCGAACTTCCACAAGAGCGCCGCCAGGATGAAGAAACGCAGGCCGCGCGACAGCACCGAGGCAATGGAGAAGACCACCAGGTCCAGACTCATCACGCCGGACATGATGGTGATCACCTTGTAGGGAAAGGGCGTGACGCCGGCGCCGGCGACGATCCAGGCGCCCCATTCCTCGTATTGCTGCTGGAACTCGGCGAAGCGGTCCAGGTAGCCGTAGAAGGCGACGATCGGCTGGCCGATGGTATCGAACAGCAGCGCGCCGATGGCGTAACCGGCAAGCCCGCCGGCGACGGAGGCCAGGGTGCAGACCGCGGCGATCAGCCAGGCGCGGTGCGGCGCGGCCAGGATCATCGGGATCATCAGGATGTCGGGTGGGATCGGAAAGAACGAGGATTCCGTGAAGGAAACAGCCGCCAGAACCCAGAGCGCATGGCGGTGGCCCGCCTGTTCCATGGTCCAATCGTAGGTCCGCCTCAGCACCGATTGCCGCTCCGTTTGCCTGCTGGTGTCCGTTCCCTGGCGGGAACCGTCCTGGAGAGACGGGCCGCGGCGCCGGAGACCGCTCCCTTTACCAGGGTCACTTGCCACGGGCAACCGGCCGGGGAAAGTGTTAGCCTTGCTGCCGGCTTTGATGTCCGGATTTTGATTCATTACGGGCGCCCGTGGGAAAGCATGCAGGAACACGCCGACGTTCTCTTTGCCAATGACACCTTCTACTTCGCCTTTCAGGTGCGGGATTTGGCGGCGATGGACCGGCTTTGGGCCGAGCGGGCGCCGGTGGCCTGTATCCATCCGGGCTGGCCGGTGATCACCGGACGGGAAGAGGTGATGCAGAGCTGGGCGGCGATCCTCGCCAATGATTCGGCGCCGGCCATCACTTGCCGCGGCGCCCGGGCCTACCGCTACGCCGACAGCGCTTTTGTGACCTGTTATGAGCTGATCGGCGCCAACCTGCTGGTCGCGACGAATGTTTTCCTGCGCGAAGCGGAAACCTGGCGCATGGTTCATCACCAGGCCGGACCCTGCAACGCGCCGCCGGGCGAACTGCCAGAAGAAGAGGAAAGCAGCCTGCAATAGCGGGCCCGCGAAGAAGTCGGGAAAGCGGCTCAATCATGCTTCGAGACGGCCTTTCAAGCCTCCTCAGCATGAGGCTGACTTGAACGCGGTGATAAGCGCCTCATGCTGAGGAAGCCCGGTAAGGGGCTGTCTCGAAGGATGGCCGGAGGCTCCCCGGTCTCCCCGCTGCTTCTCCTTGCCGGGGCCCGCTTTGCGGCAGCCCGCTAGAGCAGTTCGACGTGCTCGGCCATGGGGCCTTTCTGGCCCATGCGTGTCTGCAGACGCACCCTTTGATTGGGCTCCAGCGCGGTCAGGCCGAAACGCTCCAGCGTACGTCCGGAAACGAAGACGTCTTTGCTGCCGTTATCCGGAATGACAAAGCCGAAACCCTTTTCCGCATTGAAGAACTTGACGGTGCCCTCAACGGTCTCGGTTTCGCCGCCACCGCCCTGGAAATCGCTGGGTGGTGCCGCCGGCGTTGATTCCACCCGGTGGATCTCCGCAACCTGCAGACCCTTGCGGCCCTGCATCAGGTCACAGACGATCGTCGTACCTTCCATGAACTCGCGGTTGCCGGAACGCTCCACCACTGAGATGTGCAAAAAAGCATCCGGCGCCCCGTCGTCCAATTGAACAAAACCAAAGCCTTTTGTCACATTGAACCACTTCACCACGGCGGTCACTTCGCGGTGGGTGATCTCCTGCGACTCGAAATCATGATCATTCATCACAACGGCTACTCCAACCCTTTCCGGGAGAGTTCCAGCCGCAACCAGCGGGCTTGGGTCCAGCAGGCCATGTGAGGAGATCTGCGTTGCACGGCGCTGTCTCGCGCTTCTTCATTCCTCAGCCAAGCGTTTCGCTTCACCGATCGTCCCCGGGGGTGGCGGGCGTTCCGCCGGATCGCGCAAAGGCGGGGGCGGCCGCTCATCCCATCAGCCACGATCTTGCGTGGTTGCGATGCCAGGTATCTTCCCGTTACGACACCAGGGGTCAGCCAGCCTCCGGCCTGCCTAGTGTCCATCCCTCATCGAACTTCCCCACTCGTAACTCCCGCCCAAGCCCCGCTAAACTGCGGTCCTGAACACCTCCGGGCACCCTCTACCTCGGGCGCCATAAGGCCGCACGGCTGCGCCGCTTCGATGACGGGCTTAGATGAAGCGACCGAAAATCAGCTAGTCGCTTGCCGCATGACTTGATCATTTAAGCCTGACTCCAGAACCAGTTCCATAGAAAAGCGTGCGGGTTTCAGGCCCCTACAACCCTTGCAGACCGACGAACCACAAGATGTTGGGGGTCTTGCCGAGAGGACGACAATCCCGCCGCCGATGTCTGCTGAGGGTAAGACGATTGGGGCATGGCGCGCCGCAGAGAGCGGTTGCCAAGGCCGCGCCCCCGGCTATGATGCGCCGCGCCGGTCCCGGGAACCCGATTCCCCAGAATTTCGGTTCCCCGGGGCCCGCAGACGGCAGCGACGCTGGGCCCCTGTGGCGGAATTGGTAGACGCGACAGACTCAAAATCTGTTTCTCGCAAGGGAGTGCCTGTTCGAGTCAGGCCAGGGGCACCAACCGCATAGACCGTTCACCCTCCCCCTTAACGCAAGACCTGACCCCATTGCTTGACACGGGGCGACCGGATCAGTTGGGTCCTTGGGCTTTTGCCGAGCCTTCGTTAATCCGCCCTTGCGCTTTCCTGCTCCGCTTGCTTGGAATCGCGGCGCGGCGGCCTATCTCATGGCTGGCGATGTGAGCGGAGGAATCGATGATGAGTAAGGTACAGGACGTGCGCCAGGCGCTGGCTGAGGAGCGCGAAGCTTCGGCCGCACGCCGGCCGGACCGGGCCGAGGCGGAAGAGGCGGTGCGCACCCTGCTGCGCTGGGCCGGCGACGACCCGGCGCGCGAGGGCCTGCTCGGCACCCCGGACCGGGTGGTGCGGGCCTATGAGGAGTTTTTCGGCGGCTACCAGATCGACCCGGTGGAGATGCTGCAGCGGACCTTCGAGGAGACCGACGGCTACGACGAGATGGTGCTGCTGCGCGACATCCGTTTCGAAAGTCACTGCGAGCATCACATGGTGCCGATCATCGGCGTCGCCCATGTCGCCTATTTTCCCCGCACCCGGGTGGTCGGCATTTCCAAGCTGGCGCGGGTGGTGGAGGTCTACGCCCGCCGCCTGCAGATCCAGGAAAAGATGACGGCGCAGATCGCCAATACCATCGAGGCGGTGCTGCAGCCCCACGGTGTCGCCGTGGTGATCGAGGCGAGCCACCAGTGCATGACCACCCGCGGCGTGCACAAGCCCGGCACCTCCATGGTGACCAGCCGCATGCTCGGCGCCTTCCGCAAGGACCCAAAGACCCGCCAGGAATTCCTCGGCATGATCGGCAAGTGATCTCTCGGCAGTCTGCGATTGTCCCCCAATGAACAAACAGACGCTATGACTGAAGCGCAGGACAATGCGCCCGACACCCCGCTGCCACGCGCTGCGCTGGTGACCGGCGGCGCGCGGCGGATCGGCGCGGCCCTGGTGCGCGACCTGGCGCAGCAGGGGTGGAAGGTGGGCGTTCACTACCGCGCCTCCGGCGAAGAAGCGGCGGCCCTCTGCCGGGAGATCGCAGAGGCCGGCGGCGCGGCGGTGGCCCTGCAGGCCGATCTGCGCGACGAGACGGCAACATCCGGCCTCATCGCGGAGGCGAGCGCCGCGCTCGGTCCTCTCGGCCTGCTGGTCAACAATGCCTCGATCTTCGAATACGACGATGTCGAGACCGCCGACAGAGAGTCCTGGCAGTCCCATCTCGATATCAATCTGCGGGCGCCCTTTGTGCTGACCCAGGCCTTCGCGGCCGCCCTGCCGGAAGATGCGCAGGGGCTGGTGGTGAACCTGCTCGATGCGCGGGTCTGGAACCTCTCGCCGCGCTACATGAGCTACACCCTCTCGAAGTCGGGGCTCTGGACCCTGACCCAGACGCTGGCCCAGGCCCTTGCGCCGAAGGTCCGCGTGAACGGCATCGGGCTGGGTCCGACCCTGCCGTCAAACGGCCAGAGCGGCGAAGATTTTGCGGCGCGGCGCAGCCGCCTGCCGCTGCAAAACACCCCGGCCCTGGCGGAGGTCGCGGCAGCGCTCCGGTTCCTCATCGCCGCCGGCTCGATGACCGGCCAGATGGTCGGCCTGGACGGCGGCGATCATCTGACCCGTGCCGATGTCGGCAGCGACCCTGTTAACGGCCACAGCAACGGCTAAGGCCTTAAGCTCTGCCATTTTCCGTCTCCCATCACCGTCTTGTGAAGCAAAGTTCGTCGCCGCGGCAGGGATGGGCCGCCACCTCATCTGCGTAGAACTCTGCAAGGTCGGACCAGTGAGAGACCAGGAGATGGCAATGAAAGCGACGAAACATAAGATAGTTTCCCTTTCCCTCGCGACGGCGCTGACCTTCGGCGTTTTTGGAAGTTTCTTTGCGGTGTCGGCGCCTGTGTCGGCGGCATCCCTGTCGTCCGGCTTGCAGTCGGCGGTGCCGCTAAACCATGCGGCGGTGGGTGAGGCCGGCGTGGTCAAGGTTCATCATTTCAAGCGCCACCATGCAAAGCGCCATCACTTCAAACGCCATCACGCGAAGCGCCACTTTAAGCGCCACCATTTCAAGCGTCATAAGGGACATCACGCGAAGCGCCGCCATTTCCACCACCGCCATCTCAAGGGCAAGCTTCACAGTCATCACCGCGGCCATTCCCCGCGTCACGGTTATGCGGCACGCGGCGGCTGTCATGAGGTTACCAAGGTCGGCCATCGTCACGGTCAGAAAGCCTTGATCGGCGGGGTGATGTGTTACGACAGCCATGGCCGCGGGTATGTGGTCAAAGGCAGCCGCTACGTGATCCGCTATCTGCATCACTAGCGATTTAGATCGAGTTTGAAGCAAACCCCTGCCGCCACAAAGAAAGCGCCTAGGCGCGGTCTCGGAATCACGCGGCGGTAAAGACCGCTGTGCCCAGCACCGCGTCGTGCGGAGTGACACCCAGGCCGGGCTGCAGGCTGGCGGCCATGGCGCCGTCGCGGCGCTGCGGGGCGCCCTCGGCGATGCTGCGGGTCACGTAGCTGTTGAAGTCGGTGGCGGTGAAACGCAGCGCTTCCGGCGTGGAATGGGCCAGTGCGGCGATGGCCGCGGTGGTGATGTCGCCGCCCCAGGAATCTTCGATGGTCATGGCGATCCCCAGCCTGACACAGAGATCGCGCAGTTGCCGCGCCCTGGTAAGACCGCCGAGCTTGCTGAGTTTGATGTTGATCGCGTCCATGGCGCCGTCGCGGTGGGCGCGCAGGAAGCTCTCGACATCGACGATCGACTCGTCGAGCACGAAGGGTTGGCGGCAGGCGCGGCGGACCGTCAGGCACTCCTCATAGCTGGCGCAGGGCTGCTCGATATAGATGTCGAGGTCGCGCACGGCGGCAACGACGCGGCGCGCCTGATGCGGCAGCCAGCCGGTGTTGGCATCGGCGATCAGAACGTCGCCGGGGGTGAGTTGCGCCGCGGCGGCGCGGATGCGCTCGATGTCCTCGTCGGCCTCGCCCCCGACCTTCAACTGGAAGCGGCGATAGCCTTCGCTGCGGTATTGGCCGACCCGCGCCGCCATCGCCGCCGGGTCTTCCTGAGAGATCGCGCGGTAGAGTGCGACGGTTTCGCCGAAGCGCCCGCCCAGCAGTTGATGCACCGGCAGGTCGCAAGCCTTGCCGAGGATGTCCCAGCACGCCATATCCAAGGCTGACTTGGCGGCGGCCTGGCCTTTCAGATGACGGTCCATGCGGTCGTTGACCGCGTCGATCGAGCGTGGATCGGTTCCGATCAGCGCCGGGGCCAGCTCGGCCAGGGCGGCACGCACGCCTGTGGCGAAGGCGGGCAGGTAAACCGGGCCCAGGGGGCAGACCTCGCCATGGCCGACCAGGCCGCTGTCGCAGACCAGACGCACGACGGTGGAATCGAAAACCGCGACGGACTTGCCGCCGGCCCAGTTGTAACGGCCTTCGTGCAGCGGCAGGTCGACCTGGAAAACATCGATCTGGGTAATCTTCATGGCCGGCGCTCGGTCCTATTAAGGTGCTTGGATGCTCGGGATGTCGTCAGCGGTCATGGCCGGTTTCGGCCAGCGTCCGGGAAAGAGACTCCGGGGATCGGGGATCACGGGTTCGTGAAAGATTCAAACTGTCTGGAAATCAGTTTATCATGATGATTCGCGATAAGGGAGTAGCCGCGTTGGATCAAGCGAGAGTGGGACCAAGGCGCAGTTTGCTGTTGGGGGCGGAACATCAGCTCCGTCAGCCGCTCAATGCCGTCAGCCTTCTGATTGGTGAACTCAGTCAGGGGATTTCCGGCCGCGACCGTGATGCGGTGATCGACGATCTGCGCTATGCGCTGAAGCTGAGCAACCGCTGGCTCGACTCCCTGGTCGAACTGGAAAAGGCCGGTCAGGGCCTGGTGGTGCCGGAACTCGCCGATGTCCATCTGGACGAGGTTTTCCCACGGCTGCAGGAGGACTTCGCAGAGAACTTCGAGGGGCTCGGCCTCGACTTTCGCGTGGTCCAGAGCAAGCAGGTGGTCCGTGCCGATCCGCACCTGCTGCGCCGGATCCTGACCATCCTGCTGGACAACGCCGCAAAGTTCACCCGCGAAGGCAAGGTCCTGATGGGCTGCCGGTGCGTGGGGGACATGGTCCGGATCGAGGTTTGGGATTCCGGCCTCGGCATGGCTGCTGACGAATGGCTCAGGGTATTCGATCCCTACTTCCGCTTGGAAAACGAAGTCCGGCCGCGTGAACGCGGGCTGGGGGTCGGCCTCACTCTGGCCCGCAAGCTGGCGGCCTTGTCCGGCGACCAGTTGGAGGTGGCCTCGCGGCTTGGAAGCGGCTCCTGCTTTTCACTCACCTTGCGGGCCGTCGATGTTAGCCGGCCACGGGTTCCCGTAGCACAACAACACTCGGGCTTACCGCCCAACCCTTTGGACGGCGCCGACATTCTGCTGTTGGAGGGGGACGAAGCCGCTCTGCTGTCGAATCATTTGGAACTCTGGGGCGCCTCGGTTCACCTGACCGCCGCTTCCAGGGCCGCGCTGGCGCAGGGGGTCGAGCGTCAGCCGCTGCTGGTTCTGGCCGACCATGAAGCTTTTGAGAATTGCGGCGGATGGGAGCTGCTTGCCAACCTGCGCCGCCTCGGCGAAGCCGTGCCGCCGGTTATTCTGGTCAGTGCGGACGCGGCTGCGCCGCCGGATGCCGGAGTCCACATTCTGCAGCGACCGGTCAGGCCGGCACGCCTGCGCGCGCTCTGCCTGTTTGCCTTGGCGCCGCCGTAGGGTGGCCGTAGCCCTGGGCCGGCCCAAGGCTTGAGCCCGGCAGAATCGTTCCCACCACCGGGGTTATCCAAAGCCGATTAATCGTCCTAGGCAGTCCGTCCGGCCAATACGCCGGAGAGCAGGACCGGCAGGGGATCAGAAGTTGGCGGCCTCGGCCTCTTCGTCCATGGCCTGCGCCTGCGCGGCAGCGCTGATGGCCGCCTGGGTGCGGCTGTCCAGGTTCAGGCGCTTGACGATCGCCGAGACGTGGACCCGGACGGTATGTTCGGAAAGACCCAGCGCTTCGGCTACTTGGGCATTCGACATGCCTTGGCCCAAGAGCTTGTAAACCTGAAGCTGACGCTTGGTGAGAGCCCCGGAGACGTCTTCCAGCGACTTGTCGTTGCCAAAGGCATAGACCGCCTGCTTTTTCGACGGGCTGCGCTGCTCCAGCAGGCGGCGCGGAAAGGCGACACCGCCGGCCAACACCGTCTGCAGGGCCGACTCCACTTCGTCGCTCTGCGAGGACTTCGGGATATACCCCATGGCGCCGGCCTCGATGCAGCGCAGGATCTCGTCGCGATCCTCGATCGCCGACATCACCACCACCGGCACCTGGGGCAGGCACTCGCGCATCGCCCGCAGGCCTTCGAAACGCTTCATGCCCGGCATCAGCAGGTCCAGGAGAATCAGGTCGAGGTCTGGGTTTGCCGAAGCCAGATCAAGGGCCTGGCGGAAGTCTGCCGCCTCCAGAAGCTCGCTGCCGCTTTCCAAACGATCAATCAGATGCCGCGCCGCGCTGCGGGTGATCCAGTGGTCATCGGCGTAGAGAACTTTCATGATTTAGCAAATCCTAATTTAACCGTACGAAAGCCTGAGAACCTTGCCTAAACTCTTGTCGTTCAAGTGTCGCGGCGCTGCTTGCGGGATGCGATGCGGTGCAGCAATTCTCAGACGATACAATCCTGCGTAGCCGAATTCGCTTACCAGCTTGTCGACCCCGCAGGTTGGTTATTCTCCTAATTTTTACAGAGTTATCAACCAGAAAACGTAAGTTTTCTTTGGTTAACCCATGTTAAGCGTAAGGTGATTTAAATGTTTCGGACAGGTCCAGCGGCTGTTCCAGCAAAAGCTGTAGCTTGGGCTCAAACAACCTCAAATTGATAGCACCGTGTCTCGCAGATTGTATTAGATGGTTAAATTTGACGTTACGATTAGCCGTCTTCTTCAAGTACGGAGATAAAGCTATCAATGTTGATCGGTTTTCTAAGGAGGACAAAGCCTGCCTTTTTGACCGAGTCTGCGACCTCTGTGGAACTGTCGCCGGTGATCACCAGGCACCTCACCGCGCTGCCCAGCGCCTCGCGTACGGCGTTGGCCGCGGCAAGGCCGTTTTCTTGGCGCGAAAACCAATAGTCGGCGATGATCCAGGATGGCGCGGTGTCGGCATCGCGCAGCTTCCTGACGGCGTCACCGCTGCTCGCGCCTGTCATCACCTGGGCGCCGAGCCGCTGCAGCATCCGCTCGGTGGCTCGGCGGACCAGGTCGTCGTCCTCGAAAAGCAGGATCATTTTCCCTTCGAGCGGGGTTCGGCTTTTACGTTTGCTGGCGGGATCATTTGCGCTCATGACGATAGAGCTACCGCCCTCTCGCCAAGTGTCAACAGGATAAGGCAGATTTCAGGCGACAGCCCCGATTTTGACCGCCCTCAGGCTGCCGCCTCTGCCGGAAACGGTGTGCGACTCGGCGTCCGATACAGGCGTCCCACGCTTGGCAAGCGGCCCTCTCTGTGACATGGCAGGGCATCGGGCGCAAAGCATCGGGAACCGAGAAAGGACAACAGCCTCATGACAACGCTCTATGGACTGAAGAATTGCGATAGCTGCCGCAAGGCGATCGCCTTCCTGAAGGCCGGAGGCTGGCCTTATCGGTTCCACGATCTGCGCGACGACGGACTTCCGGCCGATGTTCTGGCGGACTGGGTCGAGCAGGTCGGTTGGGAGCCGCTTCTGAATCGGCGCAGCACGACCTGGCGCGGTCTGTCCGAAGCGGAAAAGAAAGATCTCGACGAGGAAAAGGCTGTGCGCCTGATGCTGGCCGCGCCGACTCTGGTCAAACGGCCGGTGATCAGGCTGGCGGAGCGCATGGTGGTGGGCTTCGGCGCGCCGCAGCAGGCCGAGGTGGGGACGGCCCTGGGGGCGGCTGAATAGATCCCCGGCCAGATGAAACCTGAGCCGGGCCTGGGAAGGCCGGATCACCGGACGGCGAATTCGTCTGTTCGCGTCCGCGGTCTGACGCAATCCCGCAAGCGCGGTATCGCGCCGGGGGGCATAAGCGCGTGAGGTAAGGGTAATGGCGGGTTCGCCGATGTTTGCAGCAGTTCGCTCCGCCTGGCCGCTTTTTGTCGGGCTCGGCATGATCATGTTGGGGAATGGCCTGCAGGGTTCGCTTCTTGGCATCCGGGCAGCCGCTGAAGCCTTTTCCACAGAGACCACCGGCCTGATCATGTCTGGCTACTACGTGGGCTTTCTGGCCGGCGCCCTGGTGACCCCCAGGGTCGTTGGGCAGGTCGGCCATGTCCGGGTTTTTGCCGCCCTGGCCTCCACCGCCTCGACGGCTGCGCTGCTCCATGCCGTTTTCGTCGATCCGCTGATGTGGGGCGGCATGCGCTTCCTCACCGGGTTCTGTTATGCCGGCCTCTACATCGTTGCCGAATCCTGGCTGAACGACCGCTCCACCAACGAAACCCGCGGCTCCATGCTCTCGGTCTACATGGTGGTGGTGCTGGGCGGCATCGCCGGCGGACAGTTCCTGCTCAACCTCTCCGATCCGAACAGCTTCGTGCTCTTTGTCCTGGCTTCGGTGCTGGTTTCGCTCGCCCTGGTTCCGATCGCGATCACCGCGAGCGCGGCGCCGGACTTTTCAGCGCCCAGCCCGGTCGGCATCGTGGCACTTTACCGCGCGTCGCCGCTCGGTGTGATCGGTTCCCTGGGGACCGGCATGGCCAACGGCGCGATCTTCGCCATGGGGGCGGTTTTCGCCGGGCTGGCCGGGCTCGAAGTCTCCGAGATCGCGATTTTCATGAGCATGCTGGTCTTCGGCGGCATGGCCTTTCAATGGCCGATCGGCCGTCTTTCGGACAAGCTCGACCGGCGGCGCGTTCTGGCCGGCGTGACCTTCGCGGCGGCGCTGTTCAGCTTTGCCGGTCCGCTTTTTGCCGGCGGCCCGGTCGTCGGGCTTTATGCCATGGCCTTTCTGCTGGGCGGGATGAGCTTTCCCATGTATTCGCTCTGTCTTGCCCATACCAACGACTATATGACGCCCAAACAGATGGTTGCGGCCAGCGGCAGCCTGATGCTGGTCAACGGCACCGGAGCGATCTTCGGGCCGCTTGTCGTGTCTCTGCTGATGGGCAGAACCGGTGCCGATGGGTTTTTCACCTTCGTCGGGGCGATCCATGCCGCCATCGGCGTCTTTGCGATCTATCGCATGACGCGCCGTCCCTCGGTGCCGCTGGAGGACCAGGGGCCCAGCGTGCCGGTGGCGACCTCGATGAACGCGGCGACGGCGACCCTTTCGCTGGATGCCTACCGCGATCATATGGACCGCGATCTGGCGGCGATGACGGTCAGCAAGCGGCGGCGGCGCTGAAGCGGGCTTCAAGGCTGCCGCCAATACCTGCCGGTAACAGCGCGATCGGATTGCTCATTTTATGAGCGCTGCGGAATTTTGCCCTTTCCTAAGGCAAATTTTACCAAAGTCTGTAATGCTTTCGCTCTCTTCGCATCCGCGAATTCGCACTTGCGAAGCGATCGGCGATACACTAGAGTGGTAATAACAATATTGCCGATTCGCGCAAGATAAAGAAACATAGTTTCATTGGCTGAGGGTTGGATCAGATGCAGGAAAAGCACGGCTACTTCCTCGAAGACCTGTCTGTCGGAATGACGGCGGTATTCGCGAAGACGGTCAGCGAGGCGGACATTACGATGTTCGCCGGGATCTCCGGCGATACCAATCCCGTCCATCTGGACGAAAGCTTTGCCGAGCAGACCATGTTCTCCGGGCGCATTGCCCACGGCATGCTCTCGGCCAGCTTCATTTCCACGGTCTTCGGCACACGGCTGCCGGGTCCGGGCTGCATCTACCTGCGCCAGGATCTGCGCTTCAAGGCGCCGGTGAAGGTCGGCGACACGGTTCAGGCCAGGGTCACGGTGAAGGAAATCGTCGCGGAGAAGAAGCGGGTCGTTTTCGATACCGTCTGCTCCGTCGGCGAAAAAGTGGTGCTGGAGGGTGAAGCGACCCTGATGGTTAGCAGCCGCGCCGACATACCGGGGCTTTCCGGAGAACCGCAGGCGGCCGAATAGGCGTCGCTGCGCAAGCGGGCCTGTCACGGCCCGTTGCCGGGCCATCCCCCTACAACAGAGCTATCCAGACCCCGCCGGTCAGGCTATCTTCACGCCCGCAAAAAGCGGAATCGCTGGACCGATTCGGTCGCAAGACCGGCACTTGGCTTGGTTTCGTACCTGTTCTGATCAACGCTCCGATTTACGCAAGGCGCCGGCCCAGCCCAAAGAATGGCAATTTTCCGACACAGCGGTGAGGTTTCCGAGGACGCGAAAGGCTGCGTCGTCGTCATCGGCAACTTCGACGGGGTTCACAAGGGGCATCAGACCCTTCTGGCGGATGCCCGCAAGATGGCGAATCAACTGGACACGCCCCTGGCGGTCCTGACCTTCGAGCCGCATCCGCGTTCGGTTTTCCAGCCCGATCAGCCGCCCTTTCGCCTGACCTCTTTGCGCGCCAAGGCGCACGCCCTGCAGGAGCTGGGGGTCGATCATCTCTTCGTGCTGCATTTCGACCGGACCTTTTCGCTGCGCCCGGCAGAGGCCTTCGTCGAGGAGATCCTGGTGGCCGACCTGGCCGCGCGCCACGTGGTGGTCGGCTGGGATTTCTGCTTCGGCCATAAGCGCCAGGGCAACGTTGCCCTGCTGAAATCAATGGGCGCCAAGCTCGGTTTCGGCCTGACGGCCGTCGATCCGGTCATGACCGGCACCGGCGCGGTTTACTCCTCCTCGATCATCCGCAAACAACTGCGCGACGCCCAGCCGCGCGAGGCTGCCGCCCTGCTCGGGCGCCCCTGGGAGATCGAGGGAAGAGTGGAAAAGGGTGACCAGCGGGGCCGCACCATCGGATTTCCGACGGCGAACATTGCGCTGGGGGACTATCTGGCGCCGGCGCCGGGCGTCTATGCCGTCTATGCCGGGCGCGATCCCGGGGTCGAACACGGCGAGGAGACCCACTGGGCCCCGGCGGTGGCCAACCTGGGGCACCGCCCGACGGTGGCGGGGGTGGACCTGCGCCTGGAGGTCCATCTCTTCGATTTTACCGGCGATCTCTACGGCGAAACCCTGCGTGTCCGGCTGATCGACTATCTGCGACCGGAAAAGAAGTTTGACGGACTTGACGCTTTGCAGGCACAAATCGCCCTCGATTGCGGCCAGGCCCGCGAAATCCTGGCCCGGATCGGCCCGCATTGATGCCAAAGGTTCGGGCGGTCCGGTCCTGAGCCGCCGGTCGCGATAGCCGGCTTCCGATTTGGCCGGCGTCCAGTTTGGCAAGCGTCCAGTTTGAACGAAAGCCCTGAGCAAGAAGAACCACGCGATGAGCGTCGATTACAAAGCCACCGTCTTCCTGCCGAAGACCGAATTCCCGATGCGCGCCGGTCTCGCCAAGCGAGAGCCGGAGACCCTGGCCCGTTGGGCCGAGATGGACCTCTTCGCGCAGCAGCGCGAAGCCTCCAAGGAGCGCGAGAAGTTCATCCTCCATGACGGGCCGCCCTACGCGAACGGCCATCTGCACATCGGCCATGCCCTCAACAAGATTCTGAAGGACGTCATCAACCGCGCCCATCAGATGCTCGGCAAGAACGCCCACTACGTGCCGGGCTGGGACTGCCACGGCCTGCCCATCGAGTGGAAGATCGAGGAGCAGTATCGCGCCGCCGGCAAGGACAAGGACACGGTCCCGGTGCTGGAGTTCCGCCGCGAGTGCCGCGACTTCGCCGCCGGCTGGGTCAAGGTCCAGACCGAGGAGTTCAAGCGCCTGGGCGTGTTGGGTGACTGGGAGCGACCCTACACCACCATGTCCTTTGACGCCGAAGCGCAGATCGTGCGCGAGATCGGCAAGTTCCTCGATAACGGCGGGATCTACAAGGGCTCCCGCCCGGTGCTCTGGTCGGTGGTTGAGCGCACCGCCCTGGCCGATGCCGAGGTCGAGTATCACGACCATGTCTCGCAGACCATCTGGGTGCGTTTCCCGGTGGTGAAGGCGGTCAATCCCCTGCTTGAAGGGGCCTCGGTGCTGATCTGGACCACCACCCCCTGGACCATCCCCGGCAACCGCGCCATCGGCTTCGGGGAGGAGATCGCCTATGGCGTCTGGCAGGTCGACACGCTGGGCCAAGACAGCCATGCCCGCGTCGGCGAGAAGCTGGTTCTTGCCAAGGACCTGGCCGAGACGGTGAAGGCCGATGCGAAGATCGAGACCTGGACGCACCTGGGCGATTTACCTCTGGCTGACGGCATGGCCGGGACGCTCTGCGCCCATCCCTGGCGCGGCTTTGCGCCGGCCGAGGGCGGTTACGCCTTCGATGTACCGGTGCTGCCCGGCGACTTCGTCACCACCGAACAGGGCACCGGCTTCGTCCACATCGCCCCGGGCCACGGCGCCGACGACTGGGCGCTGGGCCTGCAGCACGGCATCGAGATTCCCCAGACCGTCGACGGGACCGGCGCCTTTTACGATCATGTGCCGCTGCTCGCCGGTGCGCTGGTCTATGACGCCGACGGCAAGCCGGGCGATGCCAACGGACGGGCCATCAAGGCCTTGGCCGAGGCCGGACGACTGCTCCACAAGAGCCGCCTGAAGCACAGCTATCCCCATTCCTGGCGCTCCAAGGCGCCGCTGATCTTCCGCAATACGCCGCAGTGGTTCATCTCCATGGAGACCAATGATCTGCGCGACAAGGCGCTGAAGGCGATCGACGAGACGCGCTTCGTGCCGGGCACGGGCCGCAACCGCCTGCGCTCGATGATCGAACAGCGCCCGGATTGGTGCATCTCGCGCCAGCGTCTCTGGGGCGTGCCTCTGCCGATCTTCGTCGAGAAGAAAAGCGGCGAGCCGCTGCGCGACCCGGCGGTGATCGAGCGGGTGGCGTCGGCTTTCGAGGAAGAGGGCGGCGATGCCTGGTTCTCCAGCGACCCCCAGCGCTTCCTCGGCAACGAATACAAGGCCGAAGACTACGAACAGATCACCGATGTGGTGGAGGTCTGGTTCGATTCCGGTTCGACCCACAGCTTCGTGCTGGAGGCGCGGCCCGAATTGAAGTGGCCCGCCGATCTCTATCTTGAAGGCTCCGACCAGCATCGCGGCTGGTTCCACACCTCGCTGCTGGAATCCGCCGGCACCCGCGGGCGGGCTCCCTACGACGCGGTGTTGACCCACGGCTTTATCCTGGAGGAGCAGGGTAAGGAGAAGATGTCGAAGTCGCGCGGCAACGCGCTCTCGCCGCAGGATGTGGTCGACAACCAGGGCGCCGACATCCTGCGCCTCTGGGTGGTCGCCTCGAACTACGAGGAAGATTTGCGCTTCGGACCGGAGATCCTGAAATACCAGGGCGATGCCTACCGCCGCCTGCGCAACACCCTGCGCTATCTGCTCGGCAACCTCGACGGATTTCACGAGGGCGAGCGGCTCGACGCGGCGGAGATGCCGGAGCTTGAACGCTGGGTGCTGCACCGCCTGGCGGAGATCGACCGCCAGGTCCGCCGGAATGTCGAGGACTTCGACTTTCACGCCCTCTATCAGGCGGTCTACACTTTCTGCGCGGTGGATCTCTCGGCCTTTTACTTCGACGTGCGCAAGGACGTGCTCTATTGCGACCGGCCTGATTCGCTGCGCCGCCGCGCCTGCCGTACGGTGCTTGATGAAGTGTTCTCTTGCCTTACGGCCTGGCTGGCGCCGATCCTTTGCTTTACGGCGGAAGAAGCCTGGTGGACCCGCGGTGCGGGCCCCGAGGAAAGCGTGCATCTGCGCACCTTCCCCGAGGTGCCGGCGGCCTGGCTGGATGAAGACCTCGCCCGCAAGTGGGCTGCGGTGCGCGAAGTGCGCCGGGTCATCACCGGCGCGCTGGAGCTGGAGCGCGCCGACAAGCGCCTGGGCTCAAGCCTGCAGGGCCACCCCGAAGTCTTTATCGAGCGGCCGGAGCTCTTGACGGCGGTGCAGGACGTCGAGCTGCAGGATATCGCCATCACCTCGGCCGTGACCCTGAACGAGGGGGCAGGACCCGCGGAAGCCTTCCGGCTGGAAGAGGTATCAGGTGTCGCGGTGGTGGTTCGCCTCGCCGAGGGCAACAAGTGTCAGCGCTGCTGGAAGGTCTTGCCGGAGGTCGGCGCCGTGGCGCAGGCGCCGGACACCTGCCAGCGTTGTGCTGATGCAGTGCAGCATCTCGGCGCCGCGGCGCAGTAAAATTGATAGCAGAGTAAAACCGGCAGCAGACAGTGGGCAGCATGCAGCGGATCCTTGGTATCGCGACCGTCGTCTTGATCCTGGATCAGATCAGCAAGTGGCTGATTCTGGCGGTGGTGATGCAGCCGCCGCGGCGCATTCCGGTGACTGACTTCTTCAATCTGGTGCTGACCTACAACACCGGCGTCAGTTTCGGCCTGTTTCAGGGCGATTCACCGCTGCGGCCCTATTTTCTCTCCGCGATCGCCCTGGTGATCGTCGTCGGGCTGCTGATCTGGGCGCGCCGCCAGCCGCCCGGGCTGCTGACTTATGGCGTGGGCGGTGTTGTCGGCGGTGCCATCGGCAATGTCATCGACCGCATGCATCAGCCCGGTGTGGTCGATTTCCTGGACTTTCACGTCGCCGGCTGGCACTGGCCCGCCTTCAACATCGCGGACTCCGCCATTGTCTGCGGCGTGGCGCTCATCCTTGTTGACGGCTTGTTTGAAGGCCGCAGGAAGGGTTATAAGGAGCCGGGGTAAGGGAGGTAGGCAACGATGGAAGCGAAAATGACTTTCCGTGTTTTTGTCGCCAGCGCTCTTGTGCTGGGTCTGTCCGCCTGTGGCGGCTTTCAGGAACAGCTTGGCCTGACCAAGCAATCGCCTGACGAATTTCGCGTGGTTTCCCGCGCGCCGCTGACGGTGCCGCCGGACTTTGCCCTGCGCCCGCCGGAGCCCGGTGCACCGCGCCCGCAGGAGGGCACGCCCGCCCAACAGGCTGAGCGCGCGGTCTTCAGTAACTCCACCGGACTGCCGGCCGTGGCGTCCCAGACTGCCATCAATCCCAATCGTTCTGTCGGCGAGCAGTCGCTGGTGAGCGCGGCGGGCGCCGGCAATACCGACCCCAATATACGGCTCATAGTTGATCGTGAGACGAAACAACTCAATTCTGAGTCTGAGCGTTTCGTCGATGCGCTGGTTTTCTGGAACGCTCAGAGCCCGGCGGGAACCGTTGTCGACCCGGCCGCGGAAATGAAGCGGCTGCAGGAAAATGCGGCTCTGGGCCTGCCCACCACGACCGGGGCGACACCGCAGATCGAGCGCCGCCGGAAGGCGCCGCTGGAAGGCATTTTCTAAGCCAGGGTCTTGCTGGGACCGGGGGCTTCGGTTTCCCGGCCCCGCTGGTCGCATCTTGGCCCCTCGCCTTTACGCGGGTGCCGGTATCCGGTCCCGCAGCCGGGTCAGATTACGGAAGTTTCATCTCTGGTGATGCTGCGGTCGCTTGCGGCCTTGCGGCTGCGTGCCATATAGACTCCTATGACCGGGCCTGATCGACTGCTATCGGGCCGCTGCTACTGGGAAGGCTGCAGATGAGAATTCCGCGCGATACGAAGGCTTTCTTGAGCCTTTGCCGTCTTTTGGCCTTCGGGCTTCCTGTCCTTCTCAGTATTGCGGTGCTGCGCCCTGATGGCGCTGAGGCCAAGGTTTTCGATCCGGTCAGCTTCACCCTCGATAATGGCCTGCAGGTCGTCGTGGTGGTGAACCGCCGGGCGCCGATCGTCTACCACTCGGTCTGGTACCGGGTCGGTGCCGCCGATGAGGCGGCCGGCGAGTCCGGGCTGGCGCATTTCCTGGAACACCTGATGTTCAAGGGGACCGAGTCATTGGCGCCGGGTGAGTTCTCGGAAATCATCGCCGCCAACGGGGGCCGCGAGAACGCTTTTACCTCCTGGGACTATACCGCCTATTTCCAGACCGTCGCTGCCGATCGCCTTGAGACGATGATGAAGCACGAGGCCGACCGCATGGCCAATCTGGTGCTGAGCGATGCGGTGGTGGACCCGGAACGCGACGTGGTGCGGGAGGAGCGCCGCAGCCGTATCGACAACGAACCCCGTGGGCAGTTGGGCGAATTGATTCGCGCGACCCAGTTCCTCAACCATCCCTACCGCATCCCGATCATCGGTTGGGACCACGAAATCGAGGAACTGAGCACCGAGGCGGCGCTGCGCTTCTACAAGCGCTGGTACGCCCCGAACAACGCCATTCTGATCGTCGCCGGCGATGTCGATCCAGAGGAAGTGCGCAGCCTGGCGGAAACCTACTACGGACCCATTGCAGCCGGCGATTTCCCGCCGCGCGAACGGGTGGCGGAGCCGCCGCAGAATGCCGCGCGGGAAGTCATCCTGCGCAGCCCGCGGGTGCGTGAGGCGTCGCTCTCCATCAGCTACCTGGCGCCCAGCTACCGCCAGGCCGAAGAAGATGACGCCTACGCTCTTCAAGTTCTCTCGGAGATTCTGGGCGGCGGCGCGACCAGCCGTCTCTACAGCCGCCTGGTGGTGGATCAGGGTATCGCCGCTTCCGCGGGCGCCAGCTACCGGCCGATGGCCTATGACTACACCACCTTCGACTTCTATGGGGCGCCACGCCCGGGTGGCGATGTGGAAGCGGTCGAGGACGCGCTGCGCAAGCAGATCGCCCTGCTGCTCGAAGAGGGTGTATCGGCTGAAGAGGTTGAGGCGGCGAAGAAGCGCATGGTGGCCAGCGCGGTCTTCGCCAGGGACAACCTCAGCACTGCGCCGCGCATCATCGGTATGGCGCTGACCACCGGCGGCAGCCTTGAGGCGATCGAGGCCTGGCCGGAGCGGATCGGCACGGTGACTGCCGAGGAAGTGAATGCGGCGCTTAAAAAGGTTCTGCGCGAAGAGCAGTCGGTGACCGCCTATCTGCTGCCGAAGCCGACGACCTGATCAACCGACTGATGAGGCGCCGCTTCTGAGCGTTGCTCCGGAGCGTCGACTGCCTCAACGAAGCCAAAGGAATTCAGACATGCGTGAGCGCAAGCATCAGACAGCAGCCTTGGCGGCTTTGCCGGCGCCGCGTCTTTTTATGGCCGGACTGCTCGCCGTCCTGACCGTCTTGATCGCTTTCCAGGCCCGGGCGGTCGAGGTTCAGCGCGTTGTCAGCCCGGGGGGAATCGAAGCCTGGCTTGTCGAAGATCACAGCAATCCGATCATCTCCCTGGATTTGGCTTTTCAAGGCGGTGCCGCCCTGGATCCGGCCGGTAAGCCGGGGCTTGCCTATATGGTCTCGACCCTGATCGATGAAGGGGCGGGCCCGCTCGACTCCCAGAGCTTCCAGGGGACGCTGGACGACTTCTCCATCAGTCTGCGCTTCCGCGCGGGCCTCGATTCTTTCAGCGGCTCGCTTTCGACCCTGAGCGAGAACCGGGCCAAGGCTTTCGAGCTCTTGCGTCTGGCCTTGACCGCGCCGCGCTTCGACATGGAACCGGTGGAGCGCATCCGCAGCCAGATCCTGTCGCGTCTCTCCCGTGAGGCCGAAGATCCGGACACCGTGGCCAGCCGTACCCTGCGCCGCCTGATGTTTCAGGACCATCCCTATGCGCGGCCGACCCGGGGGACCGAGGCAAGCATCGCGGCGATGACCGTCGATGATCTGCGCGGCTTCGTGCGTGCGCGCTTTGCCCGCGACCAGTTGTTTATCGGCGTGGTCGGCGACATCACGCCGGCGGACTTGGAAACCTTGCTCGACGCGACCTTCCTGCCGCTGCCGGCCGAGGCGGAACCCTTTACGGTTCCCGAGGCCACGGTGGCGAATGCCGGCGACGTTGTGGTCATCGAAAAGAACATCCCGCAGTCGGTGGTCGCCATCGGTCAGGGCGGCATCAAACGCGACGATCCGGACTACTACGCCGCCTATGTAGTGAACTACATACTGGGCGGCGGCGGCTTCTCCTCGCGTCTTGTCGAAGAGGTGCGCGAGAAACGCGGCCTGGCTTACTCGGTCTATTCCTATCTGGGGCCTCTTGATTACGGCGCCCTGGTGGCGGCCGGTACGGCGACGCAAAACGAGCGGGTGGGCGAGTCGATCGACCTGATCCGCGCCGAGTGGGCCCGCATGGCCGAAGAGGGGCCCAGCGCGGAGGAACTGGAACAGGCAAAGCGCTTTCTCACCGGCTCCTTTCCTCTGCGCTTTTCCAGCTCCGGCAGCATCGCCGGCATGCTGGTGGGCATGCAGCTCGAAGGCCTCGGGATCGACTACCTCGACCAGCGCAACGCCTTCGTCGAAGCCGTCGA
Source organism: Pelagibius sp. (assembly GCA_028280305.1). GTDB lineage: Bacteria > Pseudomonadota > Alphaproteobacteria > Kiloniellales > Kiloniellaceae > Pelagibius. The sequence continues at coordinate 6,163 of JANQMC010000164.1, read as the reverse complement.
CTTGGACGCGGCCAAGCGGGTCGCGAAAGAACTCTACCGTTCGGAGGACCTGACGATGGTGGTGGTGGGCGCCCCCCAGGGCGTCACCCCGACCCGAGAGGCTCCTGCGGACGGCAGCTAACCAAGCGCCCCGTCTCGACGCTCGTCAAGCCAGCGCCGCCATCACCCGGTCCGGCGTGAAGGGCAGGTGGCGCAGGCGCTTGCCGGTGAGGGCGTGAAAGGCGTTGGCGACCGCCGCGGCCACCATGGGGGTGCCGACCTCGCCGATGCCGGTCGGTGGCCCGTCGCTGACTTGTAGTTGGATGTCGATCTCGGGTACTTCGTCGGCGCGTAAAATTTCATAATCGTAGAAATTGTTCTGCACGACTTCTCCGCCTTCAGTCGTAATCGACTCCTTCAAACTGCTGCTGAGGCCGAAGACGATGCCGCCTTCGACCTGCGCCAGCGCGTTATCCGGTGAAATGATCAGACCGGCATCCACAGCCGCCCAGAATCGCTGCACCGTGATCCGCCCGCTGTCCCGGTCGACGGCGACCTCCGCGATACCCGCGGCCATGGAGTCACCGTAACCCGCGAAGGAAAGGCCGAGCGCCGTCTCGCCCGTCGGACCTCCCCAGCCGGCGCGCTCTGCTACCGTTTCCAGCAGCCGCCGGCCACGTGTGTTGTCGTTCATGAGATCCAGGCGGAAGGCCAGTGGGTCCTTACCGGCGGCTTCCGCCAGTTCGTCCATGAAGGCCTCCGCGGCGAAGCTGGTGTAGCTCGCCCCGATCCCGCGCCAGGGGGCCAGCCGGGCCCGCCGCTCGGTGATGACATGCTCGGCCAGCAGGTCGTCGATGGCATAGAACTTACTCTCCGACCCGCGCACCGAGATGATGTCCGTTGGTGCCACTTGGTCCCAACGCAGCGGGTTGAAATAGGCAATGACCGAAGGCGTCGCGATGCGGTGATGCCAGCCGCTGAGCCTGCCTTCGGCGGTCAGGCCGGCGCGCAGCTTTTGCGCCGCCGCCGGGCGGAAGGCACCGTGCTTCACGTCGTCCTCGCGGGTCCACACCACCTTCACCGGCCGCCCAACCGCTTTCGAGGCCAGCAGCGCATCGCGCAGGTACTCTTGGGTCAGGGCGGTGCGGCGGCCGAAGCTGCCGCCCATGGTCATCATGTGCAGGCGGACCCGATCCGGCGTCGTCTGCAAGACCTCGGTGATGGTCCGCATGGTCCAGCTCTGGGTCTGGCTGCCGACCCAGACTTCGGCGCCGTGTCCGTCGGCTTCGACGGCGGCCACCGCGGCCATGGGCTCGATCTGTGCGTGGTAGGCGTAGTCGGAGAGATAGTCCGCGCTGACCACCCGGTCGGCGGCCTCGATGGCCGCCGCGGCATCGCCGACGCTGCGCCAGGCGACGCCCGCGCGCGCCGCGTCGTCTGCCGCCGCAGTATAGTCCGCGAGATCCGCCGCGCTGTCGAAGGCGCGGGCCGGCGCCGTCTCGGTCCAAGTCACGTCCAGACTGTCCTTGCCGGTAAGAGCCGCCTCCAGTTGTTCGGCAATCACCGCAACGCCATCGGGCAGCTCAACCGTCCGCAAGACACCTGGGACGGCAAGCGCCGCGCTGTCGTCGATCTCTAGAGGCGTTTCCCCCTCGACCGGGCTGCGCAGTACCGCTGCATAAAGCATGTCGGGAATCCGCACATCGATGGCGTAGCTTTCGCGCCCGCTGCTCTTGGCCGGTACGTCGCGGCGCGGAACGTTCTGGCCGATGAGGCGGTAGTCGCCACGGGCTTTGAAGTCGGTCTCGGACACCTCGGGGATTGCCGGCAAGGGGCCGGGCAGGGCGGCCAACGCGCCGTAGCTCAGGCGCCGCCCGCTCGCCGCATGCACCACATGGCTCGGCTCCGTCGTCAGGCTGTCCGGCGGTACAGACCACTTCTCGGCGGCGCGCTGCATCAGCAGGCGCCGCACCTGGGCGCCGGCCGTCCTCAGGCTGTCGAAATAGCCGTAGACGCCGGTGCTGCCGGCGGTATAGAGGACGCCGCCGAAGATCGGGTTGCCGAAAGTCCGGTCGTCGCGGCTGAGCTGTTCGATCCGCACAAGATCCCAGTCCGCATCCAGTTCTTCGGCGAGGATCAACGGCAGGGCCGAAGAACTGCCCTGGCCCATTTCGGTCGAGGGAAAGACGATGGTGATGGTGTCGTCGGGATCGATCCGCACCCAGGCATTGGCCGCCAGGCCCTGGGCTTCTCCGCCTTCCGCTGATGCGACCTGAAGGATGCCGCCGCTGCCGACAGCGAAGGTCAGCGCCGCGCTGCTGGCCATGAAGGCGCGTCTTGTCAAAGCCATCTCAGGCCTCCGTCGCGGCGCGCTGCACCGCCTTTACGATTCGGTTGTAGGTACCGCAGCGGCAAAGGTTGCCGCTCATCGCCGCGACGATCTCCTGGCGCGGCGGGTTCGGGTTCTCCTCAAGCAGAGCCGCCGCCCGCATGATCTGACCGGACTGGCAATAGCCGCACTGCGGCACCTGTTCGGCGACCCAGGCCCGCTTCAGGGGGTGGTCGTCCGCGCCGGGCAGGCCTTCGATGGTGGTCACCGCCGATCCGGCGACGGAATCAATCGGCGTCAGGCAGGCGAAGGCCGGTTGGCCGTCGACATGCACGGTGCAGGCGCCGCACATACCCGCCCCGCAGCCGAATTTCGTGCCGGTGAGGCCCAGGTGTTCGCGCAGCACCCAGAGCAGGGCGGTATCCGGGGCGGCGTCGACGGTGACGCTCTCTCCATTGACCACAAGATCTGTCATGTCACTCCATCTCCTTTGTCGGGACCGCTGGCCGGCTCTATTCGCTGCTCAGGGTCCTCAGGTAGGCGACCAGATCGGCGGCATCGTCCGGATCGCGCAGGGCAACCCGCATGGTGGTGCCCGGCAGGAAACCGCGCGGGTCGGTCACATAGGCCGTCAGGTTTTCCTCGTTCCAGACGATGTCGGCTTCGCGCATCGCCTGCGAGTAGCGGAAACCCTCCACGCTGCCGGCGTTCTGGCCGACAATGCCGAAAAGATGGGGCCCGGCCCGGTTCTGCCCCGGCTCGATGCTGTGGCAGGCGGCGCATTGGCGGTAGACCCGCTCTCCGGCTGCCGGGTCGCCGGCCGCTTCCTGCGCGCTTGCGGCGGTCGCCGCCATGGCAACTGAGAGACTAAGGCCAGCCAAAACCATGCGCTTATGCGCTTTCGACGGACGATGCTTGGTGCTCGAGTCTTTGGCAGGATCCAACAGCAAGTCCTCCAGGATCAGGGGCGTGCCGAATCGGCAGGTCGGCGGCACGGGCGCGGCTTGGGTGCAAACCCGCTCATCGCTTGAATCTAGGGCTGCACTTCCCATCTGCCTTTCGAGATCCGGTCAAACTCTTTGGACGATCAGCCATGTACGATCTGGCAGATCACCCGGCGGACCGTGCAGCGGCGCCCATCGTCGGCGAATACTGGGATCAGCCGGGTCCGAACAGCGTGTCGTGGCACAGCCACCGGCGCGGGCAGTTGATCTACGCCCAGCGCGGTTGCGTGCGTGTGCAAACCGAAGATGCGCTTTTCGTGGTGCCGCCGCACCGTGCCGTCTGGGTGCCGCCGGAAACCGAGCATGCCGCCCACTATCCGCGGGAGGTCGCCTTTCGCGGGCTGTTCGTCATCGCGCGGCTCTGTAAGACCCTGCCGCAGCGTCCGACCGTGATGCAGGTGGATTCACTGACGCGGGAACTGATCGATGCCGCCGTGCGGCTGCCCTGGGACTACCCCGACGAGGGCCGGGAGCAGCGCTTGATGGCGGTGCTGATGGACCGGCTGGTTGCGCTTCCCGCGACCCCGCTGCGGCTGCCGGAAGGCCATGACGATCAGGTCCGCCGCGTGATGCAGGCTTTGCGGGACGACCCCGCCGACAACCGTTCGCTAGAGCTCTGGGCGCGCTCGGTGAATTTGAGCGAGCGCACCCTGACCCGCCGCTTCGTGGACGATACGGGAATGTCCTTCGGCGCCTGGCGCCAGCAGCTTCGCCTGACCCTGGCCTTGGAGCGTCTGGCGGCGGGCGAGGCGGTGACCACCGTCGCCATCGATCTCGGCTACGGCACGCCCAGCAGCTTCACCACCATGTTCCGGAAGGCCTTGGGGGTGCCGCCCAGCGCCTACTTCTCCTAAGCCGAAGCGCTATCCCTGGCGCACCTCGATCTTCTTGGTTGCCGGTTTTTCCGGGGCCTGCTTGGCGATCTTCAGGCAGAGCACGCCGTCGCTGAAGGCGGCATCGATGTTGTCGCCGTCGGCATCGGGGGGCAGGCGGAAAGAGCGCTGGAAGAGGCCGTATTCGCGCTCGGAGAAAAAGAAGGTGCGGCCCTTTTCCTCGTGGCTGTGACGCTTCTCGCCGCGCACGATCAGATTGTTGTCATGCACCGAGACATCGACGTTCTCGGCCTTCACGCCGGGCAGCTCGACATTGATCTCGTAAGCGCCTTCCGATGTAGAGGCATCGGAGCGCGGGGCGAACCAGTCGGCCACCTTCTGACCGATGTTCTGCAGGGGCTCGTAAAGCCGCGGCCACCAGCCGGCAATATGGGATTGTTCAACCATCTCTACCTCGCGTCGGGGGAACGAACTACCTGGGGATTTGACCTTGGCGGCTCCCGGGCCGCCTTGATCCGGGTCAATCGTCTCCCCGGCCGGGCCTCTGCCGGCTTCGCGCGACTCCGCCAAGTCTGCTAGACTCTTCCGGCAACACAGCCGTTTCACACGAGGAAGCCCCGTTTTCATGCCGATCCGCCGTCTGCCTGAAACCCTGGTGAACCAGATCGCCGCCGGCGAGGTGGTCGAGCGTCCTGCTGCCGCGGTGAAGGAACTGGTGGAAAATGCCCTGGATGCCGGCGCGCGCCACATCGACGTGGTGCTGCGCGACGGTGGGCGGGCGCTGATCGCCGTCACCGACGACGGCTGCGGCATGACGCCGGAGGAACTGTTGCTGGCGGTGGAGCGCCACGCCACCTCGAAACTGCCGGACGATGATCTCGTCCATATCGCTTCCCTGGGTTTCCGTGGGGAGGCCCTACCTTCCATCGGCGCGGTGGCGCGCCTCACCGTCACCAGCCGTCCGGCAGAGGCGGAGGAGGCCTGGGCGCTGAGCGTCGAGGCAGGCCGCCTGGGTGAACCGCAGCCCGCCGCCCACCCGCGCGGCACCCGGGTCGAGGTGCGCGATCTTTTCTTCGCCACGCCGGCGCGCCTGAAGTTCCTGAAAACGGCGCGGACCGAGGTGTCTCACACACAAGATACCCTGAACCGCCTCGCCATGGCCCATCCCCATGTCGGCTTCACCTTGAGCGACGGCGACCGCAAGCTGATCGGCCTCGCCCCGGCGGAGGGCGAACTCTTCGACGCCCGCCTGAAGCGCCTTTCCGCTGTCATGGGGCGCGACTTCGCCGACAACGCTCTGGCCATCTCGGCGGAGCGTGAAGGCATAAAGCTGACCGGTTACATCGGCCTGCCGACCCTCAACCGCGGCAACGCCCAGCAGCAGTATCTCTTCGTCAACGGGCGGCCTGTGCGCGACAAGCTGCTCTACGGCGCGGTGCGCGGCGCCTATCAGGACTTTCTCGCCCGCGACCGCCATCCGCTGCTGGCGCTCTTTGTCGAACTGCCGCCGGAGCAGGTGGACGTGAACGTTCATCCCAGCAAGGCGGAGGTGCGCTTCCGCGATCCCGGCCTTGTGCGCGGCCTCATCGTCTCCGCCGCCAAGCATGCCCTGGCCGAAGCCGGGCACCGTGCTTCCACGACCGTCTCCGATCTTGCCTTGGGCGCGCTGCGCCCGGCGAACGGACCTGCGGCCGGCACCTGGGGCGCGCCGCAGGGTACGCGTCTCTCTCGCGGACTCTCCGAGGCGACCGCCCACTACGCCGCGCCGTTGGGCGGCAACCACGGACATGGCGCCCTGCCGGGACTGTCTGGAGCACCGGCAGCGGCGCCGCCTTCCGATCAATCCGGTGTGCACCCCGCCAACTCAAATGAAGGTGTGGTGGAGGGCTTTCCGCTGGGCGCCGCCCGCGCGCAGGTCCATGGCACCTATGTGGTCGCCCAGACCGGCGACGGCATCGTCATCGTCGACCAGCACGCCGCCCACGAACGCCTGGTCTACGAACGCATGAAGGACCAGT
>JANQMC010000137.1 GCA_028280305.1 Pelagibius sp. | reverse complement strand
GTCGGGGAGAGAGGATTCGAACCTCCGGCCCCTACGTCCCGAACGTAGTGCTCTACCAGGCTGAGCTACTCCCCGGCGCGGCGCGTTATAGCGATTCCCACTGGGCATTGCAATCCCGGCGGCGGCCACCGCCGCTGGGAGACAGGCGGATCTCTTTGTTAACGAATCCGGAACCCTTCTGCGATACTTGTCTGCAGAACCTATGATTGAGCGCTTGACGGGGTCTGTACAATCCGGCGGGATGGCGCCAACAAAGCACTTCAGGGCATTTCTTTGGTAAGTCCTCGTCAAATCTTATCCGGAATTTCAGCGAAAAATCCTTTTTCATTCCCTATCTGCTTTACAGATCATCGCGTTAACTGGACACCGAAGAAAGTGAACAAGGCTTCGACAAAGCGTCTCAACAGGCTGATCGCCGTCATTCTGCTGAGCTTCGTGGCCTCCCCCCTGACTATGGGGCCTGCGGCCGCAGAGCAGCTTTCCCTGTTCCGCATCGGCACCGGCGGCGTTGGCGGGACCTATTATCCCATCGCCGGGCTGGTCGCCCAGGCCATCAGCAACCCTGCAGGCCACTGTGAGGCAGACGAAGTCTGCGGCGTACCGGGCCTGGTGGCGGTGGCCCAGTCCTCAAGCGGATCGGTGACCAACGTGAGGGACATCGCCGGCGGGCGGATCGAGTCCGGCTTCGTCCAGTCCGACGTCGCCTTTTGGGCTTACACCGGCATCGCCGCCTTTGCTGACGACGGACGCCAGACCTCGCTCCGCGCAATCGCCAATCTCTATCCGGAATCTTTTCACATCGTTGTGCGCAGCGACAGCGGTATCGAGACTGTCCCCCAGCTTGCGGGACGGCGTGTGGCTCTGGACGAGGCCGGCTCCGGCACCCTGGTCGGTGCGGAACTGATTCTTGAGGCTTTCGAACTGGTCGAAGCGGGGGTTACCGTCACCTACCTGAAGTCCGATGATGCCATGGAAAGACTCGTCGCCGGTGAACTCGACGCGTTTTTCCTGATTGCCGGCTATCCGGCAAAAGTGGTGCAGTGGGCCAATGAACATACCGACATTCGCCTGCTTCCCATCACCGGGCCCGAGACAGCGACGTTGGTCGAGGTTAATCCCTTTCTGCAACGCGACGTGATCCCCGGCGCCACCTACGAAGGCGTTGGCCAGGTCGAAACCCTGACCGTCGCGGCGCAGTGGATCACCCGCGAGGATATCGCCGAAGAAACGGTCTATGGCATCCTTCAGGCGCTGTGGCGCAGCGATGCCCGCCGGCTGCTGGACCGGGGACATACCCAGGGAAGGGTCATTCGCCTCGAAACCGCCTTGGAAGGGGTCGGTATCCCCCTGCATCCCGGGGCTCTGCGTTTCTATCGCAGTGTCGGCTTGCTCAAGCGTCGCGACAGCAACGAGAACCCGACAAACTGATCGTTCGGGATCTCTGCGCCGGACCCTCAGGCCCGCGCCGCCTTCGCCGGCGGCCAATCCTGCAGAAGTCTCAAAAAATGCCGGCTAGCGCCCTGTTTCACAGGCTTTTTGCCAATCATCGGTAGGCCCTCGATCTACCCCTTCCGACTTTGCTTAGGGCTTGTTCGCCGGAGTGCCATAAGCTAGCTTCTGTGCACTTTGCGGGGGCGTCGGGGGTTGGGATCTCAGGCAGTCCTCCAGAGCGGGAAACAAGAATCAAGGCCCGCCAGGTTTCACGGCGGGTGCGAGCAACACGGGAGGACACATCATTATGCGCATCCGCAGAACCTTCACGCTTGCCGTCTCGGCGCTGACAGTCGGCGCGGTCATGGCTTTCGGCTGGCCGGGGGAGGCCGACGCCGAGGACAAACGCGTTCGCTGGAACATGGGCAGCGCCTTCGGCAGCAAGCTCACCCAGCTCGGCACCCTGGGCGTCAGCCTTTCTGAAAAGGTCGAACGCTCGACCGGCGGCAACATCCGCCTGAAGTTCTTCGAGCCCGGCGCGCTGGTGCCGCCGCTGGAGATGTTCGACTCGATTTCCGCCGGCTCGCTCGATGCCGCCTGGTCGACCGCCGGCTACTGGGTCGGCAAGGACGAGACCTTCGCCATGTTCTCCGCCGTGCCCTTCGGTCCACGCGCCGGTGAGTACCTCGGCTGGATGTACTACGGCGGCGGCAAGGAGCTGATGGACGAGCTCTACAGCCCCTTCAACATCAAGGCCATCACCTGCGGCGTGATCGCGCCGGAAGCTTCGGGCTGGTTCCGCAAGGAGATCAACAGCGTTGAAGACCTGAAGGGCCTGAAGATGCGGTTCTTCGGCCTCGGCGCCAAGGTCATGGAAAAGATGGGCGTCTCGACCCAGCTCCTGGCCGGCGGCGACATCTTCCCGGCGCTTGAGCGCGGCTCGATCGATGCCACCGAATTCTCCATGCCGGCGATCGACCTGAACCTCGGTTTCTATCAGGTCGCCAAGCATTACTACTTCCCCGGCTGGCACCAGCAGGCGACGCTGTTCGAGCTGCTGATGAACAAGGAGAAGTACGACGCCCTCTCGGAAACCCAAAAGGCCCAGCTTGAAATGGCCTGCGGCGACAACGTGCGCGAGGGTCTGGCCGAAGGCGAAGCGATCCAGGGTGCCGCCCTGGCCGAGCTGCAGTCGAAGGGTGTGACCATCCATCGCTGGCCGCCCGAGGTTCTGGCAGAGCTGAACGGTGCCTGGAACGAGGTCGCCGGTGAGCTGGCCGCGGAGAACCCGAACTTCAAGAAGGTCTGGGAATCCTACAGCGCCTTCCGCGAGCAGTACAAAATCTGGGACGAACTCGGTTACCTCTGATCCGGACGCAGATCCGGACGCGACCGCGTTCCGAGACCCGCTGAAGCGGTCTTAGCGAAAGCAGCGCCGGAGCTCTCGAAACAGGGCTCCGGCGCTTTTTTTCAAGCAGACCCACTTTCGCGGGGAATGCAGCAAGCCCGGGACGGCAGGACCCGGACCTTGAACAGGGCAGGATGGGAAGCAGCATGGAAGTCTTGATACGCGTCAGCGAGGGGCTGGACCGCGTTATAACGAAGGTCGGCAAGATCGCCGCCTGGGCGGGCCTGATCCTCATTCTGATCACTGTCTTCGATGTGGTGACGCGCCGCTTTTTCGTTCTCGGCTCGACCAAGCTGCAGGAACTGGAGTGGCATTTCCACACCATCCTCTTCGCTTTCTGTCTGGGCTTCGCCTATCTGAAAGACGCCCATGTGCGCATTGACCTGCTGCGCGAAAACCTCAGTGAAAGAACACGGTGGTGGATCGAGTTGGCGGGCTGCCTGCTGTTCCTCATTCCCTACTGCGCCCTGGTGATCTATTTCTCCGTTGAATACACCTACAAGTCCTTCGCCACGAGCGAGGTTTCGGCCTCCGCCACCGGCCTGACCCACCGCTGGATCATCAAGTCGGCCATCCCGCTCGGCTTTACCTTCCTGGCGCTGAGCGGCGTTGCCGTGGTGCTGCGCAAGATTGTCGAACTGTTCGGACCGCCGCCGCTGCGCGAGAAGGTTCACGATATCGAGGAGGCAGAGGCCGAGCATCTGGAAGATGCGGTGCGGCCCATCCTGGACGACCAGGACAGGGAGCAACGCTGATGGATTTCTATATTGAAGACTATCTGCCGCTCTTCATGTTCGGCGCGCTGGCGATGCTGCTGTTCAGCGGCTACCCGGTGGCCTTCGTCCTCGGCGGCATCGGCCTCGCCTTCGGCTTCATCGGCATGTACTTCGAGGTCTTTTCCTTCATTCAGTTCTTCAACATAGCGCCGCGCATCTGGGGCGGTATCGCCGAGAACCTTGTCCTCACCGCCATCCCGATGTTCATCTTCATGGGCACCATGCTGGAACGCAGCGGTGTTGCGAGCGACCTGCTGCACTGTCTTCAGGTTCTGCTGCGGCGGGTACCCGGCGGTCTGGCCCTCTCGGTCACCTTGATGGGCACCATCATGGCGGCCACCACCGGCATCATCGGCGCATCGGTCGTGATGATGACCCTGCTGGCCCTGCCGGTGATGTTGAAGCAGAACTACAACATACCCCTGGCCACGGGCACCATCGCCGCTTCGGGGACTCTCGGCATTCTGATCCCGCCTTCGATCATGCTCGTGATCATGGCCGATCTGCTTGCCCGTTCGGTCGGCAACCTCTTCGTCGCGGCCATCGTGCCGGGCTTCATGTTGGCCGCCTTTTACATGATCTACATCTTCGTACTCTGCCGTTTCAAACCGGAACTGGCGCCGCCGCTGGCGGCCGAGGAAGGGCCGGACAGCGCGCTGGGTCTGATGACGATGGTCCTGCGTTCTTTCATTCCGCCCCTCTTCCTGGTCTTCCTGGTGCTTGGATCGATCGTTTTCGGTTGGGCCACGCCGACGGAGGCCGCCGGTGTCGGCGGCGCCGGCGCCATCCTGCTGGCAATCCTGAACCGGCGCCTGAGCTTCACGGTGCTGAAAGACGTCATCGAACGCTCGGCGCTGACCGGCGGCATGCTGTTCGGCATCTTCATCGGGGCGACCTGCTTTTCCTACGTCTTCCGGGCGCTTGGCGGCGACGACATCGTGATCGAACTGGTCGAGAGCCTCGGCCTCGGGTCCTGGGGCCTGCTCTTCATTCTGATGGGGATCGTGTTCTTCCTCGGCTTCTTTTTCGATTGGATCGAGATCACATTGATCGTGCTGCCGGTCTTCGCACCCATCATCGCCGAGCTCGACTTCGGGGATCACGTTCAGGGCACCGAGCTGGTCTATTGGTTCGCGATCCTGCTCGCCGTCAACCTGCAGACGTCGTTCCTCACGCCGCCTTTCGGCTTTGCGCTGTTCTACATGAAGGGCGTGGCGCCGCCGGAAGTGAAGATCCAGCAGATCTACAAGGGCATCATTCCCTTCGTGCTGCTGCAGCTCACCGGGCTGGGGCTGGTCATTGCCTTCCCGGAGATCGCTCTCTGGCTGCCGCGTTTGCTGCTCGACTGACGCTGCCGCATCGCCATCAACAAGAAACGGCGCCGTCCCGCTTTGGGACCGGCGCCGTTTCTGTTTTTTCAAAGCCCTTGCGAAGGAGCGGACAGGCTTTCTGCGGACGTCCTCAGGCAGCCAGCTGATGCAACTTCGCCATCAGGTAGTCGATATCGTCCTTGGTCATGGTCGAGGACGGATCCTCGAACTGGGTCAGAAGCCGCTCGATAATCCGGCTGACGAAGCGCTCGCGGTCGTTACGGCCGCCATCGTAGTCCTCTTCATCGAGGATCCGCACCGCCGCGGAGACAGCGCTCAGCAACCGCCCGGGCATCTTGGCTTTCTCGTAGAGCGAGGAGAGCCCAAGACCGCCTTCGTCATGAATCAGTTTGCGGGCGTTCTTCAAGGGCACGTTGGCGAGGCGCGCCATGGCCGCTTCGAAGAAGGGCATGTCGCCGACGCAAAGCGCGCGGATGATCAATGACGTCGTCAGACGGCCATTGGTGTAGAGCTGGAAGACCAGCTCCTCCAACTCCGCATCCGAGGAGCCGCGGCTCAACAGGCTGACGGTCGCCCGCTCCCGGGTCTGCAGAACCAGGTTGCTTGCCGCATCCGGGGTCAGATTGTGCTTGCTGACGAGATAGCCCTGAAGCTTCTCGGTCATCGCGCTGACCAGTTGTTCGCTGATGCTGGCCGGCAGGCTGGGTCGGCGGGACAGCGAGTCGGAAACAGCCTCACTGTCCTCATACTCGTTCAAAACACGGTCCAGCGCGTCTTCGCTGAGTTCGGCGCCTTCGTTGGCGACCAGCCGCGCCACCGCCGTTTCGTTGCCGGTTTCGATCAGGGCATCGGCGACGGCGCCGGAAACCGTGGCGCGCTGCGCGATGATAACCTGCTTGGTCCCCGCATTCTCGCCGCGGACAATGCTGATCAGGTCTTCGTCGGTCAGCACCTCGGAAAACTTCAGCACCGGCAGAGCGACGGAGTCGACATCGCGGGCCAGAGTTACGGCAAGGTCGTGGGGCAGATCGGAGGTCGTCTTCAGATTGGCGGCCAGCGCCTCGCGCACCCTGATCTCGGCGTCCTGCGTCAGCTTGCGGAAAATCTCCTCGGCGATCTTGCGCTCGGAGTCGCTCATCCGCGGATGGCGCTGGTCGTATTGGGTTGCAATCTTCGAGGTGGTCTCGGCACGCACAGATGGCGAAGGGTCAGCCATCAATCGGGCAACATCCTCCTGGGAAAGGCTTCCTGTCATGTCTCTCTGTCTGCCCGCTGTCTGTCTTCGGGTGTGGGCACCGACAAAAGGCCCGGAGGCCTGCGATCCCACGAAGCAAGTATCCTCCTGCGGCGTTAATTCATGCTTAAAATCTGACCAATGGCCCTCAAGCCTCAACAGGCCGGACTAAGGATTTTCGGACAGGATACTACCGATTACGGCCGAATTCCCACGACACCACGACTGCAGGTAGAAACCTGGCGGCACCTTATTGACGGGCGAGAAGCTGCTTGGCGACCGCCTGGATCTGCTTATTCGGGTCAATATCCAGGAACGACGTGACCTCCAGCTCACGATCCTCGAAGACATCGCGGTCTCCATTCTGCTGCTGCCAGAGCGAAACCTTGCGGTCCCGGGCCTCCAGCAGCTCGATAATCTGCGGCTTGTAGAGTTGGACCATGGCCGTAACCCAGCGGTTCACCGGCCAGGACGGCTGGGTATGGTCGATCTTGAAATAGTCCAGCAGCACCGTGACATCCTTGGCGTCATACCAGACCTCGCCGGTTACCCAGCGGTTCACCGTAAAAATCCGGAACGGCAGCCCTTCGGGGGTCATGGAAATCGCGATCAGATGACTGAGGGCATCGTTGGGGTCTTCAGGCTTTACGAAACCCGTCACCGCCGCGGGTTTGATACCGGGCGGCATACCCTTGGGCCGGACGAAGGTATGGAAATGGCCGTGCTCGCCCTCGAAGCGCTGATCCGGCGCATGGGCATGATAGTAGAACTGGCCGTGGGTTTCGTGGTCGTAGACATCGCCCGGCGGATAGTGATCCCACTCATAGAAGGTCCCGTTGTTCTTCAGCAGCTCCCCAACGATGTTGTCACCGGTTTTGGCGAGGATGCGGTGAATCTCGGCCACTTCCTGGCCGGCTTCCGCCATGGCTTCCAGGTCTTCGGTTGAAAGCGGCTCCAAAGCAAAATCGCTGTCGACCGCGCTTTCTCTGATCTGTGCTTCGCTTCTCATGATCTCAGATACCTACATACGCCCGGGCCGCAATACGAGCCCCCGGAGCATCACTTCGACGTGAAGCTAGCACCGGTGCCGACGGCAGAACAGCCGACATACCAGAATAACCCTATTCTACGATAAGGCGAAAACCGATAAGAATGTGTTTCAGCGCTTGAGGCCGGCTGTGCTGAGCCGCCGGGCGGCAAACACCGCAACCGCTGTCGTCCCAGGATCCGCCTTTGACCAGATAGCGTTCGCCGCTTCCCGAGGCGGTTGCTGTGGCCGTCCACTCAAAGACCTGCCCGGCGGCATCCACCAGGCCATAGGGGCTGTTTCCTTCGGGAAAGCGCCCGACTGGCAGCGTGTCGAAAGGCCCCCGGTCGTGGCTGTTGAGCCGCGCAGGGTCCCAGGCATCGCCCCAGGGGAAACGCAGGCCCGCGGGGCCGCGGGCCGCCTTTTCCCACTCAAGCGCCGTCGGCAGGCGCCACGACCGCCCGGTTTGCGCCGTCAGCCAGGCCGCAAAGGCCCGGGCATCGGCATGAGAGACCAGCACTACCGGATGGTCTTCCCTGCCCGCCGGTGGTTTGCCGCCAATCCAGGCATGGCGCCGGGTACGCTCGAAGGGATGGATCAGCCCATAGCCGGCCCAGGTGCGGGGATCGACGTCCGGCGCTGCATGACCGGTCGCTGCAACAAAGGCGGCATAGTGTCGGTTGGTGATCGGGGTTTCGGTGATCCGAAAGGCCGGCAACGATTGTTCCGTCCTTGGACGCTCGGCCTCGTACCAGCGCCCCTGCCGCGTACGGCTGTGGCCATAGGCGGCCTCGTCGAGGCGGTAGGCAGCCTCCCGCTCCGCCCGATCCGAACCGGCGATGAAAGGTCCGGCGGGAATCCCGATTACCGCTGGTTCCTTAAAGGGCGCCGCGCCGCCTTGGGCGGCTTCCGGCACAGCCGCCAAAGCCAGAGCCAGAGCCAGCACAGCGGCCAAGCCGCCGAGACGAGTTGCATTCCAGGACATCAGGATAGACTAGCCGCGACGGCGGCCACCGATCCACTAACGCTGTTTCACAATTCAGTGGAACCCGCCACCGGCCAGCAAGCCGGGGGCCCTTCCCCTCAGTCCCGCACCACCGTCACGGAGCAATGGGCGTGGCGCACGACACGGGCGGCGTTGGGGCCGAGCAGGTAGTCCTGCAGTTCCGGCCGATGGGAAGCCATGACGATGAGATCGACATCGGCCTCCTTGGCGAAATGCAGGATCTGCTCGTAGATCGTGCCGTGAGCGACAATGTGCTGCACCTTGATGTCGTCTGGAACAGCCTGAGCCACAAAGGCATGGAGTTGTTTGTTGGCCTCTTCCAGGGCCTGTTCTTCGAAATTCGCCGGGAAGAAGCCGCTGACGATGCTCATCCCGAAGTTCGGCACAATGGTCATGACATGCAAGCGGCTGCCAAAGGCCTTGGCGATCTCGACGGCAGCCGTAACCGCCTTGGTCTGGGTTTCCTGATTGCCCAGGTCGACCGGCAGCAGAATGTCCTTAAACATGACTGTACTTCCCCCTTACCGATATCCTAGATCGGATCATGTTTTGACGTAACCACTCCGTGGTTGCGCCAGAACATGTGAATCCGATCGACCTCAAACAGTTAGAGCAGATTCACCGGGTTGGATGGATCGCTCACGCGATTCCATCAAACCCGGATCTGCTCTAGGCAGCCGCCGCGGCGGGCATCTTGTTGCGGCGCCCCCGCTGCATGATGATGATCAGGCCCAACAGCAACAGCGCCGGAATGTACATGAGCTGCTTGGGCAGTTGGTCGATGGGTTCCTTGACGGAAACGATCACCTGATCGAACTCCAGACCGGCCGCTTCAGCGGGTGAATCGAACCCGGCGTTGTCGACCAAGACCTGCTCCCCGTCGATCAGCACATCCAGGCCGGCTGCAGAGAGCCGCTCCTCACCGGTCGCCCCCTCACCCATGGGCAATAAGGCGACGAAGCTGCGCGGATTGCCGACCGCGTCGATCCCATCGACACGCAGGCGCAAGGTCTCGCCCGCCTGCAGGCGGTCGGCCACGGCCATGATCTCGGCAGGTGCGGCATCGCGGGTCGGCGGCGAGACCATGTCCATCCAGAACCCCGGCCGGAACAGCGTGAAGGCGATTAACAGCAGCGCCACGGTCTCGTAAGCGCGGTTGCGGGCCAGGAAAAAGCCCTGGGTCGCCGCCGCGAAGATCAGCATCGCCGCGGTCGCAACAATGAAGACCATGATGCCCCCCAACCAGTCGACGTTGATCAGCAGCAGATCGGTGTTGAAGATGAAGAGGAAGGGCAGCGCCGCCGTGCGCAGGCTGTAGAAAAAGGCGACGAAGCCGGTCTTGATCGGATCGCCGCCGGATACCGCCGCCGCGGCAAAGGAAGCCAGACCAACCGGCGGCGTCACGTCGGCCATGATGCCGAAGTAGAAGACAAAGAGATGCACGGCAATCAGCGGCACGATGAGACCCGCATCCTGGCCGAGCTGAACGATGACCGGCGCCAGCAGTGCCGAGACCACGATGTAGTTTGCCGTGGTCGGCAGACCCATGCCGAGGATCAGGCTCAGAACAGCCGTCCAGAGCAGGATCAGCAGGATGTTGCCGAAGGAGAGGATCTCGACGAGATCGGCCAGCACCAGACCGACGCCCGTCTGGGACACCGAACCCACGATAACGCCGGCAGTCGCCGTGGCGATGCCGATGCCGATCATGTTGCGGGCACCGGCAACGAGGCCTTCATAGAGCTCCGTCACACCCTTGCCGAACCAGGCGCCCAGTGCCGACTCGCCGCGGAACAGCGCAAACAGCGGGCGCTGCGTGACGACGATGAAGATCATGAAGGCCGTCGCCCAGAAAGCCGAGAGCGCGGGCGACAGCCGTTCCACCATCAGGCACCAGACCAGCACGATGACCGGCAGGACGAAATGGATGCCGGATTTCACCGTAGGCCCGACCTTGGGCAGCGAGACAATGGGGGCATTCGGATCGTCCAGTTCCAGGTCCGGGTAGGCGGAACAGAACTTCACGATGGCCGTGTAGACTGCCGTCAGCAGCGCCGCAATGATCCATCCGGAGTAATCGTCGAACAGGACGTTGATCCAGCCAAGCCCATAGTAAGTGGCCAGCGCCAGTCCGCAGACCGCCGCGAGACCGAAAGCCGTCATGATCAGGAACTTCATCAGCGGTGTCGGCTCGGAGGCCCGCGGCAAACCTTTCATGTCCGCTTTCATCGCTTCCAGATGAACGATGTAGACCAGCGCGATGTAGGAGATCAGCGCCGGAACAAAGGCGTGGGTCACCACCTCGAAGTAAGAGATGCCGACGTATTCGACCATCAGGAAAGCGGCGGCGCCCATGACCGGCGGCATGATCTGGCCGTTCACGGAAGAGGCGACCTCGACGGCGCCGGCTTTCTCCGGCGAGAAGCCGACCCGTTTCATCATCGGGATCGTGAAGGTGCCGGTGGTCACCACGTTGGCGATCGAAGAGCCGGAGATCAGGCCGGTCATCGCAGAGGCGACCACCGCCGCCTTGGCCGGGCCGCCGCGATAGTGCCCGAGCAGCGAGAAGGCGACCTTGATGAAGTAATTGCCGGCACCGGCCTTGTCGAGCAGGGCGCCGAACAGAACGAAGAGGAAAACGAAGTCGGTCGACACGCCGAGGGCAACACCGAAGACGCCCTCCGTCGTGATCCATTGATGATTGACCACGCCGGCAAGCGAGACGCCCTTATGGGCGATCAGGTCCGGCATGTACTGACCGAAGAAGGTGTAGATCAGGAAGATCGAGGCGATCACCATCAGCGGCGGGCCCAGGGCGCGGCGTGTCGCCTCCAACAGGATCACCATGCCGATACAGGCGACCGTGATGTCCATCGTATTGGGGTTGGCCGGGCGCAGGGATATGGCGTCGTAGAACCAGAACAGGTAGCTGCCGCAAAAAGCGCCGACCAGCGCCAGGACCCAGTCCTGAATCGGAATGTAGTGGCGCGGCGAACGCTTCATCGCCGGGTAGGCCAGGAAAGCCAGGAAAATCGCAAAGCCCAGGTGAATCGCCCGCGACTCGGTGTTGTTCAGCACCACCGGCAGGCCGGTTACCTCTGCAAACACAAAAGGCAAGGGTGAGGCGATCCAGACCTGGAACAGCGACCAGGCCGCCGCTGTCCAGAGTATGATGTGCATGGGGATGCCGCTCGGGGCGCGTCCGCCGGTGTCCGAAGAGGCAACCAGATCCTGCAGTTCGTCATCGGACATCGGGGCACCGCCGGTCCCTGCTTGTGCACCGGCCGGACGGCCGCTGTTCGAATCGTCTGACATCGCTGTTCCCCGCTCTTGAGGGCCGCCCGGATTGCAGCGCCCTCCATCCCCAAAAACAAAGTTGCCCGGTCTTTGCCGGACTTATTCTTTTGCTCTTACGTCAACCAAAGGAAACGGTGGGCGGGAGAACCCCGCCCACCAGGGCCGGAACTACATCCAGCCGCGTTCCTTGTAGTACTTCACGGCGCCCGGATGCAGCGGGGCCGAGAGGTTGTTGGTGATCATGTCCGCTTCTTTCAGGTTCGCGAAAGCCGGATGCAGCTTCTTGAACCGATCGAAGTTGTCGAAGACCGCCTTCACAACCTGGTAGATGGTCTCTTCGTCCGCCTTGGTGGAGGAGACGAAGGTCGCACCGACGCCGAAGGTCTCGACATCGTCAGCCGTGCCGTCATAAGTGCCGCCGACGACCGTGGCCTTGGCGTAGTAGTCATTGTCATTGGCCAGAGCATCGATTTCCGGACCGGTGACAGGCACGATGATCGACTCGCAGGACGTCGTGGCTTCCTTGATGGTACCGCTGGGGTGACCAACAGTGAATACGATGGCATCGATCTTATTGTCGCAGAGGGCCGCGGATTGCTCTGCCGACTTCAGTTCGGACGCCAGCTTGAAGTCGCCCATTTCCCAGCCGAGCTTACCCATGACCACTTCCATGGTACCCCGCGCGCCGGAGCCGGGATTGCCGACGTTCACGCGCTTACCTTTCAGATCAGCGAAGGTCTTGATCCCCGAATCCGAACGGGCAACGACGGTGAACGGCTCAGGATGCACGGAGAAGACGGCGCGCAGATCCTTGTTGGCTCCATTGGGGAACTTGTCGGCCGCAGTGCCGTTATAGGCATGGTACTGCCAATCGGACTGGGCGACGCCCATATCCTGCTCGCCATTGCCGATGGCATTCAGGTTGGCGACGGAGCCGCCGGTCGAAGGCGCCGTGCACTTGATCCCGTGATCCTTCTGACCGCGGTTCACCAGTTTGCAGATCGACTGGCCGACTACGTAGTAGACGCCGGTCTGACCGCCGGTGCCGATGGTGACGAACTTTTCGTTTGCCTGGGCGGTGACTGATGCGCCCGCCAGCACGGCGGCCACCGACAGGCCCAGGACAGTTGACTTCAATGCAATACGTTTCATGAGTTCTTCGCTCCCGACCTTCACGGTCTGAGTTGAAATAATCACTGACAGGCCCCTTGCCGGAGACCTGCCGCTCTCCCCCCGATTCGAAAACCAGGCTTGCAGAGGGAATAATTGCGGGAATCGACCGCGAACAGGGCTCTGGCGAGCCCCGATTGGACCGGTCCAGCGTCGTGTTGCAGCGTAAGCTGTAGCGCAGCACTTTTCAGAGCTGATGGTTCC
>JANQMC010000124.1 GCA_028280305.1 Pelagibius sp. | reverse complement strand
GGACATCCTGCTTTGGATGCTCTCGACCAAGATGCTGCCGGCGGTGGGTGTGCTCTACCCGATTTACCTGCTGTTCATCCAGTTTGGGCTTCTCGACACGCAGCTGGGTCTGACCCTCGTCCTGATGTTGATCAACCTGCCGATCATCGTCTGGATGCTCTACACCTACTTCAAGGAAATCCCCGTTGAGATCCTTGAGGCCTCACGGATGGACGGTGCCGGCCTGCGTGAAGAGATCCTCTACGTCCTGACGCCGATGGCCTTGCCCGGCATCGCCTCGACCGTTCTGTTGAACTTCATCCTCGCCTGGAACGAGGCGTTCTGGACCCTCAACCTGACCGCCGCCAAGGCCGCACCGCTGACCGCGTTCATCGCCAGCTATTCCAGCCCCGAGGGCCTGTTTTTCGCCAAGCTCAGCGCGGCCTCGACCATGGCGATCGCGCCGATCCTGATCCTCGGCTGGTTCAGCCAGAAACAACTCGTCCGCGGCCTGACCTTCGGCGCGGTTAAATAGGGAAGACGGAGATGGGACAGATTACGCTCAACCAGGTAACCAAGACCTTCGGCGACGTGAATGTCATTCCGCCCTTGGATCTGGAAATCAACGACGGCGAGTTCGTGGTCTTCGTCGGCCCTTCGGGCTGCGGCAAGTCCACCCTGCTCCGGTTGATCGCCGGTCTGGAAGATGTGACCAGCGGCATGATCCAGATCGACGGCAGCGATGCCACGGCGACGCCCCCGGCCAAGCGCGGCCTGGCGATGGTGTTTCAGTCCTATGCGCTCTACCCGCATATGTCGGTGCGCAAGAACATCGCCTTCCCGCTCAAAATGGCCAAGATGGATCAGGCCGAGATCGACAAGCGCGTGAACAATGCCGCCAGCGTGCTGAACCTGGCCGACTATATCGACCGCCGCCCCGGGCAACTCTCCGGCGGTCAGCGCCAGCGGGTCGCCATCGGCCGCGCCATCGTGCGTGAACCGGCCGCCTTTTTGTTCGATGAGCCGCTCTCGAACCTCGACGCCGCGCTGCGCGTGGGTATGCGGCTGGAGATTTCCGAACTGCACAAGCGCCTCGATACCACGATGATCTACGTGACCCACGACCAGGTTGAGGCGATGACCATGGCCGACAAGATTGTCGTGCTGCAGTCCGGCGTGATCGAACAGGTCGGCAGCCCACTTGAACTTTACATGACGCCGCGCAACAAGTTCGTCGCGGGTTTTATCGGCTCGCCCAAAATGAATTTCATCGAGGGTGCCGAGGCCCAGAAACATGGTGCGCACAGCATCGGTATCCGGCCTGAGCATATCGAGGTCTCCGACAGCGAAGGCCCCTGGACCGGCGTCGTCGGCGTCGCCGAGCACTTGGGCTCCGATACGTTTTTCCACATCCACGAAACCGGCCTGGCCGACCCCATAACCGTCCGCGCGAGCGGCGAGGTCAGCTTCAGTCATGGCGACAGGATCCATATGAAGCCTCGCGAAGATCAGATCCACAGGTTCGACGCGGAGGGACTGCGAATCGCATGAGCCGTTTGCAGGGAAAGGTTGCACTCGTCACAGGCGGCGCGCGTGGAATCGGAGGTGCCATTTGTCGCGCCTATGCAGCCGAGGGCGCGAAAGTCGCCGTTGCCGACCGTCTGATCGAAGACGCGCAGGAGGCAGCGTCGGCGCTGGGCGAGAACGCGATGGCAGTGGCGATGGACGTCACAGACCTGGATGCGATTGCCGAGGGTGTCGCCGCGGTGGAGGAGAAATGGGGCGGTGTCGATGTCCTGGTGAACAATGCCGGCATCTTCAACATGGCCCCGATCGAGGAAGTGACTGTCGATGACTATCGCCGTCAGTACGACGTGAATGTCGCGGGCACGATCTTCGCCATACAGGCTGTGGTTCCGGGCATGAAGAAGCGCGGCGGCGGCGCCATCATCAATCTCTCCTCGCAGGCAGGCCGTCGCGGCGAGCCCAATATCACCCTCTACTGCTCGACCAAGGCGGCGGTGATCTCGATAACCCAGTCCCTGGCGCTGGAACTGGCCAAGGACAAGATCCGCGTCAACGCCATTGCCCCGGGCGTCATCGACACGCCGATGTGGGCCCATGTGGACGCGCTTTTTGCCAAGTATGAGAACAAGGCGGTTGGGCAGAAAAGGCGTGAGGTGGGCGAGGCCGTGCCGCTTGGCTATATGGGTGCTCCTGACGATGTTGCCGAGCCCGCGGTGTTCCTCGCTTCCGAGGGTGCGAGGTATATCACCGCACAGACGCTCAACGTCGACGGCGGCAACTGGATGAGTTGAAAGGCCTGGTGTCATGTATCTCGAAAAGCTGAAACTGGATGGAAGGGTTGCCGTGGTCACTGGTGGCGGCCAGGGGATCGGCGCCGCCTGCGCCCGTGCTCTGGCGGAAGCCGGCGCAAAGGTCGTGATTGCCGAACTGCAACCCGAACGTGCCGATGCCTGCGCCGCCGAACTGGCGAAACTCGGGCTCACGGTGGAATCGGTGCCCTTGGATGTGACAAAATCCGAGGATGTCGACCGGGTAGCGGCGGAGGTCATCGCCAAGCATGGTCGCGTGGATATCCTGGTGAACAACGCCGGTGTCGCCAAGAGCGACGTGAAGGCCGAAGACACCAGCGACGAACACTGGCGCTTTCACATGGACGTCAATCTCGACGGGCTGTTCTGGTGCTGCCGCGCCTTTGGCCGGCAGATGCTGAAGCAGGGCAGCGGCTCCATCGTCAATATCGGTTCGATGTCCGGCTTCATTGTGAACAAGCCGCAGCCGCAGTCTTTCTACAATGCCTCCAAGGCCGCAGCCCACCACCTGACCAAGTCGCTGGCGGCAGAGTGGGGCGCCAAGGGCGTGCGGGTAAACGCCGTCGCGCCGACCTATATCGAAACGCCCCTCACGGCCTTCGGCATGAATGAAAGCCCGGACATGTACCGGACCTGGCTGGAGATGACGCCGATGGCGCGGGTCGGCCAGCCTGACGAGATCGCTTCGGTGGTGCATTTTCTTGCTTCCGATGCCGCCAGTCTGGTGACCGGGTCTGTGGTGCTTGCCGACGGTGGCTATACCTGCTGGTGAGGGGCGGTTATCCTGTATCCAACCTTTGGGGGTTGGTGTGGTACCGCTTGGACTGATCATTTTCGACTGCGACGGCGTGCTGGTGGACAGCGAGCCGCTTTCCATGCGCGTCCTGCTGCAGACCATCGCCGAAGCCGGGGCGGAGATCGATGTTGCCGAGGGTTACGAGGCCTTTCTCGGCAAGTCGCTGGCCACGGTCTGCGATCAGTTGCGCCGGGACTATGGCATCGATCTGGATGCGGCCGTGCTTGAGCGCATGCGCCGTCACCTCTATCGCGCCATCCGCCGGGAACTTCAGCCGATCCCCGGCATTGCCGAAGCCCTGGCAGGTTTTTCGCAGCCGCTCTGCGTCGCTTCTTCCAGTCAGCTTGAGCGGATCGCCCTCTCCCTCGAGGTCACCGGTCTGGCGCCCTATTTCAAAGGCAACCTTTTCAGCGCTTCCATGGTGACGCGTGGCAAGCCGGCGCCGGACCTTTTCCTGCATGCCGCGGAGCGGATGTCGGTGGCGCCGTCGAACTGTATCGTGATCGAGGACAGCCCCGCCGGTATCACCGCCGCTCTGGAGGCGGGCATGGCTGTGTTCGGCTTTACCGGCGGCAGTCATGCCCGGACCGAGGCGCATCACGGGAAGCTGGCGGCCCTCGATCCCCTGGCTGTTTTCGATGACATGCGTGACCTGCCGGTCCTGATCCAGGACCTGCAGCACCGCCAAAGGGTGTCGTAGCGCATCGTTCCCGCCTCAGTCCGGGCTGGACTTCGGCAGCCGCCTCCAAGACTCTGTCTTCCGTGAACACGCCCACTCACCTCCTGATCGGTGCCGCGGTTCTGGCGCGGCCGGCGGAAGATGCCGCCGACCGTCACCGCAATGCGGCCATCCTGATCGGCGCCTTGCTGGCTGACTCGGCGATTTTTGTGCTCTTCGTCTGGGCCCGGCTCTACCAGGGCATTTCCGAGCAGGCCCTGTGGGGAGAGGTTTACTGGCAGGAACCCTGGCAGACCCTGGTTGCCATCGGCAACTCCCTGCCGCTCTATCTGGCGCTCCTCGTTTGCGGCCTGTTGGCTCGCAGTCAGGTCGCGGTGGCTTTTTCCGCGGCGGCGCTTCTGCATCTCGCCTTTGATTTACCGTTCCACCACGACGATGCACATCCGCATTTCTGGCCCTTCAGCGATTGGCGTTTTCGATCGCCCCTCTCGTACTGGGATGCCGCACACTACGGAAACCTGGTCGCCCTGGCCGAGGTCGGCCTGGCGGCCCTTTTAATCGCCTTGCTTTGGCGCCGCTTTCGCGCCCCGGCGGTACGCGGGGTTCTGCTGCTGGCCTTCGCCAGCTACATAGCCGTGCCTGCGTACTTCACGCTGATGTTGGGATAACTATCGTCCCGGGGGCGGTCAGAAGCCGAAGGCGCCGGTTGTGGTGTTCAGGCGTTCGACCGTATCGCGGCGCCACTCGACCGCTTCGGTGACCTCGTCCAGGGTCAGGGTCTCGCCTGTTCCCTCATTGATCATGTGTTCGCCCGTAATTGCCGTGCCGGCTGTCGTGCGGAAGACAGGCTGCGAAGGGGCGGAACCGTTTGCAGCCGCTTCGGGCAGCAGCAGGGGCAGGGACGACGGCAAGGCCACCGGCATTGTGGGCTGTGGGATTGCCGGTTGCCGGGCGGCCGGCATGACCACAGTGCCGAGGACCGTCGGCTTCAGGGGACTGAGGCGCTGCGCCGGGGGCGCGACCGCGACGGGCCGGTTTGCCGGAATGACGACAGGTGCAGCAGGCCGCGCCGCAGCGGGGCCGGCCTTCTTCGGAACTTCCAGCTTGTAGACGACAAGCGGACCATGCTCGCCCTGTTGAACCGAGAACACCATGGCCAAAGCCGTTACGGCACAGGCGGCAATGGATTTTCCTGCACGCAATGGATGTCCCCCCGACCGTTTGCGTTGCTGAACCCGTTCAAGACGAGTTCGCGATAAGCCTTTGATCAAAATAGAGGTATGGCGATTCGTCACCTGAGTCTTTTTTGTGACCGGCGTAGGGGGAAGATGAATTCGGGAAGCGGATAAAAGGGGTCAGGCAGCCGGCGAAGAGTGTTGGCTGCTTTTCAGGACCCTTTCGCCGGGCAGGCGCAGCACAGCGGTGGTGCCGTTGCCCTCTTCACTCTCCAGGTGCAGCGAGCCGCCGTGCATCTCCACAAAAGAGCGGGCGATGGGCAGCCCCAGGCCGGTTCCCTCCCGCACACCGGCCTCGGTGGCGGACTGTTCGTAGGGATGGAAGACGAGGTCCAGTTTGCCCGCGGCTATTCCTCTGCCTTGATCGCTGATGTGAATTTCGAGGTCGCCGCCGGCCTCCCGGAAGGAGATCGCGATGACTCCCTGTTCCGGGCTGAACTTGGCAGCGTTGGTCAAGAGGTTGAGCAGCACTTGCTTCAGCAGGCGCGGATCGGCGATCAGGAGCAGCGACTCCTGCTCGCAGTCCACCAGGATTTCCTTGGAGCGGCCGTGGCTCGTCGCGCTGATCATCTGCGCTGCCGATTGCAGGAGCTGCAGCACGTCGATTTCGTTCTCCTGCAGGATCAGTTTGCCGGACTCGATTTTCGCCAGGTCGAGCAGGCCGTCGATCAGGCTCAGCAGATGACGCGCCGAGTGGTTGATGTCGTTTACGTAGTCCTGATAGCGGCTGTTGATCGGTCCGAAAACGCCCATATGGATGGTCTCGGAGAAGCCCAGGATGGCGTTCAGCGGGGTGCGCAGTTCATGGCTCATATTGGCCAGAAACTCGGACTTCGTGCGATTGGCCTGTTCGGCCTGGTCGCGGGCGGCAACCGCCTCCGAAGAGATGCGCTCCAGATCCACCGTGCGTTCGCGGACACGTTTTTCCAGTTCGATGTTCAGGGTTGCCAGGCGCGCCTCCGCCTCGACCCGGTCGGTGATGTCGGTTTCCGTCATGACGATGACCCACTCGCCGCTTCGTGGATCGCGGCCGCGCTGGCAATGCACCTGGTGCCAGCGCCGCCCCGCAATCGTCGGGACCGGCAGGTCCTTGTGAAAGGCGGCACCCGACAGTACCGTTGCGCGCAGCTTGGCAGCCAGCTTCGGGTCTTCGAAGTGCCGGTTGAGGTCGCGGTGCTCCTCGCCCGCGGATTTCGAACCGAAAGCCTCTACGGCGGCCGGATTGCGCGACAACAGCTGTCCTTCCGAGGAGAAGATGCTGACCATCAGCGAGGTGTAGCGTGTCGCCTCCAGAAGCCGCAGCGCTTCCTCGTTTCCCTGCACCTCCAGAGGACCGGAACTCTCGATCAGGAGCGCGTCATGACCGTCTTCAATGGCGATCGGCGTAAGCGCAAGCAAAACCGTGACCGGGTTGCTGTCGGGGTAGAGAGTCCAGGCCTCCAGCGCGACCTCACCGGGCGGTGTTTTCTCCACCACCTGGGCCAGGCGTTGGCGCACCGTCTCACTGTCGGAGCTGTAGTCCCGAGCCAGCAGGGTGATCAAAGAATCCGCCTGCCAGAACGCCACGGCCCGCTTGTTGGCCCACCACATGCGGTGGTGATGGATATCAAAAATCCATATCGGAGTATGCAGAAGATTAAGGGGCGTTAACGCATCGCAGGACTTGAAATGCGGCTTGTCTCTCTGACCCATGGAAACGCTTTTCAATCTATTCGTCGCTCTACTTGCAGCTTCACTATCGAAGCCGATTGAGCTTGTAAAAACAACAGTCTATCAGCAGTTTGTTTACAAAATCTGTGCTGACAGCGATGAAAATAAACTGCAGGGAGAATTCCGTCCGGCTCCCCTAAATTCTCACGCGGCCTGTACGTTTTTCCGGAACTTATGACCAGGAAATCTGCCGCGGAGCTGGCAACCATAGGGCGATTCCCCAGCAGGTCAAGGAGCAGGTCAAGGAGCAGGTCAAGGAAATGCCATGGGCCTGCCACCCCGCTGTCATGAAACCGGTGTAAGAGAGGCCGGTTAGCATCATGACCTTCCTGGCTTCAGCATCTCACTTCACCTATGCCTCGCCCGAGGATGCACCGTGGCGTCGCGCATTGATCCATGCGATCGAGCAGGTGACCGGCAAGCCGCGGCTCTGGCGTCTCTATGCCGACTACTGCCGGGGGCCGGCGGCGGAGAACTTTTTTACCGAAGCGGTAGACAGGCTGGCGCTCGACGTCGGCGTCGATGATCGCGACCTTGCCCGCATTCCGCGCGAGGGGCCGCTGGTGGTCGTGGCCAACCATCCCTTTGGTGTCGTTGACGGGATCGTTCTGGGTTATCTCGTCTCCCGCGTCCGGCGCGACTTCCGCATCCTGGTGAACTCCGTTCTCTATCGTTTGCCGGAGCTGCACCCCTACCTCTTGCCCATTGATTTTTCCGATACGCGCACCGCGCTGAAAACCAACATCAACACCCGGCGGCAGGCTCTTGGCGACCTTGCCGCCGGCAAATGCATTGCGATTTTCCCGGGCGGGACCGTGTCCACCGCCAAGACGCCGAACGGTGTCGCTGTGGATCCGGAATGGAAGCCCTTTGTCGGCCGTTTGATTCAGGAAAGCAGGGCCACGGTGGTGCCGTTGTTTTTTGAGGGCCAGAACAGCCGTCTGTTCCAGTGGGCCAGCCTGATTTCCATGACCCTGCGTCTGTCGCTGCTGTTCCGTGAGGTGGTGAACAAGATCGACAGCGAGGTCCCGGTACAGATCGCTGAGCCGATCGATTATGCCGCCCTGTCCAGCTTTGCGGACCGCCGGCAGCTCACCGACTATCTGCGGGCGTTGACCTATGCACCCCAGCGTCAGTCATAGCGCGCCGGCGCAGAGGCGGGTTAAGCCGCCAGGCCCTTCAGGAAGTTCCGGATCAGCAACTCCGCCATGTCGGCGGCGCTGGAACCCTCGGGCTGGCCCAGGCGGCCGGTGACATTCAGCAACGAGATTCCATGCACGCCGGACCACAGGACGCGGCCGGCGGCGGCGCGGAGGTCGCTCTGGTCTGCGGAAAAGAAGGGCGCGAGACAGTCGTCGACGGTGGCAAAGAGCAGAGCGACGGCCTGCTCGAAACCGGCCGGGGTGCCGCCGCCGGACGGCCGGAAATCGAAGACCGCCAGCCAGAGCTGCGGGTGCGTCTCGGCGAAATCGACGTAGGTCCGGCCCAGGGCTATGGCGCGTTCCAACGGTTCCGGCTGCCGCTCCAGCGCCGTCATGGCTGTCATGGCCAGGTCGCGCAGCGTCGCGGCGTTCACCTGATAGACGATGGCATCGATGTTGTCGAAGAGGTTGTAGAGCGTGCCGGGTGAATAGCCGATGCGCTTGGCGATCGCGCGGGCCGAGACCTGGGCGACGCCTTCTTCGATCATGATCGCCCGCGCCGCATCCACCGCCAACTCTGTCAGTTCTTCGCGCGAATGATCGGACCGGCGTCCCACGTCTGCTCCTGCTTCCATCAATGCCGTCGCCCTTCGTTAGCATGTTCCGTGAACGCTGTTCAAACAGGCTTTGACGGCCCCCGACCGCCCGGCGGACCATAACGATGAGTGTGAGTTTGGAACGCCCCCGGTGTGCTTTCCTTGACTTCTGCGCCGCGAACGATCATAAACGGCGTCGGAATTCGCGGCGCGAATCACGCCGTTACAGAGACATTTCGAGCAACGACGAAACAGAAAACGATGAAACCGGTCCACACTACACAACAGTTTGCTGCGCAGAGCGCCCCGGCCTGGATGGCCTACGGCGATCGCGTCGTCATTCTGTGCCGCATGGGGGAGGGCCGTCCGGAGAGGCTGTGAGAGCAGCAACACCGGTCTAGAGAACAAAGACCCTCCCGCGGCAGCAGCCACGGGAGGGTTTTTCTTTGCGCTGACGGCGGCTCGGAAAGCCGCTCCGCAAAGAAGAGAGAATTAGGAGCAGAACAATGTCGGGTCATGAAGAGTTCCAGACCGGGCGGGCCCCGGTGAAGGCCTGGGTCAAAGGTGTCCCGGTGGAGGAGGCCGCGCGGCGTCAGCTTGAGAACATCGCACGGCTGCCGTTCATCCACTCCCACGTCGCCGCCATGGCCGCCCAGCGCGACCTGGTGGCGGTGGAACATACCCTGAAGCAGGTGGTCTGCGTGAAAGGGTGATACCCCGGATCGGCGGCGAGGCGTCGGCCCGGAACGGGGCCGGCGGTTCTCTACCCGCCGCCGGTCTCTGGGACAGAATTGTGTTGGTAGCAGGAAGGTTTGAAAGAGGGGAAAGAAGTTATGACGGCCCTTGCCTGTGTCGCCCGCGAACCGCGGGCCCTGATCGCCGAACGGCTGGACGCGATCGAGCGCGAACACGACGTGCGCCTGCTCTTTGCCGTTGAGTCCGGCAGCCGTGCCTGGGGTTTCGCCTCGCCGGACAGCGACTATGATGTCCGCTTCGTCTATGCCCATCCGGCGGAGTGGTATCTCTCGGTTGACACCCAACGCGATGTGATCGAGTTGCCCATCGAGGATGAGATGGACATCAACGGCTGGGAGCTGCGCAAGGCGCTCAACCTGCTGATCAGGCCCAATCCGGTGCTGCTGGAGTGGCTGCGTTCGCCTATCGTCTACCGCGCAGACGGCGAAGCCATGGTGAAGCTGCTCGACCTGGCCGAGAAGACGGCGCACCAGCGCCCCTGCGGCCATCACTATCTGCAGCTCTGCCGCAACCAGTACCGGCGTTTCATCGACGGGCAGGAGAAGGTGAAGCTGAAGAAGTACTTCTATGCTTTGCGGCCGGCCCTGGCGCTCATGTGGTTGCGCAGCAATCCCGACCGCGCCTTGCCGATGAACCTGGCCGAGTTGCGGGCCGGGCTTGACCTGCCGTCTGGGCTATCGACCTTCCTGGATGAAATGGTCACCCGCAAGGCCATGACCCATGAACTGGGCGATGGCCCGCGCCTGGTGCTGCTCGATGCGCTGATCGAGGAGGAGATTGCCCGGGCCGAACAGGTTCTGCCGGAAGCAACGGCACCCTCTGCAGACCTGAGGCAGGAAGCCAACGGCCTGTTCCGCGATCTGGTCCTGGGGCGGTAGAGTCTTTCATATCTTGATGGCACCGGCCCGCTCCCCCTCCTGGCCACCCATAGGATAATCGCATTGGGTGGCCGGGAGGGGGAGCGGGCCGGAACCGCTTCGACGTAAGTCGAAAACGCTCTAAGCCCCGGGACCTCCCGGTTGCGGTCGCATCACCGGCGGGGCAGACTTGGCGGCGTGGTCGATCGCGGGAGCAGGGCAGGGTGACAATTGCCGGGGCGGAACTGGAGGTCTTGAAGGCGCGGGTGCGCGGGCTGCCGCTTTGGTCCGGTCTGGTCGACCCG
>JANQMC010000109.1 GCA_028280305.1 Pelagibius sp. | reverse complement strand
CGCGACGCCGCGAAACGCATTCTCGCCATGGCGCAGGGCCTCGGGGAAGACGATCTGCTGCTTTGCCTGATCTCCGGCGGCGGTTCGGCCCTCCAGACTGATGCCGGGGGCCGGTAAGGCCAGGAGGGCCGAACCGCCGCCGGAGATCAGGCAAAGCAGCAGATCGTCTTCCCCGAGGCCCTGCGCCATGGCGAGAATGCGTTTCGCGGCGTCGCGCCCGGCGACGTCGGGAACCGGGTGTGCCGCTTCGATCACTTCAATGCGTCGGCAGTCCGCCCCGTGGTCGTAGCGCGTCACCACCAGGCCTTCCAGAGGCCCTTCCCAGTGTTGCTCCACCGCCTTGGCCATGGCGGCCCCGGCCTTGCCGGCGCCCAGGACAACGGTGCGGCCCTTCGGCGGTTTGGGCAAGAAGCCGGGGACCGCCTTTGCCGGATCGGCGGCATCGAGGGCTGCGTCGAATAGTCGGCGCAGGAACGCGGTATCCTCGCTGTCGGCCATCACAGCGGTCCGGTCCGCCGCGTGGCGGGTCTGCCGGTGTCTTGAAAGCCCGGATAGGGTCGCTCAGCCAAGAGAGGACCCCGGCGAGCGATCGTCGGGGCTGCGTGTGGCGGAGCCTGCGGCCGGCTCGTCCGCGGCAGGGGCACCTTCCTCATAGCGCGACAGCACGGTGGTCAGATGGTCCTTCATGGCTGCCGCCGCCGCATCGCCGTCGCGTGCCTTGATGGCCGACCAGATGGCGCGGTGCTGCTGCGCAAAGCGCTGATCATCGCTCGGCGTCGCACAAAGGCTGTAGCGGTTGAATGCCAGCATCTGCTCCAGCACGTCGCCCAGTACGGAAAGAAGATGGAGATACACCGCCGAGCCCGAGGCCTTGGCAATGGCCATGTGAAAGTTCAGATCGTCTTCCGCCTTCATGCGCGACGGCCGGCCTTTGGACGTCATGGTGACGAAGGTTCGGTCGATCTCGGCGCGCTGCTCCGGCGTCGCACGTTCCGCCGCGCGGCGGGCGGCCCAGACCTCGAGGTTGGTGCGAACTTCCGCCAGATCGTGCAGGTTGTCGCGGTTCGAGCGCACGAGCCGCGCCAGCGCCGAATCAAGCTCGTCGGCTGCCGCGGTGATGCGGGTGCCGCCACCCTGCACGGCATTGACGAAGCCCTGCGCCTTCAGTTGCTGGAGGGCCGCGCGGATGGAAACCCGGCTGACGCCCATCATGTCCGCCAACTGCCGTTCGCCGGGCAAGCGTTCACCAGGGGCGAGTTCACCGCTGGATATCAGCCGCAGCAGTTCGCTGGCGATCCGGTCGGCGACCCGCTCGCGGGGTATTTCCTGAAATCTTGGGTCCATTCGCTCCTACTGCAGAGCGTTTGGCTCTGCGGCCTCCTGCCTGTCCGGTTTGCATCCGCCGCTTTGTTACAGCGGTGACCGATGCAAGTTCAGGACCAGTGGCATTTTGGTATCACCAATTTGGAAGCCCTTTATGTCGCCGGATCGGGCCGGCGTCAAGCCAAACGCAGGGTTTAACTCGATGCCGGTTATTATCGGACTTTCCCAGGTCCAGTGACCGCCTGGGCAAGACGGGCGACGTCCCGGCAAAGCGGCTTGGGCAATGCGTGCGGAGACGCCCAGCACAGCGCCAAGGCGTCATCGGCGGGCTGAGGCTGGCCCGTCAGCCAGTCGAGCCGGACCGCGATCATCAGGTGATGGACGCCGGCTGACGTTCTTTCCGGCCCCTCGATCAGATCGATAGCTTCAAGCAGGCGGGCATTGCCGCCGGTCAAGCCGGTTTCTTCGTGGAGTTCGCGCCGCGCGGCATCCAGCACCGTTTCCCCGGCTTCGACCTTGCCACCGGGAAACCCCCAAGCGCCGGCCTGGGGTGGATTGGCGCGGCGCACGAGCAGCACCTTGTCATCGTGGACGACAACGGCCAGAACCGCCAGCCTTGGACCCGGGTTTTTCATCCCGGGGACAGAGCCTGACTTGGCCTCGTTCGTTCGCAGAGTTCTGCTTGGCAAAGCGCCTGTTCCTCAAAGCTCCGGTTGGTCATGAAACCCGAGGATCATGACAGCGGCGTCACGGCGTGCTATGGCCAGGGTCTTGTTTTTCTGGAGGAGGTGCAAGCGATGTCCGTCGAATGGCAAGGCGTCTTTCCCGCAGCGACAACCCAGTTCACCCCTGCGGAGGCGGTGGACATGGATGCCACCCGCGCCCATCTGGACATGCTGATCCGGGCCGGGGTGCATGGCCTTGTGATGCTGGGCACGGTCGGGGAGAACTGTTCCCTGGAGGCCGACGAGAAGCGCGCCATCATGAAGGCCGCTGTCGAAGTCTCGGCCGGCCGTGTCCCGGTGATCGCCGGTGTTGCGGAGACCTCCACGGCCCTTGCCTGCCGCTTTGCCGCAGATGTCGAGGCGCTGGGCGCCGACGGTCTGATGGTGCTGCCGGCAATGGTTTACAAATCGGATGCGCGGGAGACCATGGCCCATTACCGCAGCGTGGCCCGCGCCAGCGCCTTGCCGGTCATGTGCTACAACAATCCGGTCACCTACGGCATCGACATCACGCCGGAGATGTTCGCCGAACTGGCCGACGAACCGATGCTGGTGGCGATCAAGGAATCCTCCGACGACCCGCGCCGCCTGACCGACCTTGTGAATGCCTGCGGTGAGCGCTACGTGCTCTTCGGCGGAGTCGACGATCTGGTGCTGGAATCGGCCATGCTGGGCGCCGTCGGCACCGTTGCCGGTCTGGTCAACGCTTTTCCCGAGGAAACGCTGGAGCTCTGGTCGCTGGCGACCGAAGGCCGCTACGCGGAGGCGCGCGAACTCTATCGTTGGTTCATGCCGGTGCTTCATCTCGACTGCCACACCAAGCTTGTTCAGTACATCAAGCTGGCCCAGGCCATGTGCGGTTACGGCAGCGAGACCTGCCGTGCGCCGCGCCTCGCGCTGGAAGGGGAGGAGCGGGCGCGCATCACCGCGTTGATCCAGCAGGCCATCGACACCCGTCCCGGCAGGAAGGCGGCTTAAAGCGGCGTTGGCGCGTTGCCTCCTTTAGTCATCGCCGGTCGATCCGTCTGTTGCGGGTGGCGGTACCTGATCTTCATGACCACGATGGTGAGAACCAGAGTGGTTGATACGGCATTGGCCAGCACCAGGGGCCAGGATCCGATCAACAAGCCGTAGATCATCCACAGGGACACGGCGCTCAGCAGCATGAGGTTAGCTGCGAGAGAGATGCCGGTCGTCTGCTTCTCCCTGATCACTTTAACCGATTGCGGCAGCCAGCAGAGGGTGCCGAGAACCGCCGCCGCGCTGCCGACAACCTCAATCAGCCAGGGGGTGAGCGTGCCTGCTGCCATCTTGCATGACCTTACTGGAAAGAGAGGAACTTCACGGAACCCATTGGATTGCATGGGTCGTGAGCTTCCGGCGTCCCGGAGGCGGCTTCAAACGATTAAATCTATGCCTTCCGGCTGTTGCGCCCGCGGCGCTCCTGCGGTTCTATCGCCGACGACCGATCTTGCCTTTCTTTCGACCGATCAGGAGTTCGCCCATGCTTGCGGTTCAGCTACAACGCCATGCCCGTCCCGATCTTGCCTGCGCGGCGGTGGAGACGGCGGATCCGGGCGATCCCGGCCCGGGTGAGGTGGTGGTGGCGATCCGCGCGGCGGCGATCAATCCGGCCGACCTGCTGATCTTCGAGGGGCGCTATCCCGGCCCGGAAGAACTGCCCGCCTTCGTCGGCATCGAAGGGGCGGGCGAGGTCCTGGCCGTGGGCGAAGGGGTCGAGCTTGCGCCCGGCGACCATGTGCTGAGCCTCGGTCGCGCGAACTGGGCGGAGAAGGTGGCGGGGCCGGCGGAACAGTTCATTCGCATCCCCAAGTCGCTGGCCTGGCGCGATGCCGCGCAACTGAAAGCCAACCCGCCTTCCGCGCATCTGATGCTCGAAGACTACGTCGACCTGCAGCCGGGCGACTGGGTGGTGCAGAATGCCGCGAATTCCGCCGTCGGGCGTCATATCATCCGCTTTGCCAGGGTGCGGGGCCTGAAGACCGCCAACATCGTTCGCCGCGAGGCGCTGATCGGGGAGCTTACCGAGCTTGGTGCCGATGTCGTGGTCACCGATGAGGGCGATGC
Organism: Pelagibius sp.; assembly: GCA_028280305.1. Taxonomy (GTDB): domain Bacteria; phylum Pseudomonadota; class Alphaproteobacteria; order Kiloniellales; family Kiloniellaceae; genus Pelagibius. The sequence continues at coordinate 18,212 of JANQMC010000109.1, read as the reverse complement.
GGCCGCCAAGATCCGGGCGGCGGCGGGCGCCGAAGCACCGATCCGCCTGGGCATCGACGCCATCGGCGGCGATGCCACCCTGACCCTCGCCGATACTCTGAGTGACGGCGGCACGGTGGTGAACTACGGCTTCATTTCGGGTGAACCCTGCCGCATGTCGTCCTACCACACGGTGATCCACGGCCTCAGCCTGACCGGCTTTTGGCTGGTCGGCTACATGCGCTCCACGCCGCGCTTCGAAATCGAGGGGATGTATGCGGAGATGGCGCGGGCCTTCGAGGACGGCGTGCTGATCTCGCCGGTGGAAGCGGAATACGCGCTGGCCCAGGCGACCGAGGCGCTGGCCCATGCCCATGCCGAAAGCCGTGGCGGCAAGATCCTGCTGACGCCGAACGGGCCTGTCTAAGCGCCAGCGGCCTGTGCGCCGGGGGCGGGCTGGAAGGTCTCCCTGTAGCGTTCCCGCAGTTCGTTCTTCTGCACCTTGCCCATGGTATTGCGCGGCAGTTCGTCGACCAGGAAGACCCGCTTGGGCTGCTTGAAGCGCGCCAGGTCGTCCTTCAGGGCCGCGGCGACATCGGTCTCTTTCAAGTGCTGCCCGCCATCGCAAACCACCACGGCGGCAACCCCTTCACCGAAGTCGGGATGGGGCAGGCCGATGACGGCGGATTCCTGCACCCCCGGCAGGTCGTCGATGAGTGCCTCGATTTCCTTGGGATAGATGTTGTAGCCGCCGGAGATGATCAGGTCCTTGGACCGTCCGACGATGGAGACATAGCCGCGTTCATCGATCATGCCGAGATCGCCGGTAATGAAGAAGCCGTTGTCGCGCAACTCCTCGCGGGTTTTTTCGGGCATGCGCCAATAGCCCTTGAAGACATTGGGGCCACGCACCTCTATGGCGCCGACGTCGCCTTGGGGCAGGGTTGCGCCGCTGGCCGGGTCGGTGATGATCACCTCCGTGCCGGGCAGGGGGAAGCCCACCGTGCCGGCCCTGCGCTCGCCGTCGTAGGGGTTAGAGGTGTTCATGCTGGTCTCGGTCATGCCGTAGCGCTCCAGGATCGCGTGTCCCGTGCGCTCCGCCCAGAGCTTGTGAGTTTCGGCCAGCAGCGGGGCGGAACCGGAGATGAAGACCCGCATGCCGGCTGTCGCTTCCCTGGTCAGCCCGGGGCAATCCAGCAGACGGACGTAAAAGGTCGGCACGCCCATCATCGCGGTGGCCCGCTGCATGTCCTGCAGGATCGCCTCGGCATCGAAGCGGGCGCGGAAGATGATGCTGCCCCCGGCCAGCAGAGTGACGTTGGTGGCGACAAAAAGCCCGTGGGTGTGAAAGATCGGCAGGGCGTGGATCAGCACGTCCGCGGCGGTGAAGCGCCAGGTCTCTTTCAGCACCGCGGCATTGGAAGCGAGGTTACCGTGGGTCAGCATGGCACCCTTGGAGCGCCCGGTGGTGCCGGATGTGTAAAGGATCGCGGCAAGGTCGTTCTCGCTCCGCGCCGCCGCCTCGAAGCCCGGCGCTTGTGCCGCCACCGCCTCGCTGAGGCTGCCCCGGCCGTCGGCGCCGAGGGTGAGGGTGCTGCCGACAGAGGCCTCTTCGGCGATGGCCTGAAGGCGGTCCAGCCTTGCCGGATCGCAGACGAAAATGCGCGGCTCCGCATCGTCAAGGAAGTAGCGCACCTCCGCCGGGGTGTAGGCGGTGTTGAGTGGCAGAAAGACGCCGCCGGCCAGGATCGTACCGAGGTAAAGCTGGAGCGCCGCCATGGACTTTTCCACCTGTACCGCAACGCGGTCGCCGGGTTTGAGGCCCGCCGCCACCAGGGCCTTTGCGTTGCGTTCGGCACCGGCGAAGAGCGCGCCGTAGGAAACCGCCGGGTGGCCCTCGGCCCCGGCAATCTCTGCGAAGCGGGCGTCTTCCTGCCCCAGGGAGGCGGCCCGCAAGCGGCTGAGGAGATGATTGGAGTCGTACATCTGCGCTATCCCCGTTTGCTGCTTTTCACGAGGCGCTGTACGGCCGGCGCACAGGCGATGCTGCCGTCGTTGGCGTAGGCCTCATGATTCTTTTCGATATCCTTCAGGTCGTAGAGGTAGTTGACCATCACGCCCCAGGCATTGGCGCGTCCCCGCGGGCTGAGGTCGGCAGCCAGATTGATACGCTGCAAGCGGGCACCGTTGCCGAGGTGGAAGCGCGCGACCGGGTCCTGGGCGCCGCCGCGCGGCGCCTTCGCCTCAAGCAGGTAGAGGGCGGCGAGGCCGAGCATCTCCTCGCTTGCTGTTGCCTCCTCGTAGGACTCCAGTCTCTCGACGAGGCTGTGCTGCTCACCGCTGAGCAGGCCCTCGGCATTCCGGGTTTCCTGCTCCGCCCACTGCCGCAGCCCGGGGACCGGTGAGAGGGTGACGTAGGTTGTCAGGCTTTCAAACTCGCGCCGCAGTTCCTCGACCACCTGTTTGATCAGGAAGTTGCCGAAAGAGATATTGCGCAAGCCTTTCTGACAGTTTGAGATCGAGTAAAAGGCGGCGGTGGTTGCCTTTGCCGGGTCCAAGGGCACCCTTTCCTCGGCCAGAATCGGGGCGATGGCATCCGGAATCTCGGCGGTCAGGGCGACTTCGACGAAGATCAGGGGGTCGTCGGTCAGCGCCGGATGAAAGAAACCGTAGAGACGCCGGTCGGGCGCGGCGACCCGGCGGCGCAGGTCATCCCAGCCGGTGATCTCGTGAACCGCTTCGTAGGCAATGATCTTTTCCAGGACTTCCGCGGAAGTCGACCAGTCGATGTGCCGCAATTCCAGGAAACCGCGATTGAACCAGGACGCCAGGAGATGCTGGAAGTCGGTGTCGAGCGGCTTCAGATCCGCATCTTCCCGGCTGGCGCCGAGCAGATCGGCGCGCATATCAACGAGTGCCCGGGTGCCACCGGGCGCGCGGTTCAGCCGACGGATCAGCTCCTGGCTGCGTGGTTCCGAGGCGAAATGCAGCGCCCGCGCCGAGGTCGGCCCTTGTTTGCGCCAAGCCGCCATGGCGCGGTCCAGTGATTCGGCGTCAACGTCGAAACTGTCTTTGAGCTGCCGGAAAAAGACAAGCTGCTCCTGCGCATCGAGCTTCGCGTAGGCGTCGAAGACCTGTTGGGCGATGGCCAGCCCGGTGGCCTCGCCCTTGCCGCTCACCAGCCTCTCGCAGAGCGCCAGCGCGTCGCCGCCTTGGGCCTGCGATCCCAGCGTGAGGCTGCGCCCGGCTTCGGCGATACGTGTGAGCAGATCGTTCAGAATGCCGCCGCTGATCATTTTATGGCAGGTCCCATAAGCGCATCCGGCAGGCCGGTGACCATGCCGGGGAAGATCGAGAGAATGACAATGGCCAGTATCATGCAGACGACAAAGGGCAGCGATCCCTTGAGAATGGTCTTCAGCGAGATGTCCGGCGCGATGCCGTTGATGACATAGAGATTGAGGCCGACCGGCGGGGTAATCAAGCCGATCTCCATGTTGATGGTCAGAATAACGGCGAACCAGTAGGGATCGAAACCGGCGGAGACCACGATCGGCAGCAGGATCGGGGCCGACATCAGGATGACCGCCACCGGCGGCAGGAAGAAGCCGGCTACCAGCAGGAAGATGTTGATGGCGAACATCAGGGTCCAGCGGTTCACGTCGAGCCCGCCGATCCACTCGGCGATCGCCTGGGTGACAAAAAGGCTGGAGAGCATGTAGGAGAAAACGCCGGCGGCGCCGATGATGAAGAGGATCATCACGCTCTCGCGCGTCGAATCCCGCAGCACCGCCCAGAGCGCGCCGGGATTATAGAGCCGGTAGATGATCACCGCGACGAGAACGCAGAGCAGCGCGCCGACGGCGGCGGTTTCCGAAGGGGTGGCGACGCCGCCGTAGAGCGCGTAGAGCACCCCCAGGATAATGGCGATGAAGGGCAGGACGCGGGGCAGAACTTCCAGCTTCTGGACCCAGGTGTAACGGATACGGCCCAGGGCCGCGTCGCCGCCGCCTTGGCGCCAGGTGTCGAAGATCGACCAGGCCATGAACAGGGCGACCAGCAGCAGCCCGGGCACCACCCCGGCCAGGAACAGCCGGCCGATGGAGGTCTCGGTCGAAATACCATAGACGATCATGGTAACCGAGGGCGGGATCAGGATGCCGAGGGTGCCGCCGGCGGCGATGGACCCGGCGGCAACCCCGTCGGGATAGCCGCGCTTGCGCATCTCCGGAATGCCCATCTTGCCGATGGCCGCGCAGGTCGCCGGGGAGGAACCGGACATGGCAGCGAAAAGCGCACAGGCGCCCAGGTTGGAGACGACCAGACCGCCCGGTACCCGGGTCAGCCAACGCTCCAAGGCTTCGTAGAGATCGGCGCCGGCGCGGGTCGAGGAGATCGCGGCGCCCATGATGATGAACATCGGGATCGACAGCAGAGCGAAGTTGTCCAGCTTGCCGAAGAAGAGTTCCGGCAGCAGTTCCATGGAACCGAAGCCGTCGAAAACAATGAGGAAACCGGCGGAGACGATCAGCAGACCGGCGGCGACCGAGACGCCGGAGAACAGCACCAGCACCGTGAAGACGGCAACCAGGGCGCCGAGAACGAGAGGGTCCATCAGCCGTCCGCCTTTCCAGTGGCAACTGCGAAAAGATCCGCGGCGAGTTGCAGAACGAAGAGACCGAAACCGAGCGGAATGGCGAGATAGGGAATCCACAAGGAGACACCCCAGACCGTATCGGACTTCCAATTCCGCTCGAAAGCGATGTGAAACAGCTCGAAGCCGTAGAAGGCGATGATCCCGGCGACGGCGATGGTCAGGGCGAGGGTGAAGGAAGCAAGCAGGCGGCGCAGCGGCGGCGACAGCACCATCGGCAGCAGGTCGACGTTCACATGCCCGCGCAGGCGCTGCACATAGGGCAGGCCGATCATGGTCGCGGCGATCATCAGGTAGACCACCATTTCGGTCTGCCAGATGGTGGAGGCGTTCATCACAAAGCGCATCCAGATCATCTGGCAGGTAATCAGCACGGAGACGAAGATCATCAGCGCGGCGGTAACGCCGCAAACCGTGGAGAGGACGCCGATGGCTTTGAGCAGGGGGCCTTCAGCGCGCGGTGTTGCCGGCTCGCTCATAGCGCCGCTCCAATCTGCAATAAGGAAGGAACCGGCGGCGGAATCGCGCCCGCCGCCGGCCGGTTGCGCGCCGGTCTTATTCGACCGTCAAGGCGAGATCCAGCAATTCCTGGCCGCCGGGGGTCTGTTCGACGAAGGCCTTGTAGGATGACGCTTTGGCGATGTCCCGCCAGGCGGCAAAGTCCGCTTCACTCATGTTGGCGATTTCGACACCGGCCTTCTTGAAGGCTTCGACAGAGGCGGCATCGGCCTTTTTGGCTTCTTCCAGATAGTAGGCCTCCGCCTTGGCGGCCCCGGCCTTCAGCGCGGCCTGCTGCTCGGCGCTCAAACCCTCGAAGGTCGTCTTGTTCATCAACAGCGGCTGGTACATGAACCAGAGGGCAACATCGCCGGCGGGCGTGTAGCACTTCACCTGCTCGTAGAGCCGGTAGGAGACGAAGCTGGAAGACGAGGTGTTGGCCGCATCCAGCACACCGGTCTGCATGGCCGAATAGATTTCCGAAGACGGCATCGAGGTGATGGAGGCACCGGCGGCGGCCAGCATCTGTTCGAAGGCCTTGCCGGCGGCGCGGGTCTGCAGACCCTTCACGTCGTCCGGCGAGGTGATGCAGCCTTCCTTGCCGCTGAAGCCCCCGGCCAGATAGCCGTGCACCAGCACCATCACATCGTCGCCGGCCATGATCTCCTCCAGCTTCGTCATGAAGGGCGAAGATGTCAGGCGGGCACCGTGATCGTGGTTCTTCACCAGCCCCGGCATCAGGGTCAGGTTATAGGCCGGCTGCTGGCCGCCGGCATAGGACAGCGGCAGCACCGTCATGTCGAGACGCCCGCGGGTCAGCGGGGTGTACTGCTCGCGCGGCTTGAACAGTGACTTGGACGGATAGATCTTGATTTCCAGGCCGACATCCGCGGCGGCGACCTCGTTGGCGACGATTTCGGCCACCTTGTGGCGCACGTCGCTGGTCGACCATTGATGGCTGAGCTTCAGCTCGGCGGCCTGGGCGGCGGAAAGCGTCGCCGTGAGCGTCAGTGCTGTCGCGGCGGCTGCCAAGGCGCCGAGGGTACGATTCTTGAGCATGGGTTCCTCCCGGGTTTTCACGGACTGGCTGTCCGCTTGTTGGTGACGGCCGCTCTCGCAGCCTGCCCCTGGTCATTTGGATAACACTGATTGAGTATCACCGCGTGAGTGCACAGTCAATCGTCGTGTATACATAAGATCGATTGTCGTATATCAGGTTTTCCGCTAGAGTGAGTGCCGCAACCTCGAATGAGAGCATCATGGAAAAGCGCGGAGACCGGTTGAGGGACGTCCTGGAGGAAGAGATCCTCACCGGTGTTTTGCGCCCGGGCGACCGCTTGGAGGAGCTGCAGCTGGCAGCGCGCTTCGGGGTTTCCCGCACGCCGATCCGCGAAGCCCTGTTCCAACTTTCCGCCGCCGGCCTGATCGAACAGCGCCCGCGCCGCGGCACCTTCGTGGCCGAGGTCGGCCCGCGCCGTCTGATGGAGATGTTCGATGTGATGGCGGAGTTGGAAGCGATGTGCGCGCGTCTTGCCGCCCGCCGCGCGACGCCGGAGGATCTCGCGGCCCTGCGGGAGGCCCATGCAGGCTGTGCTGAGGCTGCCGACCGCGGTGACTTCGACGGCTACTACTATGAGAACGAGGTCTTCCACGAGAAGATCCGCGAGGCGAGCCGCAACGGCTTTCTCGTTGAGCAGGCCGATGCCCTTCAAAAACGTTTGAAGGCTTATCGCCGTTTGCAGCTTCGCGCCCGCGACCGGCTGCGGGCTTCCTTCGCCGAACACGATATTGTGATCACGGCGATCGAGGCCGGCGATGCGGAGGCGGCGGCGGAGGCCATGCGCGGCCATGTGACCGTTCAGGGCGAACGTTTCGCCGACCTCCTGGCCTCGCTGGAGCGGCGCGAAGTGAAAAGCGCCTGATAAAAATATCTCTTTTTCAATAGGTTATGCTGGCGGCCTTAGGAAGGCCTGCTTTGCCAGCCGCAGCGAGATCCGCCTCATTTGGTTAACGATTCCTTGGCGCTGCATTGCAGATCTGCACGCTGTTTGTGCGGATTCACGGGTTCCTTGGCGAAGGCTTTGCGCGTAATTCCGCGGCAATTCGATTGCCGGCCGGTTAGAGGCCGGATCGGGTCGCCGTTCCATTGAACCCCGATGGGTGACCGGGCGACGGACCGCTAGTTGCCGGCTTGGGCCGCGCAATAGGACCAATCATCTTAAGGAGACATGTATGTCCCGCCGCCGCAGCCGGGGTGACCAGCACCCTGCAAAACACCTTTCCACCCGTCGCCGCCACGGCTCTGCTTGGCGCCGCGCCCTGTTGTCAGCCACCGCGTTCAGTGCGGTCTTCGCCGCAAGCGGCGCAGCCTTCGCCGACTACGGCAATGCCTCTGTCACGAACTTCAGTGCGCCGCCTGTGGTGGTCGAAAACAACGGATCGACCTATACCGGCCTCTCCTCGCCGGCGGTTCCAATCCGGGGCGATCTGGAGATCGAAGTCGATGCCGAGATATCCGGCCGGGTCACTGAGTGGTTCGCCCGGCCCGAGATGACTTTGCCGAACGGCAACACGATGCTCTTCCCCAACAGCGGTGTTTCCGATTCCTACGCCACAAGGCGCCCGAAGAGAGTCGAGCGGACCCATCGCTTCACCATCGAAAAGACCGACTATGCTGCGACCATGGCCGTAGCCTGTAACCAAAACGCCCAGCGTTTGCAGTCCCAGGGCTGGAGTCAGGATCAGGTCTTCGCCCAGGACCATCAGGTACAGGTTTTTGTGGATGGATACGTCACCTACGAGACAACCGGTATCGAGGGCGTGGAGGAGCCCCCCGAAGTCGGTAGCCGCCGGAACGCAGTGAACGTGACCTGCAGGCGGGAGGCCCCCGTCCGAGAAGTACCCTCCGTCGTCTCACGTCTCAACATCTTAGAAGAGGCCAGCAACACGGGGGCCTGCACCTTGGGCCTTCAGGTTGAATTCGAAACGGCTTCCCCCAATCAGCTGGTCAGGTTCCGCTTTGTCGACGACACGGGCCAGCAGAGCAACATCCTGAACAGCCGCACCCGCGACGACGGGACCGCCAGCTTCACGCAGGACTATCAACTGACGGGCGGCGGCAGAAGCGGCCAGATCCGGATCGTCGGGGTGGACGCGAACTTCGCCTCACCCTGGCGGGAGTATGATCTTATCTGCGGTCAGGGCAACGGCGGTCTCACCACCGTGTTGCCGCCCAAGGCTGACTCGGTGAGCTATCAGGTGGAGTCTGAGACCGAGTTTCGCGGCCTTTACTGTCCCGAGGTGATTACGGTCGCCGGTGTGGCAAGGGGACGCGGTGAGTCTTCCGGCAGGGCTCTTCTTTCCGTCGGCAACCGGCCCCTGCAGATGTTCGAGTATGCTTTCGACGATACCGAGAGAGACATCTTCAAAGCCACACACACTCTTTCCTGGGACAACGTCCAGCAAGCCCGCCAACCGCTGCGCATTGCCATGCAGTTGCGCAACAATGGCGGTGATCTGGTCGATGAGACCGCTCAGGATTTCAGTGTGGTCTGCCGCGCCCCGTCCATGCCGGTCGGCCAGGGTATCGGCGGTATCGCTAGCGAGCAGCGCGAGGAACTCTCCCAGCAGGGTATCGGCGGCCGTCTGGCCCAGCCGGGTGGCGGTGCCAATGCACAGGTCTCGGGTCTGGGCGAAGCGGCCACGGCCGGCTTTGACATCCAGGCCCCCGAAGGCCGGGTGCGCAAGGGCGTGATCCGGCTTTCCGGCGGTCAGGCCAATGCCAACTATGCCCTGCGTTTCTTCCGCAGAACGGACGGCGGTCTTCAGCGCGTGCGTTCGGCGCAGTTGCCTCAACAGATGACCGGGAACACGGCCAACTTCGATTTGCGTCCCCTGGCCGGCAGCCGGGCCTGGCGCCTGGAGGTTTGCCAGATCGGTTCCACCGGCATTTCTAGCACGGCGAGCTGCGAGACCTCGGACTTCAGCCTGGGCCGTCTCGGCGAGGTGCAGTCCGGTGCTGAGCCGAGCGCTGAGCCGGTGAAGCGGTCGCGGCGCATCATGCAGCGGAACGCCAACTAGAGAAACGGTTCCGGGCACTGCTGCGCGTCACGAGAACATCGTGATTCCGGCGGTGCCCGGCGCCGCTCTCTTCTCCATCTGTCTTCTCTATCTGTCTTTACTGGCGGCGGGTCGTCTCGCCGTCCTGCAGATCGACGGGCAGGGCAACCGTTCGTTCGGTTTTCGCGCCGAGTATTTTCGCAACCAGCATCTTGGCCCCGGTTTCGCCCATCAGGCTGCGATGGGTCAGCGAGGTGGTGATCGGTTTGTCCAGCACCTTGTTAATGTTGAGACCGTTGAAGCCGACGATGCCGATATCCCGGGGAACTTTCAGGCCCGCCCGCTCGCAGGCCATGAGGCCGCCGAAGGCCATGTGGTCGTTGAGAAAATAGATCACGTCAGGCCGTGGAGCTGCGGTGGAAAGCATGGTCCGCACACCGTTGAAGCCGGCCTCGAAGGAGGCTTGCTTGCCGGCCCTGATGTCGTGATCGTTCGAAAGGCCGAAGCTCTCAAAGGCACTGCGGAGCCCTTCGAGGCGGTTCTCCGCTCTTGCGTCGCGGTCCTGCTCGACCCCGACATAGGCCGGGCGCCGGTAGCCCAGCTTCACCAGGTGCTCTCCCATCTCAAGACCGGCGGCGTGATGATCGACGCCGACGCAGAGGTCGATGGGGTCTTCCGTGAAGTCCCAGATCTCCAGGGCCGGGATGCCGGCAGCGCGAATGCGGCTCCGGGTATGCGCGCTGTGTTCGGCGCCGCTGAGAATGATCCCCGCCGGACGCCAGGAGATCATGCGGTCGACCCAGCTCTGCTCGTGGGTCTTATCGTACTCGGTCGTATCCATGACGGTCTGCAGGCCGGCATTGGCGAAGGTGGCGCGCATGCCATCGAAGATTTCCGCGAACACCGCTTCGAACAGGGTTGGAACCGACACACCGATGAGGGTCGAGTTTGCCGCCGCCAGGGAGCCGGCCACGCTGCTCGGTTGATAGTTGAGGCGCTTGGCAAGGCGCAGGATTTCCGCCCGCTTCTTTGCCGATACCCCCTCGACGCCGCGCATGGCGCGGGAGACCGTCATGATGCTGACCCCGGCGTGACGCGCCACGTCTTCAATTTTAGCGGGCGCTTTTGTACTTCGCTTGGACGCCGCCTTGCGTCGGGATTTGGTCTTGTCTTCCAATCGCTTCCCAGTCTCGCCCCTGCATTGCAAGCCTGCGATCTACGTTAGCGTTAACGTAGTTTCCTAGCATAGCCGCTTGAAAGAAGCGATGGCATTCAGGACGCTGGTAAAAAACAAGAAATAGGGGAGGTTCCACCGTGCCGCACATCCGGTTTGCCGGTGTCGAGAAAAGCTATGGAGCCGTGCGTGTTCTGCCGCCGCTCGACCTGGAGCTGGAGGATGGTGAATTCACCGTCCTTGTCGGCCCCTCCGGCTGCGGCAAGTCGACCACCCTGCGCATGCTCGCCGGCCTGGAAAGCCTCAGCGGCGGCGAGATCTACTTCGACGACAGGCCGATCAGCGGACTGGAGCCGAAAGACCGCGACCTGGCGATGGTGTTCCAGGACTACGCGCTCTATCCGCATATGAACATCGCCCGGAACATGTCTTTCGCGCTCCGGCTTCAACGCAATTCCAAGGCCGAGATCGAGGAGAAGGTCGGCCGCGTCGCCAAGATGCTGAACATCGCCCATCTGCTCGACCGCAAGCCGGCCGAGCTGTCCGGCGGGCAGCGCCAAAGGGTGGCCATGGGCCGGGCGCTGGTGCGCAACTCCTCCACTTTTCTGTTCGATGAACCTCTGTCGAACCTGGATGCGAAGCTGCGCGCCAAGATGCGTACCGAGCTGGCCGAGATGCGCGACACCCTCGATAAAAACATGGTCTACGTGACCCACGACCAGATCGAGGCGATGACGTTGGGCGACCGGATCGTCGTGATGTCCGAAGGCGTCATACAGCAGCAGGGCTCGCCCGAAGAGCTCTTCAAAACCCCGGCCAATAGGTTCGTTGCCGGTTTCATCGGCAGCCCGACGATGAATTTCCTCGAGGCCGAGCTGACTGCGGCCGGCGATGTGCTCAGCGTTCAAGGCGACGGCTTTACGCTGCCCCTGGCAGACGCTCTGAAGGCCCGGTTGTCCGGCCATGCGAGCAAGGCGGTTACTATCGGCATCCGGCCCTCGGCCTTCAGCACGGAACTGACCAACGCCGCACCCATCGATCTCCATCTCGCCGTGTCGGAGTATCTCGGCGCCCACTCGGTCCTGGTGACCCGTTGCGGCGATGCGGAAATTCTGGTCGAGCACGACAGCGCCTCGCCGATGAAGGCCGGCGTCACCATGACATTCGGCGTCAAGCCAGAGGACATCATGGTCTTCGACAAAGAAACGGGACTCACACTCTAGAAAAGCAAAAAACCAACCCCTGGGAGGGAAAGTCATGAGGAAACACTGGAAAGCAACCTTGGCGATGGCAACCGGCCTCGCCCTCTGGGCATCGGGCACTGCGGCCAATCCATACGAGCCTTATGAGGGAACGACCCTGGTCGTGAACTTCCCCGCGCATCCGCACTACAACGCGGTGATGAAGGTACTGCCGGAATTCACCAAGGAAACCGGCATCAGGGTCGAGGTGGACCAGCTTCAATATCTGAAGATGCGCGAGCGCCAGACCCTGGAGCTGACCAAGGCGCGGGGCGACTATGACCTGATTGCCTATGTCGTCTTCTCCAAGGCCGATTACGTCTTCGCCGATCAGTTGGAGAATCTGGCCCGGTTTTTCATGAACCCGAAGTTGGCCGACCCGAACTACGACAGTGAAGACCTGATCGACGGCTATGTGCAGAACATCGGCGTTGCCGGCGGGGTGAAAGGCTATCTGCCGGGCAAGACGGGCTCTACCTTCGGTATTCCTTTTGGATCTGAAACCTCGGTGCTTGCCTATCGCAAGGACATCTTCGAGAAGCACGGTATCCCGGTGCCGGAGACTTACGACCAGCTGCTGGAAGCGGCCTGCAAGATTCCCGAGGTCGAACCCGGCATGGGCGGCATGGCGTCGCGTGCGGCCTCGGGTCATCAGGCCAGTCACGCTTTCCTGCTTCATCTGGCACCACTGGGTGGCCGCGTTTTCGATGACTCCTGGAACCCGATCATCAACAACGATGCGGGCGTTGCGGCCGCCAAGGCGCTGAAGACGATTGTCGATTGCGGTCCCGAGGGCGCGCAGACCTTTGGTCCCGCCGAGGCCGCGGCCGCCTTCAAGCAGGGCCAGGCGGCGATGTTCATGGACTCCATCGCCTTTGCCGCCGGCTTTGAAGATCCGTCAAGCAGCACGGTGGCCGGCAAGGTCGGCTACGCCCTGCATCCGGCCGGCGTGCGCCGCGGCAGCCAGACCGGCGGTTTCGGCATCGCCATTCCCAAAAACGCCCAGAACAAAGAGGCGGCCTTTCTGCTGATGCAGTGGCTGACGTCGAAGAAGGGCGATCTGCTGGTGGCCATGGCCGGGGGTAATCCCTCGCGCTTCTCGACCTATCAGAATGCCGAGCTGAACGAGAAGTATCCCTATTCGGCGACCTTCGGCGAAGCGCTGAAGTACGCCGACCCCGACTGGCGTCCGATCATCCCCACCTGGGGCAAGATCAACGCCGATATCGGCACGACCATGTCCAAGGTGCTGACCGAGGATCTCGATCCTCAGGAGGCCCTGAACGGCGTCGCCGAGCGGGCCCGCGCCATCATGGACGAAGCCGGCTACTACACCTGGCAGTAAGGCTTGATGCGGGATGCCGGTCCGCTTGGATCGGTGTCCCGCCTCATCCCTGCAAGCTGTCGCTTCGCCGGAACAGACCCGGGCCCTTATGAAACCAGCCCTCGCCAACCGTCTGACGCCCTACATGTTCCTGGCTCCCGCCGGGGCGGTGCTGGTCGTGGCTTTGCTCTATCCCATCGGCTACATGGTTTACGCCAGCTTTCTGGATTGGAACCCGAGCCAGCGGATCGGTGAGGCGGAATTCATTGGCCTTCGCAACTACGTCAATCTGTTGGGTGACGACAGCTTCCGTGAAAGCCTTTGGGTCACCTTGAAATTCTCGGCGATCGTCGTGTCGCTGGAAATGGTGATCGGTGTCGGCCTTGCCCTGCTGCTCGACCGCAACATCCGCGGCATGTCGGTGCTGCGCACGCTGTTTATCCTGCCGATGATGATCGCGCCCATCGTGGTCGGTCTGATGTGGCGCTACATGTACCATCCGACGGTCGGGATCTTTAACCGCACGCTGAAGAACCTGGGTCTGGAGCCGATCCCCTGGCTGTCGGACGGCAGCTGGGCTTTTGCCTCGGTCATCATCGCCGATATCTGGCAGTGGACGCCCTTCATCTTCATCCTCTCGCTGGCGGCTTTGCAGTCGCTGCCGCAGTCGGCCATCGAAGCCGCGCGGATCGACGGGGCAAACGGCTGGCAGCAGATTGTCTATATCAAGCTGCCGCTGATGATGCCCGTCCTGGTCGTCACCTGCCTGCTGCGCCTGATCGACGCTTTCAAGGTTCTGGAGGTGATCCTGGTTCTGACCAACGGCGGACCGGGTCTTTCGACGGAGATCCTGAGCCTGCGCATTTCACGAACCGCTTCCGAATTTCGCGAGCTCGGCGAGGCGGCGGCGATGTCGAACTATCTCCTGCTGCTGCTCTTGCTGCTCACGCTCGCGATGTTTTTCTACAACAAACTGGCCGAGGCGCGGGCAATGCGTCTGCGCGCCGCGGCCGAGGTCGACGAGATATGAGCGCGCCCAGCTACGACAGACAGCACCCTGCCTACTATGCCTTGATCGTGGCTCTGGTCGTGATGTCGGTCGGGCCGATTGTCATGATGCTGATCACGTCGTTCAAACTGAACGTCGACATCATGTCCGACACCTCGGGCCTGATCTTCATGCCGACGATCCAGAATTACGAGGCGGCGCTCTGCAACATGCTGTGGTACGAGCCGGCGAGCGTAGATTACTGCGACCCGACTTTCGGGCGCGCGCTCGTCAACTCGCTGATCATCGCCCTGATTTCCACCAGCCTGACGCTGGTGCTGGGCTGCATGGCCGCCTATGCCATTGTACGCTTCCGCTTCGTGGGCAGGGGGACGGTTTCCCTGACCACCCTGCTGATGCGCATGGTGCCGCCGGCGGTCCTGCTGGTGCCGGTGTTCGGCATCTGGTCGTTCCAGTTCGGCATCGACGGCACCCGCAGCGGCATCATCCTCATCTATGTGGCGATGAACCTGCCCTTTGTGATCTGGATCTTGCAGAGCTTCATCGTTCAGGTGCCGATCCAACTGGAAGAAGCCGCCCGCATGGACGGCGCCGGGCCGTTCCAGGTCTTCTTCCTGATCGTGCTGCCGATCATCAAGCCGGGCCTGGCGGCGGCGGCGATCTTCACCTTCCGGATCGCCTGGAACGAGTTCCTGCTGGCGAACACCCTGGCCGACCGCAACTCGCGAACCGTCCCCGTCACCATCGTCAACTCGCTGACCGAGTACGACATTGACTGGGGGGTCATCATGGCAACGGGCATGCTGCTGGCGATTCCGCCGATCATCTTTACCTTTGTGGCTTCCCGGCAAATCATCACCGGGATGACGGCGGGGGCCGTCAAGGGCTGATGCAGGGGCTGATGCAGGGGCTGATGATCGAGTGGCTTCTCGCGCCGATCGATGTCAGCCGGCCGCATGAAATCGGCGTTCTGGCCTCCTGGCACGCCCGCCTGATGGTGCTGGCCTGGACCTTCCTGTTTCCTCTGGGAATACTGGCGGCGCGCTACTTCAAGATTATGCCGGGTCAGGATTGGCCCGATCAGCTCGACAACCTCACTTGGTGGCGCACGCACCTTGTCCTGCAGTATGGTGGCGGCATCGCGGTCGTGGTGGCGGTCGCCCTGATTCTCCAGGTTTCAGTCCTGGACTTCTGGCATCTTCATCATGTTTTCGGCTGGCTCGCCGTCGGCCTCTGCAGCCTGCAGTTCCTCCTGGGCTGGTTCCGCGGCAGCAAAGGCGGCCCGACGGATCCGGCCTCCGACGGTTCCTGGTCGGGTGATCATTATGACATGACGCCGCGCCGCAAGGTCTTCGAGTATTGCCACAAGTCGGCGGGATACATCGCGCTGTTCTCGGCGGTTGCCGCCATCGCCACCGGCTTCTGGTTCGTCAACGCACCGCGCTGGATGTGGATTGCGACACTTGTGTGGTGGGCTTTTCTCGTTGCCTGTTTTGTCGTTCTGCAGCGCCGCGGTTGGGCCATCGATACCTATCAGGCAATTTGGGGGCCGAACCCCCACCACCCGGGCAACCGGATGCGGCCCATTGGATGGGGGGTTTCGCGAAAGAACGATTCCGGTGGTTCCGGGCAGCGTTCGGTGCCGCGCTAGCGGCTCCAGGAAACGGCAACCTTGCGTGCCAGTTCCTGGTTGAACAGACGCTCCATGGAGATACCGAGCGCCGGCGTGCGCTCGATTGCCTTGCGCAGAGCCTCCCGCGGCCAGGCGATGTACTCGGTGCCTGCGGTCGCTTGAACCGAGGCTGTTGCCGTGCCGCCGAGCAGGAAGGAAACCTCGCCGATAAAAACGCCCGGCCCGGAGGCAAAGCTGGCCCCGTCCTTTTCGATTTCGACCTGCCCGCCGGTCACGAAATAGAGGCTGCGCACGACCTCACCCTCCCGGGTGAGTTCGACGGGTTGCTCCGCCGTGTGCCACTCCGCCATCTGCATCAGACGCCGGAACTCGCCGGGAGTCAGGACCTTGCGGATATTCAGAAAGGACTCGCTGGTTCGATCCCCCGGGCTTTGATGACGGTCGTGAAGCAGCCGGATGATGCCGATAAGGCCCGCCAGCGCCAGGACGGAGGACCAGAAGATCGCCCCGAAAAGCGGCTCTTCGGGATGAAAGTAGTAGTAGGGGATATAGACGAGGTTGCCCGCCAGAACGAGGCAGCGCAGCATCAACTGTCCCCGATTCAGAAAACCGAGTACTTGAAGCAGTGCCGCCGCATGCACCAGCAGCCCTGCATTCAGAGCAAGATCAAATTCCTGCATTCCCCACCCCTTCTCACGCCCCTTTGCCGCGTTCCCCTTACGAACAGACGGCTCTCCCAAGCCCTAAGACTGGATGTTGCGGCGAGCTTTATCGATCAAATCTAGACGATTTGACTATATCTGAAGGCAAAGGGTGTCCCTGTGGGATTTCTCACTAGAGCGGATCATGATTGGACGGAAACACATTCATATTTGCGTCCAAGCATGTGAATCCGCTCTACACTTAGAAGTTAGAGCAGATTCACCGGATTGATGGATCGCTAAAGCGATTCCATCAAACGCGGATCAGTTCTAGCGGAGGGATCGGCGCTTGGCTTTTGTACCCTGCGGCTACAGCCGGGAGACGGCGACCTTGCGGGCCAGTTCCTGGTTGAACAACCGCTCCATGGAAGCGCCCAGACTGGGCGTACGCTCGATGGCCTGGCGCAGCTTTTCCTTCGGCCATTCAATGTATTTGGTGCCGGGCGGGACCGAAGAACTGGCGGTTGCGGTGCCGCCGAGCAGGAAGGAGATTTCGCCGATGAAAACGCCGGAGGGCAGGGAGAAGGTCCAGCCGGATTTATCGATATCGACCTGGCCGTCGATGATGAAGTAGAGGCTGGAGACCGTTTCGCCCTGGGTGGTCAGTTGTGTCTGTTCGTCGACCGTATGCCAGTCGGCCATCTGCATCAGGCGCCGGAACTCGCCGGGGGTCAGGACTTTCAGAATGTCGAGGAAGGCGGTTTCGTCTTCACCATGGCGGCTGCGGCGGCGGTCCAGCAGTACCCTGACAATGCCGATCAGGTTTGCCACGGCCAGCGCCCCGGCCCAGAACATGGCACCCCAGAGCGGCGTTTCCGGATGATAGTAATAATAGGCGATGTAGGTAAGGCTGCCGGCCAGAATGAAGCCGCGCAGGACCAGTTGTTTTCGATTCAGAAAGCCCAAGACCTGGAGCAGCGCGGCGGCATGCACCAGCAGGCCCGCGTTCCAGGCCAAATCCCATTCCAGCACTTCCCACCCCTCCCAAGGCCGCTTTCGCGATTGTGATTAGCCTGTCGCCCCCGCCACCTACCCATTAGGTGTGAGGGGTACCCCTAACGTGCCACGTTGATATCAAAGCCCCTGTGGCTGGACTGTGGGAAATCGCACGGCGGAACACCGCAGGCCTCGCGTCCGATCTGCACGGTGGAGGGGTCGACGCTTCACACCAACTGAAACCCGTGGGCGTAGGGGTCGCGATCGTCGATGGTGATGGTGTTGAGGCCGGTCATTCTTGCCCAGCCCTCGATGGACGGGATGATTCCCCGATGGTTGCCGACCTTGGTCTCTTTCTCCACCCGTCCGGTGAAGAGGCTGCCGATGATGCTTTCATGAACGAAACTGTCGCCGGGCTTCAGTTTGCCCTTGGCGGCGAGCTGGGCCATACGCGCCGAGGTGCCGGTGCCGCAGGGGCTGCGGTCGATGGCCTTGTCGCCGTAAAAGACGGCGTTGCGCGCGTCGGCTTCCGGTTTTGTCGCTTCGCCGGTCCAGAGGATGTGGCTGACGCCGCGGATGGTCGGGTCTTCCGGGTGGACGATGTCCGTCGCCTCGTTGAGCGCCCGGCGCAGCAGCGGCGAGAGCCGCAGAATGTCGCCGGGGGCCAGATCGGAAAGATCCCGGTAGTTCGGTTGTGGCTCGACAACGGCGTAGAAGTTGCCGCCGTAGGCGATGTCGACCGTGACGGGCCCCAGGCCCGGGCAGTCCACGGTCACCGCTTCGGCGGCCAGATAGGCGCCGACATTGGTCAGGCGCACGCTTTCGACGAAGCCGTCCTTCAAGGCATAGCGCGCTTCGACCGGCCCCGCCGGGGTGTCCAGCATCAGCCGGCCCGGTTCGCGCGGTTGCACTAGGCCGCGTTCGACGGCGAAGGTCACCGTGCCGATGGTGCCGTGGCCGCACATCGGCAGGCAGCCGCTGGTCTCGATGTAAAGCACCCCGAC
>JANQMC010000108.1 GCA_028280305.1 Pelagibius sp. | reverse complement strand
GGCTCCGCCGCGCTCGCGCGCGCCTCCTGCGGCATCTCCTGCTGTGCCTCAAGCGCCGCCGAATCGGCTGTGTCGTCCTGGCTCATCTTCCTCGGATCGTCCGGAATTCCTGCTGTCCGTTCTAGAGGCTGGAAGCGATGGCGTCCACGGCCTTTCAAAATGGTATGCCATTTTGAGCGATCTGTCTTTGGCTACTTTTCAATCTGGAGGATGTCATCTGACCTGTACCGAGTTGATACAATAAAATATTGAAATACAATAATTTATAGAAAGTGCCGATGCTTGATTCTCTGGATTGTTGCCGGGAGAGTTGACAGCGATGCCCAGATCATTTTGTATACCATTTATAAATCAATAATCCGATCACTCGGAATTACGGGAGGAAGGCTATGAAGCCGCTCAAGCTATTCGGTGCCAAGTCACTGTTTTGGGGCGCTGCCGCCCTGGCGCTGGTCGCCGCCATCAACACCGCGCCGGTCCAGGCCGAAGAGGAAATCATCTTCGGCATCTCCGCGCCTGCGGGTTCCCTGCAGCAGTTGACCTCGGCGGAATTCACCCGCCTTGCCAACAAGCGCCTCGCCGGCAAGGCGACGGTGAAGCTGTTCGACTCCGCCCAGCTCGGCAAAGACAAGGAGCTGATGCAGAAGCTGAAGCTCGGCTCGGTGCACATTGCCCTGCCGTCGTCGATCATGTCATCCGTGGCCGATGAATTCGCGCTCTTCGACATGCCGTTCCTGGTGAAGGACCGGGCCCATCTGGCGCGTATCGAGAACGAAGTCTTCTGGAGCGATGTGGCGCCCACGGCGGAAGCCAAAGGCTACAAGGTGCTGGCGCTTTGGGAGAACGGCATCCGCCATATCAGCAACAATCTGCGTCCGATCAACACCCCGGCCGATTTGGAGGGCGCCAAGATCCGCACGCCGAAGTCCAAGTGGCGGGTGAAGATGTTCACCGAGTGGGGCGCCAATCCGACGCCGATGTCCTTCTCCGAGGTCTTCGTTGCTTTGCAGACCGGTGTGATCGAGGGGCAGGAAAACCCCTATACCAACATCTGGTCGGCCAAGTTGTCGGAGGTGCAGAAGTACCTCTCGGTCACCGGCCACGTCTATTCGCCGGCTTACCCGACCATGGGCAAGGCCGTTTACGACAAGATGGATCCGGCAATCCGCGCGGTGCTGGAGCAGACCGCCAGGGATGTCGCCGTCTGGGCCCGCTTCACCGGCGCCGCCGGCGATGCCGACTTCCAGAACAAGCTCGTTACCGCCGGCATGACCTTGAATGTCGCCGACCGCGAGTCCTTCGTTTCCGCGTCGAAGCCGATCTATGCAGAGTTCGCTTCGGAAGTACCTGCCGGCCAGGGTCTGATCGACGCAGCCCTGGCGCTTGCCGAATAACTGAACCTTTTCCCTGAGGTTGCCCCCGGCCCGGTGAAAAGGGCCGGGGTTTTTCCTCCCGACGTTCTCTAGAGATGGGCATGATGTCTCTGGCCGGCCGCGTATTGCATCGTCTTCTTGAAGTCGTCACCATCGGTTTGCTGGTTCTCCTGGCGCTGCTGGTGGTCGCGGCGGTCACCTTCCGCTATGGCCTGAACTCCTCGTTGCCGTGGTACGACGAGGTGGCTTCGGTCCTGCTGGCCTGGATCACCTACTACGGCGCCGCCCTCGCGGCCCTGCGCCGTGGGCATCTGGGTTTCTCCGGCCTGGTGCTGAGCCTGCCCCTGCTGCCGCGCAAACTGCTTTTCATCCTCGCCGAACTGATCGTCTACGCGGTCTTTATCGCCATGGCCTGGGCCGGCTGGGTGGTCTTGGGTGTGATGGCGGGGGAGACCCTGGTGTCCCTCGACTGGATCCCTTTGCAGTTCACCCAGTCCGTCGTGCCGATCGGCTGTGCGCTCTTTGTTTTGGCACAGATGCTTTCCACGCCGGAGGCCTGGGCCCGCAACCTGGCCGGCTACGATGCCGAGGCTGAGGAAATCGAGGCGGAGATCGCCAAGGCCGAAAGCGCCATTGCGGAGAGGGAGTCCGGGCGATGACGGCACCGTTCATTCTGATGGGCCTTCTGGCCCTGATCCTCATCAACGTGCCGATTGCCGTGGCCATCTGCGCGGTGGCGCTGATCGGCATGGTGGCCGCTAGCGGCGAACTGGGCCTCTATAACGCCGCCCTCACGCTGTTCGACGGTGCGACCTCCTTTCCGCTGATCGCCATTCCGCTTTTCATCCTGGCCGGGGCATTGATGAACACCGGCGGCATCTCGCGGCGGCTCATCGCCTTCGTCTCGGCGCTGATCGGCTTTGCCCGCGGCGGCCTCGCCATGGTGAACGTCGGGGTCTCGCTGTTCTTTGCCGAGATTTCCGGTTCCGCCGTTGCCGACGTGGCGGCGATCGGCTCGGTCCTCATTCCGGCGATGAAGGAGCGGCGATACAAGCCGGCTTTCGCCGCCGCCGTTACCTCCTCCTCGGCTTCCCTGGCGATCATCATCCCGCCGTCGATTCCGATGATCCTCTACGGCGCCATGGCGGACACCTCCATCGTCCAGCTTTTCGTGGCCGGGGTCATCCCCGGCCTGCTGGGCGGCTTTGCCATGCTCTGCCTCTGCTACTGGTTTGCCCGGCGCTACAACCTGCCGCGCGAGGAAGCCTTTTCCCTGCCGCGCCTGGGCAAGGCGGCGCGCGAGGCCTTCTGGGCGCTGCTGCTGCCGGTGATCATCCTGGGCGGTATCTTCGGCGGCATCGTGACGGCGACCGAGGGGGCGGGCCTGGCGGTGGTGGCCGCACTCATCATCGGCGGCCTGATCTATCGCGAGCTGAAGCTGAAGGAACTCTACAGCGCCCTCATCGAAGGCGTCACCCAGACCTCCGTGGTGATGCTGCTGGTCGCCACCTCCGCCGTGCTGGGCCTGCATCTGACGGAGATCGAGCTGCCGCAGAATCTGGCCCGCGCCATCACCGAGGCGACGGACAACAAGTATGTCGTCCTGATCCTGCTGAACATCCTGTTGCTGGTGATGGGCATGTTCCTGCATGGGGCGGCGGCGATCATTCTGGTGGTGCCCATCGTGCTGCCGCTGATCCATGCCGTCGGCATCGACCCGGTGCACTTCGGAATCATCCTGACCCTGAACCTCGCCATCGGGCAGCAGACGCCGCCGGTCGCCAGCGTGCTGGTCACCGCCTGTTCCATCGCCAAGACCGACATCTGGACGACCACCCGGACCAATCTGCCCTTTATCGCCGTGCTGGCGGTGATGGTGCTGCTGGTCACCTACGTGCCCGCCATTCCCATGACCCTTGTTGAAATCTTTTATCGTTAGGACCCGAGATGAAACCCAAGATCGCCTTGGTGCAGGGAGACGCAACGGGTATCGGCCCGGAGCTGATGGCCAAGCTGCTGGTGCAGCCCGAGGTTCGCGAAGCCGCCGATATCCTCGTGCTTTCGGACATCGGCGTTTTTGCCGCCGGTTGCGCCGTTGCCGGAGAGGACATCGTCTTCCGCCGGATCGCGGCGGCGGATGAGGCGGACTGGTCCGAGGGCGAGATCAATCTTCTCGATCTGCCGGACGAGGCCTTGCAGGAGGTCACGCCGGGCAGGGTTTCGACTGTCGCCGGTCAGGCCGTGCTGAACGGTTTCGGCCGGGCATTGGATCTCTGCAAGGCGGGCGGGGCCGACGGGCTCTGCTTCATGCCGTTCAACAAAGAAGCCATGCATTTGGCCGGCCTGGGCGAAGAGGATGAGACGCAGTGGGCCCGCACGCGCATCGGCCATCGTGGCAGGGTCAGCGAGTTCAACGTTATCGATGGCATGTGGAATGCCCGGGTGACGTCTCATGTGCCTTTGGGCGAAGTGTCCGGGCGCTTGTCTGAGGATGAAATCGTCGCCTCGGTGAAGCTGGCCGACCAGACGCTGAAGGAAGCCGGTTTTGCCCGTCCGAAGATCGCCGTGGCCGCGCTCAACCCCCATGCCGGTGACGGCGGCAAGATCGGCCGCGAGGAGATCGAGATCATCGCGCCGGCGGTCGAGCGGGCGAAGGCGCTGCAGATTTTTTGCGACGGGCCCTTTCCCTCCGATACCCTCTATCTGAAGGTGCGCGACGGCGCTTACGACTGTGCGGTCAGCATGTACCACGACCAGGGGCAGATCGCGATCAAGCTGCTCGGCTTCGACAAGGGTGTTTCGGTGCTGAGCGGCCTGCCCTTCCCCATGACGACCCCGGCTCACGGCACCGCTTTCGATATCGTCGGCCGGAACAAGGCCAACGTCGAACCGGCGCGGCGCGCCTTCATGATGTGCGCCGAGATGGCCGCCAACCGCCGCGAAGACGCAGCCTGAGAGCACCTGAAATGAAGATCACAAAGATCCGTACCCGCGTCTTGCAGTGGAACGGCAAGACCGTGCCGCCGCAGCCCAACTTCTGCACCAATGCTTCCGATGCGCTTTACGAGCGTGGTGACGCCATGGGCTCCTTCCGCTTTCACGAGTGGTTGGTCTGCGAAGTCGAGACCGATGAGGGGCTGGTCGGCATCGGCAATGCCGCCCTGGCGCCGCAATTGGTGAAGCAGTGCATCGATCTCTACCTGGCACCCCTGGTGACCTGCGAGGACCCTTTCGACTACGCCTATCTCTGGGAGAAGATGTACCGCCGCACTCTTGCCTGGGGCCGCAAGGGCGTCGGCATGACGGCGATCTCCGCCGTCGACATCGCGATCTGGGACCTGATGGGCAAAGCCACCGGCAAGCCGGTTTTCAAGTTGCTCGGCGGGCGCACCAAGGAGCAGATCCCGGTCTATGCCTCCAAGCTCTACGCCGACAAGATCGAGGTGATGCAGGCCGAGGCCCAGAGCTATGTCGACCAGGGCTTCACCATGATGAAGATGCGCTTCGGCTGGGGCCCCAAGGACGGCCCGGCGGGCATGCGTGAGAACGTGAAGCGCGTCGAGGCCCTGCGTGAGGTCATCGGCTACGACCGCGACCTCATGCTGGAATGCTACATGGGCTGGAACCTGGATTACGCCAAGCGCATGATCCCGCGCCTTGCGCCCTTTGATCCGCGCTGGCTGGAGGAACCGGTGATCGCCGATGACCTGCACGGCTATGCCGAACTGAACGCCATGGGCATTCCCATTTCCGGCGGCGAGCACGAATATACCCTTTTCGGCTTCCGCCAGTTGCTCGACCTCGGCGCTGTCAGCGTCATCCAGTACGACACCAACCGGGTCGGCGGCATCACCGCGGCGCAGAAGATCAATGCCCTGGCGGAGGCCTATCAGGTGCCGGTGGTGCCCCACGCCGGGCAGATGCACAACTACCACCTGACCATGGCCAATCTGAACTGCCCGATTTCCGAGTTCTTCCCGGTCCACGATGTCGAGATTGGCAACGAACTGTTCTACTATGTCTTCCGCGGCGACCCGGAGCCCTCGAACGGCTTCATCGATCTTGCCGACGACAAACCGGGTCTGGGTCTGGAGATTGCCGAGGATGCCCTCGATGATTTCGCCGTGATCGAATAGGGGGAGCAGTTATGCGGTTGGTTCAGTTTGTTTCACAGAACGGTGCGCGCGCGGTGGCGGTCGCCGGGGAAGACGGTGCGACGCTGCGGCTGCTCGACGGCGTCGAGCGCGTCTACGATCTGGCGCAGCAGGCCATCGAAAAGGACGTGAGCCTGGCGGCGCTGGCCCAGGAACTGGCCGGTGATAAGACGGAAGACTATGACGCCGTGGTGGCGGAACGCCGTCTCCTGGCGCCCCTGGATCATCCCGACGATGCCCATTGCCTGATCACCGGTACGGGTCTGACGCACCTGGGCAGCGCCGATGCCCGCGATTCCATGCACAAGAAGGTGGCGGAAGCGGGGGAGGCGGCGCTTTCCGACTCCATGAAGATGTTCAAATGGGGCATAGACGGCGGCAAGCCCGCAGAGGGCGCTGTCGGCGTGCCGCCGGAATGGTTCTTCAAGGGCGACGGCGGCATCGTCGCGCCGCCGGAACAGGCCTTCGGCATGGTCGACTTCGCCGAGGACGGCGGCGACGAGGCCGAACTGGTCGGACTCTATGTCATCGCCCCGGACGGCAGCCCGCGGCGCATCGGTTTCGCACTGGGCAACGAATTCTCCGACCATGTGATCGAACAGCAGAACTATCTCTATCTCGCCCACTCAAAGCTCAGGCCCTGTTCCTTCGGGCCGGAACTGCTGCTGGGCGAAGCGCCGGACGACATCCAGGGCAAAGCCCGCATCCGGCGCGGCGCTGAGGTGATTTGGGAGAAGCCCTTCGGCACCGGCGAGGCCAACATGAGCCATACCATCGCCAACCTGGAACACCACCACTTCAAGTATGCCCAGCACCGCCGGCCCGGCGACGTGCATGTGCATTTCTTCGGCGCGGCGGTCCTCAGCTTCTCCGACGGCATCAAGCCGCAGGAAGGCGATGTCTTCGAAATCGAGGCCCCACTCTTCGGCCGCCCCCTGCGCAATCCCCTGATGATGAAGGGCAGCGGCTCCGCCGCGGTGACGGCGCTTTAACTGTCCGGCCCCTCTTTGTCAGCCATTTGACGGCGTATTCAAGAGGTTGAGTTTCAATCCACGGCTGTTTATTCTAAGTCGTTCCTCCGGGCTACTTGCTTCCCGCATCGTGGTAATTGCGATGTTCTCACAATGATCTGCCATAAGGCTTTCCGTACATGGGAAGCCTTGCGCTCAGCATAGGTTGCAGAGCTTAAAGTGCCCGGAGGTACCTGTTTGCTAAGTGGACCATTTCTAACCTTTAAGCAGTTTGCCAGCTTCCTCGGAGTAAACCCGAAAGCGATAACCTATTACGCGTATACGAAAAAAGGTCAGAGCAATGCCTACCGAGAGTTCCAACTTGCAAAGCGCGGGGGCGGTTCAAGAACTATTTTTGCACCTCAAGATGGCTTGTATATTATTCAGCGTGCTATTCTTGATAAAGTTCTAACCGCCGAGAAACTGAGGAATAGGCGCTGTGTATTCTCCTATACTTCCGATAGGAGTGCACAAGATATGGCAGCTCGCCACGTATCTCGCGAGTTTATCGTTCGTATCGACCTCGAAGACTTCTTTGGCAGTATAACTTTCCCTCGCGTACTAGGTGCTCTCAAAACCTTTCCTCTAAACATCTTCCACAGCTGGGCAGCCATTATCGCTCAGTTGTGCACATGTGATGGAGTTTTGCCACAAGGTGCACCAACATCTCCGGCAATCTCTAACCTGATAGCGCGACGTATGGATGGTGAGCTAATTCGCTTCGCAAAGGAACATGGTTTTCGGTATTCCAGATATAGTGACGATCTTGTGTTTTCGGGTAAGACAAGGCGGAACCTGTCGGCTTTGGTCGAGGTAGATAAGGATACCTACTCATACGTGGCAGCAGAACCCATCCGCAGTATTGTCGAGAGCAACGGGTTTCATATTAACAATGCAAAAACAAAGGTAGCATTTCGCAAGCAAAAACAAGTTGTTGTTGGAGCGATTGTTAACAAGAAAGTCAATGTTGATCGGAAATATGTGCGTCAGATCCGGACGCTCCTTCACCTCGCAAGAAAGTCAACTAAAGATGCTTTAGAAGCACATCAAAAATGGTCAGGAAGGAAGAGGTCAAAAAGCATTTCCAAAGTGATTCGAGGTAAGATCGAATACATCAGAACTTTAAAAGGTAGCTCTGATAGCGTTTTCGTGTCGCTAGCTGAGAGTTTCAACGGTGTATTCGCTGGTGAAAAGCCAATCGAAATCATGCACAAGCTGGAAAGCAAGGCTGATGGATATACCGAAAAAGATGTCCTTGTTTGCAGCGCATTCCACAAGACATATGGCGACCCTCGAGGCGGAGGTGATGACAACTCCACCTTGTACAAGACCGGATCGTGTTTCTTTCTTGAGGGTGTTGGATTGGTTACAAGCTTCCATACGCTTTTTCATAACTTCAAGGTCTTCTTGGCAACCAACCCTGTTTTGGATTTCGATATCCAAAACGCTTTGTTCTGCGATTCAAAGAGGGACATCGCGATACTGGATGGTAGTCCCGTATTTGAGGGACTCTATCGAACTCTTAAGCCTGAAACGGCTCGAGAAACAGCAGTAGGCGAAGGTGTAACGATGCTTGGTTACCCGAACTACGTTGAAGGCGACCTACTCTCACGCAAATCCGGGAAGATAACGCAGTGTAAAGAACGATTTGGAATGACGCTCTACGCTGTTGATATTGGGATTAACGAAGGAGAAAGTGGAGGGCCGGTTGTGAATGACCGAGGGCGTGTAGTAGGCATAGCAAGGTCATATGCATCTGACCAGTTTGTCGTGCCGATCAAGTATGTTCTTGAAAGCGCAATGAGCAGACACTCACCTAAGATTTTATCCAACTGGGAGAGTGAGTTTGTTGACATTGGAGGAGTCACGAGTGGTAGCTCTATGTCAGAAACACACTCCGTCAGTTGGGCTGCTGTTGCTCGATTTTTGCGAAGTCTAGTTCGCAAGTTGAGCTGAGTGAGGCTAACATGAGCCATAGCATCGCGAACTTGGAACACCACCACTTCAAGTATGCCCAGCACCGCCGACCCGGCGACGTGCATGTGCATTTCTTCGGCGCCGCTGTGCTCAGCTTCCCCGACGGCATCAAGCCGCAGGAAGGCGATGTCTTCGAAATCGAAGCCCCGCTTTTCGGTCGCCCTCTGCGCAATCCCTTGATGATGACGGGCAGCGGCTCGGCGGAAGTGACGGCGCTTTAGCCGCCCATCTGTTCCTTCGGCAGCATGATGTTGAAGGCGTCGCGCACGGCCTTGTCGATGTCTTCCGGCACATGGCGCGGGAAGACTTCGGCGAGGATGCGCTTCCTTTCTTCGATGGCCCGCAGGACTAGGTCGGGGCGGCCGTTCTCGTCCCACTCCTTGGGGGAGGAGCGGTCGCCGAGGGCGGGATAGACGTATTCGCTCTGCATCAGGCCCAGGGTCTGGCTGTGGCCGAGGTAGTGGCCCGGTCCCTCAAGACAGACTTGGCGCATGGCCTCGATAGAGACCGAATCCTCGGTCACCTCGATGCCCCGCACGCAGCGCAGGCACTGGCCGATCATGTCGTTGTCGATGATCAGGCTTTCAAAGCAGAACCCGAGCAGGGAGCCGTGCATGCCGACGGATTCATAGACCATGTTGAGCCCGGCGAGGCCCGCCATGACATCGGTGATCCCTTTCTCGTAGCCGGATTGGGCGTCGGGCAGCTTGGCGTCGGCCATGCCGGCGGCGGAACCGCCGGGCAGATCGTAGAACTGCGCCATCTGGGCACAGGCCGCGGTCAGCAGGCCCTGCTCGCCGGAGCCGCCGGACATAGCCCCGGTACGCAGGTCGGAAACGAAGGGCCAGGTACCGAAGATCGCCGGATGCCCCGGTGCCAGGGCGTTCACGTAAACCAGCCCCGCCAGGCACTCGGCCACCGCCTGGGTCACCGCCCCGGCGATGGCGGCGGGGGCGGTCGCCCCAGCCTGCCCGGCGGAGAGCAGCAGCACCGGCATGCCGCCGCGGATGCAGGCTTCCATGATCTCGCAGGATTCGGTGGCGAACTTCAGCGGCGGCACCACGAAGCAGTTGGAGTTGGAGACGAAGGGCCGTTCGCGCCAGGCCTCTTCGCCGCCGGCAAAGAAGTGCAGCATTTCCAGCGCCTTTTCCACCCTTGCGACCGAGGTGAAGGAGGTGCCGATGTGTTTGGTCGTGCCCTGCACGCAGGCATAGACGGTGTTGATGTCCAGGTCCGTCGGGTCGGGCAGGTCGCGGGCGACCATGGGCCGCTGGAAGAAATGGATGTTGTCCAGGGTGCCGGCGATGCGCGCGGCATCATAAACATCCTGCAGGGTCGATTCGCGGTAAACCCGGTTTTCGGTATCGACCAGATGCACGGCGGCGCCGGCGGTGCCGTAATAGACCCGCCGTCCGCCGGGCTGGATGTCGTACTTCGGGTCCTGGGCATGGAGGGTGACGCTGCGGTTGGCCTGGGCCAGGGTGTCCTCCACCAGGGCGGCGGGAAAACGCAGCCGCCCGTCGTCGCCCAGGCTGGCGCCGGCCAGGGTCATCACCTCGATGCCGGAGGGCGGGGCGTCGGCCAGGCCGATTTCCGCCAGCACCTGCAGCGCCGCCTTGTGGATGCGCTGCATGGCGGCATCGTCGAGCGGCTTGAAGCGCCCGCCTTCCATGCCGCCGCGGATCGGCTGGATGTCGTCGGCCAGGGGCGCGGCACGCAGGGCCTTGCGGGCCTCGCGCCCACCGGCGCGGCGGTTGCGCCGCGGGCTTTTCGGAGTCTCGGCGGCAGGTCCGCTCATGGCCGTTGATTCCTTCCGGGTTGGTTTCCTCTGCTCGGCTGCCGTTCTGGCGACGGCTTGCCTTTAGTTCTTGGCTGAAATTTTAGCCCGAATTTTCACCGAAACGGAAGGCTTGAACCCGCCGAAGGCTGTCGCTTTTGGACGTTTATCGGTTTCGGCGGGGCTGTGGGCCCAAGTAGCCGTCTGCGTCAGCCGCCCTCTTGCAGGGGCGGCGGAACGGAGTCGCAGGCCAGCGCGAGGCCGCCTTCGCAGGCCTGGCGGAGGAGCTGATCGGCGCGCGCCTGATCCCGCTCGACGCCCTCGCCGAGCTGGTGCTTGCTGGCGAGACCGTAGCAGCCCGCGGCCGAGCCGCCGTCGCAGGCACGGCGGTAGTAGGCAGCCGCCTGCACGAGATCCTCGTCGACCCCGTAGCCCTCGTCGTAGCGCGCGCCGAGGCGGAAGCAGGCCTGCATGTTACCGGCCTCGCAGTCCTCAAAGAGTTGCGCGATGACGGCGTCTGCGGCGTCTTCCGGCTCCGATCCGCCAGCAGCGGCGACCTGCGGTCCTGCGAAAAGGCAGAAGAGGGTAAGACCGAGGATTGGCAAAGCGGGCAGTTTCACGGGTTTTCCAATCAGTCGCTGCGGCAGCGCTTACCCACTGGGTCGCAGAATGCCGCCTTCGGGTTCATCACCCCCAAGGGTACGGCGCGCCAGGATTTGGTGCCGCGCCAAACCGTTACTGAAAGGCAGTCTCGGTGAAGGAGCGCAGTTTGCGCGAATGCAGGCGCTCCGGCGCCATGGCGCGCAGTTTCTCCATGGCCCTGAGGCCGATCTGCAGATGCTGGTCGACCTGTCGCTTGTAGAAGGCGGTGGCCATGCCGGGCAGCTTCAGCTCGCCGTGCAGCGGCTTGTCGGAGACGCAGAGCAGGGTGCCGTAGGGCACGCGGAAGCGGAAGCCGTTGGCGGCAATGGTGGCGCTTTCCATGTCCAGCGCGATGGCGCGGGACTGGGAGAAACGCTGCACAGGCTCGCGGTGGTCGCGCAGTTCCCAGTTGCGGTTGTCGATGGTGGCGACCGTCCCGGTGCGCATGATCGACTTCAGTTCATAGCCTTCCAGGCCGGTGATCTCCTCCACCGCGTCCTCCAGGGCGACCTGGACTTCGGCCAGCGGCGGGATCGGCACCCAGCTCGGCAGGTCGGCATCCAGCACATGGTCCTCGCGGACATAGCCGTGGGCCAGCACGTAGTCGCCCAGCGCCTGGGTGTTCCTGAGGCCGGCGCAGTGGCCGAGCATCAGCCAGGCATGGGGCCGCAGCACCGCCACGTGGTCGGTGATGGTCTTGGCGTTGGAGGGGCCGACGCCGATGTTCACCATGGTGATGCCGCTGTGGTCGTCGATCTTCAGGTGATAGGCCGGCATCTGCGGCAGGCGTTCCAGCGGTATGCCGCTCTCCGGCGCCTTCTGGCCGCGCCGGGTGATGACGTTGCCGGGCTCGACGAAGGCCTGATAGTCGCCCTTGCTCTCGGCCATGGCTTCGCGCCCCAGGGTGCAGAAGGCATCGACGTAGAACTGATAGTTGGTGAAGATCACGAAGTTCTGGAAATGCTCCGCCGCCGTCGCGGTGTAGTGCGACAGGCGGTGCAGGGAGTAATCGACCCGCGGCGCGGTAAAAGGCGCCAGCGGCATCGGGCTGCCCGGCGCCGGCTCGAAGGTGCCGTTGACGATGGCATCGTCGGTGACCGAGAGGTCGGGCACGTCGAAAAGGTCGCGCAGCGGATAGCCCAGCCGGTCGACCAGCGCGCCCTCCACATGCATCCCGTCGGGAAAGGCGAAGTGCAGCGGGATCGGCGTATGGGACGGCCCGATGGTGACCGGCACACCGTGGTTCTTCATCAGCAGGCCGAGCTGCTGGATGAGATAGTCGCGGAACAGATCGGGCCGGGTAATGGTCGCGGCGAAATGGCCGGGCGAGGGCAGGTGTCCGTAAGAGAGGCGCGAATCGATCTGCGCGAAGCTGGAGGTGGTGATCGCCACCTGGGGATAGAAGGCGCGCAGGCGCTTGCTCGGCTTGGCCCCGCCCAGCAGTGCCTCGAACTGGGTGCAGAGGAAGCTGGTGGCCTCGTCATAGAGCATCGACAGCCGCGCGAAGGCGGCTTCGGGTTCGGTGAAGCTCTCCGGGGCAGCGGGCGCCGGAGTCTGGATACTGTGCAATTCGGTCATGATGGGGGCAGACCCTAGAGCATGGCCCAGGGTTTTGAAATCCCTTTGATCGGGGTGCGTTCAGGACTGCCGGCCGCCCTGCAGCCAGGCGGCACAGTCCGTCCCAAGCTCAGCAACGGCTTTCTGCTCATAGGCAGCGGACTCTTCGGCGCTCAGCACGTCGTGCCAGCGGCCGTTGGCGCCGCTGTGCAGAAACGTCTGGGCGCCACCTTCCCAGAGCGCACCGCCCATGGGCACGCAGGCCTCGGCATGGGCCTTCATGTAGTCGAAGCTGCAGTGTTCCAGGATGTCGTCCCACTGGGCCGTGTCGATGGGGATCTTCAGAAAGTCTGCGATGCGCCGGATTTCACCGGGCATGTCCGTCTTCAGGTCCGCGAAATGGACGAAGAGCACATTGGGCAGATCGCGGATCGCCCACCAGGTCCGGACATTTTCCCAAAACGACCAGAAGGGAAAGCCGTCCTTCTCTAGCCAGTCGTGGAAGTACTGCTGGACCGAGTCCGGCGGCGGTTCGATCGGCGGGCCGACCCGCCCAGGCGTGTCATTCAGCGCGCCGTACCAGAGTTCGTTGGCATGGGCATGGTGATTGTAGAGGCTCCACACCACATCGCGCCCGTCGCGGCCAATATAAAGGTACTTGGCCTTGGGCGAGAAGACGAGGGCGTCGAGCGGCAGGTGGGTTTTCAGGAAGCGCCGGTGGGTCTGCTGCTCGACCGCAGCCAGTTGCACTTCCTTGGGCGGTACCCTGAGGTCGAGCCAGGGCGACATCTCCGCAATGGGAACATCGCCGCGCCCGTTGAAGATCAGTTGCCCGACGATCTGCTGCAGCCAGGTGGTCCCTGACTTGGCGTAGGTTGCGATGACGATGTCGTCGTCGCGAAATGTCAGATCGTTCCAGACCGTCGAGTCGAAATGATGGTTGTGAAGTTCCCGCGTTTTCTGCGGCAGCGCGGTTTCCCGGTCATTCATGGTGCATCTCCCCTCTGCATCCCTGACCTTTGGTGAAAGAAGTGTGGGCCAACAAACCCGCCGAGTCACGGCCCGCGCCATTCTCTTCTCGGCGCGCTAGCGATCGTGATTAGCTTTGCCAAGCCGACTTAATGAAGATCTGCTGTGACTTTCTCGGCGATTCAGTCCTCTGGTCCAAGGGACCGTTCTGTCCGAGTGAAAACCGCCGGTAAGGATCGACGTCCTGATCCCGTTGCAGAGCGAAGCGTGTGCGGGTGCTCTCCGGGACATTTCCGACGGTGGTTGTCGCCCTGACCACCTTCATGCCAAGCTTAGCCCCATGCCTGAACTGCCCGACATCGCGGTCTATATCGAGGCGCTGGAAAGCCGTGTGCTGGGGCAGCGGCTGGAGAAGGTCCGGCTGGCCAGTCCGTTTCTGCTGCGCACGGCGGTGCCGCCGATCAGGACGGTGGAGGGCCGTGACGTGACGTCGCTGCGGCGGCTCGGCAAGCGCATCGTCTTCGGGCTGGAGGGGGATCTCTGGTTGGTGCTGCATCTGATGATCGCCGGGCGGCTGCACTGGAAGCCGCCGGGCGCGGCGCTGCAGGGCAAGGTGGGCCTCGCCGCCTTTGATTTCGCAGAAGGTAGCCTGACCCTGACCGAGGCGGGCTCCAAGAAGCGCGCCTCCCTGCATCTGGTCGAAGGGGAGGCGGGGCTGGCGGCGCTCGATCCCGGCGGGTTGGAGGTGCTGGCGGCCGACCTCCCGGCCTTCACGGCGGCGCTTACGGCCAAGAACCACACCGTAAAGCGCGCGCTCACCGATCCGCGCATCTTCAGCGGCATCGGTAATGCCTATTCCGACGAGATCCTGCACCGCGCCGGCCTGTCGCCGGTGGCCATGACCGCGAAGCTGACGGCGGCGGAGATCGGAACGCTTTATGCCGCGACCCGCGCGGCGCTGGAAGACTGGACCCGGCTGTTGCGGGAAGAGGCGGCCGGCGCGTTCCCGGAGAAGGTCACCGCCTTTCGTAAGGAAATGGCGGTGCATGGCCGCTACGGTAAGCCCTGTCCCGTTTGCGATACGGCGGTGCAGCGCATCCGCCACGCCAGCAACGAGACCAATTACTGCCCGCGCTGCCAGACCGGCGGCAAGGTGCTGGCCGACCGCTCGCTCTCCGCGCTCCTGAAAAAGGACTGGCCGCGCAACATCGAGGAACTGGAGCAGCTTCGCGGTAAAAGTTAGCGCCAGGCAGGCCTTAGCGTTGCGCGATTTCAGCTTGATGCAAGTCGGGAAACTCCGCGGCCAGGAAACGGTTCAGGGCGGCTTTGAAGGCGCCCTCGTATTGACCGAGGGTCATCGCGTGGACCGGCAGGCCGAAGCTGTCGGCGGGCACTTGCGGGGAGGCCGTCTGCAGCCGCTCGGAAATCACCTTGTGCACTGCCGGATAGTAGTGAGAGCCGTCATAGGTGTTGTCGTGCCGCCGGGTGACGGCGGAGGGCACCGAGAAATCGTAGAGCACCTCGAAGTGTTCCGCCGTGTTGGCGATCGCCTGAAGATAGCCGTCGAGGATCTTTCCGAGGTGGCGGGTCTCCGTCACCTTCCAGGCCGCCACCGGCGGCACGAAACCCCAAAAGCGTGCCTCCGGAAAAGTATCGCGGAGCTGGCGGTAGAGGTCGGCGCGTTGCGGGTCGAGACGGCCCTTGAAGACCGCGGCTTTCAGCTTCTTCGGCGGCTTGAAAGCTGCTGTATCCTTAAGCACACCACCGACGAAGCCGTCGTTGTAGAAGCGCGGCATGGGCGAGACCTCCCGCAAGGTGCGTTGTGAGAAGTCCAGGGCGGTCAGCGAAAGGTAGCTCTCCAGCCAGCCCGGCGGCGCTTCGCCCTTGCGGACGAAATCGGGAATCTCCGGTTGCCGCGTCGTCTTGGTGAGGAAGTTGAAATCGTCGACCCCGACGATGACCAGCCGCGGGCGGATGCCCCGGTCGGCCAGATAGCGCGCATAGGCCAGGAACTCCACCGCCTTGCCAGCGGAGAAGGCGAGGTTGGCGCAGCGGTGGCCAGCGATATCGGTCTGATCGAAGAGGGTTACGCGTGAACTGCCGAAGATCAGGCAGTCGTATTTCTCCGGCGCTTGAAGGATGAGGTTCACCTTGGCCACGCGCTCGTTGAAGATGTAGTTCTGCCCGGTGATCAGGTTGCCGCGCCAGAACCACAGGGGATCGATGACGCTGTTGAGGACCACTGCGCCGGCGCTTAGCAGGCCGGTGGCCAGGAAGACACCGGCAAGGTAGCGGTTGAACAGCCGGCGGCGCAGAGGCGCTGCTGTCTTTCTGCCGTCGAGGCTGCGCGGTTCCGAGAGGCTGGTCATGCTGTCGCAATCACTCCGGCTAGAACTGGAAATAGAGGAATTCGGAAACCCGGGTCAGGCCCATTACCGCAACCGCGGCAATGACTGCCGTCGTACCGGCCCAAACCAGGCTCGGCCGCCAGGCCAAAGCCGCCTGGAACCAGACGACGCCGGGGACGCCCGCAACGGGTGCATAGTCAGCGCTGCGGAACCCGAAGGCCGGGCTGAAGTTGCGCATCAGCCACTGGGTCGTCGGCATGAACCAGAGAAAGGCGATCCAGAAGGCAAGCCAGGCGACGGAGAGCTTGTGATCCAGGGTGATGTAGGGGCCGTCGAAACGGAAACCGAGCATTACCAGGACGTCGCTGATCGGGCCCAGCCGCGCCGCCAGGGTATAGGGCAGGTTCCGCATGCCGTCGAAGACCGCTAGGGCGCCGCTGAAGCTCTCGGCGCGGAAGAAAACCCAGGCCAGGGTCACGGCGAAGAAGGTGATCAGGCGGGCCAGGGCGATCGACCACCAGCGCGTTGCCCTGGTGGGAAAGAGGTGCCGCCAGAGGTGGTTGATCACCAGCATCGCGCCGTGCAGTCCGCCCCAGACGACGAAAGTCCAGCCGGCGCCGTGCCAGAGGCCGCCGAGCAGCATGGTGATCATCAGGTTCACGTGACGGCGCAGCGGCCCCCGGCGTCCGCCGCCCAGGGGGATGTAGAGATAGTCGCGCAGGAAGCGGGACAGGGTCATGTGCCAGCGCCGCCAGAAGTCGATGATCGAGGTAGCGCGGTAGGGCG
This sequence comes from Pelagibius sp., assembly GCA_028280305.1. GTDB lineage: Bacteria > Pseudomonadota > Alphaproteobacteria > Kiloniellales > Kiloniellaceae > Pelagibius. Next base: position 32,429 of record JANQMC010000108.1, on the reverse strand, counting down.
CGTTGAAGTTCAGCGGCAGCTTGATGCCGAACATGCGGGCGATGCCGATGGCCATGTCGGAGTAGCCGGAGAAGTCGAAGTAGAGCTGTAGGCTGTAGGCGAAGGCGGCGCTCCAGGCCTGGAAGAAATGAAGCTCCGCGCCCGCTTCGGCGGCGGCGAAGGTCGGGCTCGCCACCGTGGCCAGGCTGTCGGCGATCACCACCTTTTTGAACAGGCCGATGGCGAAGATGGTGGTGCCGATGGCCAGGTTCTCTGCACGTGGCGCGAAGGTGCGGTCTTCGGCAAACTGCGGCAGCATCTCGCGGTGATGAACGATGGGCCCGGCGATCAACTGAGGAAAGAAGACGACGAAGAGGCAGTAGCGCGGGAAGTCCGTCTCCGGCGCCTGGCCCTGGCGGACGTCCACCAGATAGGCGATCTGCTGAAAGGTGAAAAAGGAAATCGCCAGGGGCAGGACGATGCTGCCGGGGTCGATCAGGCTGCCGGTGAGCGCGTTCAGGCTGCCGGCCAGGAAGCCGGCATACTTGAAGTAGCCGATGAGCCCCAGGTTGACCGCCACCCCGGCGCAGAGCAGGGCCCTGGCGGCGGTCTCGCCGCGGCGTTCGGCAACCTGCGCCAGGGCGATGCCGCTGGTGAAATTGAAAGCCACCGAGAGGGCCAACAGCAGCAGAAAGGCCGGGTTCCACCAGCCGTAGAAGAACAGCGAGGCGGCGATCAGAAGGATGATGGCCGGCCGCCGGCCGCCGTAGTGGGCTGCCAGAAAGAAGCCGGCGAGCGTCAGCGGCAGGAAGACGAAGATGAAGATGTGAGAATTAAACAGCATTGGTGGCCGCGCGCGATGCTCCCCCTTGCGCTCTTCCCCCAGGCTGTTTGTTGGTTTTGTCGGGCAAGAATGATTGAAGTTCCTGCCGTCTTTGCCAGGGGGACGCTAGCGCGGCGGCGGTGCCGCTGTCCTATGACAAATAGGGGGCAGAAGCCAGACGTCGCCTAGAGCAGATCCGATCTAGACGCTGCTTCGCCTCAATCCTGCTGACGTGCCGCGATCTCCTCGACCAGCCCGCGGATCTGATTGGGCATGAAGGGCTTTTCGATACAGGGGCGGCCGGACTTTTTCAGGAAGCGGTCGGTGCGCTCGTTCAAGAGATCGCCGGTGATGAAGATGAAGCGGTCCAGCAGGTGCGGTTTGGTTTCGCTGAGAGCGCCATAGAGCCCGGGGCCGTCCAGGTGCGGCATGCGCAGATCGCAGATGATGGCGGCGTAGTCCCGGGTGGCCAGGTTCGACAGAGCCGTCTGGCCGCTGGAGGCGACATCCACGCTGTGTCCGGCGGCTTCCAGGATCTCGACCAGGAAACTGGTGATGTCCGGTTCGTCGTCGACCACCAGGATCTGGCGTTCTTCGCTGTGATGGGGCAGCAGGACCTCTTCGGGCAGCTCCGGCCGGGTCATGCCGCCGGCCGGCAGCAGGACCGTGAAAACGGCGCCGCCACTGGCCGCGTTCTCGACCGAGATACTGCCGCCGTGGGCCGTCACCATACCATGGCAAACCGAGAGCCCGACGCCGGTGCCATGGCCGACCGGCTTGGTGGTGAAAAAGGGATCGAAAATACGCGAGCGTATTTCCTCGGGAATGCCCGGCCCGGTATCGCGGACGACGATCCGCACCTGGCGGCTGGTTGCCAGATAGGATGTGGAGATCATCAGGCGGTGGGGCCGCGGGCTGTTGATCATCGCCTGCTGGGCATTGATGAAGAGGTTCACCAGGATATGGCTTAGCTGGTCGGAATCGCCGGCGACCGACGGCAGGTCCGGGGCGAGGTCGCGGCTGATGCTGACGTCGGTCGTGTTGAGCTGATAGGTCACCAGGTCCAGCACGTCCTCAATCAGATGATTGATCTGGATGGCGCTGCGCGCGGCGGGGCGCTGACGGGCCATGGAAAGGAAGGTCTTCACGATCTTGGCGCAGCGGTCGGCGGCAATTCTGACCTTCATGGCACGTTCGGCCATGGCGCTGTCCGTCGACATGCTTTCCAGAAGGGCCGCCTGGCCGATCACCACGGAAAGCGGATTGTTCAACTCGTGAGAGACCCCCGCCAGGAGTCCGCCGAGGGCCGTCAATTTTTCGTTCTGGTAGCTCTTTTCGCGTTGGCGCTGCAGTTCGCGTTCGGCGTGGACCCGGTCGGTGATGTTGTTGTAGGTCGAAACGATGCAGCCGTCGGGCAGACGCTGCTGACGCACCTCGATGACACGGCCGTCAGCCAGGGTGCGCTGGTCGACGCTGCGGGTCACCCGTGCAATGGCGGCCAGGCGCTGGTCGACGAAAGCGTCCTCGCCTCCGGCGGCCTCGACCTCGGCGCGGGGGTAGTGCTCGTTGCGCAGGCCCTGGCGCACGAACTCGGAAACATGGACGCCAGGCCTGCCGAGTTCCTCGGGAATACCGAAGATATCGAGGAAGCCCTGGTTGACCAGCAGGACCCGCATATCGGGTGCGGTAACGGTCACGCCCTGGGCGATGTTGGCCAGGATGCCTTTCAGTTGCGCCGAGCGCTCCGCCAGGGCCTGTTCCAGACGGCTTTCCTGATCGCGAAGCGCAAACTCGGCCCGCTTGCGCTGGGTGATGTCGGTACGCACAGAGACGAAGCCGCCGGAACGGGTGTGCTGTTCCTTCACCATGTCCCAGCGGCCGTCGGGCCAGGCATCCTCGCTGATGCAGGCTTCGTTGCTCAGCCGGTCGGCGATGAAGTCGGCGATGAACTGCTCGCGGTCCCGCCAGACGCGGGGATCCGTCACCACGTTGTTGGCGACACTGGCTTCTACCAGTTCCTGCATCGGCCTGCCGATGATCGCATGCTGCGCCGGCAGGAAAGGGAACAGTTCGTGGAAGCGTTGATTTGTCAGCACGACCTGCAGGTCGGCGTCATAGAGCACGAAGCTGTCCGACAGATTGTCGATCGCTTCGCGCAGCATCAGCTCGGTGCGGCGCATCTGCACCTGCCGGGTCACGTCGCTGAGGGAAACCAGGACCGCCGGGCTGCCTTGCCAGAGGATACGTGTTTCCGTTGCTTCGACCCAGAAGGGCTCGCCGCTGCGCGTCAGGCACCGCAGGACCCGGGCGGGGCCGGGGTCCCCCTCCGCGAGAATCCGCCGATGCCGTCTGAGCGCGGCGCTGTGCAGCTCAACGGGCAGAAAAGGCAGCAGCGTCGGTTCGGCGACAAGCGCGTCGCCGCTGTCGAAACCGATACGGCGTGCGCAGGCCATGTTGGCATAGAGCGGCTTGAAGTCGCGGTGAACCAGCACGCCGTTTGGAATGCCTTCGACCAGCGCTCTGAAGCCGTCGTCGCCGCCGGTCGGCTTCTTTTTGCCCCGGCCGCCCGACGCCGCAGCGCTGTCGCGCTTCTTCGGTTTGTCCGCGGCCGCGGCTTCCGAGATTGCCGGGCCGTCGCCGTTCGGCGAAGGCGCATGATGGAACACCAACCAATTCCGGCGTCTGCCATCGCGGTCGAAGAGCGGCCGCAGATCGATCAGGTTGCCGTCGCAGTCCGCCAGCGAGCGACCTCTCAGGTTCTCCCGATTCAGGCCGCTGACCTGAAAGAAAGCCTGATTGGCGCTGAGCAGGGTGGATTTGGCCGTGTCGCTGGCTGCGCTGGCCACGGCCAGGGGCCTTCGCAGGGTCTCCAGAGAGGCATTGAGGCTGCGTGTGATGCGGGCGGCGGAGGGGTGTGGACTGGACATCACGGCGATTTGCTTGAACCAATCGGTAGCATGGCCTGGGCCCAGGTGTCGGCGCAAGTCCGGACGCGAGCCCTCCGGCACGGAGGTTTTTCCTTGCTGGACCCTGCTACGGGAATGTTTCAGTCGCATGTGGCGCGCCGGGGAAATTCGTTTCGATTGTTCACACAGCGCATCTACGCAGAAATTCCGTCGCGAGTTGCGGTCTACCCCTTAATTATTGATTGCAAACCAGAATCCGGCCTTTGAGGGGCGCTGTGACACGGCGGATCGACCTCTGTCCAGTCTGTCATATACTTGTAATAATTACGTCATAGGTCCAGCATCTAGCTGCTGTAGGGTCCCGCGGACTTTTCAGCCAAGAACCAGCCGCGAAAGCGGTGTCCCACCCGTATTAGGAGAGGCACCTGACATGCAGAGAAACGAAGACTACGCTTCAAAGGGCGCAGCCTTTGAGGCTTCCGAAGATGTTCCGACAAATACCAATCTTGCCAACACCTTCGGCAAGATCGCCCAGCGCCGCTATGGGCGCCGGGACATAATGCGCGGTGCCTTGGGGCTGGCCGCGACGACGGCGCTGAGCGGTACTCTGGGGGCCTTGGGCGGCGCCAAGACCGCACAAGCGGCCGAGGGACGCTACGTCTGGACGGAAATCGAGCATGGGGTCGATGAGACCCATCACGTCGCGGCAGGCCACAGCGCCGACATCCTGATCCGCTGGGGTGATCCGATTCTGGCCGACGCCCCGGAATTCGACCCGATGAACCAGACCGCGGCGGCCCAGGCCCAGCAGTTCGGTTACAACAACGATTTCATCGGCTATGTCGGTTTGCCCTTCGGGTCGGACAATCCGGACAACGGCCTGCTTTGCGTGAATCACGAGTATACCAGTGAAGAGGTCATGTTCCCCGGCATCGGGCGCCAGGACAGAAAGGGCTTCCCCGACATGACAGCCGATCTGGTCGACATCGAAATGGCGGCCCATGGCGGCTCCGTCGTCGAGGTGAAGCGTGAAGGCGACAAGTGGTCGGTGGTGCAGGACAGCCAGTACAACCGCCGCATCACGGCCAATACCACCTACATGGAAATGACGGGTCCGGCGGCCGGCCACGACCGGCTGAAGACCTCCGTCGATCAGTCGGGCAAGACCTGTATCGGCACCATCAACAACTGTGCCGGTGGCATCACCCCCTGGGGCACCTATCTGATGGCCGAGGAGAATTTCCACGGCTATTTCGGCGGTGCCGTGGATGGCCATCCTGAAGAGCGCAATTACAAGCGCTATGGCGTGCCCGGCGGCTGGTACGCCTGGTCGAAGTACCAAAAGCGTTTCGATATCAATGCCGAGCCGAACGAAGCCAACCGTTTCGGCTGGGTGGTTGAGGTTGACGTCCTCGACCCCACCTCGACGCCGAAGAAGCGCACTGCCATGGGCCGTTTCAAGCATGAAGGTGCCGAGCCGATCGTGAACAGCGACGGCCGGGTGGTGGTCTACATGGGCGATGACCAGCGTTTCGACTACGTCTACAAGTTCGTATCGGAGCGCCGCTACAATCCGGATGATCGTGCCGCCAACATGGACATCCTCGATGACGGCACCCTGTTCGTTGCGCGTTTCAACGAGGACGGCAAGCTCGACTGGCTGCCGCTGATCTACGGCAGTGGCCCCTTGACGGAGGAGAATGGCTTCCACAGCCAGGCTGACGTCGTGATCGAGGCACGGATTGCCGCGGACCTCTTGGGTGCGACCCCGATGGACCGGCCGGAGGATATCGATCCCAATCCGCAGACCAACAAGGTCTATGTGATGCTGACCAATAACTCCAAGCGCAAGGCCGATGCGGTTGATGCGGCCAACCCGCGCGGCCCCAACGACTTCGGCCAGATCGTGGAGATGGTTCCGCCCAATGGGGACCACGACGCCCTGCAGTACGACTGGAACCTCTTGGTGGTCGCGGGCGATCCCAGCAAGCCGGACGTCGGTGCGAAGTATCATGAAGCCACGTCGGAGAACGGTTGGTTCGGCTCACCGGACAACTGCACGGTCGATGCCGCTGGCCGGCTTTGGATTTCCACGGACCAGGGCTCAGGCTGGTCAAAGACCGGCACGGCGGACGGCCTCTACGGTCTGGAGACCGAAGGCGATATGCGTGGCTACAGCAAGATGTTCTTCCGGACCCCCATCGGTGCGGAACTCTGCGGTCCGCGATTCACGCCCGATGTGAAATCGCTGTTCCTCGCGGTGCAGCACCCGGCAACCGACGGGACGAAGGACTATCCCGGCTTCGAGCGCAATTCGACCTTCGAAGACCCGGCCACCCGCTGGCCGGACTTCACCGAAGGCATGCCGCCGCGTCCCTCGGTCGTGGTGGTTCGAAAGGACGACGGCGGCGAGATCGGCACCTGACGGTCCTCGACCGACTGCCTTCCGGCATTCGACTGACGAAAGGGGCGGCCTTGTGCCGCCCCTTTTTCTTGCAGGACCCCGCTGTTTGTTCGACCCTTGTTGCATGACGACGGCTGCAGAAATCACGCCAGGATACTTCGCTGCCCCGGTGGATGCCGCTACGGTGGCCGCGGACTGGAAGGCCCGCGGCTACTCCTGCCATGTTTTCGACGATCCGCCGGGCCAGTCCTGGGACGACTTCGTCCACGACACCAACGAGGTGGTCACCGTCGCCGAAGGGCGTCTGGCGCTGGTTGTCGAAGCGCGGCGTTTCGTGATGGAGGCGGGTGACGAGGCCTTCATCCCCCGTGGTGCCCGCCATTCGGTGATCAATATTGCCGGCGGGCGGACCCGCTGGCTCTTCGGCTACGACTGAAAAAGCCGATCTGGAGAGCTCTTGAGGCTCTTGGCTACCCTGGGTTACCCCGGAATCGCCGTCTTTTTCCCTTGGTGTGATTTTCCCCACAGAGCCGGAGCCGGCGGGCGGGCATCTTCCAGCCATGTAACGTCCAGTGAGGGAAGCACAATGGCTGGCCAGCATGAAAGTGCGAAAGCGGAAAATGGGGCGAAAGCGGAGAACGGGCCGCAGCTTTCGAAGCGCTTTCCGTGTGATCTTTTTCCTACAGACTTGCCGCTGGACGGCCGTTCGCGGCGCCTGGTCGGTCTTGAGGGTTTCACGCTGCTGGACTCCATGAATCTCCAAGCCTCGAATGACCGGGCGGATGAGACGGCGTCCCAGGAGGCGGGCGATCCCGCGGCCGAGCCGCTGATGCGCGCGCTGGGGCCCCGCGACTCCGCGCAGCCCACGGCAGATCGCGCTATTCAGGACCGTCAGCTCGCCGCCGATCTCGGGTCTCTCGACGCGCAGCCGAAGCCCGACACCCGGCAACGGGATGCCGAAGACTGTTTTCAGCGCGGCCTGGAGCGGGCCGAGGGCGGCGATCATCAGGGTGCGGTGGTCGAGTTTTCCGCCGCTTTGGCCTGCGATCCCCGCAATGGCCGTTTTTTGATGGAGCGCGCCTACAGCTACCGCAAGCTGGGTTACACCTATCTGGCCATCGACGATTTCGAACAGGCGGGTATCCATGGCGCCGGCTGGGCCGCAGCCCACAACGGCAAGGGCATGGTGCGCCGGGAAAAAGGCGACCTGACCGGGGCGCTTTGCGACTTCGATGCTGCCATCCGCGTTGATCCCTGCTTCGCAGCGGCCTACTCCAACCGCGGGCTCTGCCATCTGGAACGGCATGACTATCTGAAGGCTGTCGCGGATCTCACCATGGCCATCGACCTCGCCGGGGAGCAGGTGGTGACGCTTTTTCATCGCGCTGCCGCCCTCAGCCGGCTGAAGCGCCATGCGGAGGCGGAAGCGGACCTCGACGGTGCTTCCCTGATCGCCCCCGAAGAAGCCAGCATCTTCAACCGCCGTGGCGTTGCCCGGGAAGCCCAGGGCAAGCTGGCCGAAGCGGCGGAAGACTACGATAGCTCCATCGCACTCGATCCGACCTTTGCGCCGGGCTATGCCAATCGCGCCCGCCTGCGTCAGCGTCGCGAGGATTATCGCGGCGCCATTGAAGACTACACGCGCGAGCTCGAGTTCGAGCCCGGTTCCTGGCAGGCCCATGCCCGCCGTGGTCAGTGCTACAGCCGCCTCGGCGAGATGCGCCTTGCGATTCTGGATCTCAACGCCGCGCTGGCGCGCGAGGACGGCAAGGCGTTTCTCTTCATGGAGCGTGCGCAGTGTTTCGGCGCCCTGAAGAATTTCTCCCGTGCCATCGCGGACTGCAATGAGGCCTTGTCCCGCGCGCCGAACTGTGTACCGGCGCTGCTGGAGCGGTCGAAGTGGCACGAGCGTCTGCGCAACACCAAGGGTGCGTTGGAAGATCTTGACCGGGCGATCACGCTTAAGGGAGATCACGCCAAGTCCTATCACCTTCGGGGGCGGTTTCTGCTCCGTCAGGGCTCCTTCGAGGATGCCCTCGGCGATTTCGAACAGGACATCGCCCTGAACCCGGTGGAGCCCTGGGCCTATATGGGCCGTGGCGACTGCCGGGCGCGCCTGGGTGACGTCATGTCGGCGGCGGAGGATTATCGCCGGGCGGCAGAGCTGTTTGCCGAAACGGGACGCGAGAACGAGCGGGCCGCGGCCTTGCAGCGCATGCACCAGGTCCTGGTCGCCTAGATCGGATCACGTTTTGTCGGAACCACTTCGTGTTTTCGACAAAACGTGTGAATCCGACCGATCTCAACATGTTAGAGCAGATTCACCGGGTTTGATGGACCGCTAAAGCGATTCCATCAAACCCGGATCTGCTCCAGCGCCGGAAGAGGCGTTTTCAAGGTTTTTCATGGCATTAGGGTAGCAGCCTGCTTCCCGTCTTCGGCATCCGGCGGATGGTCCGGACGGTGAGCGGGCTGGTGCCGCTTTGCCTCAAGCCCGGATCTTTCCAGAAACAATCAATACAATTTGCGCTTTACCGCGAAAACGGCCTGAAACAATCGCCTGTCATGGTTTCTCTGCGTGCGGTGCTGGGAACCGGGCCATTGGCGGGTTTCACGCTCCTGAGGCGGTTCATGCGGCGACTCCGTCGCAGGGACGTGGTAAGGACCTTTCGTGATCTTGTGTCCTGCATCGCACGCGCAACGCTTTTTTGCCCAGGATTCGAGACCAAGAGTTCGAGCCTGACAACGCCAGTCCAAGAAACCAACCGTGACAGCCTTGATATGACAAACGACGGCCTGTCTATCCGCCTTGCCCAGCCGGATGACAAACCGGCAATCGAGGCCATGCACTTTCTGTCGGTTCACGGGTTGAATTCCGCCGACTACACAGCCCGCCAGATCGAAGCCTTTATCGGCTATTTCGGCACTTACGATCCCACCCTGATCGACGACGGAACCTATTTCGTGGCCGAGTTGGAGGGGCGGATCATCGCCAGTGGCGGTTGGTCCCGGCGTATGCCCATCTTTGAGACCAAAGAAGGTGAGCAAAGCGTCGTCTGTGAGGGAATTTCAGCGGATTCGGCCAAGATCCGCTCGGTTTTCGTTCATCCCAAGCATACGCGCAGGGGACTGGGTTCTCAGCTCGTGCGCCTCTCCGAAGAACGGGCGGTGGCGGCGGGCTGCCGGCTCCTGGAACTCTGGGCGACGCTGACCGGGGTGCCGCTTTATCGCAAGCTCGGCTACGAAGAGGTCGGACGGCTGCCCTTTACGGCACCGGATGTCGACCCGCTGATGTCCGTGCATATGGCCAAGGTGATACCGGCCGAAGCCGACAGCGCCTCGGCCGCCTAGCGCGGCGCGGTCCAGGCGTAACGACGCCATCCGACCAGGCGCAGCGGCGCCATCCGAGAAGTCTTTTGAGAAATGCAAAAAGCGGGCGAAACACCCGCTTTTTCTTTGTGTGACGACAGAGGTTTCCGCCCGTCACAACCGGCCATCACAACCGGCGCCGTAAGCAGTCCGCAAGCGCGCCGACATCGGTCAACGCGCCGCGTTCCGCACAGACTCTTTCTAGAAGCCTTCGCGCTCCATGCGCTTGCGCAGCAGCTTGCGATAGCGGCGCACGGCTTCGGCGCGCTCACGCTTCTTGCGGGCAGAGGGCTTTTCAAAGTTGCGGCGGAGTTTCATCTCACGGAAGACGCCTTCACGCTGCAGCTTTTTCTTCAGCGCACGAAGGGCTTGATCGACGTTATTGTCTCGAACCTGAACTTGCACAGACGCTCAGTGCTCCTCTCTGGAGCCACGAAAAACACGCATCCCGGCGGGTTTTCGGGGCCGAATTACTCTGATGTTGAGGCAAAATAACCTTGCCCGCAGCCTTTATGCTGCGAGGGATGGCCGGTTGGTATCATAGGGTGCCGGGAAAAGGAAGGCTTTTCTCGCAGAAAAAGGCAGCCCAAATCGCCGGAATCCCGCCAATTTCCGACTTATTTTCCCGATCTGCGCTGGAGAATCCGGCCTTCTGCCGCCCTGTACCGGCCCCCCGCCCGGTATTGCGGGCCAGGGCCCTGGCTGACGCGCGGCAGCGCCCCGGTCTCAGGCGGCCGGATTTTGGCCGATTCGCCGGCTGCGGCGCCTTTACCCACTGGAGGCGCGCCGCCATATTAATCCCATGGCGATCTTGAAAATTGCCCGTATGGGCCATCCGATTCTGCGCCGGAAGGCCGATCCTGTGGCCGACCCCCGGGCGCCGGAGATCCACCGTCTGGTGCGCGATATGCTGGAAACCATGGACGACGCCGGTGGTACCGGCCTGGCGGCCCCACAGGTCCATGTTCCCTTGCGGGTCGTGGTGTTCTTTGTCGCAGGGGCCCGTGCCGCTGCGGAAGACGCGGGGAACGGCGCCGACCTTCGGGAGACGGCGGACAGCCGTGCGGTGCCGCTGACGATCCTGATCAACCCTGAGATCGAAGTCCTGGACGACGCGGTCGCGCTGGGGCCGGAGGCCTGCCTCTCCGTACCCGGCCTGGTCGGCCAGGTGCCGCGCCCGCAGCGGATCCGATATCGGGGCCAAACCCTGGAAGGTGACGTCATTGAACGCGAGGCCGGCGGTTTCCATGCCCGGGTGGTTCAGCATGAGTGCGACCATTTGGACGGTATTCTCTATCCGCAGCGCATGACAGACTTGTCGATGCTGGCTTTCGCCGAGGAGGCCATGCGGGCCCAGACGGCGGAGGAGGCGCCGCCATCCGAGCCGGCCGGAGGCGAATTCTCCGGTGAAACGCCCTTGGGCGAAGACGAGGTTCTGCAAGATCATGGCTGACGACAAGAAAAGACTGGCCCTGCTGGATGCGGCTCTGCGGCATGTGCCTTTCGACGGCTGGACCTGGCGGGCGATCGATGCGGCGGCGAAAGACCTTGAGATCGATCCCGTCGAAGCACGACGCCTCTACCCCGGCGGCCCGGAGGAGATGATCCGCGCTTTCAGCAGTGAGGCCGACCGTCAGATGCTGGCCGGCCTGGAGCGCCTGGATCTGGAGTCGATGAAGGTGCGCGACAAGGTGACGGCGGGCGTGCGTTTGCGCCTGGAAGCGGTCGCCGCCCATCGCGAGGCGGCAAGGCGGGCCCTGGCCTTCTTTGCGATGCCTCAGTACGTCGCCAGCGGGCTGCGTTGTCTTTACCGCACGGTGGATGCCATCTGGTATGCCGCCGGTGACACCGCGACCGACTATAACTTCTATACCAAGCGCGGCCTGCTCGCCGGTGTCTACTCCTCTACGCTGTTGTACTGGCTGAACGACAAGTCCGACGACTATGCCGCCACCTGGGCCTTCCTGGACCGCCGGATTGCCGAGGTGCTGAAGGTCGCCGGCCGCCTGGGCAAGGGCGTCTCTGCGGCGATGAACCTGCCGGACCGTCTCTTCGGGCGCTTCGCCGAGGCAGGAAAGGGGCTGGCGCGAAACCGCGGCAGCCGTCTTCGCGGCGCCCGCCGCTAGACGCCTCACTTACTGAAAAGTCCAGCTAAAACAATCTTTTCGGATTCCTAGAGCGCTGTCTTCCTCACCCCGCCGGGTGCCAAACCACGGGTCCGGAGGGGCTGGCTTCTTGCTGTTTCTGCAAGTTTGCTTGCATCTGTGTCATCATTATGCAATATTACTGGCATAAGATGTTCCCGTGCAAAGCGGGACTGGGGAGGAGCCGTCAAATTGTCCATTGTGGTTCGCATGAAAGATGCGGCCGACCGGCTGACGCCGTCGGAACGCAGGATGGTGCAGGAGATCGTCGCCAAGCCGCGCGATGCCGCGCTGGGAACCGCTGCCGATCTGGCGCAGTCCATCGGCGTCCATGAAGCCACCGCCTCGCGCCTCGCCCGCAAGTTGGGTTTCCAGAGTTACGCCGGTTTTCGCGATGCGTTGCGGGAGGAGTTCATCGCCCGCACCGACCCGGCGGTGCGGGTGCGCACCACTCTTGAGGACACGCGCGGCGCCAACCTGATCGCCGAACTGGTGGTGCAGGAAGCCGCCGCCCTGGAGGCTTTGCAGGAATACCTTTCGATCGAGCAGATCGAAGAGATCGCCGGCAAGCTTTACAACGCCAGAAAAATTTTCGTCTTCGCACGCGGCAATGCGGAGGCCCTGGCCGTGATGATGGAACGCCGCCTGCGGCGTTTCGGGATGAGCGTCGTGCGTCTGCGCGGCGACGGTCGTGACCTCGCCGAACAGATGGTCGAGTTGACGCCGGAGGATGCGGTGCTTGCCTTCGCGTTCCGGCGCCAGCCGCGTCACTACGGCGCAGTGGTTGAACTGGCCAAGACCCGTGGGGCATCGAGCATCGCGATCACCGGCGCCGTGGGACCGACTCTCAGCCCGGCGGCGGACCATCTGGTTTCCGCACCGCGCAGCGGGCGCCGCGAAGGTTTCCAGTCGCTGATCGTGCCGATGACGATTTGTAACGCCCTCATCCTGCAATTGGCGCGGCGCGACGAAGACCGCTCGCTGCGCACGCTGGAAGCTCTTGGAGAGCTGATCAAACGCTTTGAATCCTGACATCCAATAGGGGAGACCGGATCATGAAGAGACTGTTTCAAGCAGCGGCCTTTCTTGCCGCAGGCACGCTGGTTCTGCCGGCGCAGGCCGACGACATGAACATGAAGTCGCCCGAGGAGCTGCTGGCCGGCGCCAAGGCTGAAGGCCAGGTGGTGGTCTATTCCTTCACCAGCCGGATCAAGAAGGTCGAGGCAGCCTTTGAAGAAGCCTATCCGGGCATCGATCTCGTCGGCTACGACATTTCCTCCACCGAGCAGATCACCCGCCTGCAGGCCGAACATCAGGCCGGCGTGGTGAACGCGGATGTGATCTACATCTCCGATGCACCGGTGGTCTACGACAAGCTTCTCGGCGCCGGCATCGTCACGCCCTATGTGCCGCCGCGTGTCGCCGACCGGGTGCCGGCGGCCTTCAAGGCGCCGCTGCTGGCCCAGCGCCTCTCCACCAAAGTGCTCATGTACAACGAGGAGGCCAACCCGAACGGACCGCCCATCGACAACCTCTGGGCGCTGACGACCGACGCCTGGAAGGGACGGGTGGTGATGGTCGATCCGCTGCAGCGCGGCGACTACCTCGACCTCATGACCGAGATTGTGCTGCAATCCGATGCGATGGCCGAAGCCTATGAGGCGCAGTTCGGCAAGAAGATCGCCCTGTCCTCGGGCGCCCGCAACGCCGGCGAACAGTTCATCGCCGACCTCTTTGCCAACGATCTTATTCTTGTCGGCTCGACCGACGACGTGAACGCCGCCGTCGGCAAGCTGGGCCAGAGCAATCCGCCGCTCGGTTTCACCAGCTATTCCGACCGCCGCGACAATGCGGAAGAAGGCTGGGCCCTGCAGCTTGCCAATTCGGTGCAGCCTTCGCCGGGGATCGTCTTCCCGGCGGTGATCGGCATTGCCGAGGGCGCCAAAAATCCTGCCGCCGCGCGGCTGGTTATCGACTTCCTGATGGGGGACGAGTCTGCCACCGGCGGCGCGGGCTTCAAGCCCTTCTATGTGCCGGGCGACTATGCGACGCGAACCGACATCACGCCGCATCCCGATGCCGTGCCGCTCTCGGAATTCGCGGCCTGGCGCGTGGATCCGGCAAAGACGGCCGAGATCCGCGCCGATATCGCAGACCTCGTTCTGACTTTGCAGTAGGCTGGGCAGCAGTCCGGGCGTTAGTCCGGTCAGCAGTCCGACCGGGCATCGGAGAAAGACTGAAGATCCATGGCTGATTTCGCCATCGGTCGGTCGGGGCGGCGCTTCTTCGCCGCCCCGGGACGGCCCCTCATGCTCATCGTCCTGGTGATTGCGGTGGTGCTTATCGCCGCCCCGCTGTTCAAGATCACGCTGGTGACCTTGGCGCCGGACACCATCAAGGCCTGGGGCGACGTGTTGTGGAGCCGGCTCTCGCCGAACCTCTTCTACAAGCCGCTGACCAACACCCTGACCATCGGCGCCAGCGTGGCCGGCGGCTGTGTGCTGATCGGCGGCTTTCTGGCCTGGCTGGTGGTGATGACGGATGTCCCGTTCCGCCGCACCATCGCGGTGCTCTCGACCCTGCCGTTCATGATCCCGAGCTTTGCCGCGGCGCTGGCCTGGGGCGTGCTTTTCCGAAACGACCGTATCGGCGGTCAGGTCGGCTTTCTCGAGGGTCTCGGTTTCGACATTCCGAACTGGCTGGCCTGGGGCATGGTGCCGTCGTTGATCGTGCTCATCACCCACTACTACTCCCTTACCTTCACGGTGATTGCCGCTGCCCTGGCGACGGTGAATTCCGATCTCGTCGAGGCTGCGCAGATGGCCGGCGCCAAGCGCCGCAAGATCTTCTTCGGCATTATTCTGCCGGTCACTCTGCCGGCGGTGATCGCCGGCGGTTCGCTGTCCTTTGCCGGCGGGGTATCGAACTTCGCGGTGCCCGCGCTGCTCGGCCTGCCGGTACGCATGCAGACTCTCTCGACCCGCATCTACGGGATGATGGAGGTCGGCCAGACCGCCCGCGGCTACGTCATCGCTATTCTTCTGGTATTGATCTCGGCCTTCTTCCTGTGGCTCGGCAATCGCCTGATTACCGGCCGGCGCTCCTACGCGACCATCACCGGCAAGGGCGGGCGGGCCAAGCGCTTCGATCTCGGCGGGCTGCGCTGGCCGCTCTGTGCCCTGGCCATCGGCGTCAGCGTGTTCTCAACCATCGTGCCGGTCCTGGTGCTGATCGCCTCCAGCTTTGCGCCGTCCTCGGCGGCGCTGTTCTCCAACTGGACGCTGCACTACTGGATGGGTGAGTCGACGCCGGCCATTGCCCAGGGCCTCGCGGGCATTGCCTACAATCCGGACATTCTCTCCGCCATCGTGATCACCATCGGTCTCGGTCTCTGCGTCGCGGCCTGCGGCACCGTTCTTGGCCTGCTGGTGTCCTACAGTCTGGTGCGCGCGAAGCGCGGGGTCGTCCCCACCGTTGTCAGCCAGCTTTGTTTCCTGCCGCTTTTCGTACCCGGCATCGCCTTCGGCGCCGCCTATATCGCGCTCTACGGCGCACCGATCGGTCCTTTCCCGGCACTCTACGGAACCTTCGGCCTGCTCGTGCTGGCGGCCACCGCCTTTCTGATTCCCTTTGCCGTGCAGACCGGCCGCGCCGTGATCCAGCAGGTAAGCGGTGATCTGGAAGAAAGTGCAAAGCTGACCGGGGCCGGTTTCCTGCGCCGCCTGACGGCGATCACCGTGCCGCTGTCGATCCGCGGCCTCACCGCGGGGGCCTTGCTGGTCTTCGTGAAAATCGTGCGCGACCTCTCGCTGGTGGTGCTGCTGTTTACCCCGACCATGCCGGTCTTGAGTGTGGTCGCCTTTCGCTACGCCTCGGAGGGTTTCGCCCAGTTCGCCAACGCGATTACGGTGGTGATCCTGACGATCTCGATCACCGTTTCGCTGCTGGCCAACAAGCTGCAGGCGAAGTCCCAACCCTGGCTGAAGAATTAGGAGCGTTTGCCAAAGATGATCAGAATCTCCGATCTCACAAAGCGCTTCGGCGCCGTGGAAGCGGTGCGCGGCGTCAGCCTGGAGGTTCCGCAGGGGGCCTTCCTGGTACTCGTCGGTCCCTCGGGCTGTGGCAAGTCCACCATGCTGCGGATGCTCGCCGGACTTGAAGCGCCGAGCGGCGGCACCATCGAATTCGGCGGCAAGGTCGTCTCCGATGGTGCGCGTCATTGGACGGTCGAGGCATCGAAGCGCAACGCCGGCCTGGTGTTCCAATCCTATGCCCTCTGGCCGCATATGACCGTGGCCGGCAACGTCGAGTGGCCCCTGAAGGTGGCGAACTGGACGGCAGAGGAACGTGCGGCACGGGTGGCGGAGGTGTTGTCGCTGCTGGCCATCGACGATCTGGCAATGCGCTATCCCAACGAGATTTCCGGCGGTCAGCAGCAGCGGGTCGCCATCGCCCGCATGATCGCGCCCAAGCCGGGTATCCTGTTGTTCGACGAGCCGCTTTCGAACCTCGATGCCAAACTGCGGGTGGAGATGCGCACGGAGCTGCTGAAGATCCACCGCGCGACCGCGGCCACCTCGGTCTATGTCACCCACGATCAGGTCGAGGCAATGACCATGGCGAGCCATGTTGCAGTCATGAACCACGGCCTGGTCGAGCAGTTCGGGGCGCCGGATGCCCTGGTGGCCGATCCGGAAACCGCTTTCGTCGCCACCTTCCTCGGCACCCCGCCCAACAACATGATCGCCGTCGAACCGGGCGGGGAGGGCGCGCTCTTTGCCGGCCGCGCCCTGCCGACGGCGATGACGGTGGAGCAGCCGGTCGACTTCATGTACCGGGCGGAGGATCTGGACCTTGCCGAGGCCGCCAACGGCCGCACCCTGGCGATGGAGTTTGCCGAAGCCAGCCCCATTGCCGGGCGCTACATGGTGACCGGCATCTCCGGCGACCTGCGTCTCACCGCCATTGTCGACCGGGCGCCGCGTCTGTTGCCGGGCGACACCGTACACTTCAGAATTCCGGAGAGACCGGCCGCAATCTTCGCCAAGAGCGGGCACCGCATCGCGGGGGAAAACCCGGGCGGAGAGCCAAAGGTCCAGCAGCGACTGGCTGAGGGAGCTGGGGCATGATGCGCCTGTTTCTCGTCCGCCACGGCCAGTCGGAATGGAACGCCGGGCGCCGCCTTCAGGGGCAGGCCGATACGGCCCTCTCGGACCATGGCCGCAATCAGGCCCGCGCCCTGGCGGCGACGGTCCAGGCGTTGCAGCCCGAAAGGATCATCGCTTCGGATCTCACCCGCACCCGGGAAACCGCCAATCTGCTCGGCTATGGCGAGCATGAAACCGATTCAAACCTGCGGGAGATCGATGTTGGTGCTTGGAGCGGCCGCGCCATCGAGGATCTGATGGCCGAAGACGAGGCGGCCTTTCTCGGCTGGCGCGCCGGCACCTATACGCCGCCGCAGGGCGAATCCTGGCGGCGTTTCAAGGCCCGCAGTCTCGTTGCGCTCGCCGATGCGCGGGAGACGGCGGCCCGCAGCGTTCTCCTGGTGATCCACGGTGGCGTCATCCGGGCCTTGCTGGAGGGTCTGCTCGACCTCAGTCCGGCGCGCATCGTCCCCGTCGGACCGGCCAGCCTGACGGTCCTTCGGTTGGACGAGCCCAACGGGACAGCCAGTGCCCGCTTGGAAGTCTTCAACTACACGCCGGACGCCCCGGTCTTCAACGCCCCGGACTAGAGCGTTTTCGACTTTCGTCGAAGCGGTTCCGGCCCGCTCCCCCTCCCGGCCACCCCACGCCAGTATCCTATGGGTGGCCGGGGGGGGGAGCGGGCCGGTGCCGTCAAAACACAAAGGACTCTAGTCTGCTCGCGATCGCATGCTGGTTCCCGTCCTGCGCGAAAAACGCTTAGCGCCGGATCAGGCGGGTAACGTGGCCCATCTTGCGGCCCGGGCGGTGGGCGGCCTTGCCGTAGAGGTGCAGCTTGTTGCCGGGATCGGTGAGGATCTTGCGCCAGTCCTCCACCTCTTCGCCCAACAGGTTTTTCATCACCGCATCGCAGAGCCGCTCGGTCGAGCCCAGCGGCAGACCGGCGACGGCGCGAATGAACTGTTCGAACTGCGAGGTGATGCAGGCGTCGATGCTCCAGTGGCCGGAGTTGTGGGGCCGCGGCGCCATCTCGTTGACCAGCACCTTGCCGTCGTGGGTGACGAACATCTCCACCGCAAGCAAGCCGACCAGGTTCATCTCCTGCGCCAGATGGCGGGCGATGGCCTCGGCGCGGTCGGCGACTTCCTGGGACAGGTTCGCCGGCACGATGGTTTCGTCGAGGATGTGATTGCGGTGCCGGTTTTCCACCGGCACGTAGGTCCGCATCGCACCGTCACTGCCGCGGGCGACGATCACGGATATCTCCATGCGGAATTCGACCACCGCCTCGACGATGCCGGCGGCTTCGGCGGCATGGCCGCGCATGGCGGACCAGGCGGCCTCCAGATCGCCGGCGGCTGTGATACGCACCTGGCCCTTGCCGTCGTAGCCCAGTTCGGCTGATTTCAAAATGCAGGGGGTGCCGATCTCCTCCACCGCCTGCCGCAACTCGGCGAGATCATGGGCCGGCCGATAGTCGGCGGTGGGCACCGAAACGCTGCGGCAGAAGTCCTTCTCGCGCAGGCGGTGCTGGCAGATGCTGAGGACGTTGGTGCCCGGGCGCAGCGGCACGAGGCTTTCCAGCAGTTCGACCGTCGCGAGGGGAATGTTCTCGAACTCGAAGGTGACGACGTCGACGGCGCCGGCGAAGCGGGTGAGAGCCTCGGCATCGTCATAGGCGGCGACGGTAAAGGCGTCGCTGACCTGATTGGCCGGGGCGTTCTCTTCCGGCCCGTAGGCATGGCAGCGGTAACCGAGCCGCGCGGCCGCCAGCGCCGCCATGCGGCCGAGCTGGCCGTTGCCGAGAATTCCGATACTGCCGCCGGGGGCGAGCGGTCCGTCTAGGTCTGGCAAGGTCGCTTCCTTCGCCTGTTGGTCAACTCTCGTCTTGGGGGGCTTCGGCAACAGCAGCCGTCTGCTTGGCGCGCCAATCGTCCAGGGCTGCGGCCAGAGTCGGGTTCGACAGCGCCAGCACGGCGGCGGCGAGCAGCCCGGCGTTGATTGCTCCGGCCTTTCCGATAGCCAGGGTGCCGACGGGAACGCCGCCGGGCATCTGGACGATCGACAGCAGGGAATCCTGACCGCTCAGCGCCTTGCTCTCGACTGGTACGCCGAAGACCGGCAGCGGTGTCATGGCGGCGGCCATGCCCGGCAGGTGCGCCGCACCGCCGGCCCCGGCGATGATTACCTTCAGGCCGCGCTCCCTTGCGCCGCCGGCATAGTCATAGAGCCGCTTTGGGGTCCGATGGGCGGAGACGATTCGGGTCTCGTAGCCGACGCCCAAGGCGTCCAGAACCTCTGCGGCGTGCTTCATGGTGGGCCAGTCCGACTGGCTGCCCATGATAATGCCGACTTCCGGTGAGCCGTCGTTCATCCTGTCCTCTGTCCCCCGCCTGCTGATGCGCCGCAAATCCGGACGCCGCCTGGGATACGGCCCGTTTTATGGCGCCGGTTCCCGAAAGGCCGGGCATTATCCGGGCTCGCCTCCGGTGAGGCAAGCCATCCCGGCGGTCGAAAGGGCCGGGAATCCGCCAAAACCCGGTTATGAAGGAAGCGTTTACGATCACAGGCTAAACTTCGTGCTAGATTTGGGGGCTCCGGCAGCTTTGAAGGTCCCGGCCAGGACGTATTGGAAGGCTTGATGAAGGTCCGTAACACAGGCTCTACGGCGCCCATTACTGGCGCTTCCGCCGTGCAGGTGGGCAACGCCTACCGCAAGGCGGATGCGGCGGCGACCCGCCCGGTAGCGGAGCCGGAAGACGTGGCGACGGTGATGGGTATCCCCGAATCCGAGCTCACGCCCAAGGTCCGTCAGGCGATTCAGCAACTGATGGTGGAAGTCTACGAGCTGCGCCAGGAGCTGGATGCGGCCAAACAGCGCGTCGGCTACCTGGAACAGCTTGCCGATCAGGACACCCTGGCGCCGGTCCTGAACCGCCGTGCCTTTATCCGGGAGCTGTCGAGAATGTCGGCCTTCGCCGAACGCTACGGCGCGGCCGGCAGTGTCCTCTATTTCGATGTCAACGGCATGAAGCAGATCAACGACGGTCACGGCCATGCCGCCGGCGACGCGGCCCTGAAACGGGTGGCGGAGGTGCTGCTGAAGCACACCCGTGCCTCCGACATCGTGGGGCGTCTGGGCGGTGACGAATTCGGCGTCATTCTCGCCCAGTCGGATGAGGTCAGCGCCAGCGCCAAGGCCGAGAAGCTGGCCCAGGCGATAGCTGTCCAGCAGATCGACTGGAACGGTACCAGCCTCAGTCTTTCAGCCGCCTACGGGGTTCATCCGCTGTCGGCCGATCAAAAGGTCGACGAGGCCCTGGATGCCGCCGACCGGGCCATGTATGCCAACAAGCGCGAAACCGCGCGGGACTGACCGCCCCACCTTCTGCGCCATCTGCGGATGCCGCCGTCGGCCCTCCTTGCGGATCGAACTGACCGGACGGTGATCCGCTCTAAGCGATAATGTCGGGCAGCAGGGCGTCTTCCAGTTTCAGGATCTGGTCTTTCAGGGACAGCTTGCGCTTTTTCAGCCGCTGCAGCTGCAGCTGGTCGAAAGGCAGGGTTTCCGAAAGGTGGGCGATCACGTCGTCAAGGTCGCGATGCTCAGACTTGAGCTCCGCCAGCTTGCGGCGCATTTGTTCGAAATCCGGTTGATCCATGGCGCTCTGGGGCGTTTTGACGGAGGGTGATTATAACGCTTTGGCCGGCTTTGGGGGAGTCCCCAGGGCAGCGGTCCGAACGGCCTTTTGCCACCCCCGGATTGCCTTCCGGCACCGGCGGCGCAAGCTGCTATAGTCTGTCCGGAAAGGCAAGCGCCCCCTCGACAGGCAGATATCGGGCGTACTTAGGGGCTGACAGGGGAATCGTAGATGGCCAAGCCGAAGCGTATCGGGGTTCTGACCAGTGGCGGCGACTGCGCCGGGCTCAATGCGGTGCTGCGGGCCGTGGTCCACCGCGCGACCGAGGGGTTTGGATGGCAGGTGATCGGTATTCACAACGGCACCGCCGGCCTGCTGGCCCGCCCGGTGGAGTACGAAACCCTGGAGCTGAACATCTTCGACGGCAACCTGCTGCGCCGTGGCGGCACCGTTCTGGGCACCACCAACAAGGGCAACCCCTTCGACTTCCCCCTGGCGGACGGCACGCGGGTCGACCGCTCGGAGGAGGTGATCGAGGGCTACCGCCAGCTCGGCCTTGATGCACTGATCGGTATCGGCGGCGACGGCAGCCAGGACATTCTCCGCCGCCTCGCCCAGCAGGGCGGCATCAACCTGATCACCATTCCCAAGACCATCGACAACGACCTCGGCCATACCGAGGTCTCGGTCGGCTACGACACCGCCGTGAAGGTGGCCACCGACGCCATGGACCAGTTGCAGCCCACGGCGGCGAGCCACCAGCGTGTCATGGTGCTGGAGGTGATGGGCCGTGATGCCGGTCATATCGCCATCGCCGCTGGGATCGCCGGGGGTGCCGATGTCATCCTGATCCCGGAGATCGGCTACAGCCTGGAAGGCATCGCCGCCAAGATTGAGAGCCTGCGGGCGCGGGGGCGCAACTTCGCCCTGGTCATCGTCGCCGAGGCAGTGAAAACCGAGACCGGCGAGGCAGTGCGCCAGCGCCAGGGCGACGGCAGCTTCACTTACGGCGGAATCGGTCATTACCTGGCCGAGCGCATCGCCGAGGTCACCGGCTCGGAAACCCGCATCACCGTGCTGGGCCACCTCCAGCGCGGCGGCCCGCCCACCGACCGCGACCGCCTGATGGGGTCGGTCTTCGGGGTTTACGCCGTGGACCTGATCGCCGCCGGGCGCTTCGACCGCATGGTCGCCTGGCGTAACCGTCAGGTGGTCGATATCCCCATCACCGACGCCATCGCCGGCTATCAGGCCGTCGACGTTGATGGCCCTCTGGTGAAGACCGCGCGCGGCCTCGGCACCTATCTGGGGGAATTGCCGGAATGAACCCCACGCCGACTATGGATGCCTTGGCGGCTGGCAACGCGCCGGAGAATCCCTTCTGGGATTTCTCGCTCGCCGCCTATGAGCGCAGCGGTGTGGCGGAAGCCTGTCTCGACCTGCAGGAGCGTTACGGCATCGACGTGAACCTGCTGCTCTTTTCCGCCTGGGCCGGGCACTGCGGGCACAGTCTCGGCGGCAACGAAATGGCCGGCTTGATCGCCGCGGCGGCGGCTTGGCAGGTGGAGGTGGTGCGTCCCTTGCGCAGCGTCCGGACCTGGCTGAAACGGCAGGACCAGCTATCTGAAGACTTTGGCCTGCGCGAACAGACGAAGGCGCTGGAGCTGCAGGCTGAGATGCTGGAACAGCTTCTGCTGCATCGGCATCTGACCCTGGAGACCGGTGACGCCATGCCGCCGGACCCGCGTCGCGTCGCCGCCAACATGCGGCTCTACCTCGCCAGCTTCGCGCCCAAGCCCAGCGATGCCGACATGGCCGATCTTGCCGTGATCCTGCGCGGCGCCTGTCCCGAGACGACACCCCTGGAGGCGATCTGGTCTTTGGGGAATTAGCGCAACACTGGTAGATGGATCTGAGTTGGTGGATTGTGAGCAGGGCAGTCAAATACTATCTTCTTTGCGCAGTGGTCGTGGTCGTCGCCGTGATTGGCGCGGATTGGTTTCTCGTCCGCTATCCCGGCGGTCATGTCTGGCTGATTCTTATCGGATTGTTGTTCTTCCTGCCCGGCCGGATCTCCGCTTTCTGGCTCAAAGATCTGTATCGCTGCCGGCGCTTCTATGATCTGGAGCGCTATCCCGAAGCGATTGACAGTGGCAACCGATTCCTGAAAACGCTGGAATCGGAGCCCTGGCGCCGAAAGCTCATCTACCTCACCTGGTCGTTGTACACCTGGAACGTCGAAGCGATGACGCGCAATAATCTTGGTGCCTCGTTCATGATGTCAGGGAAGTTTGATCCGGCTCGCCAAGAGTTGGCGGCGGCGATTGCCCTTGATCCGGGTTATGCCTTGCCCTTTGCCAACCTCGCGGCAATCGAAGCGGCAGTGGGCAATCACGCTGAGAGTAAGCGTCTTGCCCTGATTGCCGAGAAGAACGGCTACTCCGGCACAAAGGCGGAAAAACTCGCGGACAGAGTAAGTGCGGTCTATGCGAAGATTCAGACCGCTTCCCTGAATCCCTAGGATAGCGGCGTCCAGCGCGCCGTCTTCGTTCAGCCAGTCAGGAAACTCAGCCTCGCATCCGTTCTTGATGGGGAGATCTCCAGTATCTCCGCTTCCACCACCTTCTCTGCGACAAAAGGATCAGCCGCCACTCTGTCTTGCAGATCCGATTGCGATGTGTTGTGAGCCAGGATGCCGCCGCCAAGACTGGGCTGAAGGCTGCCGGTCAGCAGGAAAACGCCGTCTTCAAACCCGCGCTGGATCCAGTCTTTATGGCCTTCCATGAATCGGCCGGCGTCGTCCTTATTCTCCGAGAATTTCAGCATTACGATGAACATCAGATCAGGTCTCCCGTTGAGGAATGTTTGCCGGAAATGGCGGATGGCAATCGCAGGCGGCCGGAGCGGCGATGCGGCGGCGCCACGCGGACTTCAATGCAGGGGTTCGATTTTGAGGGCTCAACATTCTCAACTGTATTTTTCATATATGTAGTATCCAGCTAAAAGAACCGGCTACTTGACCGCCGAGAGTGCAGTCTGAAGCGCCGCAGGATCCGTGCCGCTCAAGGTCTTTGCCAGCGCGGCCTGGACCTTCGTGACCTCTTTCGCCCCCGCTGCCTGGCGCTCGGCCCCAAGTGGCGTCACCGCCGCCCGGATAGCCCGGCGGTCCTGCGGATCTTCTACTCGCTGCACCAGGCCATCGGCCTCGAGCCGGTCCATGAGCTGTGTGATGTTGGAGCGCACGCAGCTCATTTTCTGTGCACATTCGCTGAGGCTGAGCGGCTCTCCCGCCTCGACCAGATGTAACAGCATCCCGAACTTCGTGAGCGTCAGGCCGACCGGTGCCAAGGCCTCCTCCAGGCGCTGTTCGACGGCGCGTCCGGCGTTGACAATGGAAAACATGAGCTGGCGATCCTGATCCTTCTTGCCGCCGCGCCTGTTTCGAACTTGCTTCATATATGAATTATATAGACATGATATAAACTTCAGTCAATCCGCAGCTTCAGTCGTTGACCTTGCTAGCCGTCGCAGGCGCTTGCCGCGCCGAATAGAGCTTGGAGGCGCTGCTCAGCCGCGCAGCGGCCGCACCTTGCCGGTCTCTTCGCCCCAGCGCTGCACCTTGCCGCTGTCGAGGCCGAAGAGGTCCAGCACCCGCCCCACGGTGTGGTCGACCATCTCGTCGATGGTTTCGGGGTTGGCATAAAAGCCGGGCACCGGCGGTGCGATGACCGCACCCATTTCCGAAAGTGAGAGCATGGAGCGCAGGTGGCCGGTGTGCAGCGGCGTCTCGCGCAGCATCAGCACCAGGCGGCGGCGTTCCTTCAGCACCACATCGGCGGCGCGGGTCAGCAGATTGGAGGTGACGCCGGAGGCGATCTCCGACATCGAGCGTACGGAGCAGGGGGCCACCACCATGCCCAGGGTCTGGAAGGAACCGCTTGAAATCGCTGCGCCGACGTCGCCGACGGGGTAGCTGACATCCGCCAGGGCGGTGACCTCGGCCACCTTCAGATTGGTCTCATAGGCGATGGTCAGCTCCGCGGCCTTGGAAAGCACCAGGTGGCTTTCCACCGGCAGGTCACGCAGGGTTTCCAGCATCCGCACGCCATAGCGAACACCGCTTGCACCGGAAATACCGATAATCAACCTAGAGGTGCTATGCATAAGTCTACTAACCCTTTGGGTTGCAATTATTTGCAAAATGACGAAATTACGTCTATTCTGGAGTCGTACCTATGGCTCATTGGAGGTCCGAATGACAGCGGATGAGCGTGTCTCGTCATTGCTTTCCAAGCACGCGGCTATCGACCATGCAATTGACGAGGAAAACCAACGGCCGCATCCCGACGACCTGCGTATTCATGAACTTAAACGCGAGAAGCTCCGGATCAAGGACGAAATCGCAGGTCACGACAGCCATGCCTAGCAAGACTCCCATACGAAGCCTCAGCCGCAGGTCCTGATACCGGGGCGCCGATCAAACGGCCGCCAGGCAGGCGCGTGTCAGGGGCAGGTACGACCAGACCTGATTTGCCCAGGCATGACTAACGGAAAATGATTTGGGACAGGCAGGCTGACTCGGGATTGACCGCGTCTCCCGCCCTCATAATGAGGCATCGGGGGGCGCGGTTTTTTTGATGCAGGGCGCCCCTCCCTGGGCTGCGATGCAAGATGGTGGATTAGAATATCCATATCTTGCTGATGGCGAAGGATACGGATGGAATGACGATGACTGCCAAGGCCAGTTTTAACGTGTCGTGCCAGGGTGTGTAAGCATCCAGTGTTAACGCGAGGCACGTGCTGACGGCGGTTGCGATCATGGCGACCGCAAAAAATCGCACAGCCGTTGGCAGGACTCGCTTTGCACTCCGGAATGTCCAAAAGTAGTGACCGCTGAACGAGAGAAAGAAGGCGGCGAGAAAGGCCATCGCATTGGCGAGAGGTACCGAAAGGTCAAGTGTTCGCATCAAGGTGAGGGCTACAATGAAGTGCCCGGCGGTTGCCGATGCGCCGACGATGCCAAAGCGTAGTAGCTGGAAGAGTCCGGTCTGCAAAGGCTGCACTTCTCAATAGCGGTGGCAGACGCAGAAGACCGACCGGCCCGCCAAGCGGCTGAAGAAGCCCGATCCGGCGCCGGCGTCGAGCACCTTGTGTCCACCAGGCTCAGGCATCCACGCGGAGAGCGCCTCAGCCTTGGCGCGGTAGCACCAGTGCTTATGGAATGCCTCGCCGAGGATCGCTTCTTCTTTCAGGTCCATTGTCTTTCCTCTATTGACAGGTCTCGGACCTTGAGCCGTCCGTGAAGCGGTCGAAGCGCGTTACTGTGATGAACCCAGGTCCGGAACCTGTCGAACACGAGAACTCACGAGACAAGGACCTACGAACAAGCTGCTCTGGGTCGAAGAGGCGCTCGAAGCGTGTCACCAGCCAGACGGTGTCTGTGTTTCGAGTGACTTCTGCGAGGGCGGCCAGGGCGCGGTCGTCCATTCCGGGTTCTCCAGCGCCTCCGGCCGGATAGTGATATCCGGGGCCGCGGACCGGATAACGGCCGGGCAAGGCATGTGTATCCAGGTTCAAGTCCAACTGTATGTCGTAATACTCAATCGCATTGCCGACGCTGTTCGGCAGGATGATCACCGGTGCATTAGGGGCAGAGCTGTTTGCGATCTGTTCGGCTACCTTCCGCCAGGGCCGTTGTTGGTCTCGCCGCTCCTGGGTCGCATTCTGGAAGGAGAAGCTCGCGATACTTATGAGGCCGATCGCAAGCAGCATCCGCCACACGGTCGGTGACCTTTTTGGGGGTACGGCAAATGGCGCCGCTGCGCAGATGATCATCCAAGGAACCTGGACGGGAATGAGGGTGCGCAGCATGAAGACAGGCTGAACAGTGAAGGTCAGCGCCAGCATCAGCAGTACCGGACCGACTGCGGTTGCCAGCAAGAGGCAGAACACCCAGCGTAGATCGCGTGATTGAGCGCAAAACCGCCAGGTTGCGGCAAGGCCCAAAACCGCCAAAGGAATCCCGATCATGAGCTGTATCATGTACTGAACGAGATGGGCCCCGACGGCGAGTTGCCATTGCCCATAAAGTTGGAGAGCCACCTGAAGAGTCTGCGTGAACGAGGGCGCCTCCAGCCAAAAGTTCTCGGATACCGACTGCGTCTGCAGCAGCAGCGTCGGAATGTTCACCGCATAGAGCGCAAGCGCCAAGATGGCCGCACTTGAGAGGTTGGCGAACAGTGGTAAGCGATGGCCGGCCTGCGATATCCACCAGGCAATCAGAACAACGCCGATGACGCCCGTGAAGACCACACCAAGGTTGTGCATCCACATCAGCATCGCCATGCCGGTTCCGAGACCGGCGTAGGCTAATACCGCTGTGCGGTCCCAGTCGGCCAATCGGAAAAGTGAACGGCGAGACCTTTCCGGGTGAACGAGGATCCACAATGCGGAGGTCAGTGTCAGGCTCATGCCAAACACCAGGAACGCATAGGGCCGCGCTTGCTGCGCATATTCCTGCTGCACGGAAGAGACGGCAAACAGAAAACCGGCTGTGGCGGCCAGAGGCAGCTTGTGCCTTGAAGGTGCTGCAATGTAGCTGGCAAGGGCGACCATCGGAACCGTCGCAAGGCTCACCAAGGCCGACAGAAGCCTTAAGGTAAACTCGTCGGAACCCAGGCTGCGCCATAGCTTGAGCAGCGAATAATAAAGAGGCGGATGCGTTTCGAACTGCGGCACCTCACGCCATAGATAATGCCAGGTTCGATCGGAGAACCAGACACTGTAGGCCTCATCGAGCCAAAGTGCCCTGTCGCCAAGGAACATAAGACGGATGCCTAGGCCGACGATGATGATTGCAGCGAATATCAGCAGCCAGCGCTGGTCTCTTGCCCCGCGTAGTGCAAGCATCACCGGGCCTCTTCGGAGAGGCTCTTTTCCGGTCGCTCTTCAATCCCGAAGGTATCGCGCACGATGTAAAGCGGTCGTTGGCGGACCTCAATAGCGATACGGCCGATGTACTCGCCGAGGATGCCGATCGAGATTAGGTTCAACGCGCCAAGGATCAGGATCAGCGTGATGAGTGAGGCATAGCCCGGCACATCCACGCCCGACACCAAGGTACGCCCGACGATGAAAACTGCATAGCTGATGGCGCAGAGGGCAACACACAGCCCGATGTATGACCAAATGCGCAAAGGCGCCGTCGTTGAGGCGGTGAACCCGTCTATGGCAAAATTCCAGAGTTGCCAGTATTTCCATTTCGTGGTGCCGGCTGAGCGGGCAGCGCGCTCGTAACTGACGGTCGATTGGCGAAAGCCGACCCAGGAGAACATCCCTTTCATGAAGCGGCTTCGTTCGGTGAAGTCGTTCAGTACATCGATGACTTTGCGGTCAAGCAGACGGAAGTCACCAACGTTGCCCGGGATCTGGTCGGCCGCGAAGCTGTTGTAGATTCGGTAGAAAGCCTCCGCACTCCAGCGCTTGAACCGGCTGTCCGCCTCCCGACTGCTGCGGACGGCGTTCACGACCTCCGCTCCGGATACCCAGGCGGCGACCATCTTGCGGATGACCTCTGGCGGATCTTGCAGATCGACATCAATCGGGATCACGGCGTCGCCTGAGACGAACCGCAAGCCCGCTGCAATGGCTGCATCTTTTCCGAAGTTCCGGGAAAGCCTTATCAGTTTGACGTGAGGCTCGATCTTGGCGTGGGCCAAAATGCGGCCAATCGTCTCGTCCGTACTGCCATCATCGACAAACACGATTTCGTGGTCGGCATTGGGTGCCATCAGCAAGAGCGCATCCGCCAGTGCCGGCTGAACGCGCTCCATGAACAGATCGATCGCGTCCTGCTCGTTGTACACGGGAACGAGAAGGGAAAGTGTTTTCCGTCCGGTGCGACGCTCCGCCCCTTTCAGAGGCGTGGAAAGCGACCTTAAGGGTTGATGGTGCATCTGCATCACAGAGCCTCGGATTAAGGCACAATTCTATGGATTGATATTGCATCGCGACTTCGAACAATTGATTAACATCACCGTGGCAGCTTCCATCTCCGGTGGTTGTGGAATTGGCTGGAAAGTCAAACAAGGGGCGCGGGCAGCAAGGAAAGGAATAAATACCCTTTCCTTGCTGCCTTTCATGGCCAGCTGGCGAGCAACTGCGGGGCCTGTAAATCGGGAGGACCTGTAGGGTTCACTCTTTTGGGGGCTCATGACAGTCCCCCCGAGCCGGATTTGTGACCCTATAAGGCCTTGGCCTGATCGCGCAGCACGAACTTCTGGATCTTGCCGGTGGAGGTTTTGGGCAGGGGGCCGAAGATCACCGTCTTGGGCGTCTTGAAGCCGGCCATGTTGTCGCGGCAGAAGGCGATGATCGCGCTTTCCGCCGCCGTCTCTCCGGGTTTCAGTTCCACGAAGGCGCAGGGCGTCTCACCCCATTTCTCGTCGGGGCGGGCCACGACCGCGGCGGCTGCGACCGCCGGATGGCGGTAAAGCGTGTTCTCGATCTCGATGGAGGAGATGTTCTCGCCGCCGGAGATAATGATGTCCTTGGAGCGGTCCTTCAGCTCGATGTAGCCGTCGGGATGCCAGACCGCCAGATCGCCGGAATGAAACCAGCCGCCGCCGAAAGCCTGTTCCGTGGCGCTGGGGTTTTTCAGATAGCCCTTCATCACGATGTTGCCGCGCATGAAGACCTCGCCCAGGGTCTGGCCGTCGCGTGGTACCGGTTCCAGGGTCTCGGCATCGGCGACCATCAGGCCCTCCAGCACCGGGTAGTTCACGCCCTGGCGCGATTTCAGCGCCGCCTGCTTTTCCATCTCCAGCCCGTCCCACTCCGGATGCCAGGCACAGACCACGGCGGGGCCGTAGACCTCGGTCAGGCCGTAGACATGGGTGACCTCGATGCCTTCCTCGGCCATGGCGGCCAGCACCGCGGCCGGCGGCGGTGCGGCGGCGGTCATGAAATTCACCTGCTGATCGAAAGCGCGGCGCTCGTCCTCCGTTGCGTTCAACAAAAGCTGCATGACGATGGGTGCGCCGCAGAGGTGGGTGACGCCGTGGTCGGCGATGGCGTTATAGATCGCATCGGCGCGCACCTGGCGCAGGCAGACATGGGTGCCGCCCAGCGCGGTGATGGTCCAGGGGAAGCACCAGCCGTTGCAGTGGAACATCGGCAGGGTCCAGAGGTAGACCGGCTGCGGGCCCATGCCCCAGACCTGGATGTTGCCCAGCGCGTTCAGATAGGCGCCGCGGTGGTGATAGACCACGCCTTTGGGGTTGCCGGTGGTGCCGGAGGTGTAGAGCAGGGAGAGCGAGTCCCACTCGTCTTCGGGCAATTGCCAGGGGAAGTCCGGATCGCCGGATGCAAGGAAAGATTCGTAGTCGGTTTCGCCCAGCAGCTCGCCGCCGTCGCCTAATGGGTCGTCAATGTCGATGACCAGGATGTCGCGCTCGACCTGGGCCAGCGCCGTCTTGATGGTCGGTGAGAACTCCCGGTCGGTGATCAGCACCTTGGCTTCGCCGTGGTTCAGGATAAAGGCGATGGTCGCCGCGTCGAGACGCACGTTGAGCGCATTCAGCACCGCGCCTGCGGCAGGCACGCCGAAGTGCGCCTCCAGAACCGGCGGGGTGTTGGGCGCCATCACCGCCACGCAGTCGCCCTTGCCGATGCCTCGCTTCGTCAGCGCGGCGGCGAGGCGGCGGCAGCGCGCGTAAACCTCTTTCCAGGTGTAGCGGGTCGCGCCGTGGATCACCCCGATCCGTTCGGGATAGACGGCGGCGGCGCGCGGCAGAAAGCTCAGCGGCGAAAGCGCCTCGTAGTTCGGCGGTCCCTGATCGAGGCCCGCTTCGAAGGGATTCCCGGCGTTGTCGGTGATGCGACTGGTCATAGGTTGCGGCCCTGTCCCCAAGCCGCAGTTCACCCTGCGGCTTTTCTTGTCCCAGGTAACAAGAGGTAGCTTGTCGCCCTGCGGCGCGCAACTTTCTTGGCAGTGATGTGCGGGCCGCTTGCCGGATCGACCTATTTGTCTCTCAACCGAAAGTTTCGGTTGATTTCGGAATCGCTTCCGGCTTATACCCCGTCCCCCGGTCGCAAGCCCGCGGCCGGACAACGCGCAAGAGGAAACCCGATGATCCAACGGGACCTACTCAGAAGCCCGGAATACAGGGCAAACACCACCGGGGTTTAGACCCGCGACTTTGCGCGTGCGTCCTTCCCCGTCCGACACGACAAAGGGGAACAGGACGATGATGAAATCAAGAGACACATAAGACGACAAGGCATCCCTCGCGAGAGATCGGGGCTTTATTCGTTAGGTACTTTTGACCGCTCTGTGGTTCGGGTTCCGTAGGCCCGGCCGGCGCGCTCGGCATCGGTAATCTGCCCTGCGTGTATCGAGCAGCACGTTTCGAATTTGTTCGGAACGGTACCGCCAAGGGGTCTAGCTCAGTGGAGAGCGCCGGGCATTGCACCCGGAGGTACAGGTTCGACTCCTGTGGCTCAGGCACGATGTAGCTCAGTGGATAGAGCACTAGACTTGGATCTAGCTGTCGTGGGTTCGATTCCCATCATCATCCTCAGCCTTAAAAGCTGATCTGAAACGAAGGATGCCGGAAGAGGGCCAGGTCGAGCCGGGCCGGCTGCCGGTGGCGCAAGCTGCCGACAGTCGCCGGGTGCAGGCCGGGCGGAGGGTGGTTTCGCACCGCCGCGGTCCGCCGTCCCCAGCGCGTCGAAAGGCTTTGCGGCACGCCGTCCCACACCTGCGCCAAGGTTCTCCTCCCGAGGCCTTGGCCTTGGGGTGGAACCCCGCAGAGCCGCTCGCCGCGCCAGGGCCGGCGCCAAGGCGGTCCAGCCCCCGATGTCGGCGCTCTTTCGGTTATCCGAGATATTTTTTGGAATTATTCCGGCCTCCGAAGGGGGCGAAACAAAGCCTTCGCCATGTGGGGCGACGTATTGGAACGGTTCCGGTCCTCCGCGAGGGCAAACAGTTGGTGAAGAAGAAAGAGAAGAAAGAAGAAGGAGCAGATCAATGGTTATCAAGACCGAGAAGATTGCTGATTACGAGCTCGGTCTCCTCTATCGGGACCGGGCTTTCGACAAGGTTCTGGCGCCGGGCGTGTACCGCTTCCTGCGGGGCAACGGCAAGGTTGAGGTCGTGAAGATCGACCTGCGGGCCACGCTGGCCAAGGAGCCGGCGCTGCAGGCGCTTTACCTGACCCACCGGGCGGTGGTCGAGGCGCACTTCCTCGTCGCCGACATGGGCGACAGCGAGCTGGGCGTGGTTTACGCCGACGGCAAGCTGGCCGGCCTGGTCGCGCCGCGAAGCGTTGCCTTCTACGGCAAGCGGCTGCGGTCGATGAGCCTGGAGGTGATCGACGCCGCCAAGGACATCGCGGTGCCCGAGCGGCTGGTCGCCCCCCTGGCGCGGCTGGCGGCGCAGGACCTGGTGTCCCGCAACCTGGTGGCGGTGGCCGAGGTGGTCTCCGACCATGTTGGTCTGCTCTATGTCGACGGCGTCCTGGAAAAGACGTTGACGCCGGGCCGCTACGCCTTCGTGAAGGCGCTGCGGAAGATCCAGGTGGTCACCTTCGATCTGCGGCTGCAGACGCTGGAGGTCACCGGTCAGGAGGTTCTGACCAAGGATCGCATCGGCCTGCGGGCCAACGTCACCGCCGTCTACCGGGTCGCCGACCCGCTGAAGGCGGTGGCCCTGACCGCGGACCTGAAGGACTTCCTCTACAAGGAGCTTCAGTTCGCGCTGCGGCAGGTGATCGGCACGCGCAGCCTGGAAGAGGTGCTGGGCGACAAGCTGGGCATCAACCAGGCGGTGGCCGATCTGCTGCTGCCCAAGCTGGGTGACGCGGGGCTGGCGGTGCCCTCCGTCGGTGTGAAGGACATCATTCTGCCGGGCGACGTCCGGGAGCTGATGAACCGGGTCATCGAGGCGGAGAAGACCGCCCAGGCCAACGTCATCAAGCGGCGGGAGGAGACGGCGGCGACGCGTTCGCTGCTGAAC
>JANQMC010000044.1 GCA_028280305.1 Pelagibius sp. | reverse complement strand
CCGGGTGACGTTCTCGAAGACTTCGCAGGCCGCCGCGACCGCCCTGCCGACGGGCGTATAGGCGACGGGACTGAAGGCGCTGCGGCAAAGATAGTGCAGAGCATCCGATTGCATTCGCAGAGGCTGCACCGCTGCGTGGCTCAATTCATAAGCATGGTAAAGCAAGGTCTACTTGGCCCCTCAGAGTTGCCGTGCCGCTCAGCGGCACTCCCTCCCCTTTGTCGCTGCTGTCATTGTCGTTGGTGGCGCCACGCCAAGCGTAGGCTACGGCTGCGCGATCACGACAGCCGGATCGCGAGCGGGCGAAGCCTATCATCCCGGCTCGCGCCGCAAGAAGCGAAAAAACCGCTTGACGAGCGGGCCGTCCGAAGCCCTGCGCCTTGACGCATGTCAATGCAGGGGGCCACGGGCTGCCTAGGCTGACGGGAGCAAAAAAGGCCAATGCAGGCGGCCAACTCATGGGAGGCGAAGCCCATGCCCGGCGTCATCGAATCGCTGCGCAACGATCATTCCAGATTGACCAAATTGCTCGATGCGCTAGAGCGGCAGCTTTCCAATTTCGAAGAAGGCGAGGTGCTCGACTTCGACATCATCGACGGCATTCTGCACTACTGCCTCAGCTATCCCGATCTTCACCACCATCCGCTGGAGGACCTGATCTTCCAGGCCTTGCGGGCCCGCAACCCCGAGGTCCTCGAGGGCGTGGACGATCTGCGCCGGGAACACGAGGGCCTGGCCGAACTCACCCGGCGCTTCGCGGCGGCGATTCACACCGTCGAGCAGGACATTCCCGTCGAGCGCACGGCGATCCAGAAGGTCGCCAAGGAGTTCCTCAGCGCCTATCGCCGCCACATCATGATGGAAGAGAAGTACTTTTTTCCCGCGGCACAGCGGTATTTGAAAGCCGAGGACTGGAGCAACATCGCCCAGAAGCTCAAACCCATGGAGGACCCGCTGTTCGAGCGGCGCGAAGACGAGCGTTTCTCGGCCCTCTATCGTGACATCCTCGCGTGGGACCGAAACTCCGCCGCCTGAGCCCACTGCCACCTGAGTCCTCTGCCACTGGCGGTTTCCACGGGGCTTCTGCTTACATCCAACAATTGCTACACTAACGATTCTCGATCGATCGCGCGGCGCATTCGGGCGCTCTGATCAGCGGCTAGCGCGCGGAATCGGAAGCGGCCCGATGACCCGTTCGAACTCCAATTCGGGGAGCTTCCTATGCCGATGGGAATCAGCAAACTCGGTCCAACGAACCTGCTTGTGGGCGGCCTCGTCGCTTTCCTGGCCTGCCTGCCCGGAGCCGATGCCTGGAGCGCCGACAAAACGGTCACCATTGGAACGGGCAGCCGGGCCGGAGTCTATTTCCAGGTCGGGCGCGCCATCTGCCGGCTGATCAACCGCAGCCAGGCAGAGCACGGAATCGCCTGCGACGCGCCGGCCAGCGCCGGTTCCATCGCAAACCTGAAGGCCGTGCGTGAGGGCAGCCTGCAACTCGCCGTCGCGCAGTCGGACTGGCAATACCATGCCGTTCACGGCACCAGCCGCTTCGCCGCGGCCAAAGCCGACCCGGATCTGCGCTCGGTCTTTTCCGTGCATGGCGAACCCTTCACCCTGGTGGTGCGCCGGGACGCGGCGATCAGCCACCTGCGCGACATCCAGGGCAAGCGCGTCAACATCGGCAATCCGGGATCGGGCCAGCGCGGCACCATGGAGGTGGTGATGCGCGCCATGGGCTGGGACAAATCGTCCTTCAGTCTCGCCAACGAACTGCCGGCCAGCCAGCAGTCCCTGGCGCTGTGCCACGATCAGGTCCAGGCGATGGTCTACACTGTCGGCCACCCCAACGACTCCGTCGCCCAGGCGGTGCGCCTCTGCGATGCGGTGATCGCAGAGGTTTCCGGCAGCGAGATCGAAAAGCTTGTGCAGGACAAACCCTACTACGCCTTCACCTTGGTGCCGGGCGGGCTTTATGCCGGCAATCCCAAGGACGTCAGGACCTTCGGCGTCAAAGCCACCCTCGTCACCTCGGCGAAGGTCGATTCCGAGACCATCTACGCCATCACCAAAACGGTTTTCGAGGATCTGGACAGCTTCCGGCGCATGCACCCGGCCTTCGCCAAGCTGCAGCCGGAGCGCATGGTGCGTGACGGGCTTTCCGCGCCTTTGCACGAGGGCGCGGCGCGCTATTTCAAGGAGCGCGGCTGGGACTAAGTCTGTTCATCTCTTGAAGGACAACGGCCTTCGGAGCGGGCTGGTTCCGTCAGTCCCAGAAAGCCTCTAGACTGTGCGGGCCGACCAGGCCGACTGCACAGAAAGGGTGAGCAGATGCGCAAGCTACTCCTGGCAATCATTCTCGCGGTGACCGGCGCCACCAGCGCCGCGGCAGAAGAGCTCCGCATCGGCATGTCGCAGTATCCCACCACCCTGCATCCGAATATGGAGGCCTCTGTCGCCAAATCCTACGTGATGTCCATGACCCAGCGCCCGATGACGGTCTACGATCATGAGTGGCAGCTCATCTGCATGCTCTGTGAGGAACTGCCGTCGATCGAGGACGGCACCGCGGTGCCGGAACCCCTGCCCGAGGGCGTGGAAGGCGCCGGCGACGGGCGCGGGATCGCGCTCACCTACCGCCTGCAGCCGCAAGCCACCTGGGGCGACGGGACCCCGATCACCACCGCCGACGTGCTGTTCACCTGGAAGGTCGGCCGCCACGAGAAGTCCGGGATCGGCAACCTGGAACTCTACCGCCGGATCCTCTCCATCGACGTCATCGACGACAAGAGCTTCGTCATGCACGTCGACCGCGTCTCTTTCGAATATGCGGCGATCAACGACTTCAGGCTGCTGCCGGCCCATATCGAGGGGCCGATCTTCGAGGCGGCGCCGGACGACTACCGCAATCGCACCGCCTTCGACAGCGACCCGGCCAACCCGGGCCTCGCCTTCGGCCCCTACCGCGTCGTCGAGGCCATCCCCGGCTCGCGCATCGTCCTGGAGCGCAACGAGACCTGGTGGGGCAAGCGCCCGGCCTTCGACCGCATCGTCCTGCTGACCATCGAGAAGACCACGGCCCTGGAAGCCAACCTGCTGTCCGGCAACATCGACATGATCTCCGGCGAGCTCGGCCTCACCCTCGACCAGGCCCTGGCCTTCGAGAAACGCCACGGCAACGACTATCAGGTGATCTACGAGCCCGGCCTGCTCTACGAGCACATCGACCTGATGCTGGAGAACCCGATCCTGCAGGACAAGCGCGTGCGCCAGGCCCTGGTCTACGCTATCGACCGCGAAGCGATCAGCCAGCGCCTCTTCGACGGCCGCCAGCCGGTCGCCCACTCCGGCGTGTCGCCGCTGGACTGGGTCTACGATCCGGAAATCAAGACCTACGCC
>JANQMC010000022.1 GCA_028280305.1 Pelagibius sp. | reverse complement strand
AGCCAAATTCTCCACATGATTTCTCTCTCCTTCTTCGATCTAGATCTAGAACCAGGGGCGCCAGATCCAGACGAGGATGTGGGCTATCAGAGTCAGCCCTAGGAAATACAGGAAGCCCTGCATGAAATACTTGTGAAATTCCCTGGCTTCATTTTCCGACAACCCGGACAGGGAGCCACTCGCATTGCCGTTAGCCATTTAGATGGCCTCCAACAGGATGGCCGTATGGCCGTTACCGCGCTCATCCCACGCGGCGGGGTTCGCCAAGACACAAAGGCCGTGGCGAGTCCTCTGCCCGGCGAAGCCGGACAAGAGCTCTGGGATCGCTGCGCAGGGTCCGGCGCCCGCATGGGCGCGCCGGCAGGCAGGATCGTGTATGCGGGAGGTTTCAATCATGCGTTCTGGCTCTCGTTCCTTGCGGCGAGGCAACGCTTCACGCGTGCAGCGTCAACAGTCGCCTCGCCGGCTTCCTTCGCATCGGCTTCGATACGGTCGCGCAGCCGTTTGGCGGCAGAGATGCGAACCAGAAAAGGCTGTTTTTCGAGGTGAGCCTCAAGTTGCGCACGGGCTTCGTCGCTCCAGCTATACCCGCTTGCTCTCTCGCCGCGCGCCGGTGTTGCTTCGACGCGATCCATATCGCTGCTGAGCGGTAGAATGTGGAACAACGCATCGAAGAGCGCGTTGCAGTATTCCTGGACGATGTAAGTGGCCCCGGCGTAACCCATGAAAGGCGTGCCCGTCGCCCGGCGTACGATGGCGCCGGGGAAGGAAGCCGGAATGTAGACGGCACGGCAACCCTGCTCGGCGGCGTACATGCGCTCGTTGTAAGACCCGAAGAGCACCAGAGGCGGTGATTCCCTGAGTGCTTCACGCACCGCGGTATTGTCCGGCTTCTTGCCCGCCGTTCGGGCAAAGGAGAAAGTGCAAGGAACACCCATTTCCTCTTCCAGAAAACGCTTCAGCCCACGGCCGTAGGTGGCAGAGGCGACGACGGCGAAGGATCCGGTTGCGAAGAAATCCTGAGTCACACTACGCCAGAGATCCCAGACCGGCTTTATGGTGGTGCGCTTCTCCTCCTCGATGAAAGGCTCTGGGTCGACACCGGTCAACTCGCCCAGCTTGCGCAGGAAATTGGTCGTCGCGAAAAGGCCAATGGGCGCCTGAAGATAGGGGCGCTCCAGCGCCTCGCAGAGCTGTCGTCCGAACTCCCGGTACAGACAGACGTTGACATCTGCATCGCTCAATCGCGGCACGTCTTTCACGCTTGAGCCCAGCGGGAAAACCAGATTCACCTCGCAGCCGATACCTTCAATCAAGCGGCGTACCTCGGCCAGATCCGAGGGCATGTTGAAGGTGCCGTAGATCGGCCCGATGATGTTGACCCGCGATCTGGCTCCCTCTGGACGGGGCTTTGCCTGCCGTTTGAGCGCCTTCTTGCCGCCGAACTCAGACCACAGCCAATAAAGCGCGCGGTCGGCACTCTGCCACTGGTCTTCATCGATGGTGCGCGGCAGGAAGCGCCTGAGGTTGGATCCTTCGGGCGTGACACCGCCGCCGATCATCTCGGCAATCGACCCGGTCACGACGACCGCCGGCTGCTTCTGGTCCTGGGTCCCGCTGGCGCGGCGCAACGCCCCCTCGGTCCCGCTCATGGTAAGCTCGTCCTCGGACAAACCGGTCACCACCACCGGCAGTTCATGCGGCGGTAGAGCATCAGTGTAGTGCAGCACCGCCGTCACCGGCAGATTCTCACAGCCCACCGGCCCGTCAATGACAACGCGCAACCCTTTGATCGCAGTAAACGCATAGACA
>JANQMC010000018.1 GCA_028280305.1 Pelagibius sp. | reverse complement strand
GGAGTCGACACGGCAGCCCACAAGGGGAGCCTTGCCCATGCCAGCGTCGCTGTCCTCGCCGGTGGCGCTGACATTATCTATCCGCCGGAAAACGCAGACCTCCATAACAACCTTCAGCAGGCCGGGGCGATCATTTCGGAGATGCCGCTCGGCACAACGCCTCAGGCACGTCACTTTCCGCGGCGCAACCGCCTGATCTCCGGCCTCTGCCTCGGCATCGTTGTTGTCGAGGCCGCACGGCGCTCCGGCTCGCTCATCACTGCGCGCTTTGCGGCGGAACAGGGCCGGGACGTCTTTGCGGTCCCGGGCTTCCCTCTCGATCCAAGGGCCTCCGGCTGCAACCACCTGATTCGGGAGGGCGCCACCCTTATTGAGTCGGCAGCCCAGGTCCTCGAGGATCTGGGCAGGTTTGCCCACAGACCGCTCAACCTGCCCGAGGAACCTCCAAGCCCGGAGACGGTGCCGGCCCAGCCCTTGGAACATTCGAACCCCGACGAAAACATGTACCGTGACGTTGAAGGTCTTCTCGGCGCCGAACCCTTGATGGTGGACGATCTGATCCGGCGTTCGGGCCTGCCGGTGGCTACGATCCACAGCATTCTGCTGGACCTGGAACTGGCCGGACGGATCGAACGCCATCCGGGAAACCGCGTTGCGCGGCTTTACAAAGCACCCGCGAACCCATTATGACGACGGGCTTCCTTGACCGGCCGGCGCCGCGTGACACCTTGGTGGCATATCCGTTTCGCCGTCACTAATTAGGAAGATCGTAAGGAACTGTTCGAATCATCCGCACTATGAACGTCGTTGTCGTCGAATCGCCTGCCAAGGCGAAAACCATCAACAAGTACCTGGGCCAGGACTATCACGTCCTGGCAAGCTACGGACATGTCCGCGATCTGCCCGCCAAAGACGGCTCGGTGCGACCGGACGAAGACTTTTCGATGAGCTGGCAGGTCGACGAGCGAGGCGAAAAGCGTCTCAGCGAAATCGCCGATGCGGTTAAGAACAGCAAACACCTCTACCTCGCCACTGACCCGGACCGTGAAGGCGAAGCGATTTCCTGGCACATCGTCGATGAACTGCGCCGGCGCAACGTTCTGGAAGGCGTCGGCGTCGAACGCGTGGTCTTCAACGAGATTACCAAGAAGGCAATCGTCGAGGCCTTCGAGCATCCGCGCAGCCTCAATCAGGAACTGATCGACGCCTACATGGCGCGCCGCGCGCTCGACTACCTCGTCGGCTTTACGCTTTCGCCGGTACTGTGGCGCAAGCTGCCCGGCAGCCGCTCGGCGGGCAGGGTCCAGTCGGTTGCCTTGCGCCTTATCTCTGAGCGCGAGGCGGAGATCGAGGTCTTCAAGCCGCGCGAGTACTGGTCCATCGATGTCAATCTAACGAATGCCGAAGGCTCCCCCTTCACGGCGCGGCTCACGCATCTTGCGGGCGAGAAGCTCGACAAGTTCGGGTTGCCCGACGAGGCAACGGCAAAGGCCGCGGCCCGGAAACTGGAGGCGGCGGCACGTTGTTCGGTTGCCTCAGTCGAACGCAAGCAGACCAAGCGCAACCCCTATCCGCCCTTCACCACCTCGACTCTGCAACAGGAAGCTTCCCGCAAGTTGGGATTCGGGGCGACCCGTACGATGCGGGTTGCCCAAAAACTCTACGAGGGTATCGACCTGGGCGGCGAGACGGTCGGCCTCATCACCTATATGCGTACCGACGGCGTCACCATGGCGCAGGAAGCCCTCGACGGCACCCGCTCGCTGATTTCCGCCGACTACGGCGATCCCTATCTGCCTTCCGCACCGCGCCAATACAAGTCGAAGCAGAAGAATGCGCAGGAAGCGCATGAGGCGATCCGGCCGACCGATCTCTTCCGCAGACCCAAGGACATGGGCGCCTATCTCGACGATGACGGCCGCCGGCTCTATGAGCTGATCTGGAACCGCACGGTGGCAAGCCAGATGGCGAGCGCAGAGCTGGACCAGGTGGCGGTGGACATCGACGTCGACAGCGGCGTTGCTCAGCTCCGCGCCACCGGCTCCATCGTCACCTTCGACGGCTTCCTGACCCTTTACCAGGAAAGCCGGGACGACAAGGGCAGTGACGGCGACGGTGAGGCCGACAAGCCGGGGGACCGCCGTCTGCCGAAGCTGAACGAAGGCGATGCCGTCGACCGCAAGGACGTTCTGCCCGAACAGCATTTCACCCAGCCGCCGCCGCGCTACACCGAGGCCAGTCTGGTCAAGAAGATGGAAGAGCTCGGTATCGGCCGGCCCTCCACCTATGCCTCCATCCTGCAGGTGCTTCAGGACCGCAACTATGTCCGCCTCGAAAAGCGCCGCTTCACACCCGAAGACCGTGGTCGCCTTGTCGTCGCCTTCCTGTCCAGTTTCTTTGAGCGCTACGTTCAGTACAACTTCACCGCCGAGATGGAGGAGAAACTCGACGATATCTCCGGCGGCAGGATCGACTGGCGCCTCGTGCTTCGGGATTTCTGGTCGGCCTTCAGCACGGCGATCGAAGGCGCCTCCGGTCTTTCGATCACCCAGGTGATCGACGCCCTGGATGAAGATCTTGGGCCGCACTTTTTTCCAAGCGATCCCGAGGATCCGTCGAAGAACCCGCGCGCCTGCCCGTCCTGCAAAGAAGGGCGGCTTGGCCTCCGCCTCGGCCGCAACGGCGGCTTCATCGGCTGCTCGAACTACCCGGACTGCCGCTTCACCCGGCCGCTGGCGGTCCCCGGCGATGAAGACGAAACCGACGGTGTCGATCTGTCCAACCCGAAACTCCTGGGCGAGGATCCGCAGAGCAATCTGCCGATCACCATGCGCAAGGGACCCTTCGGCATCTACCTTCAGGTCGGCGAGCCGGACGGTGACACCAAGCCCAAGCGCGCCTCGCTGCCCAAGGGTCTTTCGCCGGCGGAAGTTGATCTGCCGAAGGCTCTGGCCTTGCTCGCCCTGCCCCGTGACGTCGGCGCCCATCCCGAGGACGGCAAGGTTATCACGGCGGGAATCGGACGCTACGGCCCTTATGTAAAACACGGCTCGACCTATCGCTCCCTGACCGAAGGCGACGACGTTCTGACCATCGGCCTCAACCGCGCCGTCACCTTGATCGCCGAAGCACCGAAACGCGGCGCAGCGGGACGACCGCTTGGCGATCACCCTGACGACGGCAAACCGGTTACGCAGGGCAAAGGACGCTTTGGTCCTTACGTGAAGCATCTAAAGCTCTACGCCTCGGTGCCCTCGGACATCGATCCGGAGACCATCACCCTGGAGCAGGCGCTGCCCCTGCTCGCGGCGCAGGCCGAAAAGAAGGCGCAGAAGGCCGGCAAGAAACCGGCAGCGAAGAAGAAAGCGGCGAAAAAGAAGGCGGCCAAGAAAAAGCCTGCTGCAAAGAAGAAAGCCGCGAAGAAGCCTGCGAAGAAGGCGGCCAAAAAGCCAGCGGCGAAGAAGAAGAAAGCCGTCGCCCCGACGGCTGCCGACTGACTTTGCCGCGCAGCAAGGCCCCCTCCGGGAAGCCCCGCTCCGCCGTCTTCCCCACCAAAGAACAGGTCCTCGCTTTCATCAACGAAAGCGCCGAACCTGTTGGCAAGCGCGAGATCGCGCGGGCCTTTCGGATCAAAGGCAACGACCGCATCCGTCTGAAAGCGCTGCTGAAGGATCTGGAGCGTGAAGGGCTGCTCGACCGCAAACCACAGCGCCGTCTGGCGCCGCCAGGTCAACTGCCGAATGTCCTGGTCGTCGAAATCTCGGGCATTGATGAAGACGGCGAACTCCTCGCCCGGCCGACGGTCTGGGATGAAGAAAAGGCGCCACCGGCGATCTACATGGCGCCCGAGCGCAGCAGCCGCTCGGCCCTTGCGGTTGGCGAGCGGGTGCTGGCGCGCCTGAAAAAAACGGACGACGGCAGCTACGAGGCCCAGGTCATTCGCAAGCTCGACCGTCCGCAGCGCCGCGTTCTCGGAGTCTATGAGCTGGGCAGCGAAGGCGGAAGACTGCGCCCCACCGATAAACGAGCCAAAAGCGAGTTCATCCTCAACAAAGACAATGCCGACGGGGCGACTCCAGGCGAGCTGGTGCTGGCTGAAGTTCTGCCCGAACGGCGCGGCAGATCACGCCTGGGCCTGCGTTCGGTGCGGGTGCTGCAGCGCCTTGGCCGCGGTGACGATCCGAAGGCGCTGAGCCTGATCACCCTGCACGAACACGGCCTGATCAGCGAGTTCCCCGCAGCAGCCGTCACCGAAGCCGAGGCAGCAGGCCCGGCAAAACCCGGCAAACGCGAAGACCTGCGCGGCATACCGCTGGTCACAATCGACGGGGCAGACGCGCGCGACTTCGACGATGCCGTCTTTGCCGAGGCCGACGAAGACCCGAAGAACGCCGGCGGCTGGCACCTCCTGGTCGCGATTGCCGACGTTGCCCACTACGTCAAACCGGACAGCGCTCTGGATCGCTCGGCCTATGCCCGCGGGAACTCCGTCTACTTTCCTGACCGCGTGCTGCCGATGCTGCCGGAGGCGCTTTCCAACGGCTGGTGCTCGCTCAATCCCAAAGAAGAGCGGCCCTGCATGGCGGTCCATCTCTGGATCGATAAGGACGGCCGACTGCTGCGCCAACGCTTTGTCCGCGGACTGATGCGCTCTGCCGCGCGGCTGACCTACGAAGAGGTTCAGGCCGCCCGTGACGGCCGCCCCGGCGATACTGAACGGGGCAACGAGGCCGTTCTGGAAGCGGTACTGCCGCCGCTCTACGGGGCTTTCGATTCGCTGCTGCGCGGCAGGGCCAAGCGGGGCACCCTCGAACTCGACCTGCCGGAACGCAAGATCCGCCTCGCCGACAATGGCGAGGTGATCGGTATCGATGCACGCGAACGGCTGGACAGTCATCGCCTGATCGAGGAGTTCATGATCACGGCCAACGTTGCCGCGGCCAGAGAGCTGGAGCGCCTCGGACAACCCTGCATGTACCGTGTACACGACAGACCGGACCCGGTTCGCTTGAAAGCGCTGGCCGAGGTGCTTGAAGGTCTGGGCCTTCGCCTCAACATGTCCCAGGTCGTCCAACCGCGCACGCTGACCCAGATCCTGACCAAGGCCGCCGACAAGCCCGAAACCAGCCTGGTCAATGACCTTATTCTGCGGTCCCAGAGCCAGGCGATCTACAGTCCGGAGAACATCGGACACTTTGGCCTCGCCCTTACCCACTACGCCCATTTCACCTCGCCGATCCGGCGCTATGCGGATCTGATGGTGCACAGGGCTTTGATCAGCGGCCTGAAGCTCGGTAAGGACGGGCTGCCGGTCGGCAGTGAGACGACCTTCGACGAGACCGCCTCCCACATCAGCACCACGGAGCGCAGTGCCGCAGCCGCGGAACGCGATGCGGTCGACCGCTTTACCGCGGCCTACCTGAAGGACCAGGTCGGCGTGACATTCTCCGGACGGATCAACGGGGTCACCCGCTTCGGGCTCTTTGTGACCTTGGACGAGAGCGGCGCCGACGGCCTCATTCCCATCAGCACGTTACCGGACGACTTCTACCATCACGTCGAGGCGCGCCACAGCCTGGAGGGTCAGCGCTGGGGCCGGGTCTACCGTCTCGGCGACCGGCTCAGAGTCCGCCTGCTGGAAGCGGAACCCATGACCGGCGGCCTGATCCTGTCCCTGATCGAGCCAAGTAAAGACGAACCGGAGGAAAATACAGAAACCCGAAACACACGCAAAGGTAGATACCGAAACGAAACCTCATCCGAGCCCGGAAACGCGACCCGAAAAATGCCACAAAGCTCCCGCAAAAAGGGGAAGTCGACCGAAAAGAGCAAGAAACGCGTCAAATCCGGCTCCGGGAAGAGGCCCGGAAGCGGGCGGCGCGGCGGCTCATCCGGCACCAGGACACCCAGGGGTCGAAAGGATCGGTAGAGGATTATTACTCGTACGTTAACGAATCTTTGACGCTGTCGGGTGCCTAATAAAGGGAATTTCGGGTCCGATTTCTCTGACGACTACCGAATTTGTGCTTTGCACGAAGTTAACGACTTCGTTTATTGTTTGGTCCAAGGGGTGTAACGGGGGTTCCTAAGGGTGGCAATGAGGTTTGCGTCCTACGAGACGGTAGAAATGAAGGTTCTGGATGTTCGCGGCCTGCTTCGCCGGGCTGGTCCTCTCTGCCTTGCATTTCTCATGGTTGCCTGCGCCTCGCAGGACAGCGCCCCGCCCCTCGGCTACGACGAGGCGCGTGCAGAGCGGTTGTTCAGCACCGGCTATCAGGACGTATCCGACATCTTTATCGAAGAGGTTTCGGTATCCCAACTGGCAATCGCCGGTATGGGCAGCCTTGCCAGCATCGATCCGGCCATTGGTGTGGAACAGGACGGTGATCTTTTGCGGGTCAGTGTCGACGGCGCCGCCATGGCCAGCTATCCGATGCCCGACCCCAACGACGCCAAGGGATGGGGTGCCCTGACCGCGGCGACGATCAGCGCCAGCCGCTACCATTCCGACGACTTGGACACCGCCGAGCCTGAGCAGCTCTACGAGGTGGTCTTCGACGGCGTGCTCGGAGAGTTGGACAGCTTTTCGCGCTATGCGGGGCGCGAGGCGGCGCGGGAAAACCGCGCCAGCCGTGACGGCTTCGGCGGGATCGGCATTCGTATCCGCCTTATCGAAGAAGGGGTGCTGGTTCTC
The DNA here is from genome assembly GCA_028280305.1 of Pelagibius sp. Taxonomy (GTDB): domain Bacteria; phylum Pseudomonadota; class Alphaproteobacteria; order Kiloniellales; family Kiloniellaceae; genus Pelagibius. The sequence continues at coordinate 94,557 of JANQMC010000018.1, read as the reverse complement.
TCGGTGATGGAAAACACCCCTGCGGAGAAAGCCGGCCTGACCAGCGACGACGTGATCACCCTGATCGATGGCTCGAGTGTGGACGGCCTCTCCCAACGTGAGGTGGTTCGGCGCCTTCGCGGCCCGGTGCGCACCAAGGTAAATCTCACCGTCGATCGCGAAGCAAACGATTCACCGCTCGCCATCGCTGTCACACGATCGCACATCGTACCGCAGACGGTGAGCTACCGCCGCGAAGGCAATCTCGCCTACATCCGCCTTTCCGGCTTCAACCAGCGCACCACGGATACCTTGAAGCAGAAGGTCAAGCTGGCCCAGAACGAGATCGGCGACGAGCTGGAGGGCTTCATTCTCGATCTTCGCGGCAACCCCGGCGGACTGCTCGATCAGGCCGTTGAGGTTTCAAAACTGTTCATCACTCAGGGCCGCATCGTCTCCACTCACGGCCGCCACCCTGACAGCCATCAGTACTTCAGCGCCTCAAATGACGACGTCTCCAAGGGATCGCCCATGGTCGTGCTGGTGGACGGCGCCTCGGCTTCCGCCGCGGAAATCGTTGCGGCAGCGCTTCAGGATTCAGGCCGTGCCGTTGTCGTCGGCAGCAGTTCTTATGGCAAGGGAACCGTGCAGACAGTCCTGCGGCTTCCCAATCAGGGTGAACTGACGCTCACCTGGGCGCGCTTTCACGCCCCCTCGGGCTATGCTCTTCATCGGCGTGGCGTGTTGCCGGACATCTGCACCACCGGCGAGGTTAACTCCGTCGAAGATGTCCTCTCGCTGATCCGGACCGGCGCCCTGCCCCTGGCTGGTGACCTGAGACGCCGCGATATCGATACCAATGACGATCAGGCCATCGAATCACTCAGGGCCAACTGTCCGATGCGCGATGAGGAGGCCGAAATCGACCTACAGGTCGCCACCCGCCTGCTTCATGATCCGGGCCTCTTTGCCCGCGCCCTTCAGGGCCCCCCCGACACGGCGGAGGTATCCATCGACCTGCGGGCAGCCTCGGGCGGCTAACTGAAATGGGCTTTTATTCCTTAATCCGAGGAAAGCGCGAGACGCTACCCGGCGAGGCTTGACAGACCGCCAAAGCAAAGTATTTTCGCCGCAACCTCAGTCAGTTCAGTCAAAGGACAGCGGATATGGCCAAGCCAGCGACGCAGTTGATCAAGATGGTGAGTACCGCGGACACCGGCTATTTCTATGTGGCCAAGAAGAACCCGCGTACCCTTACCGAGAAGCTCGAGTTCCGGAAGTACGATCCCGTAGCCCGCAAGCACGTGATCTTCAAGGAAAGCAAAATGAAGTGATCCGAGCCTGTCTTGGATGCTGAAAACGGCCGCCCTTGAGGCGGCCGTTTTGCTATTCAGTCACTGCCGACAGAGGCCGAGCGCGAACTGCGGCGGCGAACTTCGGAAGAGACGACCTGGTTTCGTCCGGCCGCCTTGGCGCCATAGAGCGCCTCATCGGCACTGGCAATCAGCGTCTCCGGTGTTTCGGTCGGATCCCGTGTCGTCGCCACCCCCACCGAGATGGTCACTTCCAGCGCCATGTTGTCTTCGCCGATCATGAAAGGCTTCTCGGACACCACGCTGCGAACGCGTTCGGCCACATTGACCGCCATGTCCAACTCGGCATCGGGCATCACAATGACGAATTCCTCGCCACCGTAGCGGCAGACCAGATCGAGATCGCGCACGCTGCGACTCACGCGCTTGGCCAGTTCTTTGAGGACTTCGTCGCCTGCCCCGTGGCCATGGGTGTCGTTTACGCTCTTGAAATGATCAAGGTCGAACATCAAGACCGACACCGGCTTCACCGTTTCGGCAATCTCCATGATCTTGCGATCAAGATGGGCGTTCATGTAGCGCCGATTGTAGACCCCGGTCAGGGTATCGGTGTAAGCCATGGCGACCGAGCTGCGCAGCATGTCGCGCAGCTTGTCATGATAACGCCGGCGCCGGATCTGGGTGCGCGTGCGGGCCCGCAGTTCGTTGCGGTCGATCGGCTTGATCACGTAGTCGGTAACGCCGATCTCCAGGCCCTTGGGCAGGCGCGGCAGATCCTCTTCGTCCAGCAGCAGCAGGATCGGCACATGGCGGGTCTCGTCCTGGGACCGGATCTGCGAACAGAGCCGCAGACCGTCCTCATCGCCCAGATGCAGGCTGACGATCAGGAGATCATAGTCGCTGGCCTGTGATGCAGTCAGGGCCTCGTCGACGGTTTTAACGTGCTCGGTGCTATGGCCGTCCTCGGCCAGATAGTCGGCGACCTTACTGGCGAGCGTCGGGCTGGCGTCGGCCAAAAGGATCTTGGCATCGACAATCGCCTCCGCGGTATCCACGCCGCTTTCCGCCAAAACCTCGTCGCCGCCGCTCGCCGCCTGACGGACTCTCAGCTCATCCATCATCAGCTTGAGGCGGGCCAGGGAGCGCACGCGGGCAAAGAGGGCAATGTCGTTGACCGGCTTGGTCAGGAAATCGTCAGCCCCGGCCTCCAACCCGCGAACGCGATCGGAAACGTCGCTCAGCGCGGTAATCATCACCAGCGGGATATGGCTTGTTTGCGGGTCGGCCTTCAGGCGCTCGCAGAGCTCAAAGCCGTCCATCCCCGGCATCATCACATCACTGAGGATGAGATCGGGCGCTTCGCTGCGGGCAAGCTCTAATGCGGAGGGGCCGTCCGATGCCGTCAGAACGTCGAAGTACTCGGCCGAAAGCTTGACCTCGAGCAGCTTCACATTTGCTGGGATATCGTCGACGACCAGTATACGCGCGGTCATGGTCGGCTGTACGTTACGGCGGCTAGCTCAGGAACCGCTCAACCGTCTCCAGGAAATTGGCGACGGATATCGGCTTGGCGATGTAGGCCTCACAGCCGCCCTCGCGAATCTTCTCTTCGTCACCCTTCATGGCGAAGGCGGTCACGGCGACTACGGGGATGGCCTTCAGATTATCGTCTTCCTTGATCCACTTGGTCACCTCCAGCCCCGAAACCTCCGGCAGCTGGATATCCATCAAAATCAGATCGGGGCGGTGCTCGCGCGCCAGGCGCAGGGCTTCCATGCCATCTTTGGTCTGGAGAATGTTGTATCCATGCGCCTCCAGCAGATCGTGAAAGAGCTTCATGTTGAGCTCGTTGTCCTCCACGATCAGTACGGTCTTGGCCACACCTTCGCTGGCTGCGGTATTCGTTCCATTCATCATGTTATTTGCCCTGCCCGATGGCACTTATGATAAGGAGGCACTGTCCGTAAGGAAGACGGTACCGACAAGTCCTTCGAAAACGGCGGAGTACCTCAGAGAGACACCTGACCACCGACCTCGCCGTATAGATAGAGCGATAAAGTTAATTTTTGGTAAGCTTTGGATAAACTACTTTCTGTAGCTCCGGCGACCAAGTGGCAAAATAGGTAAAGATCTCATGCAGATCGGGGTTGATCTTGGCGGCACCAAAATTGAAGCGATCGCCTTGGCCAGTGATGGCGACACATTAATTCGCCGCCGTGTAGCAACGCCTCGCCAGGACTACGGCGCGACCATCACCGCTATTTCCGATCTCATCAAAGACATTGAATCGGAGCTGGGAATTCGCGGCAGCGTCGGGATCGGCATTCCGGGCGCCTTCTCTGCAGCCACCGGTTTAGTGAAAAACTCAAATTCTACCTGGCTTCTCGACAGGCCGCTCGACCGCGATCTGGCCGGGCTCCTGGAACGGCCGCTGCGGATCACCAACGATGCCAACTGCATGACCGTTTCGGAGGCCAGCAATGGCGCCGCCGCCGGCGCCTCGGTGGTATTTGGCGTCATCATCGGTACCGGCGTCGGGGGTGGAATCGCGATCAACGGTCGTCCGCATATCGGCCGCAATGCCATTGCCGGTGAGTGGGGACACAGTTCCCTGCCCTGGCCGGAGCCGGATGAACAGGCGGGAAATCCCTGTTACTGCGGTAAGCGGGACTGCGTGGAGACCTTTCTTTCCGGACCCGGGCTGGCAAGAGACTATGCAGCCCTGAGCGGCATCAAAACGACGGCTGCGGAGGTCGCCGAGCGGGCCGAGGCCGGCGAATCAAAGGCCTGTCTGGCGCTGGAGCGCTATGAAAACCGCCTCGCCCGCGGCCTTGCGGCTGTCATCAACGTGTTGGACCCGGATGTTATCGTCCTGGCCGGCGGGGTTTCCAATATCGAACGCCTTTACCGCAATGTCCCTGAGCTTCTGCCCCGGTTCGTCTTCTCGGATCAGGTTACCACCCCGATCGTCAAGGCGACTCACGGTGATTCCAGCGGTGTCTTCGGTGCAGCACAGCTATGGCGCCCGGAGGAACTGCCCCAGGCGCTGGCAGACTGGAGGTGATGCGTGCCTGCCGTTTGCCGGGATTGCCTGGAGGTCTTCGAGGACCGGCGCCGACAAGCCTCATCTACTGAGACAGCGGACGCCGGCCGGGGCGCAGACGCGATAGGCACCGGCGCATCCGACAGATGCCCCCGCTGTCACGGCCCGCGCCTGATTCATCATCCCGAGCTGGACAGCCTCGCCATCGCCCATATTGATTGCGACGCCTTCTACGCCAGTGTCGAAAAACGCGACCGGCCCGACCTGAGAGACAAACCCGTTATCGTCGGCGGCGGACGGCGCGGGGTGGTTTCAGCCGCCTGCTATGTCGCGCGCATGTACGGCGTGCATTCTGCCATGCCCATGTTCAAAGCCCTGAAGGCCTGCCCGGATGCCGTGGTGATCCGCCCGGACATGGCCAAGTACAGCACAATCGGCAAGGAAATCCGCGAACGCATGCGGGCGCTGACACCGCTGGTCGAACCGATCTCCATCGACGAAGCCTTCCTGGATCTGACCGGCACCGAGAAGCTGCACAAAGGTTGGCCGGCGCGCAGCCTTGCAGCCTTGGTGAAGAGCATTGAAGACGACCTGGGCCTTACCGCCTCGATTGGACTTTCCTTCAACAAGTTCCTTGCAAAAATCGCATCGGACCTGGATAAGCCGCGGGGCTTTGCCGTTATCGGCCAAGCAGAGGCTCGTGACTTCCTGGCGGCCCAACCCGTCAGCATTATCTGGGGGGTCGGCAAGTCCTTGCGCGCTTCCCTCGCCCGCGACGGCATCACTCTTGTCCGCCACCTTCTGCCCTTCGAAGAGGCGGCCCTGGTCGCCCGCTACGGCCGGATCGGAAAGCGGCTCTATCACTTTGCACGCGCGCAGGATGACAGAACCGTGGTCTCCCAGGGGCAGACCAAAAGCATCTCTTCCGAGACCACCTTCAACACCGATATCTCGAAGGCCGACCGTCTCCTCGAGACACTCTGGCCGCTCTGCGAAAAGGTCGCGCGGCGCCTGAAACGCGCTTCCCTGGCCGGCGGAGCCGTGCAGTTGAAACTCAAAACCGCCGAGTTCAAACTGATTTCCCGGTCGCGAAAGCTGTCCAGCGCGACGCAAATGGCCGAAGAAATCTACCGCGTTGCCGAACCGCTTCTGCGCCAGGAAGCGGATGGCAAGGCCTTTCGGCTAATCGGCGTCGGCGCGGCGGATCTCACGGCAAGCGACGAGGCGGATCTGCCGGACCTTCTGGACCCCGCCCGAAACAAGCGCGTGAAAGTCGAAATGGCGATGGATCAGGTGCGCGACAAGCTGGGCGAGGATTCGATTGTCAAAGGCCGGACGCTAAAAGTTGCGTCGAAGGATCGCCCGGCGGCGAAAAACTCTTCGCCAAAAGACCAGGTGGCCGGCAAAGCAGCATCGGACTCGAAGGGCGCCAAGAGCTGATCGGCTCAGCAATCGGGAACCGGCAGGGCCTCCACGCGATTCAGATCGGCATTCAGAATGAAGTCACCGTAGTTCAGGCGCATCTCGTCGACGACACCATTGGCGAAGAGCCTCAACCCCTGCTCCTGTTCTGGTTCGGCGTTGGACTCATCGATACCGAAGAAGGCAAGATTGAACCGCCAGGACGGTACCTGGGCGATCAGAGGGCTCGCAATCTGGGTGCGCGCTCCGGCGGGAAGACTGCGGGAAAGGGCCGCGGAAACACCAAACAGGCCTTCGTCGCCCGAGCCGTCAAAGACCAGGCGCCAGAGCGGACTCTCCGCCGCCCCTGCGCCGGCCAGCACATCGATGGTGTGCTGCGTTGGGAACAGCGTGCCGGCCGGCAAAGCGATCTCGCGGACTTCTGGTTCTGAGAAGGTGGCGCGGCCGGTGCCATCGGCGCCCAGGGTCGCTTCTCCGCGCACTCTTTCGATCTCGTTGCCGCCACTGAAGCGCCTGATGAAGAAGCGGTACCTCTTACCGTCTTTTGACTCCCAGGACGACAAGGTCCAACCGAAATCCGCCAAGAGTCCATCCTCATAGGCCATCCGAACCCGGAACCGTTGCTGGACGACCCAGCCATCGCAGGCATCGGACCATTCAAAGTCGAGACGGCCCTGCGCCTGGATGACGGGGCTGGAGCTGTCGATGTCGCCGAGGGTGAGGTGATAGGCCGCCCGGTGCGGCAGCAGGTCGGCCGCCGGGCCGGGCCCCGCTGCGGCTGCGGGAAGACTGAAAGAAGCGGCAAGAGCCACCCCGGCAATCCCGTTTAGAACCTTCATGATTGGTTTTCCAGCTATCACTGCTGCCCCTGCAATCGAATTCCTCAGTAGAGCTAAGTGTTTGCAATTCTCTTAAATATCAAGGCGTTCGACAAAATGCGCCTGCTGTTTCACCCACTGGGGGGAAACCGGGCTGACCGGCAGGTTTCTCCTGATAGTCGGCAGTTTTTGCCGCTGCCAACCCCAAGGCAGCGGCATAACGCCCTGAAAAATCAACCTATTGCCTTGGCCCGACGCTTGCAAGGAAGGTTATGGGGAGTTTCGCCGCCGGAGTAGAGATGACAATGGTTCCGGGCCTATTGGACGGCCTCAAGATCGACAAGCTGATCGCTCAGGACAGTCTGCCGCAGCTTTGTTCTGCGGCCGACCGCCTGCGGCGCATGGCGCACGAACTGCCGGACACCTTGGGGCCGGCAGCCCTTGATCTTCTCGATGATCTGCTCGCTTCCGCCGCTGAAGCCGAGCAATCCATGGCACTTCAGCGCGCCCGGATCCGCTATCTTGAGTCCCTTTCCGTAACCGATGAACTGACCACCCTGCTCAACCGCCGCGGATTCGAGGCCGAGCTCTCCCGCGCCCTGGCGAGAGCCCGCCGCCTGCCGGAAACCGGCCTGTTGCTGCTCTGTGACCTCAATCATTTCAAGGCGGTCAACGACAGCTACGGGCACCAGGCCGGCGACGCCATACTGCGCGCCGTCGCGCAGGCCTTGAAAAACAATACGCGAGAGAGCGACTATGTCGCCCGGGTCGGCGGAGACGAGTTTGCCGTGATCATGACCCACACGCCCAACCAGGAGAGTGCGTTTCTGGCCGACAAACTCTCGACGCTGATCAACGCCCTTCAGGTGCCCTGGCAACGGACGACCCTGCCTGTTTCCGCCAGCTTCGGCATGGCTGAGTATGATCGCGACAGTCGGCCCGAAACCCTGATCTTCCTCGCCGATCAAAACCTCTATCGCAACAAGAAGCCACGCCTTATCCCTGCCGAGGCCTGAAAACGCCAGCATCACACTGTCCGTGGAAAGGCCGCCGAAGTCTCTCGGAATACGGCGGCGGCTGCGGTAGAATGGCTTTATGCGTCTTCCTCGTGCCATCCGCCTCGACCGCTCTGATCTCGATATCTTCGAAAGCCCTTGTCAGGAGGGCGAATGGGCCGTGCCCGGAACCTTTGTTTTCGCCGACATAGATCCCGAGACGGTTGACCGAAAACAGCGCCTTGCCTTCGGATCGGCCTGGCTGGGCGTTGAAAGCTTCGGCTTCACGACGCTGGTCGAGATTGCCGAGATCGATGAAGCCGGCTTTTTCAGGGCCGTCGAACAGCTCGCCCAGCACTTGGTAACCCGCTATGGCGCACCCAATCTCGCGGCAGCCCTACCTGCTGCCCGGGCTGAACTGGATGACGCAGCAAGCCTCGGCGACCACAAGCTTGGAACACTGCTGGCCATCGCACGGGAGATGACTGACGAGGGCATCAAGGAGCGCGTGCGGGTCATCAAGCCAGAGCGCGCAAAAGACCACGCCAGGATCTGGAGCTTCACTGACGATTGAGCCGTGTCGCGACTCTGGTCACGCGCTGCGGACCTTCTCGAGGAATTGACCTACCTGCGTCTTCAGCTCCCCTGCCTGCTCCACAAGCGTGCTCGAAGCGCCGAGCATCTTTTGCGCCGAGTCCCCGGTGTGACCGATCGCTTCATGAACGCTTGATATGTTGCTGCCCGCCGTCTGTGCGCCGGAAGCGGCCTCTTGCACGTTGCGCGATATCTCCTTGGTCGCTGCGGACTGTTCCTCCACTGCAGAGGCGATGGCAGCGCCGATCTCATCGATCTCGGAGACCGTTGTCGTAATCTCCCGGATCGCGCCGACGGCATCCCGCGTCGCACCTTGGATGTTCGTGATCTGCTCGGCTATGTCTTCCGTCGCCTTAGCGGTCTGCGTCGCGAGCTGCTTGACCTCGCTCGCCACCACAGCAAATCCCTTGCCGGCCTCTCCGGCCCGGGCCGCCTCGATGGTTGCATTCAAGGCCAGCAGATTGGTTTGCTCGGCAATGTCGGTTATCAGCCGCACGACCTCACCAATCTTCTGGGCCGCCTGGTCAAGCCCCTCGACCTGGGTATTGGTTTCCTGTCCCTTGGCCACCGCCTTGGCGGCAACCTTGGACGACTGGTTCACCTGACGGCCAATTTCCTGAATCGAGGAAGCAAGCTCTTCTGCTGCGGAAGCCACGGTCTGCACATTGGTCGAGGCCTGCTGCGCAGCCGCAGCCGCGGCATCCGCCTGCGTTTTGGCATCGTCAGCCGTACTGGCGACGCCCTTGGAAGAGCTGCGCATTTCGCCCGAGGCCGTGGAAACAGACTCGACAACCCCAAGGACAGACGCTTCGAAGCTATCGGCCAGCGCCAGCATGGCGGAGCGCCGTTCCTTGGCCGCAGTCTCGCGTTCCTTTTCGACCTTGGTATTGGCGACCTCAACCTCGGCCAGACCGTTGCGGAAGACCACCAACGTCTTGGCCATCTCGGCAATCTCGTCGCTACCGGTCACGGCCACATCGGCCTTCAGGTCGCCGCCTGCAATCTCGCGCATGGCAGCGACGACGGCGCTGAGGCGGGTTACCAGGTTGCGGCCGACATAAAGCCAGGCGATTGCCAGGGAGAAGACGAGGCTGATCGCCGCTATCACCGCAAGCCAGAGCTTGCCGTTGGCAATCGCCGACTCCGATGAGCCCGTGCCCTGATTGAGTTCGTTCTCCGCAAGGGCCACCAAGGAGTTGACCTGCCCGGCAAGTTGCGCTGTCAGGTCTCGGCTGGTCTTCAGAACCTTGTCCGCATGACCCGACGCGCCCAGTTCAGCGGCCCGAAGGGTAAAGACGTTTACATCTCCCGCACCCAGAGCAACCAGACTGCCGATCAGAAACCCGAGGGCTTCCGACTGATCGCTCTCCGGAACCTGTTGAAGGCTTTCACCGAGCGTCGCAGCAGCAGCGTTGAAACGCTCCGTCAAGGGCTGCAGGCGGCTTGCATCGTTGGTGTTTGCCGCGTCGCGCAGGATGCCATCCAGAAGATTCGACTGGGATTCAATCTGCAGGACCGCGCGCAGCGACGTGACGCCACCGTCGAAGAGCTCGGTGACGGCGTCGCCACCGATAAGAGAAGCATCGTCGGCCTGAATCACCAGGTCGAAGTTCAGGTCGTCAACCAAGGGAACGGTGATGGCCAGGACTTCCTCGTGAACACTGGCAATCTCCTGAACCTTTGCTTCGCGGGCAGCGCGGGCTTTGAGCATCTCGCCCACGGCTGTATCCAACAGTTCAAGGTTGGCAATCGCCTCACCCGTCAATCCCTCGATCGCCGTCAATTGGTCCGAAGAACCCAACCGGGATCGCAGCGATTCAAGCGTCGTGTTCAATTCAGTCTTCTTTTCCTGGAGCACCGCGTTGCGCTCCGCACGCTCGGCATCATCCTTGGCCGCTACCAGGGCGGGTGCCTCGGCCGACAGGACGGCACTGATGGTGGAGAGTCTCAGCGCCTCGGTCATCGCCGGCACACTGCGATCCGTCATCTGTTGGAATACATTGCCGACATTGGAAAACGACAGAAACGCGATGGCACTGGCGGCAAAGGTCAGGGCGACTACGGCCCCAAATGCGCTGAAAAGCCGTGCCCTTATTCCGGCGAAACGATGAAAGACCTGGGTAATTCCGGCTTTCCTGCGACCCTTTGCTGCATGATCGTCTGTAACCGGCGCTTCGCTCTGCTCCGCTTCGGGCACGCCCACAACCGAGCCCTGTACTTCATCCATCGAACTTATCCCAATCCGACAAAACTGATCCCCGAGGGGTTCTTCGGATACGGGGGATGCCCAAGAGAGACATCCCCCGCAACACTGCTTAGCTGGAACCGCCGAGGCGCTGAACCGCCTTGAAGGATCCATCAGCCTGAATGATGGAAAGGAACACCTTGTCCATGCCCTGGTTGTCACCCGGGCCGTAGTTCAATGTGACACCGCCAAGGTCGAAGCTGCCGGTATCGGAAACCGCCTTCAGGAAGGACTCACGGGTCAGTTCACCCTGGGCATTTTCCAATGCCATGATCGCAATGCGGCCGACCATGTAGCCTTCGAGCGAAACGAAACCCGGCTCGGCGGATGCGTCATGCGCCTTCATTGCAGCCTGGTACTGCTGAACCAACGGGATCGAGTTGTCCCAGGGGAACGGCACGACCTGAGTGATCACCACACCTTCACCGTCCTTGCCCAGCTCCTTGGCCAAAGCCTTGGAACCGACGAAGGAGATGTTGACGAAGGTTGCGTTCACCTTGGTCTTGCGGGCGAGCTTGATGAACTCTGCGATCGGCTTGTAGGCGCCGACCATCACCACAGCCTGCGGATCGGCCTTGCGGATGGCAAGCAGCGCCGACTTCACCGCCGTCGTGTTACGCTTGTAAGTGCCTTCGGCGACCAGGGAGAGGCCGCGCTTCTCAAGCGCCTTGTTGACGCCGGCAAGGCCGACACGCCCGAAGGAGTCATCTTGGTAGAGGATCGCGATGCGATCGTAGCCCAGATCTTCGGTCAGATGCTTGATCCAGGCTTCGGTTTCCTGGCCATAGGTGCCGCGCACGTTGATCACATTGGTCAGCGCAGCGTCACGCAGGAAGCCGGCACCCGTGAACGGACCGACGAAAGGCACCGCATTCTCCGTCGCGATCGGTTGCGTCGCTTTGGAGGTCGGTGTGCCGACCGCGCCGATCAGGCCAAAAACCTGATCCTGATTGATCAGATTCTGAACGTTGCTGATGGCCCGCTCCGGCTCGTAGCCGTCGTCGTAGCTTTTCAGCTCCAGCTGGCGCCCCGCCACACCGCCGTTGCGGTTGGCCTCGGCAAAAGCGGCCAGGATACCTTCGCGCATGCCGACGCCAAGGGCGGCCGCCGGGCCGTCCAGAGCGGCCGACTGGCCGAAGGTGATGGTGGTGTCGGTGACGCCAACCTCGGCGTTTGCCGCGTAAGTTGCGTTAAAGGCGAGCGCCAGAGCTACGGTCGGCAGCAGCGCGCGCTGAAAAAGACGATTTCCCATGATCCCCAAGATCCCTTCTAATCAGAATATTTATGCCCGCTTTCCAAGGCTCTCAGACGATTCTGAGGGATTGGCGCAGGCTTGCCTGGGCTATAGAAGGAGGGAATGAAGTAACCGTTAATTCTATTATTCGGCTATTCTTCTATTCTACTTTGAGTAGTCATATTGTTTGGTTGTGGCTCAATGAATCGGACAGGAAGGCGGCGGAAGGTCTGGCCATGACCAAGAGAGCAGGACCAAGAACCTAGCGCCTGCCCGCTCATTCGCGGAAATACGATTGATAACCGGAATGGCCTCTTTGATGCGGTTCCGGAACCAAGACGCCCGCTTCAGTGTGTCACGGGCGCGGTTGTTGCTGGGTTATACAGTGAATGCCGCCACCACCGACGAGGATGTCGCTGACGGGAACCTGGACCACCCGGCGGTCCGGAAAGGCCCGCTCCAGGATCACCCGCGCGGCTTCGTCCTGGCTATCGCCGAAGGACGGCATCACGACGCCGCCGTTGGCGATGTAGTAATTCACGTAAGACAAAGCCAGCCGCTGGGACCCCAGATAGCGCCGTTCGCGCGGCAGCGGCAGTTCGATAACCTCCAGCGTTCTTCCGCGCGCATCCTTGGCCTTGTTCAGGCGCGCCAGGTTATCCTTCAGAATGTGATGATTGGCATCCGCGGGATCGTTGCAGACGACGGTCATCACCACGCCGGGGCGCACGAAGCAGGCAATGTTGTCAACATGGCCGTCCGTATCGTCGTCCTCCAACCCCTGCCCCAGCCAAACGAAAGCTTTGACTCCCAGATAGCGCCGCAGCAGGTCTTCGATATCCGCACGGCCGAGGTCGGGATTGCGGTTCGGCGCCAGCAGGCACTCCTCGCTGGTAAGCAAGGTCCCTTCGCCATCCACATGGATAGAACCGCCCTCCAGAACCAAAGGCGCTGAAAAGCGCTGAATTCGGATATCGACGAGCAGCCTTTCAGCCAGAGAGGCATCGCGGTCGTAGGGAAGAAACTTCTCGCCCCAGGCATTGAACCGCCAATCGACACCGGCGATGCCCCCCTGCCCGTCGATCACGAAGCTCGGCCCGAAGTCGCGCATCCAGGAATCGTCCAATGGCATCGCCCGGCAATCGACCTCTGTGCCGCAGAGCGTAGCCGCAGCGGAGAGGTCCTCCGCGTTGGCCAGCATGGTCACCGCTTCGAAGCCTGCGATGGCCCGGGCAACGGCGGCATAGGCCCGCCGTGCCGGCTCCAGCCCATCACCCCAGAGCGCGTCCCGGCAGGGCCAGGCCATCCAGCAACGCTCATGGGGAGCCCACTCCGCAGGCATGAAAAAGCCGTGCTCCCTGGGAAGCTCAGGGGGAAATTGACCGGTCATCGCCCCGCGCCCCTACCGCAGCCTATTCCGGCGGCAGATCCAGCTTGATGTGCAACTCCGCGAGTTGCCGTTCGCTGACAGCCGCCGGCGCCTGCATCATCAGATCCTCTGCCCGCTGGTTCATCGGGAAGGCCACCACCTCGCGGATGTTCGGCTCATCCGCCAGAAGCATGACGATGCGGTCGATGCCCGGCGCCGATCCGCCATGCGGCGGCGCGCCGAACTTTAGCGCGGAGATCATGCCGGCGAATTCCGCATCCACCTGTTCCTGGTTGTAGCCAGCGATGGCAAAGGCCTTGTACATGATCTCTGGCAGGTGGTTCCGGATCGCGCCGGAGGAAAGCTCGACCCCATTGCAGACAATGTCGTACTGATAGGCCAGAACGCCCAAAGGGTCCTTGCCATCAAGGGCCTCCATACCGCCTTGCGGCATGGAAAAGGGATTGTGGCTGAACTCGATCTTGCCGCTGTCCTCGTCCAGTTCGAACATCGGATAGTCGACGATCCAGCAGAAGCGAAAGGCGTCCTTTTCCAGGATATCCAACTCGTCGCCCAGGCGGTTGCGGACCTGGCCGGCCAGCTTGGCCGCGGCCCCCGCCTTGTCGCAGGAAAAGAATACCGCATCGCCGTCGCGAAGGCCGGCGGCTTCCTTGATCTGCGCCGTCCGCTCGGCATCCAGGTTCTTGGCGATCGGCCCCTTGGCGGTGCCGTCGGGGGCGAAGATGATGTAGCCGAGGCCCGCGGCCCCCTCGCTGCGTGCCCAGTCGTTCAGCTTGTCAAAGAAGCTGCGCGGGCGCTCCCCGGCGCCGGGGGCCGGAATGGCCCGCACCACCGAACCGCCTTCGACGGCCTTCGCGAAAATACCGAAGCCCGAGCCGCGGAAGGACTCGGTCACGTCAACGATCTCGATCGGGTTGCGCAGGTCCGGCTTGTCCGAACCGTACTTCAGCATGGCTTCGCGAAAAGGAATGCGCGGAAAAGGCGCCGCCGTCACCTGCCTGCCCTCGGCGAATTCCTCGAAAACACCGCCCAGCACCGGCTCCAAGGCCGCGAAGACATCGTCCTGGGTGACGAAGCTCATTTCCAGATCGAGCTGATAAAACTCACCCGGCGAACGGTCGGCGCGGCTGTCCTCATCGCGAAAACAGGGTGCGATCTGAAAGTAACGGTCGAAACCCGCCATCATCAGGAGCTGTTTGAACATCTGCGGCGCCTGCGGCAGGGCGTAGAACTTGCCGGGATGCAGGCGGCTCGGCACCAGATAATCGCGGGCGCCCTCGGGGCTGCTCGCGGTCAGGATCGGCGTCTGGAATTCCTGGAAGCCCTGTTCCACCATACGACGCCGGATTGAGTTGATCACCGCCCCCCGCAGCCGGATCTTGGCCTGCATCTTCTCGCGCCGCAGATCCAGGTAGCGATAGCGCAGGCGGGTTTCCTCGCCAGCATCCTCGTCGGAATTGACCTGCAGCGGCAGGACCTCGGCCCGCGATTGGACCGTCAGCTCCTGGATCTGCACCTCCACTTCGCCGGTGGGAACCGCCGCGTTAACCGTCTCAGGCGTCCGCTGGACCACCGGCCCCGTGACCGTAATCACGCTCTCGACCCTGGTTTCCTCCAGCATCGGGAACAGCGGGCTGCTCACGTCGATCACGCATTGGGTGATACCGAAGGTGTCGCGCAGGTCGACGAAAAGAAGCTGGCCGTGGTCGCGTTTGCGATGGATCCAGCCGGACAGGCGGACTTGCTCGCCAGCATGGCTCGGCCGCAGTTCTCCACAGCTATGGCTACGATAGGGGTGCATTGAGGCTAGTCCCGGGGTCTGGTCGGAAAGGGTCTGAACGAGGGCGCAAAAGGCAGGGAATCGGGGGTTTTGTCAAGTCTGCAAGGCAGCCAGCGAGAGGCCGGCCCGCATACGCGGGTGCCCGGCCGGAAATGGGTGGCAGGAGCCTCGGCACTTTTACCGTCTAGCGATAGCGTGTATACCGCTGGCATGACATTGATTGCCGAAACCGCAGAGCTTGAAGCCCTCTGCGAACGACTGGCCAAAGCCGACTTCATCACCGTAGATACAGAGTTCCTGCGCGATTCGACCTACTGGCCGAAGCTTTGCCTGCTCCAGGTCGCAGGACCGGACGACGTTGCCGCCGTCGACACCCTGGCGCCGGACCTGGATCTGGCACCGCTTCTGGCGCTGTTCGACGACCCGCGCCTGGTCAAGGTTCTGCACTCCGCCCGTCAGGACATGGAGATTTTCTTTCATTTAACCGGGCGCCTGCCGGCGCCGATCTTCGATACCCAGGTCGCCGCCATGGTCTGCGGCTTCGGGGAATCGGTGGGCTACGACACCCTGGTGCGCAAGATGACCGGCGCCCATGTGGACAAGTCGTCCCGCTTCACCGACTGGTCGCGGCGTCCTCTGGCGGAACGCCAATTGAACTATGCCCTGGCCGACGTCACCCACTTGCGGAAGATCTATCGGAAGCTGGAGCGCCAGTTGACCAAGACCGGCCGGGCCGGCTGGTTGGAAGAGGAAATGGCGATCCTGACCTCGCCGGACACCTATCGCTTGGAACCGGATCAGGCCTGGCGGCGTCTGAAGACGCGCTCCAACGACCGGCGCTACCTTGCGGTGCTCCATGCCCTGGCCGCCTGGCGCGAGCAGGAGGCGCAGCAGCGCAACGTGCCGCGGGGCCGGGTGCTGCGGGATGAGCAGCTTTTCGATATCGCGGCCCACCGGCCGACCAGCGAAGAAGAGTTGGCCCGCTCCAGGGGCCTCAACAAGGACATGGCGCGGGGCCGTCTCGGCAAGGCGATTCTCGAAGCTGTGGCTCAAGGGCTCGCCCTGCCCGACAAGCAGCTTCCCCGGCCGGTTGTGAAACAGTCGGCGCCCAACGGCTCCGGCCCCCTGATCGACCTGCTGAAGGTCTTGTTGAAATTGCGCTGCGACGAACATGACGTGGCGCAAAAGCTCATCGCCAACACGGCCGATCTGGAACAGATCGCTGCCGACAGCAAGGCCGATGTCCCGGCCCTCAAGGGCTGGCGCTACGACATCTTCGGGCGCGATGCGCTGGCGTTGAAGAGCGGCGATGTGGCGCTTTCGGCTGCCGGCAGCAAGATCAAGATCGTTCCCATCAAGGCACCCCAGGAAGCCGATTGAACATGACCCGTTCCCTGCTCGGTGTGATGATCGGTCTTGCGGTTTTAATCACGGCCGCTGCTGCGGAGGCCCAGGAAAGACGCCCGCCCGGCGGCGGCTTCGATCTGCCGGTCGACTGCGTCATGGGCACCGTCTGCAACATCCAGAATTACGTCGACTACGATGGCGGCGAGGGTTGGCTCGATCACACCTGCGGGAGCCTCGGCTACAATGGACACCGCGGGGTCGATTTCCGGGTGCCGACCGAGATCGAAATGCGCGAGGGCGTGGCGGTTGTCGCGGCCGCCGGCGGCAGGGTTCTCATGGCGTTTGACGGCCAGCCCGACATCCTGATGCAGGACAGCGGCCCGGGCAAAACCCGTGAGGAGCGTAACGGCAACTGGGTTGCCATCGGGCACGGAGACGGTTGGGTCACCACCTACGCGCATCTGCTGAAAGGCAGCGTCGCGGTAAAGAAAGGCGACACCGTCAAGCGCGGCGACAAGCTCGGCCTGATCGGCCTATCCGGCAACAGCGACTTCCCGCATGTCCACTTCGCCGTTACCCACCGAAACAAACTGCTCGACCCCTTTACCGGGCTGGAACCTTCGGCCAATTGCGGCGAGACAGCACAGAGTCTCTGGTCGGAAGCAGCCCAGGCACAGATTCCCTATCGCGCTGGCGGACTGCTCTCGTCGGGCTTTCTGGACCGCCAGGCGGAGCACCGGGAGGTCATGGCGGGGATCGAACCACCGGAGACCATTTCGGCGACATCCCCGGTGTTCATTTTCTGGGTCGGCGCCTGGGGCATTCGCCAGGGCGACCATGAAACCATGGTCATTCTGGGTCCGGACGGACGTAAGTTCGTCGGGGCCGAACGGGTACTCGAGCGGAACCGCGCCACCCTCTCCCGCTTTGTCGGCAAGCGGCTGCGCCAGGACGCCTGGCCCAAGGGCACCTACCGCGGCATCTACCGTGTCGAGCGGGAAGCTGACGGCCAGCGCTTTCAGATCATTGATATCGTTCGAGAAATTGAGGTGCGTTGAACCGCTCCGGATCAGAGGATAATCCGCGTTTCCCTGAAGTCCCCGACCGCCGCCAAGGCACGCAAGCGTCGCTGAACCGCCTCCCCATCCGGCACCGAACCATCATCGGGCAGCACCAGTTCCAGGGTATCGCCATCGACCCGCAGGGAACTGCGATCGAGAATTGCACGCGTCGCCCCCGACACCCGGAAAGCCAGCCGCAGCGCCGCCCCCAACAGCTTGGCCCGGCCCCTCGAACGCTCGCTCAACAAGGTCGTGGCTCTCGCCACCTTGCTTGAATCGGGCGCACCGCCGTAACGCAGGAAGACGGTGTAGGCGAGAAAGCTGCGGCCCGTGTGATCGATGCCGACAAAGGGATGGTGCAGAACCCGGCGCAGGGCCTGACTTGCGCGAAAGTCCGGGTGCTCCCGCCAGGCAAAGTCGGAGATATGGCAGGCCGTGAGACGCAGGCGATGCTCTTCCTCGTCTTCATCGGGAAAGATCGCATCGCACCACCGCATCAGGCCATCGCCGAGGTCGCCAAAGCGGCCTTCCCGCTCGGCAAAGTCGCGCGCCGCAGCGATCAAAGGATCTTCGGCCTGCTGGTCTTTGGGCAGTTGATCGAAAAGATATCCCTCCCGCAGACCGTAGGTCGAAAAACTGATCGCCGAGGAATTGGTGATGCGCAACAGCCGCCCAAGCACCAGGGCGCCCAGTGGCAGAGTCTCCCGGCGCCGCCGCGAGATGAAGTCGATACCGGACAACGAGGTCTTGCCCTGCCGGGACACAAGACGGGCCAGCTTTACGGCTTCGCGGTACTGGATGGTGTGCCCGTGAATCGCGTGCAGCGGGTGGCGTTTTTGCTCGATGTGCAGCCGTGCCAGATTGCGCCAGGCGCCACCGACGGGATAGAAGGACCGGCCTTTGCCTGTCGCAAGCCAGTCCACCTCCGACAGCGCCGCATCGACCTGGCTCCGTGCCACCTGCCGGTCGCCGCCGCAACTTTCCATCAGACGAAGGGGGCCGAGTGCCAGTGTCGTGGCGCGGCCGATCTTTCCCTGATTGATCTCGACAAGCTCCAGGCTGCCGCCCCCGAGGTCGCCCATGATGCCGTCCGCCTCGGGGTTTCCCGCGATCACACCCAGGGCTGAAAGCTGCGCTTCCTCGGCCCCGCTCAGGATTCGGATCGGCTCGCCGCAGGCCCGCTCCACCGCATCGGCGAATTGAAGACCGTCTTCCGCATCGCGCACCGCTGCGGTAGCGATGAGATCGACACGCTCGATCCCCATGGCCTTCGCCAGCGCGGTAAAGCGCACAAGGTTGGGTATCGCCAGAGCAACGCCGTCCGGATGAAGGTAGCCGCTTTTCTGCAGCCCTCGGCCCAAACCGCAGAGGACCTTTTCATTGAAGACGGTCGCAGGCGCGCGCTTCAGGCCGTCGAAGACCACCAGGCGGATCGAGTTCGAACCGATATCGATGACGGCAATCCGCCCGTCCTTCGGGCTGGATTTGGAGAGCGCCGAGGCTGGTGCCAGCGAACCTGCTACCATGGAGCCTTTAGGTCTTTCTGAGGACCAATCTCGGCGTCTTTCTCGATTTCTTCAGGGCCGATCCGCGTCCCGAGAGACTGGGATTGGTCATGAAGTAGGTGTGGACGCTGAAGGATTTGGCGGTGGAGCGCACGCGGCGATAGGTTCCCTCAGGCTCCAGGATCCAGGACTGCGCTTCGTCGTTCAGATTGGCAATCATGATCTGGTCGAGAATCTGTTGGTGTACCGTCGCATTATCGATCGGCACCAAGGTCTCGATCCGCCGGTCAAGATTCCGGGGCATCCAGTCGGCGGAGGATATGAATACCTTGGCGTCGCGTGACGGTAGCGACTTGCCGGCCCCGAAGCAAACGATTCGGCTGTGCTCCAGAAAGCGCCCGACGATGGATTTCACACGGATGTTCTCGGAAAGCCCGGGCACGCCTGGACGCAGGCAACAGATGCCGCGCAGGATCAGTTCGACCGAGACACCGGCCTGTGAGGCCCTGTAGAGCGCATCGATGATCTCCGGATCGACCAGCGAGTTGAGCTTCGCCCAGATGGCAGCCGGCCGGCCGGCCTTGGCATGCCCGATTTCATCGTTGATATGCCGCAGCAGCGTCGAACGCAGCGTGAGCGGGGCGAAGGCGATCTTGTCCATCGCCTTGGGCCGGGCATAGCCGGTCATGTAATTGAACAGCCGGGTTGCGTCGCGGACCAGGAGAGGGTCGCAGGAAAAGTAGGAGATATCGGTGTAGATGCGGGCCGTGATCGGGTGATAGTTGCCGGTGCCGTAATGCACGTAGGTGCGCAGGGCCCGGCCCTCCCGGCGCGCGACCAGCGAAATCTTGGCGTGGGTCTTGAGTTCGATGAATCCGTAAATCACCTGGACTCCGGCGCGCTCCAGGTTGCGCGCCCAGCGGATGTTCCGCTCCTCGTCAAAGCGCGCCTTCAACTCGACGAGCGCGGTCACCGACTTCCCGGCCTCCGCCGCTTCGGTCAGGGCCTTCACAATGGGGGAATCTTCTGAGGTGCGATAGAGCGTCTGCTTGATTGCCACCACCGCCGGGTCGTTGGCTGCCTGGCGCAGGAACTGCACCACCACATCGAAGCTTTCATAGGGGTGATGGACGGCAAAGTCCTTTTCCCGAATGGCCGCGAAACAGTCGCCGCCAAAATCGCGAATGCGTTCTGGAAAGCGCGGGTTGTAGGGCTGGAACAGCAGATCCTGACGCTCGTCGAGAATGATCTCCTTGGTGTCGACAAGACCCAGCATGCCATCCAGCGGAAAGACGTTCTCGTTACCGACCTGCAGTTCACGAATAACGAAGTCCAGAAGTTCCGTCGGCATCTCGGTATCGACGGTCAGACGGATCACCGATCCGCGCCGTCGGCGCTTCAGCGCGCTCTCGAAAACCCGCACAAGATCTTCGGCTTCCTCTTCGACTTCCAGATCGCTGTCGCGCAGCACGCGGAAACAACCGGCGGCCTTCACCTCAAAGCCGGGGAAGAGTTCGTCGAAGTAAAGCTGCAGCAACTCTTCCAGGCGAATGAAACGTGCGTCCTTGCCGGGCAAGCGGACAAAGCGCTCGATCTTCGAAGGCAGCGGAATGAGCCCGTTGATCTGGTTCTTGTCTTCCCCCCGCAGCAGTTCCATGACGAGGCAGAGGCCGCGGTTCGGGATAAAGGGGAAAGGATGGGCCGGATCGATGGCGATCGGGGTCAGGACCGGATAGAGCTGTTCTGTAAAGTATGTATCCAGCCATCGCCGTTCCGCCCGCTTCAACTCACCGGCACTGACCACCGCAATCCCTGCGTCCTTCAGTTCGCCGGTCAGGTCGTGCCACTTCTCCTGCTGCCAGCGCATCAGCTTGGCAACACGCTCGTTGATCGCCGCCAGTTGTTGCGCCGCCGTCAGCCCCTCAGGTGAGCGCGCCTTGACCCCGGCGCGGATCTGACCCAGAAGGCCGGCGACGCGCACCATGAAAAACTCATCCAGATTGCTGGCTGAAATCGACAGGAACCGCAGGCGCTCAAACAACGGATGATTGGCGTTGTAGGCTTCCTCAAGCACCCGCTCGTTGAAAGCCAGCCACGAGATTTCCCTGTTGATGAAGCGTTCCGGCGAATCGAGGTGGATAGCCGCGAGCTTCGAGCCCTCCGGAAGATCGGACTCCTGTTCCAGTGGCTCGACTTCCAATGCCACAGTGCTGTCTTCCACGCGCCAACTCCATCGAAAATCACCCTGCAAGCCGGGAAACCTGCGTTCTATAGCATGACATTTGTCACCGAATGATGACAGACCTTCCGCAAAGAACAGATGCTGCCCAGTTAAGCAGTAGTCACTAATAATACCATATCATCATTGATTTACGTCAATGCGCTACTTTGGGCCAGCAACTAAAAATGTAACTGGCTCATGGGTGATCCCTACCCAGCCCCATGCGCCGGGACCTTCCCGCAATGATCCTCGGATCGCGGGAAGGTCCCTTTTACATCCACCAACAAACCCACGATGGTGGCACAAGGCTCCGGTTCAGGAGACAATCTCCCAGGCGCCGTCCGGTTGCCGGCAGGCAACACCGTAGCCCGCTTGACGCTGGTTCCCGATCACGACCTCCTGCTGGAACTCGCGGCAGTAACGCCCCAGGCGATCGCTGCCGTCGCGCACCGGTATGACCTGGCCAGAAGCCGACCCGTCGTTCCAACGGATCGACTCTCCCAGCGGTGCCGTCGTCGCCTGATGCTGCGCTGCTGCGTAGCTATGGCGCTGGCTCTGGTTCAACACGTCGGCAATCTGCAACGCCAGGATGGCGAAGATGGCCCAGTCCCGATCGTCATGGCGTCTTCGATAACCATAGCCGCCATGATCGCCATGGTGATAGTGGCGATGCCGCTTTGCGTGGCGGTACTTCTTGGGCCGGTGATGATAGACGTGCTTCTCGACATAGACTTTCTTTTTCACCTTCTTGTGTTTGTGCCCATGCCTGTGTCGGTGCTTGTAGCCATGATCGTGGCCCCAATGCCCCTTGTGCGCATGGCGGTGATGGCCATGGCCGTGATGGGAGTGGCCATGCTTGGCCCAGCGGCGGCGATCCTTGCCGTGGCGATGCCCATCGTAGTGATAGACATGCTTTTCCACCTTCTTCCAATGCTTGTGATGCTTGTGTTTGTAATGCTGGTGGTCGTGGTGCTCGTAGGACCAACGGCCATGACGGCGATCATCGTCGTCATCATCATCCGCAAACGCGGAACCGGTTGTAAGGATGAAGACCGCACAGGCGGCCACAGCGATTTTCTTTATCATTTCCGATCCTTCCAAAGCTGCCTCCAAGCCATGGTGTGATCGGTTCTACGTGTGCTGCAGCCGCGGCATCCCCCGCCGCCCATTTATGTCACGGAGACTTGAACGGACGGCGGAGAGTTGCCGGACTACCGGCAAAACAGTGGTTGGAACCTAGAGAGTGCCCGGAAAGGCTCCGCCGTCGAGCAGGATGTTCTGGCCGGTTATGAAACCGGCATGCGCGCCGCAGAGAAAAGCGCAGGCCTCACCGAACTCGGCCGGGTCGCCGAAACGGCCTGCCGGATTACCCTTGGCCCGTTCCTCGACTACATCTTCGACAGGACGGCCGGCCTTGTCCGCAACCGCCTTCATGTTGGCACGCAGCCGGTCGGTATCGAAAGGCCCGGGCAGCAGCCCGTTGATCGTTACGTTCTTGCGCACGGTCTTGCGGGCGATGCCGGCGACGAAACCGGTCAAGCCGGCACGCGCGCCGTTGGAAAGGCCGAGAATATCGATCGGCGCTTTCACCGCGCCGGAGGTGATGTTGACGATGCGCCCGAAGCCCCGCTCCATCATCGGATCGACGGTGGCCTTGATCAGCTCGATCGGCGTCAGCATGTTTGCGTCCAGCGCCTTGATCCAGTCTTCCCGCTCCCAATCGCGGAAGTCGCCCGGCGGCGGACCGCCCGCGTTGTTCACCAGAATGTCCGGTGAGGGACAGGCCGCCAGCGCCTTCGCGCGCCCTTCCACCGACGTGATGTCCGTAGCGACCGCGGTCACGGTAACGCCGGTCGCCTGGCGGATCTCCTCCGCCGTCGCTTCCAGCGGGCCTTCGGTGCGTGCCACGATCGTGACATCCACACCTTCGCGCGCGAGGGAAAACGCGCAGGCCCGGCCCAATCCTTTGCTGGCGGCGCAGACCAGTGCTTTCCGGCCTTTGATTCCCAAATCCATCATACCTCTCCCTTATTGATTTCTTCCGCGTCGGCAGTGATCAGCTCCGACAAGACTTCCCGCACCAATGGCACGGTGATACTTCGCCGGGCTGCCAGCGCCCGGCCATCGATTGAAGCGACGACCCGCCTTGCCGCGTCGAGCGAGCGCTCGATCCTGGGCGTCATGTATTGAATGATGTCGGGGCTGACCGTCAGTTGCCGGTCAGCGAAGAGCTTGACCAGTACCGCCTGAACCAGCACCTCGTCGGGCTCGCCAAGCGCGACGGCCTGCATTCCGGCAAGGCGCGAATGGAGGTCGGGCAGCGGGCAGACCCAGCGCGCCGGTGGCTCGCGATCGGAGAACAGCAGATAACCTCCGCGCTCCAGCACCATGTTGTAGAGATGCAGCAGCCGTTCCATGAGAGCGGGCGCCTCAGCCAACACCGGGGCAACGCCTTCGACGACACAGGCATTGATCTCGCCGATAATGGCCGGCGGTTCGCGCTCTGTGAGGGCTTCGGCGTCGATGGAGACCGCACCACTGCTGCGCCGCCAGACTTGACATAGATGGGTCTTGCCGCTGCCCGGCGGACCGTAAATCGCTAGCGCCCGGGCCGGCCAGTCAGGCCAGCGGTCGATCCAGGCCACTGCCAGTTCATTGCTGGGTGCGACAAAGAAATCTTCACGCTCCAAAGCCGGGCGATGGCCCAGATCGAGCGCCAGTTGTCGGGATGCCTTCACGCTGGTCCGCCCGGCTCCGCTCCGTCATCACCGCCCGTTGCTTCATGGACGCCGGTATAGTAGTGGCTCAGCCGGTACTGGCTGATCGCAAAGCGGACACCGACCCCGACGATGGCGGCGACCGGCACGGCCAGCAATACGCCCACGAAGCCGAAGAGAGCACCGCCCGCCAAAAGGGCGAACATTACCCAGACCGGGTGCAGCCCGACTTTCTCGCCCACCAGCTTCGGCGTCAGAACATTGCCCTCGATGGCTTGGCCGACGAAGAACACCGCCGCGACGATGGCCACATCGACAAAACTGTCGAACTGCGCCAAAGCGAGACCGACCGAAAGGAACAGCCCGACCAGGGAGCCTACATAGGGAATGAAGGAAAGGAAGCCGGCGATCAGTCCGACCACCAGACCGAAATCCAGGCCCGCCAGCGTCAGGCCGATCGCATAGAAAACAGCGAGGATGACACAGACCAAGCCCTGGCCGCGCAGGAAGCCCGCCAGTGTTTCATCGACTTGCTTTGCCAGACTCCGGATGGTTTCCAGATGCTTGCGGGGCAGCGCATCGTCAGCCTGTTCGACCAGACGGTCCCAATCGCGCAGCAGATAGAACGCTACGACCGGTGTGATCACCAGCAGCGCCACGAAGTTGATGAAAGCGACACCACCGGAAATCACTCCACCCAGCACATTGGTCGCCCAGGCGATCACGCGGTCCGCGGAGCCGCGCATCGCTTCCTGCAGACGCTCCAGCGTCTGCGGTTCAAGGCGGTCCTTCAGCATGGCGATCAATTCGCCGATCTCGCGTTGAATTGCACTCACGTAGGCAGGCGCGCGCTCGATCAGGGCTACGATCTGGCTGACCACGGCAGGGACCAGGATCAGCAGGACGATGATACAGATGAGAACGAACACCACGGTGACGATGGTCGTTGCCCAGGTGCGCGACAGTTTCCAGCGCTCCAGGCGGTCGCAGACGGGGTCCAGCAGATAGGCGACGGCCATGCCGGCGACGAAAGGCAGCAAGACGCTGCGCAGCAGGTAGGTGCAGATCAGCACCACCACCAGAAGCACCAGCCAGAAACGGATGCTGCGGGTAATGGGACCGTTGATCACCGGAGCCGAACCGGCAGGGCCTCTTTCTGGCGGCGTTCCGCTCATTGCGCCGCCGGAGCTTCGGGGGGCGGAGCCTGGGGGGCCGGAACTTGGGAGCCCGGTGCCTGCGGTATCGCTGTGCCGCCGGTCCCCCGCGCCGCCCCCTCCAGCGTCAGTTCCCAGTTGCTGTCATCGCGCAGCGACAGAAAAAGGTCGCGCTGGGCAAGGGCCCGGGTCAATCTCTGTTCATCGCCGAGGAAGGAGATCTGCATCTCCGCCTGGCCGCGTGAAAGCGTAGTGACGCCGACGTTCTGGATGGCGGCAATGCCGTCGATCCGCTTACGCACTTCCAGCCAGTCCGACAGACCGCCGAGGGGAACGAACACGACGATCGAGCGGCTGTTACCGAACTGCAGCACGTTCTGCTGCTTCCAGTTTTCCTGCAGCGTCGCATTCACGAGGCCCGCGACCCGCGCGAAAAAAGCCGAAGGCGATGCATTGGGCAACTGGGTGAAGTTCTCACGCGTGATCGCGCCCTGCCGGCCGACCTCATAGCGCCGGCTGGTGATCGCCAGTTGCGCCGAGCCGACCTTCGGGTCACCGGTTAGAGTCGCCTTGCTGACCAGGACGGCGCCCGCCCCATAGGCATTGGCAATGGCCGAGAGACCGGCCGGGTCGCCGTCAAGGGCACGTTGGGCGTCGATGGCGGCAACATCGGAAAGATCGCCGAGGGGAATCTGCAAAGGCACCAGGCCGTCGCTGCTCGGCCCTTGAGACCAACCCGTCCGCCAGGGGTTGGGCTCCAGCCAGAGCCGCGGTGCGCTGCCGTCCCCGTGGTCGTAGACCGGAAGGACCAGCAGCGGTTTGCTGCGCGTTTCCGCGAAACCGACCGAACTGTTGCGGAGCAGCGCGCGCACTTCCTCGGCATTAAAGCGGAAGGTGAGATCGGCGAGATAGCGCACGGCGGAGGTGCGCTCGTTGTTCACCGAGAAATCGCGGACGTAGAATTCCACCAAGCCCGGCCCCAGAACCGGCACCTTGCCCTGCTGCGCGGCGGGCACCAGGCGATCGACCAACAGCTCGAAAGCCCGCTGATGGCCGGCCGTGATGGCGGCCTGGCGGGCCGCCGCCGCCGTCTCCGCGGTCTTGTCGACCGGCACCGCCCGCACCGTAAAAATGTCGCTCTGAGCCGCGGCCGGCCCGCCGGCCAGCAGCAGGGCGCTCACCAGCCCAGGTAACAAAGGCGTCGCCAGGGCGCCGAATAACCGGCGAAACCGCATTGCAAACCGTCCCGGATTCTCTATGTTCGCCCGTCGAAGCGGGCCCTCTCGCTCCCCACCTAAATACTCCATGTTATGGGAGGAAGCCATAACAAGCCGGGACCCTCACGATAACAAGCTGAGCTACAAGGACGCCGGCGTCGACATCGATGCCGGAAACGCCCTGGTGGACGCCATCAAGCCCCTGGCCCGATCGACGGCGCGCCGCGGCGCCGACGCAGGCCTAGGCGGCTTCGGCGGCATTTTTGACCTGAAAGCCGCCGGCTTCAAGGACCCGCTGCTGGTGGCCGCCAACGATGGCGTCGGAACCAAGCTGAAAGTCGCCATTGCTGCAGACAAGCACGACACGGTTGGCATCGATCTGGTCGCAATGTGCGTGAACGACCTGATCGTCCAAGGCGCAGAGCCGCTGTTCTTCCTCGACTACTACGCAACCGGTAGCCTGGATGTGCAAGCCGGCCGGGCGATTCTCGCCGGCATCGCCGACGGTTGCCGCCAGGCGGGCTGCGCCCTGATCGGCGGGGAAACCGCCGAGATGCCCGGCCTCTACAGCGATGGCGACTACGATCTCGCCGGCTTTGCGGTCGGCGCCGTCGAACGGGACGCGGTGCTGACCGGCCAGGCGGTGACGGCCGGCGACCTGGTGCTCGGCCTCGCCGCCTCCGGACTGCACTCCAACGGCTTCTCGCTGGTCCGCAAGGTGGTGGATAATCTCGGCCTCGGCTACCAGGACCCAGCACCTTTTGCGCCCGGCCACAGACTTGGGGAGGCGCTTCTGACCCCCACCAGGATCTATGTGAAATCCTGCCTTCAGGCTCTAGCTGAGGGCGGCGTGAAGGCCCTGGCGCACATCACCGGCGGTGGATTTCTGGAGAACCTGCCGCGGGTTCTGCCCGGCCACTTGAGCATCGCCCTCGACGGCATCACCTGGCCGGTCCCACCGGTTTTCTCCTGGCTGGCCAAGGCAGGGGGCATCGCCCCGCGGGAGATGGTGCGCACCTTCAACTGCGGGATCGGCATGGTTCTCATCGTGACGCCCGAACGCCGGGACAGCCTCGTCGCCTGCCTGGAGCAGGCAGGCGAAACCGTCTTCGACATCGGCCGCGTCAAGGCTGCGGAAAACGGTGAACCGCAGGTCGTCATCGACGGTCTGGAACAGTCGTGGCCGTCATGATCGAAGCACGAGCCTGATCCATGAAGGTTGCGGTTCTGATCTCCGGGCGCGGCAGCAATCTCCGCTCCCTGCTTGAGGCGGCAAGCGACCCCGGGTTTCCCGCTGAGATCGTCACCGTGATCGCCAACCGGCCCGGCGCCGGCGGGCTGGACCATGCCACGGCCTTCGGCGTTGCCGCTCAGACGATCGACCACACCGCCTTTGCAGGCCGGGCCGCCTTCGAGGCCGCCCTGACCGAGGCCCTGGAAGCCGCGGGTGCCGAGCTTGTCTGCCTGGCCGGCTTCATGCGGGTCCTTTCCGAAAGCTTCGTCAGCCGCTGGCGCGACCGGATCATCAACATCCACCCCTCCCTGCTGCCGCTTTTCCCAGGGCTCGATACCCATGCCCGGGCCCTGGCCGCCGGTGTGAAACTGCACGGCTGCAGCGTTCACTTTGTGAATGAAGGTGTCGATGAGGGCGCGATCCTCGGTCAGGCAGCGGTCCCGGTGCTGGCCGGCGACACCCCGGAGCAACTGGCCGCCCGCGTCCTGCAGGCAGAGCACCGGCTCTACCCGCACTGCCTGCGCCTGGTCGCCGAGGGCCGGGTGCGGCTCGATCAGGGAAAGGCCGTCGTGGATCAAGCCACGGCGGATGAGCGGCCGCTGCTGAACCCGGCGCCCGAAAACTAACGCCCTGAGGGGCCAATCCGCTGGGGTTCCCGCGCCGTCGCCGCTGGCCGAGGGCGCCCTGGGACTTGCCCGTCGGCTGCTCTCGGGCTAAAAATACTTTGGAATTGCTTGGGGATTCGGGCTGGGTGGCCTTGTCGGCAGGGTCTGCGACCAATCCCCGCGAGACAACAACGAACAGGGCTATTTCATGTCGGACAATCAACTGCTCCGCGAGCACCAGTCAAACTGGAAGGGCTTTGTGCGCTTCATAACCTGGTCGACGGCCTTCGTGGTCATCGTCCTGGTCTTGATGGCAATCTTCCTTTTGTAGCCTGATCCAATCGGGCCTTTCCCGATCGACACAAAAAGGGCGGATCCGAAGGGATCCGCCCTTTTTCACGATTGCCGGACAATCCAATCCGCAGAGGCCCGATCCGCTAAGGCTCGGACCGGCCTGTTCAGCCGACGATCTCGTCGTCGCTGAAGAAGAACTTGATCTCTTCGGCCGCCGTATCCGGACCGTCGGAGCCATGCACCGAGTTGGCCTCGATGGATTCGGCAAAGTCCGCCCGGATCGTTCCCGGCGCCGCATCGGCGGGGTTCGTCGCACCCATCACCTCACGGTTCTTGGCAATGGCATTGTCGCCTTCCAGAACCTGGACCACGACGGGCCCCGAGGTCATGAAGTCACAGAGGTCGCCGAAGAAGGGGCGCTCCCGGTGAACGGCGTAGAAGCCTTCGGCCTGCGCACGGGTCATATGGATGCGCTTGCTGGCGACGACCCTGAGGCCGGCCTCCTCCAGGCGGTCAACGACCTTGCCCGTGATATTGCGCTTGGTCGCATCCGGCTTGATGATCGAAAAAGTACGTTCCTTGGCCATGGACTCTGGCTCTCCTTCAATTGATGCAATGCGCGCGAAGGATGGGCTGGCGCCGCGATCCGGTCGCTTTTGCTTTTGGTTCCGCGCCGGGCTTATAGACGCTTTGGCGGGGCGGAGCAACGGCCCAGCAGGGCCGGCCCAGCCCCTGGAACTGGCTCGTCCCGAGGCCTTTCGGCAATCCCGCTCTCGTGCTATCACCCGGCTCTGCCGTAATTGAGGAACGGGACAAACCGGGCGCAGGCCCATGGCCGGTAATTTTCATGCTGCACCTTAACGATCTCGTCTACCGCGTTCAGGGCGACCCGCTGTTCGAGCGGGCGACGGTCGCCGTCAACAAGGGCGAGCGGGTCGGACTCGTGGGGCGTAACGGCAGCGGCAAAACCACCCTGCTGAAACTGATCTCAGGCGAACTGCACCCCGACGCCGGCGGCATCTCCTTCCCGCGCAAACTCAAGATCGGCAAGGTCGCACAGGAGGCGCCCTCCGGTCAGACCAGCCTGATCGATACCGTGCTGGCCGCAGACAGCGAGCGTACAGCCCTGCTGGCGGAGGCCGAGGAGGCCCGCGATCCAGCCCGGATCGCCGAGCTGCACGAACGTCTCGCCGCCATCCAGGCGGAGAGTGCACCGGCCCGGGCGGCAAGGATTTTGGCCGGGCTCGGTTTTGACGAGGAGGCCCAGCAGCGTCCCTGTGCGGAGTTCTCCGGCGGCTGGCGGATGCGCGTGGCCCTGGCGGCATTGCTCTTCGCCGCACCCGACCTGCTGCTGCTGGACGAGCCGACCAACCACCTGGACCTGGAAGCCTCCCTGTGGCTGGAAACCTTTTTGAAGAGCTATCCCGGCACGCTGTTGCTGGTCTCCCACGACCGCGGGCTGCTGAATCGCGCGGTCAATCGGATCATCCACCTGGAACAACGGCGCCTGACTGCTTACACCGGCAACTACGACCGCTTCGAGCGGCTGCGTCGCGAACACATGGAGCACCAGGCCGCCCTGCACGCCAAACAGCAGGCCGAGCGGCGCCATATCCAGGCCTTCGTCGACCGCTTCCGATATAAGGCCAGTAAGGCCCGCCAAGCCCAGTCGCGGCTGAAAGCCCTGGCAAAGATGGAGCCCATCGCCTCGGTCATGGAAGACCGCACCGTCTCCTTCGCCTTTCCGGAACCCAGCCGGCTCTCGCCGCCGATCCTCACCCTCGAAGATGCCGCCGTCGGCTACGAGACCGGGAAACCCATTCTCTCCCAACTGAACCTGCGGCTCGACATGGACGACCGGGTCGCCCTGCTCGGCGCCAACGGGAACGGCAAATCGACCCTCTCCAAGCTGCTGGCGGGCAGGCTGAAAGCCATGCAGGGCCGCATGACCCGCTCCGGCAAGCTGAAGATCGGCTATTTCGCGCAGGACCAGGCCGACGAGCTGGACCTGGCTGCCACGCCGCTCCAGCACATGGAGCGGCTCATGCCCCTGGAAACCGAGACAAAGCTGCGCGCCCAGCTCGGCCGTTTCGGCTTCGGGGTCGGCCGGGCGGAGGTCGCGGTCGGCAAACTGTCCGGCGGTGAGAAGGCGCGCCTGCTCTTCGCCCTGATGAGCCGCGATGCACCGCATGTTCTGATCCTCGACGAGCCGACCAACCATCTGGACGTCGACTCCCGCCAGGCCTTGATCCAGGCGCTCGGCGCCTTCGAAGGTGCCGTGATCCTTGTCAGTCACGACCCTCACCTGATCGAGCTCACCGCCGACCGGCTCTGGCTGGTTGCCGATGGCGCCGTCGCGCCCTTCGAGGGCGACATGGACGACTACCGCAAGCTGCTGATGGACCAGCGCCGGCAGGAGCGTTCCCGACAGCGCGGGGAGAAACCCCGGCGCGAAGAGGTCGTCTCCAAGAAAGACCGCCGCCGCGCCTCGGCCGAAGCCCGCGCTGCCGTCGCAGACCTGCGCAAAGCGGCCAAACAGGCAGAAGCGGAGGTCGAGCGCCTGGGCAAGCAGAAGCTCACCCTGGAGGCCAAGCTGGCCGACCCGGAGGTCTACAACGGCCCGACGGCGGCGCTGCAAGACCTGCAGATCAAGTTCGGCCAGGTGAAGCAGCGCATCGCCGAGGCGGAGGATCGCTGGCTGGAGTTGCAGGCGGCCTTGGAAGAAGCCTGAGTTTCAACCACCACCAGCGCGCTCGGCCGACCGCTAGAAATAGCCGTTCAGGATCAGCAGAAGATCGACATTCCTGCCGTCGGCGGCCAGCGGATAGTAAACCCGTTCCGACTCGATGAATTGACGGTCCGGGTGAGGCATCGGGAAGCGATCATAGACCGGCCGGCCGCTCTGCGCCGCCAACTCCATATTCCCCGTGATGCGCAGGACCTGGCTCGGCAGGACCGCCCGATCCACTGGCATACCGGTCACGTCACGCCCCGCCATGGCGGTCTGCACGGTGCCGACCAGGCGGAACCGAAACCGCCGGTGTCCGTGAACGTACTCCACATCGACGAGGTTTATCAGTGACAGAAACTGCGGGAAATCCACCGGGTCGATGTGCTGGCGGCCTGGCAGGAGGCCCGCGGGTTTCATCTGCTCCAGATAGCGGTGCATCTCTTCAAAGCGCGGATGGAGAGCCGGCGGTGGCGTGCCAGCCAAGTCTTCAAGATAGGCGCTGGAGTAAAGGAACCCAGTGTGAAGCCCCCGCACCTCCATCGGCCCGTGATCTTGCCGCAGGCTCATTGCTCAAGGATAGTATCTCTAATATCTTGATATCAAACGCAAAATTGTCCCGCCAGTATTCCCCCCAAGATTGAAAACACTCGGTCATCGGCAGGAACCCGGATGGACGGGAAGTTAAAACTCCCTTGATTTGCGACAGGGAGATTTCGCGGTGCTGCCCTGCGGCATCAACGCTGCTCTCCCCTGCGCTTGACGCCTATCTTCCGACGACCTTAACCCCAGCGAAGAAGCACACCGATGGCCATCGCCACCACCAAAGCCTCTGCCCTTGTCGCCGGCAGCCAGCCGGCGCTCGGACAAGCCTCCGGTTCGACCGGCCGCGCAATCCTGCTGATGATCGCGAGCCTGGCGTTCTTTGCTCTGATGGATGCGCTGGTGAAGGATTTGGGGTCGCGCTATTCGACCCTGCAGATCGTCTTCTTCCGCAGTTTCTTCGCTTTCGTGCCTTTGGCCTATCTGCTCTACCGGACCGGCTGGGCCAACGCCGTGAAGATCAACAGCTACAGCGGGCATGCCCTGCGCACTCTGGTGGGCGTGGCGGCCATGTTCTGCTTCTTCTACGCTTTCGCCCATATGCCTCTGGCGGACGTGGTGGCGATCAGCTTTGCCGCCCCGATCTTCGTTGTCGCCCTTTCGGTGCCGCTGCTGGGCGAGAAGGTCGGACCACGGCGCTGGATCGCGGTCTTGATCGGCTTCGGTGGTGTGGTCGTGATGGTCGATCCCGGTGCCGGTATGCTGAACCCGGTGGCCGTCATCGCCCTGATCGGCACGATCTTCTTTGCCCTGGCCATGATCGTACTGCGCAAACTCGGGCGTACCGAAACCGGTGCCTCCGTCGTCTTTTCCTTCACCTTGGTCTGTACGCTGGCATCGGGTATGGCCCTGCCCTTTGTTTGGACCACCCCGAGCCTGCTGGACTTCGCCGGTCTGATCGCCATCGGCCTGCTTGGCGGGACCGGGCAGATCCTCATGACTTACGCTTTCAAGTACGGCGATGTCGCCGTGGTCGCCCCCTTCGAATACACCGCCATTCTCTGGGCGGCGCTGCTGGGCTTCATCTTCTGGGGCGACATCCCGGGCCTCAACATCTGGATCGGGGCCGCCATTGTGATGCTCTCGGGTCTCTTCATCCTGTTCCGGGAAGCGAACCTGAAGCTGCCCCGCGGTCGAGCCCGGCGCCTTCAGACCAAGCGTTAAACGGCCGGCAGGCGGATCGTCCCCGGAGGTAGTGGGCCATCCTGCCAGAACGGCAGCGTCACCTCCCGACGCACCAGGGTCTCATCCAGGCCGATATCGCGAACCAGGTGCGGGCTTGCCTTCAGCAAGCGCCGCAGATCGCGGCGCAACGCCGTTCTCGCCATCCAGCGCTGCAAGAGACCAGCGCCGCTTGCGCCGCCGTCCGGCACACCGGGACCTCCTACGACTTGTGGGCCGCGTTCCTTCAGCGCTGGAAATGGAATTACTGAAACGTCATCATTGATATATCGGACTGCCATCTCGAAAACTCCGATCTAGAGACTATCTCTATGTTTTAAATAGAGATAAGCTTGACAAACGTTCTGCTCAATGGATGAATTCTCATCTATAACATGAGGAAAACTCATTCATATGAGACGCCGTCTGCCGCCCCTCAACGCCCTGCGCGCCTTTGAGGCCGCCGCCCGCCTCGGCAGCTTCACCAAGGCGGCCGACGAGCTTGCGGTCACCCAGGGGGCGATCAGCCGCCAGGTTCACGCACTTGAAGACCATTTCGCGACCGCCCTCTTCAACCGGGGCCATCGAAGCGTCACGCTGACCAAGGCGGGCAGCCGCCTGCTGCCGCCGCTCAGCGAAGCCTTCGACCAAATCATGCTGGCGGCGGAACGGGTCAAAGAGCGGCCGGGAGAGGTCAGGATCAAGTCGGTGCCAACCATTGCGGTGCGCTGGCTCGTGCCTCAGATACTGCGTTTTCAGAATGCCCGGCCGGACATCCAGATAAAGCTCACGACGTCCTGGTGGTCTGTCGACCTGGCGCGGGAGGACTTTGACGCCGGGGTGATCTTCGCCGAGACCCGGGCGCCCCGCGCCAATGCCGACCTGCTGCTGGTGGAGCGCATGACACCGGTCTGCGCGCCCTCCCTGCTCGAAGGCACACCTCCGCTGGCCGCGCCGGCGGATCTGGCCCACCATCGCCTGCTCCATTCCGATTCGAAACACTTGGATTGGAAGGCCTGGCTCTCCGGCAACGGCATCACAGACATCGATCCCCAGAGTGGCGAAGACTTCGATTTCCTGGATGCCGCCCTTCAGGCGGCAATACAGGGTTACGGGGTGGCCATGGGCGACCTGTTGTTCATCGAGGAGGACCTCAAGGCCGGGCGCCTGGTGACCCCTTTCGACATGCCGCCGACAGAAGTCGGCGCCTATTTCCTGGTTTATCCGGAAGAGGAAAACAGCGATCCGGCTTTCCAGGCCTTTCGAACATGGCTTCGCGAGGCAGCAGAGAGCGTGCAGAAACAGCTTCCTTAGGCGCCCCGCCTCCAGGAGCCAGCTTCGAGCGCCTAAGCTTTCTGGCTCCAGCGGCCGGCATCGTCCTGCTGCCAATAGGTGACCTCGTGACCGGCCTCCTTCAGTCCGCTCCACTGGCCGCGGGCGGCGGTGACAGCCTCTTCGTCATGGCCATCGAAAAGAATGGCGCAGAGTGCGAAGCCTTCCAGGTTCTCAGTACTGCTGCCGTCGGTCAGAAACAGGACTTCGGCCCCGTTCGGGGCATCCGGCTGGGTAGTCAACCAGATCGGCTGGCGCTCCCCCCGGCCGTCTTTCAGGCTGCCGTGCGGCAGAAAGCTTCGGTCATTGTAGGTCCAAAGCCCGGTCGCCAGCGCTTCCACCCTTTCTTCCGAGCTTGCACGGACAACCGCACGCTGGCCACGCTCCAGGGTTTTTTCCAGCATTTGGGGCAGAGCCCTGTCCAGGGATGTCCGCGTCAAGTGATAGAATCGAACCTCGGCCATGATCGCTGATTGCGTTGCCCCCCGGCCCGGCATCGGGGGCAAAGACGCCGTGGTCCCTGCCCCCTGCCCGGCTATTTCTCGTGGTTCTTGGCGACAAAGCTGTCCAGCAGCCGCACGCCGTAGCCGGTTCCGCCCTTGGGGATCGTCGGCTTTTCCTTGGAGGACCAAGCCGTGCCGGCAATGTCGAGATGTGCCCAGGGCGTCCCGTTCTTGATGAAGCGCTGAAGGAACTGGGCGGCGGTAATGGATCCGCCGGCCCGCCCGCCGCTGATGTTTTTCATATCAGCGATCTCGCAGTCGATCAGCTTGTCGTACTCGGCGCTGAGCGGAAGGCGCCAAACATGCTCGCCAACCTCCTTGCCCGCGGCGGTCAACTGATCGGACAGCTTGTCGTCGTTGCTGAACAGGCCCGCGTTCTCGTGGCCCAGGGAGATGATGATCGCACCGGTAAGGGTCGCCAAGTCGACAATCAACTTCGGCTTGAATTTCTCCTGGGTGTACCAGAGTGCATCAGCAAGAACCAAGCGCCCCTCGGCGTCGGTGTTCAAGACTTCGATGGTCTGGCCGGACATCGAGGTAACGACGTCGCCGGGCCGCTGAGCGTTGCTGGAGGGCATGTTTTCAACCAACCCGCAAACACCGACGGCATTCACCTTCGCCTTGCGGCCGGCCAGGGCTTTCATGAGCCCGACGACGGTACCGGCGCCGCCCATATCCCATTTCATGTCTTCCATGCCGGCGGCCGGCTTAAGCGAGATGCCGCCGGTGTCGAAGGTCACACCCTTGCCGACAAAGGCCAGCGGCGCCTTATCCTTGGCCGACGGCGCGCCCTGCCAGACCATCACGAGCAATTGCGATTCCCGGGCCGACCCCTGGCCGACCCCCAGGAGCGAGCCCATGCCCAGCTTGGCCATCTCTTTCTCGCCCAGAGCCTGAACCTTGATCCCAAGCTTGGTGAGCTTCTTGGCCTCGGCGACCAGCGACTTCGGATAGAGAACATTGGCCGGTTCGCTGACCAGATCCCGGGTCAGGAAGACACCTTCGGCGACTTTCTCCAGGCGCTGATAGGCCCGCCGGGCCGCTGCAGCCTCCTCAAGGAGGAACTTGATTTCCTTCAGCTTCGGCTTCTTCTCAGCCTTGTCCTTGGTCTTGTATTTGGCGAAACGATAGCTGCGCAGCAAGGCGCCGTAGGCCGAGTTCGCCGCCCGTTCGGCGGCATTCTTGCCGCCCCGCAGGTTGTCGATCAGGATCGCCGCCTTCTCCTCGCCGACCCGCAGCAGATGACCGGCGATACCACCGCCGATGTCCTGCAGGTCCTTTTCGGAGAGCTTGGCCGGCGCGGCCATGCCGACCAGCAGAATTCGGCTGTTCTCCAGGCCGGCCGGCGCCACGATTTCAAGCAGTTCCGCGCGCTTGCCGGAAAAGGTGCTGGCCGCGATGGCCCGCTCAACGGCACCACCGGTCAGTTTGTTCAAGTTGTTGGCCGAGGAGGTGAGCTTCCCCCCCTCCAGAACGCCGACGACGAGGGCGCCGGATGCGGGAACGCTGGGCGCGGCAAAAGAAATGTTCATCAATAGCCTCACGGAAGAATCGACTGACCTGGGATACCCGGTATAGCCCCTCTTCAGGGGGGCGAAACGGGTTTGAGACAGGAAAACCTAAACTGTCAGCGCCGGGGCGCAAGTTCAAGTGGCAGAAATCCCGGAACTACGATGGGCCGGGCAGGCAGACAACCAGCCGGTTTCCAGGGGCTTACCACGCGGAAATTCGCTGGACTGTGGGGAGCCCGGCAGGCTATTCCTGAATTTCCAAGGCCCAGCGATTGGCTCCATGCCTTCAATAACGCGTTATGTACTCGGGCAGCTGGTGACGGCTACTATTTTCGTCACCCTGGCCCTCACCTTTGCGATATGGCTGACGCAGTCACTGCGTCTGATCGACTATATCGTGAACCGTGGCCTGCCCGCCTCGACCTTCCTGACCTTTGTCGGGCTGCTTCTGCCGTCCTTTTTGGGTGTGGTCCTTCCGGTTGCCTGCTTCGTCGCGGCGCTTTTCGTCTATCATAAACTAGCGATGGACAGCGAAATGGTGGTAATGCGGGCCGCCGGGCTGTCGCAGATGCAGCTTGCCCGCCCGGCCATCATCCTGGGTATCGTCGTGACCCTGGGCGTCTATGCGATCTCCCTCTATTTCCTGCCTGCGTCATTTCGGCACTTCAAAGACCTGCAGCACGAATTCAGAAGCGATTTTTCTGCGATTCTGCTGCAGGAAGGCGTTTTTACGGCGGTCACCGATGAAATAACCGTCTATGTGCGCGAACGCTCATCCGAGGGCGAGCTGCGAGGCATCTTGGTTCACGACAACCGGGAACCAGGTAAGCCAGTGACCATGATGGCCGAACGCGGTGCTCTGGTGCCCAGCGAGTCCGGCCCGCGGGTCGTGATGGAGAACGGTAACCGGCAGGAGGTCGAGCCCGGCACCGGCCGTTTCTCACTCTTGTACTTTGACCGCTATACCGTTGAACTAGCCGAATTCGGCAGCGCCCGGCAATCACGCTGGCGCGAACCTAAAGAGCGGTTTCTTCACGAGTTGCTGATCCCAGGCGATGACAGCCTCGATCAGCATTACCGTCTGGAGCTTCTGGCTGAGGGGCACCATCGGATCGTAAGCCCGCTTTACAGCCTTGTCTTTGTGGTCATCGGGATGGCCGCCTTGCTGGCTGGGGAGTTCAATCGACGGGGCCAGGCAAGAAGGATTCTCGCCGCCATCGCCTGTGTTGCGGCTCTGGAGGGCGTTTCCCTGTCGTTGCACGACTTGGCGGGCCGCGATCCGGCTGCCATACCGGTCATGTACATAACGGTCGTGGTCTCCATCGGGTTGAGTTTCTTTGTCCTTCTGCGGAAACCGGCAAGGCGCAGCCAGGAGCCGCTGAGCGAGGCCGGCGCATCATGAGTATGGCCTCCACACTACCCGCGATGCGGCGCCTGCGACTTTCGCCAACCCTGACCAAGTACATCGCGCGCCAGTTTTTCCTGAGTTTCGCCACTTTCACCTTCGCCATCGTCGCCATTATCTTTCTGGCGACGGTGGTGGATCTGATCGATCGGCTGGCCACCAAAGATGCATCCCTTTCTCTGACCTTGGAAATGGCGCTGCTCAAGCTGCCTCATCTCAGTCAGGAGGCGATGGCCTTTACCGTCCTGTTTGCCGCAATGACGACTTTCTGGCGTCTCACCCGGTCGCACGAGTTGGTCGTTGCACGGGCAGCAGGTGTTTCTGTTTGGCAGTTCCTATTGCCGGTCCTCGGCAGCGCCCTGCTGGTTGGTTGCCTGACCGTCACGGCGCTCAACCCCCTCGCATCGGTGCTCCTCAGCCGTTTTGAGCGGCTGGAAGCCAACTACATTCACAATGAGACGAGTTTTCTTGCCGTCTCCAAGACCGGGCTCTGGTTGCGGCAGGCCGACCGCGATGGCCAATCGGTCATCCATGCAACCAGGGTGAGCCCCGGTTCGGTCCTGCTGCATGACGTAATTGTCTTTCGTTATGCCGAAGGCGACCGTTTCCAGAGCCGTATCGATGCCGACCGGGCGCAGCTTCAGGAGCGCCGCTGGCGCCTCTCCGAGGCCTGGTTCTCAAAACCCGGCGAAGCTTCCGTCTATCATGAAGAGTTTGACATTCCGACCGATCTGACCGTGGACAAGATCCAGGAGAGCTTCGCCCCACCGGAAACGATAGCTTTCTGGAACCTGCCGGAGTTCATCGAAATCATGGACGCCGCGGGATTCTCGGCCTTGCCGCACCGTCTACAGTTGCACCGGCTGTTGGCCTTGCCCATGCTTTTTGCTGCTATGGTTCTGCTCGCGGCAACCTTTTCGATGCGCACGCAACGGCGCGGCCGGGTCGGCCTCGTCATCATGGCCGGACTCTTGACGGGATTTCTTTTGTACTTCATGTCCAATTTTGTTTTCGCCATTGGACTTTCAGGTACCATACCCGTTGTGTTGGCCGCCTGGACTCCAGCAGGCGTGTCGTTGATGTTGGGCGCGGCGATGTTGCTTCACTTGGAGGACGGATAGGCTAGATACGATGCAGGGGGGATTGGGGCGAGCGGTGGCCATAGCCGCCGCCATTTCTTTTTTGTCGGTCACCGATTTGCCGATAATCGGTGTCGGTGACGCTGTCGCGCAGACACTCGAGTTGGATGCGCTGGGGGAGATTCCGGCACTCATTACGGCTGACCAGTTGACCTATGACGAAAACAACGGCTTGGTCATCGCTTCCGGAAGTGTCGAGATATCGCAGGAAGACCGGGTCCTGCTTGCCGACAAGGTCACTTACGACCTGAATGCCGACGTGGTGACGGCGGAAGGCAACGTGACTTTGATCGAAGCCACCGGCGACACGGTTTTCGCCGATTTCGTCGAACTGACAGGCGATCTCAAAGAGGGATTTGTCCGCGATATCCGGGTCCTGATGGCCGACGACTCGCGCATCGCCGCTGCAAGCGGAACACGCAGCGGCGGCAACCGCACTCAATTCCGCAGGGGTGTCTTCAGCCCATGCGAGCTCTGCCGGGAAGACCCGAGCCGCGCCCCTCTCTGGCAGATCAAAGCCGCCGAGGTGACTCATGATCAGGAGTCGCAGGACATTATCTACCGCGATGCCTGGCTCGAGTTTTTCGGCATCCCGGTCATCTATACGCCTTACTTCTCCCATCCGGATCCGACCGTGGACCGCCGCAGCGGTTTCCTGGCGCCGACAGTCGGCTCCAGCGACTTCCTCGGCTTCTCCACAACGATCCCGTACTACTGGGTAATCGACGACACCAAAGACCTCACCATCGCACCGATCCTCTCGACCGAACAGGGCATCAACCTGACTGGCGAGTACCGGCAGCTCTTCGAGAACGGTGAGATCGAGATCGCCGGCAGCGCCACCATTGCCGACCGCGACGAAAACGACGGCAACGTCGAGGATGACCGTTTCCGCGGCCATATCGACGCCGAAGGCAAGTTCGATATCGACAGCACTTGGCGCTGGGGTTTCGACGTCAACAGAACCACCGACGACACCTATCTCCGCGCCTTCGACTTCAACACCGAGCGCACGCTGGAGAGCACGGCCTATCTGGAGGGCTTGAAGGGACGGAACCATGCCGCTGTGCGCGGTTTCGCCTATCAGGGGCTGCGTAGTACAGATGTAGACGGCGAGATACCGATCGTGGTGCCGCTGGCCGATTATAACTTCGTGAGCGAGCCTGGCGTCGGCCTGCCAGGCGCGCGCTACACGGCAGACGCCAACTTGCAGGTACTGACCCGCGAAGAAGGCCGCGACAGCCGGCGTCTTTCCCTGATCACTGGCTATCACGTTCCCTACACCAGCCCCCTGGGCGATCTCTACGAGTTAACCGCGCAGCTACAGACTGACGGCTATTGGGTCAACGGGGTCGACCGCAATTCAAACGACGTCAACCCCGCGAACGCACCCGGCAGCGATACGACCGGGCGGGTCTTCCCGCAACTGGCCGTCAAGTGGCGCTATCCCTGGGCCCGCCAGGATGGATCCTTCAGGCAGGTAATAGAGCCGATCGTGCAGGGCGTTCTCGCACCCAACGGATCGAACCCCGGGACCATCCCGAACGAAGACAGCCAGGACTTCGAGTTCGACGACACCAATCTTTTCAACCTCAATCGCTTTGCCGGAAACGACCGCGTCGACTCGGGCAGCCGCATCGACTATGGCCTGAAGTGGACAGCGACCTTCGGCGACGAAGGGTCTGCAGGCGCCCTTATCGGCCAGAGTTACCGCTTCTCGGAAAACCGGGATGCCTTCGCCGAAGGCTCGGGGCTTGAGGATCAAGAATCGGACATCGTCGGCCGCGTTCAGCTGACTCCGATCAAGTATGTCGATCTGCTGTATCGCTTCCGGTTGGACAAGGATGACTACAACGCCGACAGAAACGAGTTCGACCTGAATATCGGTCCGCCAGCCCTCAACCTCGACCTCTCGTACTTCTTCATCAGTCAGACCCAGGATCCGGAGACGGATGAATTCGGCGACCGCGAAGAGCTGCGCTTTGGAATCAACTCACGCCTAAGTGAGTATTGGTCTGTCGGCTTTAGTCACCGGCGGGACCTTATCGAAGATTCGTCTCTGGAAACCGCCATCAGCCTAGCCTATCAGGACGACTGCTTCCTCATTGAGGGGATCGCGGAGAGGACATCCTTCAGCGACCGTGATATCGAGCCGGAAGACAGCGTCTTCGTTCGCGTCGTCTTCAAACATCTTGGCAGCGTCAGCGGCGGCTAGCCAGCGCCTGCCTTAACGGACGGTCGAACAGACAACGCCACCATCTCTGCCAGGCCAGCTTCCGTTTGAATCGCTGCCGCGAGACAGGATATAGTAGCGGCGCGATTTCTAGGGATCTCAGCATGTCTTTACGAGAGTTCAGCGACACCGGGCAAGAGAAGCGGCCCGGATTTGTTCTGGTATTTTTTTGCGCCCTAGCAGTGGCGGTACTATCAGCCTTCCCGGTTCGCGCTCAGGATGCATTTCGTCCTGCGGCCGTGGTGAACGACGAGGTTATCTCCGTACTCGATCTGGCGATGCGGATGCGCTTGGCCATTGTCGGAGCCGGGGTACAGGACTCTCAAGATGTTCGGCGCCGGCTCACGCCGCAGGTACTGCGCGGCCTGATTGACGAGCGACTTCAGATGCA
The DNA here is from genome assembly GCA_028280305.1 of Pelagibius sp. GTDB lineage: Bacteria > Pseudomonadota > Alphaproteobacteria > Kiloniellales > Kiloniellaceae > Pelagibius. The sequence goes on along the minus strand of JANQMC010000018.1, from coordinate 53,383 downwards.
GGAAGCCCAGCGCCTCGACATCTCTGTCTCCGACGATCAGGTGGCCCGGGCTCTGGAGCAGATATCTCAGCAAAACAATATGTCAGAGGGCCAATTCCTGACGATGCTGCGCAACCGAGGTATCATCCCGACCACGCTGATCGATCAGATAAGAGCGCAGATCGCCTGGGAAAACGTTGTCCAAAGGCGTCTGCGGCCGACGATCGAAATCTCGAACGAAGAAGTCCAGGTGGTGGTCGACCGCTTGACCGCCCGCCAAGGGTCGATCGAGCGCCGGGTTGCAGAGATATTCGTGGCGGTAGAATCGGCAGCTCAGGAACAGGAAGCCCTGGCGAATGCGAACCGCCTGCTGGAACAGGTTCGCGCCGGCGCCAATTTCGCCGGACTCGCCCGGCAGTTCTCACAATCCGCAACCGCCAGTCTGGGTGGTGACCGGGGTTGGGTGCAGGACGGCGAATTGGCCGAAGAACTCAACCTGGCCCTGGCACAGATGGGACCCGGCCAGGTCTCCATCCCTGTGCGCACGCCGGCCGGCTTCACCATCCTTCTCGTGCGCGACATGCGTAAAAACGAGGGGCAGGAGATCGACCGTTCGCGGATCCAAAGCAACCTGGTCAACGAACGCCTCAACCAGCTGGCCCAGCGTTCTCTGCAGGAACTGCGCCGCACGGCCAACGTGGACGTGCGGATATGACTTCTTCGGGCTCTTCGTGAGACCCCAACAGTGCCGCACAGTATAAGCAGCCCGGCACAGCCCTCCCACGCTCCGCCGCGGCCTCTGGCTTTGACCATGGGCGAGCCCTCCGGGGTCGGCGGCGAGATCGCCCTGAAAGCCTGGCTTCAACGGCGCGACTTGGCTCTTGCGCCGTTTTTCCTTGTTGACGATCCAGCACGCCTGAAGGCCCTGGCAAGGTCTCTCGGCCTGAACGTGGCTGTGGAGACGCTCGACGATCCGTCACAGTGCGTTGCCGCGTTCAATCATGCTCTGCCGGTATTGCCACTGCGCACAGAGGTGCAGGCCGAACCGGGACATCCGTCAGGGGCCAATGCCGGAGCGGTTCTGGACTCCATCCGCGAAGCGGTCGCGTTGACGCTGGACGGCGCCGCCTCAGCCGTCGTCACCAATCCGATCCACAAACAGGCGCTCATGGACGCGGGCTTCGCCCATCCGGGGCATACCGAGTTTCTGGCCGAACTCTGTGGGTCGCAAAAGCCACCGGTAATGATGCTGGCCTGCGCCGCCCTGCGGGTGGTACCGGTGACCGTCCACCAGCCTTTGAGCCATGTCCCGAAAACGCTCACCGCCGAACTCATAGAGCAGACCGGCCGCACGACGGCCAAGGCTCTCAAGTCTCATTTCGGCATCAAGAATCCAAGACTGGCGGTCGCCGGCCTGAACCCACATGCCGGTGAAGGCGGCCAGCTCGGCCACGAAGAGACACGCATCATCCAGCCGGCGGTGGATGCACTGCGCGCCGAAGGAATTGCGCTTTCCGGTCCCTTGCCCGCGGACAGCCTGTTTCATCCCGAGGCACGCCGAGGCTACGACGCAGCTCTGTGCATGTACCACGATCAGGCCCTGATCCCCATCAAGACGATCGACTTTGAACGCGGCGTCAATGTCACGCTCGGGCTGCCCATCGTCCGAACATCACCGGATCACGGCACGGCCTTGGACATAGCGGGGCAAGGGAAAGCCTCTCCAGCCAGTCTTATCGCCGCCCTTCAAATGGCCGCTGAGATGACGCAGGCAGCGGGTACCGCCGCCCATGGATGACCCCCATCCACCACTACCGCCCCTACGCGAGGTCATTGCCAGATACGGACTGGGCGCCCGCAAGGCACTGGGGCAACACTTCCTGCTTGACCTCAACCTGACCGGCCGGATCGCCCGCAGCGCACCTTCCCTGACCAAGGGCACGGTGATCGAAGTGGGCCCGGGACCAGGTGGCCTTACAAGAGCCCTGCTGAACGAAGGCGCGGAACGGGTCATCGCCGTCGAAAAAGACCGGCGTTGTCTTGATGCTCTTACAGAGTTGGCGGCCGCTTATCCGGACCGTCTGGAGGTCGTTGAGGGCGACGCCCTGACCCTCGCGCTGGAACAGCTCGGAGAGACGCCGCGCCAGATCGTCAGCAATCTGCCCTACAACATCTCGACCGCCTTGTTGATCGGCTGGTTGAAGGCGCTCGCGGAGAACCCTGCCGCCTTTGCCACACTGACCTTGATGTTTCAGAAGGAAGTGGCCGAGCGGTTGACGGCGGCGCCGGGCAGCCGTCACTACGGACGCCTGACTGTCATCACGCAGTGGCTCTGTGACGTACGAACCCTGTTCGATGTTCCGCCGCGCGCGTTCACGCCGCCGCCGAAGGTTACCTCTTCCGTCGTCTCACTTGAACCGCGTGAAGAGCCTCTGGCTGCTGTCACCCTCAAGAGCCTTGAGCGCGTAACCGCGGCGGCCTTCGGGCAACGGCGGAAGATGCTGCGCCAGAGCCTGAAATCACTCTTTGAAGATGCCGTCGAAACGATAGAAGAACTCGGCCTGACACCGACGGCGCGGGCAGAACAACTGAGTGTCGTAGACTTTTGCAAGCTGGCGCAGCGGCTCGATCAAAACCGGACGGCTTGAACAGCCGCTAGCGGCCCAGCCTGAGTCCTTCGACGAAGTCCCGAAGCCCGGCACGCCGCTCGCGCCTCAAGCGCTCCGCCGTCAAGATTGCCTCGACCTGGGCGACGCTCTGCTCAAGATCGTGATTGATGATGATGTAGTCGTACTCGGCCCAGTGGCTCATCTCATCCGCGGCCTTGGCCATGCGGCCCCGCACCACCTCGTCACTATCCTGGGCCCGGCTGTGCAGGCGACGCTCCAACTCCGCTGTGGAGGGCGGCAGGATAAAGACACTCACCAGGTCTTCGCGCGCTTTTTCCGCAACCTGCTGAGTACCCTGCCAGTCGATGTCGAACAGTACGTCGCGGCCAGCGTCCAGTGCCTCTTCGACAGGCTGCCGCGGGGTCCCGTACTGCTGACCGAAAACCACGGCATGCTCGAACAACTCGTCTTGTTTGACCATCTCGTCAAAACGCATTTCCGACACGAAGAAGTAGTGCACACCCTCGGTCTCCGCGGGACGGCGCGGCCGCGTCGTCGCCGAGATCGACAGGGAGAGATTGTCATCCAGCTCCAGAAGGCGGCGCGAAATGGATGTTTTGCCCGCTCCGGAAGGCGAAGACAGAACGAGCATCAAGCCGCGCCGTTTCATCGTGCTGTCTTCCATACGGGCTACTCGATGTTCTGGACTTGCTCACGCAGTTGCTCGATCGCCGACTTCAGATCGAGACCGATCCGAGTCAGATCGACATCCGCCGACTTTGAGCAAAGTGTGTTGGCTTCGCGATTGAACTCCTGACAGAGGAAGTCCAGTTTGCGTCCCACTGCGCCACCCTGAGCAAGCAGATCTCGGGCAGCCGCAACATGCGCTTCCAGACGGTCCAACTCCTCCCTAACGTCGGCCTTACCGACCAGGAGCGCAAGCTCCTGCGCGATACGGTCTTCGGACACGGCGTTGGTTTCCGCCAGCAAAACGTCCAGCTGTTCGCGCAGACGCGCCTTCAGGGTCTCCGGCTGTGTCGCGGCACAGCTTGCGGCCTCACCGCAAAGCCGCTCGATAGCGTCGAGGTGACCCCGCACAAGCTGCAACAGCCGTGCACCCTCTTCCGCCCGCATCGCCGCCAAAGCTTCCAAAGCGACCCCAAGGTCCGTCTCGATAGACTTCAAACGGCCGGCAAGCTGTTCCGGGCTTTCGTCGTCCTCAACCGGCTCCAGAATGCCGCGCAAGCCCAGCAGTCCATCCAACCGCGGCGCTGCGGTCTCGAGGCGGGTTTCGAGACGGCTCATCACATCCAGAACCTGCTGCAGCAGTTCTTCGTTCAGCCGCCAGGCTTGCGGCGCCTCGCCACGCTTGACCTGGAGATTGACCTGGGTGTTGCCACGCTGGCAGACCCCCGCAACAGCCTTGCGGATAACCGGATCCAAGGCTTCGTAGCCGCCCGGCAGGCGCGACCGCACATCAAGACTGCGGCCGTTGACCGTCCTGATCTCCCACGCCCAGGTGACAAGCTCGTCGCCCCCCTCCGCACGGGCGAAACCCGTCATGCTGTGCACCGAAGCCTGCGTCTTTGCCACGCGATCCCCAATCCCCGTGCCGGCGGGATAAGTCCAACCGGCCGTTTCCGAGCGCCCAAAAACGCCGGCCCCATATATACTGGTGGCCTCAGATCACAACAAGCACCCAGAATGGTGCTGCTCCAAATCCCAAAACACGGCTCGCCTTCAGGCAGCGATGACTCGGCGACAGATTCTTGGCGACAGATTAATGCGAAATCCGAAATCGATCGTAATCACCGGCAGCTCCAGCGGGATCGGTGCGGCCCTGGCCCAGCGCTATGCCCGGCCGGGATGCCTCCTGGCGCTTAGCGGAAGAGACGGCGAAAGACTGGACGCCGTTGCGGGGCTTTGCCGGGCTGCAGGGGCGGAGGTCGAAACCGCGGTGCTTGATGTCTGCGACCGTGAAGGCCTGGAGGGCTGGCTGGCCGAGATCGACCGGCGCCGCCCCATCGACCTCGTCATCGCCAATGCCGGCATTTCCGCCGGCACCGGGGCCTTCGGCGAAGACGCCGCTCAGGCCCGGCAGATCTTCGCCGTCAACGTCGATGGTGTGGTTTCAACCGTCCAGGCCGCCCTGACCTTGATGCGGCCGCGCCGGCATGGCCAGGTCGCCATCATGTCGTCTCTGGCGGCCTTTCGCGGGTTTCCCGGGGCACCGGCCTATTGCGCCTCCAAGGCCGCCGTGCGGGTTTGGGGCGAAGCTCTGCGCGGGATGGTGGCGGGCGACGGCCTGAGCGTCTCAGTCATCTGCCCGGGCTACGTAAAGAGCCGGATGACGGCGGTGAACGACTTCCCGATGCCCTTCCTCATGGAGGCTGAGCGGGCGGCGAAGATCATCCAGCGGGGCCTTGCCGCAAACAAGGCGCGGATCGTCTTCCCCCGGCGTCTCTTCGCAGCGGTGTGGCTGCTGGCGCTGCTGCCGCCGGGCTGGACCGACTCTTTGCTTCGCCGCCTACCGGAGAAACCAGCTGCGCCGCGGTAGTGGCGAGCCGGAACCCCGGCCCGTCAGCCGTCAGTTGCTTTGCTTTTTGAGGCTTCTAAGGTGCTTGCGCCACTTGGCGACGTTGCGGTTGTGCTCGGCCAACGTCTTCGCAAAGGCATGGCCGCCAGTGCCGTCTGCAACGAAGTAGATGTAGTCGGTGGTCGCCGGATTGACCACGGCCTCCAAAGAGGCGCGCCCGGGATTGGCGATCGGTGCCGGCGGCAGCCCCGGAATCTGATAGGTGTTGTAGGGGGTCGGCGTCGCGAGGTCCTTGCGCGTGAGAGACCGGCCGAAAGGCGCCTTCCCAAGCGTGATGCCGTAGATCACCGTGGGATCGGACTGCAGCGGCATGCCTTTGCGCAAGCGGTTGATGAAAACCCCGGCGACAAGGGGCCGCTCCGCATCGACCCCGGTCTCCCGCTCGACAATCGATGCCAGGATCACCGCCTCTTCGGGCGTCTTGATCGGCAGGCCGTCGACCCTACGGCTCCAGACATCGTCGATCGCCGATTGCATGGAGTCCCGCATTCGCTGCAGCAATGCCTCCCGACTGTCCCCCCGGGTGAAGTGATAGGTTTCCGGCAGCAGGCTGCCCTCAGGCGGCGTGTCGGCCAAGCTTCCCTCCAGAACCTTGGCATCGTTGAGCAGAGTCACGATTTCAACGGAAGTCAGACCTTCGGGAACCGTCACGCGGTGCACCACGGTCCTGCCGCTTGCAATGAGCGCCGCCACGTCCTCCATGGAAGCCGCCGGCGGCACTGCGAATTCTCCCGCCTGCAAAGACCGGGCCTCGCCGAAGAGGCGGACAGCAAGCGCAAAAACATCGGCATCGGCGACGATGCCTTGCGCCGCCAGATCGGCGGCGATGGCATCGAGCCCAGCGCCTCGCGGCACCAGAAAGCCTGTTTCTTCGGTCAGGGGACCTGGCGCGCGGAACTGAGCCTGAAGATAGACGTAAAGGCCGCCGATACCGGCCGCCAGGACAACGACGAGAACAGCGGCCAGGCCGCCCAGTCGTCGCATTCCGCCGCTACTATTGATATTCGGCCAGTATCAGACTGGCGTTCGTTCCACCAAACCCAAAGGAGTTGGAGAGCGCGTGACGGATCGGCCGCTCTCGGGCCTCATGGGGCGTGAGATCAATGCCATCGCAGGCCGGCGACGGGTTGTCGAGGTTGAGCGTCGGCGGCGCCACGTTGTCACGCAGCGCCAGAATCGAAAACACCGACTCAACCGCACCTGCAGCACCAAGCAGGTGCCCGATGGCCGATTTAGTCGACGACATCGAGAGGTCTTTTGCCGCCTCCCCGAACAGCCGTCGTACAGCGCCCACCTCGATCTCGTCACCCAGCGGCGTAGAGGTGCCGTGGGCGTTGATGTAATCGATGTCACTAGGATCAAGACCCGCACGCTTCAATGCGGCCTGCATGGCGCGGTAGCCACCGTTGCCGTCTTCCGGCGGCGCCGTGATGTGATGGGCATCGCCCGACAAACCATAGCCGACGACTTCGGCGTAGATTTTCGCACCGCGCGCCTTGGCGTGTTCCAGTTCCTCAAGAACCAGCACACCCGAACCCTCGCCCATCACGAAACCGTCGCGGTCTTCGTCCCAGGGACGCGATCCCTTCTCGGGCGTATCATTGAAGTTGGTCGAAAGCGCCCGGGAGGCCGAGAAGCCGGCCATGCCGAGGCGACAGACCGCAGCCTCTGCACCGCCGGCGATCATAACATCGGCATCGTCCAGCATGATCAGCCGCGCCGCATCACCGATCGCATGGGCGCCGGTCGAGCAAGCCGTCACCACAGCGTGGTTGGGGCCCTTGAAGCCGTAGCGGATCGAAACCTGACCGGAGACGAGATTGATCAGCGCCGCGGGAATGAAGAAAGGCGACAGGCGCCGCGGTCCTCTCTCATGGATGGTGATCGAGCCTTCATAAATGGTCTCGAGCCCCCCGATCCCGGAGCCGATCATGACACCGGTACGCCACTGGTCCTCGTCATCTTCCGGCATCCAGCCGGAATCTTCGATTGCCTGCTGCGCGGCAGCCATTCCAAAGACGATGAAACGGTCCAGCTTGCGCTGGTCACGCGGCGCGACATAGTCATCCGCGTTGAACAGCCCCTCAGAGGTTTCTCCCAGCGGAACCTGACCGGCGATCTTCGACGGCAGGTCGGAAACATCGAAGCTTTGAATGCCCCGCAGGCCCGACTTGCCATTGAGCAGCCGGTCCCAGACGTGATCAACGCCGCTACCGAGCGGCGTAACCAGTCCCAGTCCTGTAATGACAACCCGTCTCATCGGTCTCTAGATCCCCGCACCACAACCAAACAGGCAGTAACCCGCAACTGGGATACCGCCGACATAGGCCTGGCTGGTATCAGGAATGTTCCTGGATGAAGCTGATCGCATCCTTGACGGTCACAATCTTCTCAGCGGCGTCATCGGGAATTTCACAGCCGAACTCTTCTTCGAAAGCCATCACCAGTTCGACGGTATCCAGGCTGTCAGCCCCCAGATCGTCGATGAAACTGGCAGTTTCGGTGACCTTTGCATCGTCGACGCCCAGATGCTCGACGACGATCTTCTTCACGCGATCGGCGATGTCGTTGCTCATTTGACTTAGTCCTTAGGTTCTTTTTTTGACGCTTCCTGTCCGGAAGCGGGTCCGTCACGGTGGTTTGCACCCTCGCTATCGCGCAAGGCGCCGCCTCTTATCACAGTTCTCAAAGATTTGCCAACGCCCTACAGATGCCTGTTTTAGGTGTGCCCCCCGGGCGTCTTCATATCATGGCCATTCCACCGTTTACATGCAAGGTCTGGCCCGTCACATAAGCGGCTTCATCGCTTGCCAGAAAAACCACTGCCGAGGAGATTTCGTCAGGTGTTCCAAGGCGTTGCATGGGGATCGCCGCGAGCATGCGTGAGCGCTGCTGCTCATTCAGCACATCGGTCATCGGGGTTTCGATCATCCCTGGCGCCACGCAGTTCACAGTGATGCCGCGAGTTGCAACCTCCTGCGCCAAAGCCTTGGACATACCGATCAATCCCGCCTTGGAAGCAACGTAGTTCGCCTGACCCGGATTCCCGGTCACGCCGACGATGGAACTGATGCCGATGATGCGGCCCCAACGCCGCTTCATCATGCCCTTCAGGCTGGCCTTGGACAGGCGAAAGGCGGCGGTCAGGTTCACTTCGATAACCTGCTGCCAGTCCTCGTCCTTCATGCGCATCGCAAGCCCGTCCCGGGTCAGACCGGCATTGTTCACGAGGATGTCGAGGCTGCCCAGTTCGTCTTCGACCCGGCCTACAAGGGCGCTGGCCTCTCCCTCTGCCGAGAGATTGCAGGTCATCACATGTGTGCGCTCGCCCAGTTCGCCGGCCAGCGCCTCCAGGGCTTCGGTGCGGGTCCCGCTCAGCGCCACCGTTGCGCCCTGACCGTGCAGACGCCGCGCGATGGCGCCGCCTATACCGCCCGACGCACCAGTCACCAAGGCGGTTTTTCCCGTTAGATCAAACATTTCGGCTTCTCCGCGGCCATTGAACTTCAAACACAACGGGCCCGGGTTGCAACGGATCCTCTGACGCAAGCCAGCGCACCCGCCAATAGGCCCAACACTCTGTCTACAGTTGCTGCAACAGCTTCTCGATATCCTCGGGCGCGCCGGCAGAATGGGCGCTCAGGCTGCGATCGATCCGTTTGCTGAGACCGGCGAGAACCTTCCCGGCACCCAGCTCGACGGTGGTGTCCACACCTTCAGCGGCCATAAAGGCGACGGACTCGCGCCAACGGACCATGCCGGTGACCTGTTCCACGAGCTTGAGGCGAATATCGTCCGGGTCGCTGAGACGCCCCGCCGTCACGTTGGCTACCAACGGCACTGACGGCATCTTGATGGTCACCGCCGCCAGGGCGTCGGCCATCACATCCGCCGCCGGGGCCATCAGAGAGCAATGAAAGGGGGCGCTGACCGGCAGGGGGATCGCCCGCTTGGCGCCCCGTTCCGGCGCCAGGGCGATGGCACGTTCGATCGCCTCGCTGTGGCCGCTGAGCACCACCTGACCCGGCGCGTTGTCATTCGCCGCAGCGCAGATCTGGCCTTCCGCGGCAGCGGCGGCCAGTTCCTCCGCCGCGTCTAGGTCGAGCCCCAGGAGCGCCGCCATGGCGCCCTGACCGACGGGAACCGCCTCCTGCATCGCTTCGCCGCGGCGGCGCAGCAGGACGGCTGTATCGGCCAGTTCCAGCGCGCCGGCCGCCGCCAGAGCGGAGTATTCTCCTAAAGAGTGCCCGGCGACAAAGGCGGCCCGCTCGGCGAGCGGCTTGCCGCCCTCCTGCTCCAGCACCCGCAAGGCTGCCAGACTGACCGCCATCAGGGCCGGCTGGGCGTTCGCGGTCAGGCGCAGGTCCTCATCCGGGCCTTCGAACATCAGACGGCTGAGGTGCTGATCCAGGGCGTCGTCCACTTCCTGCAAGGTGTGGCGCGCGATCGGGAAGGCCTCGGCCAGCGCCTGGCCCATGCCAACCGCCTGCGACCCTTGCCCGGGAAAGACAAATGCCAGGCTCATGGGGCGAACTCCGCAGATAAAATAAGGTGAATCGAAAGAAATGCCGCCCAGACATAGCGTCGCCAAGCCGCGTGTCAAGCCGGATTGGGCCAGAATGTGTGGGTTATGTGCGGGTTTTGCCGCCGGGGTGATCCTCGGGCCGGGGCCCGCCTCTGCCTTTGCCGTAGGGGCCGGGAGATCCGGGCCTGAAATGCCCCGGCTTCCCGCTTGCACCGCTCCCGGGAAAGTGTATAGTCCCGCCGCTCTGCGCCGTTTTCGGCTGTGGAGCACTCCTTGCCGGCACCTATTGGAGGGGTCGGCTAGGACCGGGCGGCTGGGTCAGACCAGCGCCGGTCCGTTAAAGAGCCAAAGGGAGTTACATTATGGCTTTCTATGAGTGCGTGCTGATTGCGCGCCAGGACGTCTCGTCTACCCAGGTCGAAAGCCTGGTGGCGGACTACACCAAGATCCTTGAAGACAATGGCGGCCGCGTTGCCGGGTCCGAATACTGGGGCCTCCGCACGCTCGCCTACAAGATCAAGAAAAACCGCAAGGGCCACTATGTCCTGCTCAACGTCGAAGCGCCGGCACCGGCGCTGCACGAGTTCGAGCGGAACATGCGCCTCAGCGACGACATCATCCGTTATCTGACGGTGAAGGTGGACGAGCTCGTCGAGGGCCCTTCCATCGTCATGCAGCAGCGCCACAGCCGCGACGATCGCGGCGGCCGCGGCGACCGGGGTGACCGCCGGGGCGGCGGTGGCCGTTACGGGTCCGACCGCCCGCGCGGCGAAGCAGGTAACGATGCCGGCGGCAAGGAAGCCGCAACCGCCAGCGCTAGCGAAGGAGCTGCAGAATGACCGTCCGTATCGTCAGTGGCAGCGGCGGCTCGCGCCGTCCGTTTTTCCGCCGCCGCAAAAGCTGCCCCTTCTCGGGCGCAAAGGCGCAGAAGATCGACTACAAAGATACCCGTCTGCTTCAGCGCTTCGTCTCGGAGCGCGGCAAGATCGTGCCCAGCCGCATCACGGCTGTCTCGACCAAGAAGCAGCGCGAACTGGCGCGTGCGATCAAGCGCGCACGCTATCTCGCGCTTCTTCCCTACGTCCTGAAGTAGCGGCCAGCCGGGAGTCAGTGAAATGAACGTAATCCTGATGGAGCGCATTGAGAAGCTCGGCCAGATGGGCGACATCGTGTCGGTCAAGCCGGGGTTCGCGCGCAACTACCTGCTGCCGCAGAAAAAAGCGCTGCGGGCGACCGAGGCCAACAAGGCCCAGTTCGAACAGCAGCGGGTGCAGCTGGAAGCGGAAAACCTGAAGCGCCGTGAAGAGGCTCTGAAGGTCGTCGAGAACCTGAAAGGCATCACCGTTACCCTGGTTCGCCAGGCCGGCGAAAGCGGTCAGCTCTACGGTTCGGTGAACAGCCGCGACATCGCCGAGGCGGTGACCGCCGCCGGCATCACCATCGACCGCAAGCAGGTTGCCCTTACCGCTGTGATCAAGACCCTGGGTCTGCATCCGGTGCGCATTCAGTTGCACCCGGAAGTATCCGAGGAAATCACCGCCAACGTCGCCCGTTCCGAGGAAGAGGCGCAAGCCCAGCTCGAGAGCGGCCGGGTGGTGACCGCCGAAGATATGCGTCAGGCCGAAGAGGCAGCGGAGGCCGAAGTCGAAGCGGTCGTCGAGGCCGTCGAGCAGGAAGAAGCGGCTGCGGAAAGCAGCGAGGCCGACTCGGCTGCTGATTCAGACAGCGAGGAAACGAAGGAGGCGTAAGCGCGCCGGAATTCTTTTCCCCGCAATGCAAAAAAGCGGCGGTCCGATTCCTTCGGGCCGCCGCTTTTGTTTTCACCGGTTCCCTTATGGCCGATTTCCGCCTGGCCGGAGTCGTCAAGCGGTTTGTCGCACCCGCTCCAGGATTCTTTGGGCCTTTATCCCCGCATTCCTCCCAATCCCGGAGGGCTAGTTGGCGGTGGCGGGTTGGACTGCGGCGCGCGTTTGCTATTGTAGCCGTCTATGGAATCGACCCGACCCCAACTGACACCGCTCCACGATCTGCCCGCAAACGGCGATCTTCAGCGTCTGCCGCCGTCCAACGACGAAGCGGAACAGGCGCTTTTGGGGGCTATTCTCGCCAACAACGCGGCTTACGAGAAGGTCTCCGACTTCCTGCGCGCCGAGCACTTCGCGGACGGTGTCCATGCGCGCATTTTCGAGGCCTGCGGCAAACTGATCGAACGCGGCCAGGTCGCCAACGCGATCCAGTTGAAGAATCTCTTCGAACAGGAAAGCGCCCTGGCCGAGGTCGGCGGCGCACAGTATCTCGCGCAACTGCAGTCGAGCTACGTCACCATTATCAACGCCGCCGACTACGGCAAGACGATCCACGACCTCTATCTGCGCCGGGAACTCATCAACCTGGGCGAAGACCTGGTGAACGACGCCTTCGAGCACGATCTGGACACCGAGGCCAGCGACCAGATCGAGGGCGCGGAAGACCGTCTCTACAAGCTGGCCGAAATCGGCCAGACCGAAGGCGGGCTGATCGGCTTCAAATCCGCCGTCCTTGAATCGCTGCACATGACCGAAGCGGCGATGAAGCGCGACGGTCTCTCCGGGGTTTCATCGGGCCTTTTGGACCTCGACGCTCTACTCGGCGGGTTTCATCCTTCGGACCTGGTGATCCTGGCGGCCAGGCCCTCCATGGGTAAGACCTCGCTGGCCACCAACATCGCCTACAACGTCGCGGCGGCTCCGCGCATCGAAAAGGATGCCGAGGGCAACCCGATCGAACAGCGCCAGCCTGTCGCCTTCTTCTCGCTGGAAATGTCGGCAGAGCAGTTGGCCACCCGTATTCTCTCGGAGCGAACGGGCGTGCGCTCCGACGCCATGCGCCGCGGCGACATTCGCGATGAAGACTTCGACTCGGTTTTCGAGGCCAGCCGGGAGCTTTATGAACTGCCCCTCTTCGTCGACGACACCCCGGCCCTTTCCGTCAGTCAGGTGCGCACCCGGGCACGCCGCCTGAAACGCCAGCATGGACTGTCTTTGATCGTCATCGACTATCTGCAGCTCATGCAGCCGCCAGGCAATAAGCGCTCCGACAACAGAGTGCAGGAAGTCTCTGAAATCACCCGGGGGCTGAAGGCGCTCGCCAAGGATCTCGACGTTCCGGTGATCGCCCTGTCACAGCTTTCCCGTGCCGTCGAACAGCGTGAAGACAAGCACCCGCAGCTCGCCGACCTGCGCGAATCGGGGTCGATCGAACAGGACGCCGACGTGGTGATGTTCATCTACCGCGAGCAATACTATGTGGAGCGGGCCGAACCGACCCAGCGCGACGGCGAGGACGACAACAAGTTCCACGAGCGCCTCGAAAGCTGGAAGGCACGCTGCGAGCGGGCCTATGGCAAGGCCGAGATCATCATCGCCAAGCAGCGCCACGGCCCGATCGGCTCCCGCGAGTTCTCCTTCGACGGAGACACCACACGCTTCAGCGACTTGGTCGCCGATGACCACCTCCCCGACCATTACTGAAGACGCCACAGTCCCAACGCCCGCAGTGCCGGCCGGGGCGGCCGGCGCTCTGACCATCGACCTCGGGGCGATCGCCGAGAATTATCGGCGCCTGCGCGCGGCCTTTCTGGAAAAGCCGCTGGCCGCGGTGGTCAAGGCCGACGCCTATGGCCTTGGCGTTGAGCAGGTCGCGCCGGTCCTGGTGAAAGAGGGCGCGCGCAGCGTCTTCGTCGCGCAGCCGGACGAGGCCATCGCCCTGCGTCCGCTGCTCGACCGCTGCCATCCGGCCATTTCCCTTTACGTTCTGAACGGGCTGATGCCGGGTACCGAAGACGACCTTCTCGCCCACAGTGTGTTGCCGGTCCTGAACTCCCTCGGCGAGATCGATGCCTGGCGCGCGGCGGCAAGCCGGCACGGCAGAGCCCTACCCGCCGCCATCCAGGTCGACAGCGGGATGAACCGCCTCGGCCTTCCCGCCGAAGAGGTGGCGGTCCTGAAGGAGGCGCCGGAACGCCTGCAGGGTATCGTGCCGACCTGCGTGATGAGCCACCTGGCCTGCGCCGACGAGCCGGCGCACCCCCAGAACGCCGAACAGCTTGCCGCCTTCCGTGCCGCCCGGGAGAGCCTGCCCAAGGCGCCGGCCTCTCTCTGCAACTCCTCAGGCATTTTTCTCGGGCGCGACTACCACTTCGATCTGGGGCGGCCGGGGGCGGCGGTTTATGGTGTGAACCCGACCCCGGCGGCGCCCAGCCCGGTGCTCCCGGTGGTCCGCCTCCAGGCCCGAATCCTGCAGGTTCGTGCGATTGACGCCCCCCAGAGCGTTGGCTATGGTGCGACCCCCCGCGCCCCCGGGCCGGCCCGGATTGCGACAGTCGCAGCGGGCTATGCCGATGGGTACCTGCGTTCGATCTCCGGTCGCGGGCGCGCCTGGGTTGACGGTCATGAAATTCCTGTGGTGGGGCGGATCTCCATGGACTTGCTAGCGCTGGATGTCACCAAAATCGCGCCGGAGGCAGCCGCCCCCGGCTGCATGGTCGACCTGCTCGGACCACAACACGGCGTCGATCAGTTGGCGCAGGAAGCGGGCACCATCGGCTACGAAATCCTCACCGCCCTGGGAAGACGCTATCACCGGACCTATTTGGGCTAGTCATTGATGCCGATTCTTCAGCCGATCGGCCGGACCTTTCTGTTTTTTCTGGAAGCGACCGGCCGACTGTCTCTTTTCACCCTGCTCTCCCTGTCGCACTGCCTGCGGCCGCCCTTCTATCCGCGCCTGATCCTGCGGCAGATGATCGAGATCGGCTACTATTCGCTGCCGGTGGTCGGACTGACCGCCATCTTTACCGGCATGGTGCTGGCGCTGCAGAGCTACACCGGGTTTGAGCGCTTTTCAGCCGAAAGCGCGATACCGAACGTGGTGGTGGTCTCCATCACCCGCGAGCTGGGCCCAGTGCTGGCCGGGCTGATGGTGGCCGGGCGCGTCGGCGCCTCGATGGCGGCTGAAATCGGCACCATGCGCGTCACCGAACAGATCGACGCCCTGGATACCCTGGCCACCAATCCCTTCAAGTATCTGATCGCCCCGCGTTTGATTGCCGGGCTGACCATGCTGCCGATCCTGGTCCTGATCGCCGACATCATCGGCGTCTTCGGCGGCTATGTGGTCGCCACCCAGAAACTCGGCTTCAACCCCACGACGTACCTGACCAACACCCTGGACTTCGTGGAGGTCCAGGATGTCGTCTCCGGTCTTGTGAAGGCGGCGGTCTTCGGCTTCCTGGTGACCCTGATGGGCTGCTATCACGGCTTCAACTCGCGCGGTGGCGCGCAGGGCGTGGGGGCAGCCACCACCAATGCGGTGGTCTCGGCCTCGATCCTGATCCTCTGCTTCAACTACTTCATCACCGAGCTGTTCTTCGCCCGATGAACCAAACGACCAACAGCCAGACACCGGAACAAGGCCAGGCGAGCGACAACAACCGGATGCCGAAAATCAAGATCCGCGGCCTCAGCAAGGCCTTCGGCAACAAGGTCGTGCTCGACGGCGTCGATCTGGACATCTTTCCCGGCGAGTCGGTCCTGGTGATCGGCGGCTCCGGCAGCGGCAAATCGGTACTCTTGAAGTGCATCCTCGGCCTGCTGCATCCCGACGCGGGCTCCATCGAAGTCGACGGCGAGGAAGTTGTCGGCCTGATGGGTGAGGATTTGGACCGGGTACGGCGCAAGTTCGGCATGCTGTTCCAGAACGCCGCCCTCTTCGACTCACTGCCGGTTTGGGAAAACGTCGCCTTCGGCCTGATCCAGGGGCAGCGTAAACCGCGCGACGAGGCCCATGCGATCGCGCTGGAGAAGCTTGCCGCCGTGGGCCTGGGCGAAGATGTCGGCAATCTGATGCCGGCTGAGCTGTCGGGTGGCATGCGCAAGCGCGTCGGCCTCGCCCGCGCCATCGCCACCGAGCCGGAGATCATTTTCTTCGACGAGCCGACCACCGGCCTGGACCCCATCATGGGCGACGTGATCGACCGTCTGATCGTGAAGTGCGTGAAGCAGTTGGGCGCCACGGCCCTTTCGATCACCCATGATATGGCCTCGGCCCGGCGCATCTCCGACCGCACCGCAATGCTGTATCACGGGCAGATCATCTGGGTCGGGTCGACGGCAACGATCGACGAGTCCGGAAATCCCTACGTCGACCAGTTCATCAATGGGCGTGCAGAAGGCCCCATTGAAATGCAGGTACGCGCACTATAGCCGCCCGGCATCCAGACTCCGGCCGGCGGAAGCGGCGCGCGTCACAAGAAGGGCGTTAGTCATGGCGAAGGTTCAGTCCCGCTATGTCTGCCAGGGCTGCGGCGCCGTCGCTGCCAAGTGGTCGGGCCGCTGCGAGAGCTGCGGCGCCTGGAATTCGATGACCGAGGAAGTTCTGGAAAAGACGCCCGGCGGTCTTTCGGCCCGCGGCAAGGGCTCGCAGAAGCTCACCTTCGTCGACCTTCACAGCCAGAGCGAACCCCAGCCCCGTATGGTCTGCGGGCTGGCCGAGTTCGACCGGGTCACCGGCGGCGGGCTGGTGCCCGGTTCCGCCGTACTGGTGGCCGGCGATCCCGGCATCGGCAAATCGACCCTGCTGCTCCAGGTCGCCGCACGCCTGGCCGGCGGCAGCAGCCAGACCTCAGCCACCTGCGCATACATTTCCGGCGAGGAATCGATAGATCAGGTCCGCCTGCGCGCCCGGCGGATGGGTCTCGCCCAAGCCCCGGTGCAGCTCGCCACGGCGACCTCGGTCCGCGACATGGTCGCCAGCCTGGATCAGCCCCAGGGGCCCTCGGTAGTGATCGTCGATTCGGTGCAGACGCTCTACATCGACAGCCTGGAGTCGGCGCCGGGCACCGTCTCCCAGGTGCGCGCCGCGGCGCAGGAACTGATCCGCCTCGCCAAAAAGCGCGGCTTCAGCCTGATCCTGGTCGGCCACGTCACCAAGGAGGGACAGATCGCCGGGCCCAAGGTCTTGGAACATATGGTCGATACGGTGCTGACCTTCGAGGGCGACCGGGGCCATCACTTCCGCATTCTGCGGGCCTCGAAGAACCGCTTCGGGCCGACCGACGAGATCGGCGTCTTCGAAATGACCGACCGCGGTCTGGAGGAAGTGGCCAATCCCTCCGCCCTGTTCCTCGCCGAGCGCCGCGGCAATGTGGCCGGGGCGGCGGTCTTCGCCGGGCTGGAGGGGACCCGGCCGCTGCTGGTTGAAATTCAGGCCCTGGTTTCCGCCTCCCCCCAGGCGACTCCGCGCCGCGCGGTGGTTGGCTGGGATTCCAGCCGCCTGGCCATGGTCCTGGCGGTGCTGGAGGCGCGATGCGGGCTGGCTTTAGCCGGGCAAGAGGTATATTTGAACGTAGCTGGCGGCCTCAGGATAGGCGAACCGGCAGCGGATCTGGCCGTCGCAGCGGCCCTGGTATCGGCGGCAACGGGACAGGAAGTGCCGGAAGAAACGGTGATTTTCGGAGAAATCGGCCTCTCGGGCGAGATTCGCCCGGTCAGCCAAGTGGAATTGCGGCTGAAAGAGGCGGAAAAGCTTGGGTTCTCCAGGGCCTGGGTCGCCCCGCGGGCCAAAAAGGGCGCCGGAAAGGCACGGCTGGAGGGCAACGGTCTGGCGGTCGAGGAGATTTCGCATCTGCAGGACCTTGTCGGACGCCTCGCCAAGCCGCAGTCACGCTCTCTAAGAGCGCAGCCCTCGGCCCACTAGACGCACAGCGCAGGGACACACAAGAGCGCAATGGATAGCTTGCCGATCAATCTGGCGGACCTGATCGTGATCATCGTCCTCATCGTCTCGGGCATCTTCGCCTTTGTCCGCGGATTCGTGCACGAGGTCTTCGCCATCGGCTCCTGGATCGCCGCGACCTTTGTCACCCTCTATGCCTTCCCCCACGCGCAGCCGCTGGTGGAGCAGTACATCCCGACCGAGTTCTTCGCCAGTCTGGTGACCGGCGTTGTGATTTTCCTGGTGTCGCTGATCGCGTTTTCCATGGCCACGCGCCTGCTTTCGAACCGGGTGCAGCAAAGCAGCCTGGGGCCGCTCGACCGCTCTCTCGGCCTGCTCTACGGCTTCGTCCGCGGTGCGGTGATCGTGGTTCTGGCGTGGCTCAGCCTCAACTTCCTGATGCCGGAAGAAGACATGTTCGACTGGGTGCAGGAAGCCCGCAGCCGCCCCTTGGTGGAGCGCGGCGCCGAACTGCTGCTGACCCTGGTGCCGGAGAACATGCTGGAGCGCGGCGGCGAGGCGGCGGAAGACGCCAGGCGCCGCGCCGAGGAACTGCGCCGCCAGGAACAGACCTACCAGCAGCTCGTCTCTCCGCTTCGAAAAGCCGATGCGCCGGAGACCCAGCCGGAGTATAACGAGGACATGCGCGGCGAGATCGAAAAGGCCATCGAAGGCCTGATTGGCGAAGAGCCCGCTTCAGGAGGGAACAAGCAGTGATTACCACCAATCCTCTGGTTCCTGCCGAGGGCCCCGACGGGACCTTGGATGACGATAAGTTCCACGAGGAATGCGGCGTCTTCGGCATCTACGGCCACCCGGACGCCGCAGCCCATACCGCCCTCGGCCTGCATGCCCTGCAGCACCGCGGCCAGGAAGCGGCGGGTATCGTCGCCTTCGACGGCAAACACTTCAACGCCCACCGCGATCTCGGCCAGGTCGGCGATATCTTCTCCTCCAGCGAGGTAATCGCCAAGCTTCCCGGCCATGCCGCCATCGGGCACAACCGCTATGCAACGACCGGCGAGACGGCCCTGCGCAATGTGCAGCCACTCTTCGCCGACCTCTCCAACGGCGGCTTTACCCTGGCTCACAACGGCAATCTCACCAACGCCCGCGATCTGCGCCACGGCTTGGTGCAGAAGGGCGCAATTTTCCAGTCGACGACCGACACCGGAGTCATCATCCACCTGATCGCCACCTCCGAGGCGAGCAGCCTGATCGACCGGATGACCGCGGCCCTGCGGCAGATCGAAGGAGCCTATTCGCTGGTCGCCATGACCGACAGCTGCCTGATCGCCGTGCGCGACCCCATGGGGGTGCGCCCGCTGGTCCTGGGGCGTCTGGGTGAGACCAACGTCGTCGCCTCGGAGACCTGTGCGCTGGACATCATCGGCGCGGAGTTCGTTCGCGACGTCGAAGCCGGCGAGATGCTGGTTCTCGACGAGTCGGGCGTGCATTCCCTGCGCCCCTTCCCGCCCGCTCCGCGGCGGCCCTGTATCTTCGAGTACATCTATTTCGCCCGGCCCGATTCCCTGATGGAAGGCACCAGCATCTATCAGGCGCGCAAGCGCATCGGCATGGAGCTTTCCGACGAGAGTGCCGTCCCCGCCGACGTGGTGATCCCGGTGCCGGATTCGGGCGTCCCGGCCGCCATCGGCTACTCCGAGCGTTCGGGTCTTCCCTTTGAGCTTGGGATCATCCGCAATCACTACGTCGGGCGCACCTTCATCGAACCGGCCCAGCAGATCCGCAACCTCGGTGTGCGGCTGAAACACAACGCCAACCGCAACTCGATCGAAGGCAAGCGGGTCATCCTGGTGGACGACTCCATTGTCCGCGGCACGACCTCGGTGAAGATCGTCGAGATGGTCAGAGCCGCCGGGGCTGCCGAGATCCACATGCGCATCGCGGCGCCGCCGACCACCCATTCCTGTTTCTACGGCATCGACACACCGCAGCGCGAAGAGCTTCTGGCCTCCTCGCTGGATGTCTCAGGCATGGCAAAGCACATCGGTGTCGACAGCCTCGCCTTTATCTCTCTCGACGGGCTCTACCGCGCCATGGGAGAGAGCGGTCGGGATACCGCGGCGCCGAAGTATTGCGACGCCTGCTTCACCGGCGACTATCCGATTCGCCTGACCGACTTTGAACAGAGCGGCCAGCCGGCTCAGCTTTCCCTGCTTGCCGAGCGCGCCTGACGCCCATTCCTCAGCGCCCCTCCGGTTATGTTCGCCCGCCTCTTCTACAGCCTTTTCGCCGCCGCCGGCGGGGCTGGCTTTTCACAGTTCCCGGAATACCTCGCCCACTATCTGCAACGCCTCGGCGGACGCATCGATCAGGCCAAAGTTCGAGTCGAAGAGATCGAACAGGATGCGGCGGAAAAGGGTATGACCGTGCCCGACTACATAGAGAGTTTTATCGCCAGCAACGCGCACAGTCTGGAAGGCGACCGTATGCAGGAGAGTTACTTCCGGCTCGCGGATATGGAAGCCGCCTACCAGGCTCTCAGCACCGCGGGCACGCTGCAGCGCCCCCTCGCCTTCGTGGAACACTTCGACAGCGGTCTCGTCGGCGCGACGCTGGGCGACTTCGCCCCCGCCGTGCCCCTGACCTCGGAAGGCTTGGTCTACGGCGCTGTCGGCGCAGTTGCCGGGCTGCTTTTGTGCAGTGGATCGCGCCGGGTTCTCCGGCGCCGCAGAAATCGGAAAGTGGAAGCCTGATGTCAGAACAGTCCGGCCGTCTGGCGGGCCGCATCGCCGTTGTTACCGGGGCCTCGCGGGGTATCGGCGCGGCCGTCGCCAAACGCTTCGCCGCCGAAGGCGCCCAACTGATCCTCATCGCCCGCACCGTCGGCGGTCTGGAGGAACTAGACGACGAGATCCGCGCGGCGGGCGGTTTGCAGCCGGTTCTGGTGCCACACGATCTGCGCGATTTCGACGGCCTCGACCGCCTCGGCGCTTCCCTTAATGAGCGTTACGGCAAGCTGGACATTCTGGTCGGCAACGCCGGTATCCTGGGTCCGCTGACCCCGGTCGGCCATATCCCGCCGGACAGCTGGCAGGAAGTCATGGACGTGAATGTGACCGCCAACTATCGCCTGATCCGCAGCCTCGATCCGTTGCTGCGGCTCTCCGATGCGGGCCGCGCCATCTTCGTCACCTCGGGCGCAGCCAGCGGCAAGACGGCCTACTGGGGCCCCTATGCCGTCACCAAGGCGGCGCTGGAGGCCCTGGTGCGCAGCTATGCGGCGGAGATCACCAAGACCAACATCAAAGCCAACCTGCTTTCGCCCGGACCCATCCGCACGGCCATGCGCGCCATCGCCTTTCCCGGCGAAGATCCGAACAGCCTGCGCCCGCCGGAGGTCCTCGGCGACCTTTTCGTCGAGCTTGCCAGCCCCGACTGCCAGCGCCACGGCGAGACCGTCGAGGCGCACTAGACCAAAGCCTGTTCAGGCTTCACGCCCCCCCCCCACAACCTCGTCGAGAAACGCCAGAACGGTGTCATTGAACGCCTGCGGCGCTTCGAAGTAGGTCGAGTGACCGGCATTCGGTGTCCGCACCAAGCGGGCGCCGGGGATGAGACCGGCGACCTCTTCGATCACCGGCGGCGGGAACAGGCGATCTTCAGGGCTGGTGAGCAGCAAGGTCGGAACCGCGTAGTCCCTCAGCTCTTCCCGGCGCACGGTCCGTGCCCGGGTCAGGCGCAGAACCGGCTTGGGGAAATTGCTGTTCAGGGCCGAGATCTGCCGGCAGAGATGGGCGCCCGCCGGATCGGTTCCGATGAAGGTTTCGCCAAGCTGTCCAGTGCCAGGCTTTATGGCGCCCGACGCAAGGTATTCGATCGCCGCATTGGCGAGCGGGGTGTCGAGGCCACCGGGCGTGTTGCAGAGAACCAAGGCGGAAATACGCGTCGGATAGGTAACTGCGGCTTTCAGGCCGCCCCAGCCGCCCATGGACTGACAGACCAGGCTTGCCCGGTCGATCGCCTCGGCATCCAGGATCGCCATGATGTCATCGTGGAAGTGATCGCAAGTGAAGTGCGCCGCATCACAGCGCGAACGCCCGAAGCCGCGGTGGTCGAAGACGATGACGCGGTAGCGGCTGGCGAAGACCGGCACCTGCTGCCACCAGCTCAGCGTGTTGCCGCCGCGACCATGGGCGAAGAGCACGGCCGGCCCCGAACCATAGGACTCGTAATGGAGGGTGGCACCTTTGGTTTCGACCGTCGCCATACCGCTCCCAAACCTCTCCCGAGCCGCCTAGCTTTTCTTCTTCTTTTTGTCCGCGTAGGGGTTGTCGCCCTTGCGGATATTGATGCGGATCGGCGTGCCCGGCAGATCGAAGCTCTCGCGCAGCCCGTTTTCCAGGTAACGCAGGTAGGAGGTCGGCAGTTCCTGGGGCTTGGAGCAGAAAATCGCGAAGGTCGGCGGGCGTGACTTGGCCTGGGTCATGTATTTCAGTCGCACGCGCCGCCCGGCGCTGGCCGGCGGCGGATGGGCTGCCGTCATCGCATCGAGCCAACGGTTGAGATCGGAGGTTCCAATGCGCCGGTTCCAGACCTCGTAGGCGCCGAAGACCGCCGCCATCAGACGTTCGATGTTATGGCCTTGCAGGGCCGAGAGGGTGACCAGCGGAATACCGCGCACCTGCGGCAGGGAACGTTCCATACGGTCGCGGATCGCCGCCAGCGCGGCATCGCGGTCGCGGCAGGCATCCCATTTGTTGACGCCGATCACCAGGGCGCGGCCTTCGTCCACCACCATGCGGGCAATGGTCAGGTCCTGCTTCTCCAGACCCTCCTCCACGTCCAGCAGCAGGACGACCACCTGGGCGAAACGCACGGCGCGCAAGGTATCGCTGATCGACAGCTTTTCGATCTTCTCGGTGACCCGGGCCTTGCGGCGCAGTCCGGCAGTGTCGACAAGCCGAACAGGCCGGTCGTCGAACGACCAGTCGACGGCAATCGAATCCCGGGTGATCCCGGCTTCCGGGCCGGTCAGCAGACGCTCCTCCCCCAGCAGCTTGTTCACCAGCGTGGATTTGCCGACGTTGGGCCGGCCGACGATCGCGAGTTGCAGCGGACCTGCGTCCTTGTCGCCTTCCCCCTCATCTTCATCCGGCGGGAACGCGTCTTCGGTTTTGGGCACCACCGCATAGATGGCATCGAAGAGATCGCTCATGCCCAGGCCATGTTCGGCGGAAATCGGAATCGGATCGCCGAGCCCCAGCGCATAGGCCTCGCCCAGGCCGGCCTCGATCTCCCGCCCCTCGCACTTGTTGGCGATCAGCGCCACCGGTTTGTCAGTCCGGCGCAGCCAGTTGGCGAAATGCTCGTCCAAAGGGGTCAGGCCGGCGCGGGCGTCCACCACCAGCAAGGCGAGATCGGCATCGTCCAGGGCCCGTTCGGTCTGGGCCCGCATGCGCCCCTCCAGGCTGGCGTCAAAGCGCTCTTCAAGCCCGGCAGTGTCGATAACCCTGAAGTCGAAGCCGAAGAGATTGGCCTCCCCCTCCCGCCGGTCGCGGGTCACACCGGGGGTATCGTCGACCAGGGCGATCTTCTGCCCGACCAAACGGTTGAAAAGGGTCGACTTTCCCACATTCGGGCGGCCCAGGATGGCGACGGTGATGCTCATGGCCTTGGCATAGGGTCTCGGCGGCGTTCTGGCAAGTTCGCCGTCACCCGCCAAGACGCCAAAGAGGTTAACGCAGGGCGATCAACTGGCCGCCGTGGGTCATCAGGAACAGGCTGTTGTTGGCCACCACCGGCGCGACGGCGGCGCCGTCGCCCAGATCGAAGAAGCCGAGCGGTTTGCCGTCATAAGGAGAGACCGAGAGCACTTCGCCGTGGGAGCCCGCAACCACCAGACGGTCGCCCGCCAGCACTGGACCAGTCCAGCGGATCGGCTCGTCCGGGTCGTCGGGATCGACAAAGCGCGGCAAGGGCTGAACCCAGCGGATACGCCCGTCGCGGCGGCGCAGGCAGACAAGCTGCGAGTCCTTGGTCAGGACATAGATGAACTCTCCGGCGGGCCAGGGCATCTCGATACCGCCGAGATCCGCCTGCCAGGCCCGCACGCCCTGCCGCAGGTCCACAGCCAGCATCCGCCCGGCGTTGCTCACCGCCAGCACCAGTTCCCGGTCAATCACCGGCAAGCCGCGGATCTGGGCAATGTCCGCCAAAGGATCGATCTGGCGGGCGGCGCTGAGGTTCTCTGACCAGAGAATGCGGCCGCTTTCCGCCAGCATGGCCAGCACCTCGCCCGAGGAATAGGGAACGATCACCGTGTTGCCGGCAACCGCCGGGCTGGCTGAGCCCAGGAGCCCGGCCGACTCCTGTACCCCGACATGGTTCCAAAGCCGCTCACCGCTGTCCGCATCGACGGCAATCATCTGATTGTCGAAGGTCACCGTGAAAACCCGGCCGTCGGCGTAGACCGGGGCGGAGCGCATCGGCGCCGGGACCTTGTGCTCCCACATGACCTCTCCGCTGGCGGCGTTCAGCGCGAAGATCTTGGCAAAGCCGGTGGAGACGAAGATCTTGCCGTCGCCAAAGGCAATACCGCCGCCGAAAAAGCCGTCGTCCTCGTCGTCGTCTTCGAGATCGACCCGCCATATGCGTTGACCGCTGCCGGCGGAAAAGGCCGAAACCAGGGAGCGCGCATCCATGGTGTAGACCTTGTCACCGACCACCAGAGGCTGGGCCAGGATCTGCGCCACGTCGCCCGAGCCCTCGCCGACGTCGGCACTCCAGACGCGGCGGGGATTGGCGCTGAGCGACAGGTGATACATCGCGTGGGCCGCCGAACCGCCGGGCTGCGCCCAATCCGTATTCACATAAGGTTCAGGAAGACGCACCGCCACGTCCGCGATGGTCGGGTCCGGGCGCAGTCCTCGCTCAATGGCAAGAATGGCAATGCGCTGGCCGGGCAGCGGGGGATCTTCGGACTCGCCGAAGAAATCGTCGAAACTGCAGGCCCCCAGGGCAAACAACAGCATCAGCGGCAAAACCGCACGAAAGCGAGATAAGGCCATCAGAAAATCATCCAGGCAGGGTGGACAGCAATTCGGCAGCACGCGCCCGGCTGCCCGAGGGTGCGTTGGGATCATCGGTAATCTGGCTGAGATGCTGACGGGCCGCCTCCTCGTCGCCCTCCCTCAAGGCCAGGGCCGCGAGCAACTCCAAAGCCGTAAAGCGGTAGGGTGCCTCAGGGGCCGCCAGCGGCTGCAGCCGGCCGCGCAGATCAGCCGGATCGCCGTCGTCCAGCTCGCGCATCACCGCATAGAGGCTGCCCAAAGCCGTGATCGCGGATACCGTCGAGCCCTCGGTTGCCAGTTCCCCCCAGATCTGCTCCGCCGCCGCCAGGTCACCGGCTTCCGCGGCGAGCCGCGCTTCGGTCAGCGCCGCCAGAAGAGGATAGCCGTTGCCGCCCGGATCGCTGAGCGCCCGCAAGGCGCGGCGGCCGTCGTCCTCGTTTCCTTGTTCGATCATCTCCAGGGCGGCGGCATAGCTGTCGGACTGCTCACCGCGCAGCTTCTCGTCGTAAGCCCGCCAGCCCTGATAGCCGGCGGTGCCGATCACAACCACCGCGGCGATCGCATAGACATAGAGGCTGTTGCGCTTCCACCAGTCGGTCGCCTTGTCCCGCCGAAGGTCTTCTTCGACTTCCTTGAAGATATCGGCCACTCAAAACTCCCTAGTACACTTTCCCTGGGGTACGCTTTCCCAGGCGAACGCTTTCCCTGAACCCGACGGCACCCGTTTGGCAACCCCGGCGTGGCGGGCGGGCGACCCAGGGCCGGGTTGATCGATGTTGCATCCCTATGACGGCGCTTCGTTGATAAAGCGCCGGAGGCAAAGCATCAACCTCCTATTGGCCCGCTGACGTTTCACAAAGTGCCTCTTTCGGGGCAGTCGCCGCCGTGAGGGGAAAGATCAGGCCGCCTTCCACTTGATGCTGCACCCCATGGAGGCGACTTGCTCCACCGGCCCCTTGCCGCTTTCCGCCACGCCACGCATGGCCTCCAGCAGTTCGCGCCGGGCATTGGGCACCGGGGTCGTCTTGGACTCGTCCAGGCGGCCGCGGTACTGGAGTTCCAAGTCCGCGTTGAATCCGAAGAAATCGGGGGTACAGATCGCCTCATAGGCCCGGGCGGTTTCCTGTGTCGGGTCAACGAGATAGGGGAAATCGATCCCATGCTCCGCCGCGAAGGCCTTCATGTTCTCAAAGGAGTCTTCGGGATAGGCCGAGGCGTCGTTGGCATTGATCCCGGCCAAGCCCACGCCCATCGCCTTCAGAGCCCTGGCATCCTCGGCCAGCCGCTCGGCGATCGAACGGACGTAGGGGCAATGATTGCACATGAAGACGATGACCGTGCCGTTGGGGCCGGCCACATCCTTAAGGCTGTATGTCCGCCCATCTATCCCCTGCAGCGAGAAGTCGACCGCCTTCCATCCAAATTCACAGATCGGTGGCACCGCCGCCATGGGCAAATCCTCCATAAGCTCATTTGTTTACAATGCTCTAGACCGCCGTTTTGCCAGATTCTCACAGCCCCCGCACGTTAACATTTTTTTCAGCGCGCCAGGAGACACTGAAACCTGAGGATTTGGGCCGGAATTCGGACCAAATCCGGTATCCGACTTGGTTCGGGCAGCGGTGAAGGATCGCCGGCCGGAATGCACCCGGGCAAGGATGCCAAGCTGCACCAGGAGCTCAAGGTATGAGACGCAAACCGCTGTTCGCCCTCACTGTCCCGCTGATGGCCTTTGGCCTCGGCGCCTGCGACCCGGCTACACAGGCGATGATGGCCGGTGCCAGTCTTGTCAGCTTTGTGCATACCGACAAAACCCTCGGCGACCATATGGCGACCTGGGCCTTCGACAGCGACTGCTCCATCCTTTACGCGGCAGACGGCGAGCCCTATTGCCAGAAGTTCGAAACGGAGGAGGAACGGCGGGCCGCCGAAGCGGAGGCCGCCCTGCAGGCCCAGACCCATTGTTACCGGACCCTCGGCAGCATTACCTGCTACCGGGAGCCCGACAGCATGGCGAGCAGCCAGGCCAAGGTGCGCTGAGCCCGTCAGCGGCCGGCCGCGTAAGTGCTGCGCCGCACAAAGTTCCCCCCTGGACGACAGCGCAAATTTCAGGAAGACTGTTTTCGTTGAGGAAATATGACGCCTGGGAGATGAACCGCGTCCATGAGCCAGCTGTACCGCTTCAGCGAATACCGCAAGGCGTCCAGGCGCGTCTTCTTCAATCGAACCGAACTCAACCAGCTTCTATCGCTTTACAGTCGCCATGTCGCCAATGGGGACTGGCGCGACTACGCCATCGACCAGGTCGGCGGCGCGGCGATCTTCTCGGTCTTCCGGCATACCCATGACGCGCCGCTTTTTTCCATCGCCAAGCAGGGCAACGCCAAAAACCCGGAGTTCGTTGTGTTTTCCGGCCGGGAGAAACTGAAGCGCGCCAAGTCCTTAGGAGAAGCCCTTAAGGTCTTTAAGGGCAAACTTAAAGTCGTTTCCTAAGAGCCGCTGCCCTACACCCTGAAAAGGTTGCGCTTCGCCGTGGTTTTAGCGGCAAAGAAACTTCAGAAAAACTCTATAAAATACTGATATTGAACAATAAAATTACTGTTATCGCATGCCGCGAAAACTGTCGGTTCTCTTAACCTAATAACTTAAGGGCGGGGCAATCTCTTCGTGGGACCATGAGACAATTCCTGAGCTTTCCCCAATCGGCTTGAGGAAGAGTATCTGTCTCGATCGGGCCAGCGGTGGATTCCCCCAACTGCCGCTGGCCCACCTCATTTTGCATGAGGCCTTATTCTGCATGGGGGGAATACATCAGGTATCGGGCTTGCCCAACGCCGCCTGGGTTGACCAACACGAGTAAAAGCCATGCCGCAAGATCATGACGTCGGGATGCCGCGCGAGGCGGTGACCCTCACCACAGAAGAACAAGACGACCGCCGCCGCTTCATCCGCGCGGCCACCGTTCTGAAAGCCCGCCTGCTGACCAAGGCCGGCTCAATGGACGGCACCGTCCTCGATGCCTCCCTGAACGGCGTGAAGGTCTGGACCGCGGGCGATATACCCGTGGGTAGCCCGATCACGCTGGTGCTGGCCGGCTCCGTCTATTTCGGCGGCGAGGTGGTCTGGCGCCGCGGCGAGACCCTGGGCGTCTGCTTCCACGACGATCCGGAAAAGGTCGCCACCATCATGGCCGCCCTGCTCCCCCAGCGCTGCCTCCAGGTCGGCCACGCCTGACTCTGAGACCTTATTGGGGCGTTCCCGCCTCTACTCCCACTCAATCGTCCCCGGCGGTTTCGAGGTGACGTCGTAGACCACCCGGTTGATGCCGCGCACCTCGTTGATGATGCGGGTCGCAACGGCAGCCAGGAATTCGTGGTCGAAGGGGTAGCTCTCCGCCGTCATGCCGTCGGTCGAGGTGACGGCGCGGAGGGCGCAGACGTAGTCGTAGGAGCGGGCGTCGCCCATCACCCCCACGGTCTTCACCGGCAGCAGTACGGCGAAGGCCTGCCAGATGGCGTCGTAGAGGCCGGCCTTGCGGATGGCGTCCAGATAGACCGCATCTGCCTTGCGCAGGATGTCCGCCTGCGCGCTGGTGACCGCCCCGGGGATGCGGATCGCCAGGCCCGGCCCGGGAAAGGGATGGCGGCCGACCAGGGTCTCGGGCAGGCCCAGTTCTCGGCCCAGGTCACGCACCTCGTCCTTGAAGAGTTCGCGCAGGGGCTCCACCAGTTGCATGTCCATGCGCTCCGGCAGGCCGCCGACGTTGTGGTGCGACTTGATGGTCACGCTGGGCCCGCCGGTGAAGGAGACGGACTCGATGACGTCGGGATAGAGCGTGCCCTGGGCCAGGAAGTCGGCGCCGCCGATCTTGGCCGCCTCCTCCTCGAAGACATCGATAAAGGTGCCGCCGATGATCTTGCGCTTCTGCTCCGGGTCCTCGACCCCGGCCAGCTTGCCGAGGAAAAGGTCGCTGGCGTCACGGTGGACCAGGGGAATGTTGTAGTGGTTGCGGAAAACCTCGACCACCTGCTCGGCCTCGTTCAGCCGCAGCAGACCGTGATCGACGAAGATGCAGGTAAGCTGGGCGCCGATGGCCTCGTGGATCAGTACCGCGGCGACGGAGGAGTCGACGCCGCCGGAAAGACCGCAGATCACCCGGGCGTCGCCGACCTGCTTGCGGATCGCCTCGATCGCCTGCTGGCGGAAAGCCGCCATGGTCCAGTCGCCGCCGCAGCCCGCCACCTTATGGGTGAAGTTGGCCAGCAGCTTGGCACCGTCGGGCGTATGCATGACCTCGGGATGGAACTGAACCGCGTAGATCTTGCGGGCTTCGTCTGCGACCACCGCAAAGGGCGCCCCCTCGGAGGTGCCATAGACCTCGAAACCCTCCGGCAGGCGGACAACCCGGTCGCCGTGGCTCATCCAGACCTGATGGCGCTCGCCCGTCGCCCAAATGCCCTCGGTCAGGCTGCAGTCGGCCCGCATCTCGACAAAGGCCTTGCCGAATTCCTGATGGTCGGAGCTTTCGACCTCGCCGCCCAACTGGGCGCAGAGAGTCTGCTGACCATAGCAGATACCGAGGATCGGCACGCCGAGATCGAAGACCTGCTGCGGCGCGCGCGGCGTGTCGCTGCCGGTGACCGAGGCGGGTCCGCCGGAGAGGATGATCGCCCGGGGTGCGAAGTCGGTGACCCGCTGCGGGTCGGTGTTGAAGGGAAAGATTTCGCAGTAGACCCCGCTCTCCCGCACCCGGCGGGCGATGAGCTGGGTCACCTGGGATCCGAAATCGAGAATAAGGATACGGTCGGTCATGCGGTCGCTTCCAATCTATGCGGGCGCTTCCCGGCCCGCGAAGGTAAAGACGTCAACAAGCCAGCGGGTGCGGACTAGGAGCCACTCTGCGCCAGCCAGGATTCCAGGTCGGGCCATCCATAGGCCCGTTCTTCCAAATCGACACCGGCGAACTTCTCCATCCGCTCACCGGCCGGTTCGCCGCCCATGGCCTGATAGAAGAAACGCGAGGGGTTTTCCGCCAGCACCCAGACGAAGGCGCCGCGGTGTTTCTCGTTCGCCAGGGCTTCGAAGGCCGTCGCCAGAAGACGGCGGCCGAGGCCCTGGCCCTGCCAATCCACGGTGATGTAGAGGGCAAAGACCTCCCCACTGTAAGGCAGGTGCTTGCTGCGCGACGGCCCGAAGGAGACGAAGCCGACGATTTCCTCGTCGATCTCGGCCACCACCAAGTCGCTGCCCTTGGTCGCCTGGGCGGCGGCGCGGTGCCACTGGGCGGAGGACCGGCCGACGGTCATGCGCGCCAGATAGTCGTTCGGCACCAGCCCGGCATAGGCGCTCTGCCAGGTCTCCACATGCACCCGGGCGATCCCGTCGGCGTCGCGGGTCAGGGCGGGGCGGATAACGGCAATCTCGGTCATGCGGCCCCCCTGCGGTCGAGGACGGCAACGAAAAACCCATCCGTGCCGTGCCGGGCCGGTGTAAGGGCCAAAAACGGCGAAGCAACCGGGCAGCTCTGACCGATCACCGATGCCCAAACCTCCGCCACGGGATGCGCGGTAAAATCCGGCCGATCTTGAAGGAACGTCTGCACCTGGTCCTCATTTTCTTCCGGCATCAGGGAGCAGGTAACGTAGACCAAGCGGCCACCGGGCCGAACCAGGGCCGCCGCCCCCGATAGGGCCTCCTGCTGGGCAGCCCGATAGCGCGCCAGGTCGGCCTCGGTCAAGCGCCAGCGCGCATCGGGCTGGCGCCGCCAGGCCCCGCTGCCCGAACAGGGGGCGTCCACCAGCACCCGGTCGCAGCCTTCGGTCAGGTCTTCCGCCTGCAGCAGATCGGCCAGCGGCAGACGCTCCACGAAGTCAGCGCCGGCCCGCCGCAACCGTCCTGCGGCGCGGTCGAGGCGGCGCGGGTCGACGTCGGCAGCCAGCAACCTGCCCTTGCCCTCCATGGCCGCCGCCAGCGCCAGGGTCTTGCCGCCGCCGCCGGCACAGACATCGGCCACGATCATGCCGGGCCGGGCATCGCAAAGCAGGGCGGCGAGTTGGGAGCCTTCGTCCTGAATCTCCACCAGCCCGTTGGTGTAGCTTCGGGTCGCGCGGACCGCCCGCCTCTCGGCAACGCGCAGGCCGAGCGGCGAAAGGTCCGTGGACGCCGCCGCAATCCCCTCCCCCGCCAGGGCGACCTGAGCCTCGGCACGGTTGGTCTTCAGCGTGTTGCAACGCAAATCCAGCGGCGCCTCCAGGAGAAGCGCATCCAGCTCGTCGGTCAGATCGGCCCCAAAGGCCCGCTCGAAACTCGGCAGCAGCCAGGCGGGCATTTCCCGGCGCACCGCCGTGGGTTGGCTTTCCTCCGACAGTTCTCGGCCCTCAAGGTTTCGAAGAACCGACACCTCAGCCGCCGCCAACTCGCCGGGGCCGTAGCCGGCTTCAGCACAAAGGCCTTCGAGGGACGGCAAGGACTCGCGGCCGGAAAGCAGCAGGAAAGCCAGAGTCTCCAGACGGCCCCAGGGTGGCGCGAGGCCGGCGTGTTCGAGGTGCCAGCAGAGCCGTGCGCGATGACGGATGATATCGTAGGTCAAGGCGCTGACGGCCCGGCGGTCCTTGGACCCGATATAGCGGCGCTTGCGGTAGTGGTCCGCAAGCATCTGCTCGGCCAGCCGTGCGGAGGTATACATATCAGCCAGAATTTCGATGACCGCCTGGATGCGTGCCGCCGGCGTCATCGGGCGTCTGCCTTCACCGTCTCAGGGCGCAATCCGGGTCTTGCGGAGGGGCGGAATGAAGAGCGGCCGGCGATCACATCTCGTTGCGGTAGTTGGGTGCCTCACGCGTGACGGTCACGTCATGCACATGGCTTTCCCGCAAGCCCGCATTGGTAATGCGCAGGAAGCGCGCGTTGCGCCGGAGGTCGGCGAGCGTGGCGCTGCCGGTGTAGCCCATGGCAGCCCGCAAGCCGCCGACCAATTGGTGGATCACGGCGCCGACCGGACCCTTGTAAGGGACGCGCCCCTCCACACCCTCGGGCACCAGCTTCAGGTTGTCGGCCACTTCCTGTTGGAAGTAGCGGTCGGCCGAGCCGCGTGCCATGGCGCCGACCGAGCCCATGCCGCGATAGGATTTGTAGGAACGCCCCTGATAAAGGAAGACTTCCCCCGGGCTTTCCTCGGTGCCGGCGAAGAGCGAACCGATCATCGCGGCGGAGGCGCCCGCCGCCATGGCCTTGGCCAGATCGCCGGAGAACTTGATGCCGCCGTCGGCGATTACCGGAACGTCCTTCTTCTGGCAGGCCTCGACCGTATCGATCAGCGCCGTCAACTGCGGCACCCCGACGCCGGCGACCATGCGGGTGGTGCAGATCGACCCCGGGCCGATCCCGACCTTGATGGCATCGGCACCGGCATCCACCAACGCACGGGCGCCTTCGGCAGTTGCAACATTGCCGGCAATCACCTGGGCCGAATTCGACAGCCGCTTGATCTCGCTGATCGCGCCCATCACCCCCTGGGAGTGTCCATGGGCGGTATCGACCACGATCACATCGACCCCGGCATCCAGCAGCGCCTCGGCCCGCGCCAAACCGTCCGTTCCGACACCGGTGGCGGCGGCGGCCCGCAGGCGGCCCTGGTCATCCTTGCAGGCGTTGGGATAGGCCTGGGCCTTTTCCATATCCTTCACGGTGATGAGGCCGATACAGCGGTAACTTTCGTCGACGACCAGAAGCTTCTCGATCCGGTGCTGATGCAGCAGACGCTGCGCCTCTTCCTTGCTGACCCCCTCCTTGACGGTGATCAGGTTTTCCTTGGTCATCAGGGCAGAAACCGGCTCATTCGGGTTCTCGGCAAAGCGCACGTCGCGGTTGGTCAGCACACCGACCAGCTTCTTGCTCTTGCGCTCGACCACCGGGATTCCCGAGATGCGGTAGCTCTGCATCAGCGCCAGGGCGTTTGCGAGGGGCTCATCGGGATGAATGGTCACCGGATTGACCACCATGCCGCTCTCGAACTTTTTCACCCGGCGGACCTCGTCGGCCTGCTCGGCAACCTCCAGGTTCTTGTGGATGACCCCGATGCCGCCAGCCTGGGCCAGGGCAATTGCCAGGCGGCCCTCGGTGACCGTATCCATGGCCGAAGACAACAGCGGGATGCCCAGCTCGATGGAGCGGGTCAGTCTCGTGCGCGTGTCTGTCTGGCTGGGAAGAACTGCGGATTCCGCCGGCTCTAGAAGAACATCATCGAAAGTAAGAGCCTGACGAATTTCCATGCCGATCCCCTTGGCGGTGATTGGCGCCGCATCATACACAGGCGCCCGGCATTGCCAAGCGGTTTGCACCGCAACACTGGCGCGCGCTGAGGTCATACCTGCGCCCAAAAGCCGCGGCAGCTTGACCTGCATCATCGCCGCGGCGCGGCCAATCCGTCAGGCTGAGCAGTCCCATCAAGGAATTCCGGGAAGATTCACCATGAAATCTGTCCGTAGCTGGATTGTCGTTGCCGATGGCGCCCATGCCCGCATTCTTGAAAACAATGGGCCCGGCAAGGGTTTGACGCCTCTAACGGCGGAAGAGGCGAATCGGAAGCCCAAGCCGAGTCGCGAAATCGATGCCGACCGGCCGGGACGATCTCACGACCGTATGGGCCCCGGGCGTCATGCCATGGAGCCGCCCAGCGACGCCCATCGAACCGAGAAGCGACGCTTTGCCGAGAACCTGGCGCAGCGCCTCAACACCGCAGTCCTGCAAAAGCGCTACGATCGCCTGATTCTGGTGGCTCCGGCCAAAACCCTGGGGGATCTGCGCCAGGCCCTCAGCAAGGAAGCGGCAGCCTGTGTCCAGGGTGAACTGGCGAAGGACCTGACCCCCATCGCCGACCGGGATCTGGCGGCCCACCTCAACGACGTGATCGCTCTCTAAGGCTGCGCCGGATCCTCGGGTCGACCGCGAAAGCCGGTCGCCACGAGATACATCTCCGACGAGTCGGCGCGGCTGGCCGCCGGCTTCACATGGTGCACCTTGGCGAAGTCCCGCTTCAGGGCGGCCAGCAGTTCCCGCTCAGTGCCGCCCTGCAGCACCTTGGCGACGAAAGCGCCGCCGGGTGCCAGGACCTCCTGGGCAAAGAGATGAGCAGCTTCAACCAGCGCCATGACCTTCAGGTGATCGGTCTTTGCATGGCCGGTGGAAGAAGCGGCCATATCCGAGAGCACGACATCCGCCGGCCCGCCCAAGGCGGTCTTCAGGCGGTCCGGCGCGTCGTCATCCAAAAAATCCCCAATCAGAAGATCGGCGCCGGTGACGGGCTCCACCTCCAGCAGGTCGATGCCGACGATGCGTGCGGCACGTCCGCAACGCTCCGCCACCACCTGCACCCATCCCCCGGGTGCACAACCCAAATCGACAACCCGGGCGCCGGTTTTCAGGAAATGCAGCCGATCATCCAGCTGCGCCAACTTGAAGGCCGCACGAGAACGGTAGCCGCGCTTGCGCGCCTCGGCGACATAGGGGTCGTTCAACTGTCGCTCCAACCAGCGCGCCGAAGAAGCCGAGCGCCGCTTGGCCGTCTTGACCCGGACCTTCAGGTTGCGGCCGGAGAGATCACGCCCGCCACCGCCGGGGTTGCCGGAGCGCGAACCGCCTCTCCCACGCCCGCCTGACCGCCCGCCCGAGCGTCCGCCTGGTGATCGTGCCAACTTGCCGTTCCCTTGATTTTAAGTGTCGCCCGCGGCCGGGGCAGCCAGTCCGGCGCCCGAGCGGACGCCTTGCGGATCAGCCGCCGCCTGAATAGGCGCGCCCTGAATCATCGTGTAGAGCATGCCCTCGCGCAAGCCCCGGTCGGCAACCCGCAGACGCTCGGCCGGCCAAAGTCGGCAGAGCGCCGTCAGAATCGCGCAACCGGCCACGACGAGATCGGCCCGTTCCTCGCCGATACAGGCGTGTCCCGCCCTTTCGCCATAGCTCATCCCCGCGATCCGACCGCAGATCTTATGAACCGTATCCATTTCCAGATAGCGCCCGTCGACGCGCGACCGATCGTAGCGAGGCAGGTTCAGGTGCACCCCCGCCAGCGTGGTTACAGTGCCGGAAGTCCCCAGCATCTGGACTTTGCTGTCCGCCACCGCGGCGCGTACATCGTGGTTCTGCGCGAATTCGGCAATGGAGTCCTCCATCAGGGCGATCATCGCCTCATAGTCCGCCGGCGAAAGGTCGACTCCGCCGAAGCGCTCGGCCATGGAAATCACGCCGATGGGCACCGAAGCCCAGGCAAAAAGGGAAAGGTCCTGTGCCTCCAGGCGCCGGTCCCCGCTGCTGCCGGTGGCCTTCAGCCAGCAGACCTCCGTGCTGCCCCCGCCGATGTCGAAAAGCAGGATGTCCGGAACCCCCGGATCAATCAGCGGCGCACAGCCGCAAATGGCCAGCCTCGCCTCCTCATCCTGCGAGATGATCTCCAACTCGATTCCGGTTTCCTGCCGCACCCGCGAGAGGAAGGCATCGCAATTCTCGGCCTGGCGGCAGGCCTCGGTCGCGACCGCCCGCACCTGGGTGACGCCGCGGCGGCGGATCTTCGTCGCGCAAACCTTCAGCGCTTCAAGGGTCCGCGCCATCGCCGGGTCCGACAGCCGTCCGGAGACGGACAGGCCCTCGCCGAGGCGCACAATACGCGAAAAGGCATCGACCACACGAAACCCCTCGCGGGTCGGCCGGGCCACGAGCAGCCTGCAGTTATTGGTCCCCAGGTCCAGGGCCGCGTAAACACCGCCGGTTCCGCCAGCCTGGTCCCGGCGCCCGGAACCACCGGCCCGCCTGGCCCGGCCGGACCGGCGCCGCCCATTTCCGAAGGCTGCCACGTGAAACACAACTCCTGTTCTTGCCGGCCGGGCATTGGTCGCCGGCCGTTGACCCTTCAGCATAACGTGAAGCCCCCCGGCGGCGCCAGCCTGCCCATCCGGGCAACGGCAGAAGGCCTCGGGGAACCCCCGGCCGGACCTTCCGAGCAGCGTCCGAGAAAGCCGAGGAAATCGGTTGAAAAGCCCCCCTCGGTAGGACTATGTAAAGCACTCTCTTGCTATCGAGAGCCGCAGCCGACCTCTTGGGGGATAGTTTAGCGGTAGAACTCACGGCTCTGACCCGTGCAGCCCTGGTTCGAATCCAGGTCCCCCAGCCAAATCCGGCAAAACCTTCGAAAACCCAGAATTTCTCGCCCGGGATTTAGCTTTGCGGCAGGTCCAGACCGGCCAGCTTGGCGTAGACCCGCACCACCGAGGAATCGTTGTCCCCGGCCATCCCGGCGGCCTCGGCCATAAGATAGGCCTGCAGGGCGTTGCCGGCGAGAGGTGCCGGGAAACCCTCGGCCCGGGCCGTGTCCAACACGATCCCAAGGTCTTTGGTAAAGATGCTGACCGCCGACTTGGGGCTGTAGTCGCCGCTCAGGATGCTCGGCACCCGGTCGCAGAAAGCCCAGGACGCACCGGCGGAGTTGCTGATCACCTCGTAGACTTCCTCCAGGTCCAAGCCCAGCTTGGCGGCCATGGCCATCGCCTCCCCCGCTGCGGCGATATGGACGCCCACCAGGAGCTGATTGATCAGCTTCATCGACGATCCCCGACCGGCGGCATCGCCAAGGCGGTAGATTTTTTCGCCCATTGCCTGGAGGGCCGGCTCGGCCCGCTCGAAAGCGTCGGGGCTGCCGGACGCCATGAACGTCAGGGCGCCGGCATTTGCCCCCGTCGTGCCGCCGCTCATCGGCGCATCGAGGTAATGCCGCCCGCCAGCTTCCAAGCGCGCCGCCATTTCGGCGGCGCGCTTTGGTGCCATGGTGGCGCAGGAGATGAAAACCGCACCATCCGGCATGGTCTCGGCCACGCCCTGGTCACCGAAGAGCACGGCCTCGGTTTGTGCGGCGTTGACGACGACGGAAACAACGATGTCGGCCTCTTCGACCAGTAGGGATAGCGACTCGGCCACTTGGCCTCCCGCACCGGCCAAAGCTTTCCGGCGCTCCGCCGAGAGGTCAAAGCCGGTTACCGCCAGCCCCGCCTTCAAAGCCGAGACCGCCATGCCGAGCCCCATTGAACCAAGACCGATCACGCCGACGCGGGTTGCTGCCATATGAGATCCCCTGAAACTGATTGCCCTGCCTTCCGATGTAACAGGCTACCACAACAGTCTGCCGCCGGGCGGCAGTTTCGGACAAGGGGGCGAGCAGGAAAAACCGAATCAGGCGAGACGCGTTTGCCCGGCGGCGCCTTCAAGTTCGGTGAGGACGGTGGTGATCTGACCGCCATCGAGACCGACCTGCGCCAGATAGCGCGACATATCCTCTCGGCGGCTCTCCACCAGTTGCTGGAAATCCCTCTGCTCATCGGGATCGGGCTGCTCGTTCAGGCAGCCGAAGACCTCAGCCTCGTGATCGCGCCGGTTCTGCAAACCGGGATGTCGTTTGCGGTTGGACCCGAAGCGGATCTCGTACCAGACCTTCTGTCGCTCGCCGGCCTTCATGGCCGCGGTCAACCCCGGACCGATTAAGGCCGGGCTGTTGTAGGCCAGGGAAAACAGCGCCATCAGTTCCTGCGATCCGGCAAGCCGCTCAATCAGCGCGCTTCCGAGATTCTTGGCCAGAACAGCCTCGAAGTCCGGCCGGACGCGTTGAAAGAGTACCCGCGCCTGTTCTTTGTCGATCAGAAAGCTGAAAGCGTTGCGCACCGCAGGCGCCTCCCCAGGTCGCCAGGGGGCCACCAGGTTGATCGCCTCCCCGGTCCTGCCAAGCACAAGAGCACGGCTGACGGAGTCCAGAAGAGTTTCGTCCTGATCACTGAGCGTGACACCGATTGCGGCGAAATCATCCCTCAGGCCTTCTCGTCGCGGCCAGCCCGCTGCGTCCACCAGCAGGGCGTAACCGAGGCCGAGCGTGGGAATGCCCCGATGATCGCTGTAGACCCGCGGCACGAAGCCTTCGCTGCCCAGGATGAAGTCGAAAAGCGCGCTGTCGTAGGACCCCTCAACCGGGCGCGGCACAATCGCCATGGCTCTCTCCCTTCACCACCTGCGAAGGCAAGCCTCGGTCAACGCCCCTCTTCGGTCAACGGCGCATTGGGAGCAAAGGCAGAGAGCTGGGCGGTTTAGAGGCGCTAGAAGAGACGAGTCATGCGAAAACAGCAGAGGAACCAAACAAAGAAGCCCGAGGCAACCAGATCGATCACAAGGGCGAGCTGCCAACCGAAAGGTCCGGTAACTTCAGCCTGCCTGACATGGGCTCCCCAAGCCGAAGCGAGCAACCAGCCACACCAGAGTAAGACCACTAAAGAGGTCCAGTCCGCGTCAAGACTCCCCATACGCCCGTTGGCCAAACCCACGAGCATGAGGCAAAGCACCACAACCGGTGCCAGACGCAGCAGAAAGGAACGATGGCTCTGAGCTATTGATGAGGTCTCTGTGGCGGATGGAACAGCCAAAATGAAGCCCAGGAGAACCGCAACGGAAGAACAGAGAAGGACAGATCCCGACAAGCGCCCCAAAGTCTGATGAAGGCTTTGCCAAAGCTCACCTGGGACGGCCGCATCAGCTTTCCGGTACATCAGCCAGTGGGCAAGGGACAGCGACCAACTTGCGGCTGCTCCAAAAAAACCGACAGTGTAAGCCGAGTAGGACAGCTTGGTCAGGGTGAGGGAAAACACGCGTCAACGGCCCTTTGGGTTCAAACGGGCTTTCAGGGTTTCCATTGCATGCCCCGACGGCCAACACTTTACGGCAATGACCAGATCCGTCTCCGCCCAGAAGCCCGAGTTCCGGAACGCCGTTGCCGCCAGGCCGTAGCCGCCCAGGTCGGCACTCAGCGGCATCGCGAGGGCGCCGTCACCATCCCGGCTGCTTGCTTCAACCGCTTCCTTGGCCGCCATACAGGCCCTTTCCACACGATTGTGAAAGTCTCCGTAGAATCCGACCCAGGTGAGATCCAGCGGCATGGCCAGGGTGAAGGCGCGCCGGAAATAGGCTTCGCCCTTCGCTGTTACTGCCTTCTGTGGCGCTTCAAACTCAATGAGATTACTGCTTCCAGCAGCCGAAAAACCGGCAGGGCAAAAAGCATCACCGCCGCAATCCTCGGTCAGGGGGCTGCCTTTCGGCCGCACGGTGAAATAACCATCTTCCAGCCCCGCTGCCTGACCGCCCGCCACTTCGACCGCAAGGCGCCACTGCAAGGCTTCGGTGACGTAGCCGGCGAGAGAGCCGTCGTCCTTCATCAGTACATGCAACAGCCCGTCAACCCGCTCACTGCTGAACTCTTCGACTTCTTCATCAACACTGGCCGGATAAAGGGTGAAGTTGGCCTCGGCGTCCGGCTGCGACCCATCGGCCCAGACATCGCTGATCAGCATGGCGAGGAGCAGCACGGTCGCCGTCAGGGTCACGAGCGCACGCAGTGCGACGATGCGGACGATCAGAAATTCGGCCATCTTGGGGTCTCCGGCGACAGAACCGGCACGGTGAGCAGTGTCTCACCGCACGAGGCGCATCCATCATTTCCGCTGTTGGTCGTGAAAGCGGCTCCGAAGGTTCAAAGACGAACAGCAGCAGCCGGCGGTTAACGCACCGTGACCTCGACCCGCCGGTTACGGGGCTCCGGCACCTCATCCTCGGTCGCGACCAAAGGATTGTTCTCGCCGTGAGAATCGACCGTGATCAACCCAGCATCCAATCCCTCCGCAATCAGCAGGTCGCGAATGGCTTCAGCGCGTTGCAGCGCAAGCCGTGCGTTGCGTTGTTCCGAACCGACGCGGTCGGTGTGGCCGACGACAGAGACCTCGGCCGCCGGATATTCTCTTATGGCCCCCAGAATCGCCGGCAGTTGTGCCTCTGAGTCTGCCGTTAGCCGGTTGGATCCGACGACGAAATTCAGGATGAAGGTCCTGGGTTTAAGGGGGCTGGCGTCGAGCGTTGCTCCCCAGGTCTCTTCGATTTCCGCCTGGCTGATCACCTCCGGCGCAGAAGGCGCCGAAGTCGCGCTGCCGACCCGGGTTGCTTCTCTCGGCTTATCCACGATCTGGGAGCCCCCCTCGTTCGCGATCACGATGGTGCCGACGCTGCCGTCTTCCTCCTCCAAGAGAACAAAGCGGTTTCCCCCGGCACAAGCGGCGAGGCCAACGACGAGCAGCAGGCTGAACAGATGACGTAGCATAGCTCTAGTCTCCCTCGATCTCGGCCAGGAACCGCGTGCCGCGGACGGCCACCGTCGCCACAGGTGTCTTCACCTTCACCGCATCCGGCGAAAGCTTTGCGATGACGCCCGAAACATAAAGCATGGTTCCGCGGAAGAACTCGATCAGGAAGGAGAGCTTTCCTTCCGCCGGTGCAAACTGAAACTCCGTGAATTGAACACGGGAATTCGGGCCGATCGAAATGCGCGACCCGTCTGTGAAGGTCAACCCGATCGAACCTTCGGCGGTCTCGACGATGTCCTTGGCGAAAATCGCCTCGCCAACGCCGAGTTCAGCGCGCTGCTCCGCCCGTAACGCATAAGCCTCCCCCGCCACAACCTTGACCAGGGCGACCTGCTCTTGCTGGGCCTCTGCCGGAGCCGCCAGCAGGAGAGAGAGACCAAACGTAAAAAGCATCCCTCTCAAAACGGGACAGATCTCACGCGGACTCTTCATAGCGCTTCTCCCTTTCGTGCTTTTTGTCACCCAAGCCGCGGACTCGGTCCGCCGGAAAAACCAGGGTCGCAGTGGTCCCGTGGTTCGTAACACTGGAAACCTCCAGTCTGCCGCCATGCATCTCGATCATCGCCTTGGTCAAGGGAAGCCCCAGACCGATACCTTCAAGATTCGATGCCAGCGCATGATCGACACGCCGGAAAGGCTCAAAGGCTTCGACAATCTCCTGATCCGACATTCCGATCCCGGTGTCGGAAATGGAAAGACGATAGCTGCCATTATCCCCCAGCACAGCGGTCACCCGGACTTCGCCGCCGCTGGGCGTATACTTCACGGCATTGGAAAGCAGGTTCAGCACCATCTGCGTGAACATCCGCTGGTCCCCGAAAAGGACGGGTGCAACAGACTTGTAGTTTGCAATGATTTTCGTCGCCCGATAACGATATGCGGTGCTCACGGTGCGGACACACTCGTCGAGGATATCACGAACAGGGAACTCCGACTCAGAGAGTTGACTCTCACCTGCCTCGACCTTCGACATCTCCAGGATGTCATTCACCAGGGACAGCAGATGCCCGCCCATATGGTGTATATCGTTTACATACTCGCGATAGCGCGGTGGAGAAACGGGGCCCAGAATCTCGCGCTTCATCATCTCGGAGAACCCCAGAATGGCATTCAGGGGCGTTCTCAGTTCATGACTCATATTGGCCAGGAAACTGGTCTTCGATCGATTTGCCGCCTCGGCCAGGACGAGGGCCATTTCTCTCTCTTCCTCACTGCGCCGGCGCTGGCGCTGCGCCTCCACCATGCCGAGGCCGAGCATCACGGCGCAGCCGAGGACGAGCACCAGTGACACGTAGCTGGGATCCAGCAGCACTGCATGCTGATCGAAGCCATAGAGAGCACCGCCAAACAGCAACAGCAATCCGCCGAGTACGGCAGCCAGATTGAGATAGCCGGAGAGCCGTGCCGCAAATGCGGCGATCAGCGCAAAGACGACGCCGGCGGCGACACCCTCCCAGATCGCGGCAAAATGCGGCCGCATCAGATAGCTGCCGGTAATGAGGTTCTCGATCATCAAGGCTTGAACTTCCAGGTTTGCGCGCAGATCACCGTTCGGTGTGACGAACTGCTTGCCGAAGCCGACGGCGCTTGAGCCGAGCAGCACAACCCGGCCCTGCAACTGGGAGAGAGGCACCTCACCCGACAGCAGGGTGGAGGCAGAGAGGCGCAATAGCGACTCTGTGTCCCGGTCACGCAGCCAGACATGACCGGGATAAGCCGTTTCGATCACCTTGTCCGCCAAGGTCACACTGGTTACGCCGGGACCGTCTATCTCCACGGAAATGGCCTCAGCGCCCCTTGCAATGCGAAGCACCTCGACCGCGAAGCTCGGCAGGATGGCGTCGCCAACAAGCATCACCACCGGCAGCTTTCGCACAACGCCGTCACCTGAGAGCTCCAGGCTGGCAACGCCGATACCGCTGCTTGCTTCCTCAAGCGATTTCAGGTTTCGAAGAAGGGCCGGATGGCGCCGCAGATCAGAGCCCGTCTGCCGGCCCAGACGCAGCAAGACCGGTGGCTGTACACCGGCCTCTATCCCCTCTTCCATGGGCTTTTCGATAACGGCGCTGGCCAGTACACTTGGGAGCTGCCGTAGTTTGGCCGCCAGCATGGCGTCGTTGGACGGCAAAGCCGCCAGGCTTTCGCGCAGCGGCGCATCCAGCGGAAACCGCCGCAAGAGATTCTCCGGCGAGTGGCGGTCGCTTTCGGCAAAGATGATATCCACGCCCAGAACCGATGGCCTGCCCGCGGCGATCTGGCCGATCAAATCAGCCAGGAGATCCCGAGGCCACGGCCATTGACCGTGGTCTGCAAGGCTTCTCTCGTCGATGTCCACCAAGACCACACCGGCACGCTGCGCCTCACTCCCCGGGGGCAAGAGCCTTTGCGCAAAGTCGAAGAAAGCATTGCGAAAGGTCGGCAGCGGTTCAGGGTCGGCAAAGCGCAGTCCGGCAATCAGAACAATTGACAACCAGAACAGAGCCGTTCTGGCCCAGCCGCCAAGGCTGTTGAGGAAACCGCCCGGCTTCACGGCCACCTGCTCATGGCCAAGTCAACACTGCCGGTCGATCCGGCAGGCCTTTTGCCTGCATTGGTTTAAGACACTCAACCATTGCGCCATCCCACTGGGCGGAATGGCGCCGCGCAAGTTTTCCTCCCGACAAGGTCACCCCGGCTCGGTCTTTCAGCCTGTCTCCTTGGACCATCAGTTGATTCGCCGCCCCACGATTCCTCCCGGAATGGAGGATAGCACGGAGACCCGGCAATCAATCAACAAGTTGATTAGTCATAATGTTGGGGGATTTGGGGTAACCGCAGAAGCCCCACACGCAGGCCGCGCAACCTGAAAGGCTCCCAGAGAAGACTCAGGGCTCCGTTTACCATTGTGGTCGCTTCTCGGCCTGCGCTAGTCAGCCAGCGCGCGGACCTCTGCTGCAATCGCCGGTGGAAGCAGCAAGCCGTCTCTTGCGGCGGCCTCTCGGGCCGCCAAACGGCGATTGCCCGGCAGCCGCGCGCCGGGTTGAACTTCCAGAGCGTCGATCAAGACCTCAAGACGGTCGGAGAAACTGCCACCCGACAGCGGGGCCGGATCAATGGCCATCAGCAGTTGACCAACACCGGGCGGTGGCCCCTCGGCGGCAAAGAACGAAGAGGCCTCAAAACCATGGTTGGCACCGACCAGCGTCGCTGAGAGCACCTCCACGAGCAGAGCCAGGGCGGCACCCTTGGCTTCCCCCATGGGGATCATAGTGCCGGCAAGGGCCGCTTCCGGATCGCGGGTCGGCCGCCCCTCGGCATCCAGGGCCCAACCCTCCGGGATTTCCTCCCCCGACTTTGCGGCGGCCATTACCTTGCCGCGCGCCACCTTGGCCAGGGAGAGATCGATGACCAGAGGGGCCCCGCTCCGCCGCGGTGCCGCCAAGGCGATGGGATTGGTTCCGAAGAGCCCTTGCTTCCCGCCCCAGGGGGCGATGGCCTGGGGCGAATTGCCGAGCATCAACCCGATCAGGCCCTGTTCGGCGAGGCGTTCCACATGATATCCGCCCTGACCGAAGTGATGGGAATTGTAGACCGCCGCCAGGGCAACGACCTGACTGCCGGCCATGGAGACCAAGGCCTCTCGCGCCCGCTCCAAGGCCGGAAAGGCAAAGCCCGCCGCGGCATCGACGCGCACCGCGGAGCCCGAGAGCTTTTCCACCCGCGGTTCGGCATCGCCCCTTACCTTGCCGGTGCGAACCTGGCCCGCGTAGCTGGAAAGCCTCGACAGACCATGCCCCTTCTGACCGTCAGCCTCGGCAGCGACCAGGGCGGTGGCGACCGACAGGGCATTAGCCTCTGTCGTGCCCGCCGCCACCAGGGCCCTGACCGCCAAGTCACGCGCTTCGGCCAGCGTAAAGCGTTCACCTTCGCTCACGCTGTCTCCCCCTTCGGCTTCTTTGCGCCTCTGTCGTCGCCTGAAGCAATCAGGCGCTACGATAGAGCTTGGTCATGACGAACTCACGATGCTTCAGCGCTTCTGCGGCGGTGAGACGCCCATTGCAGGTGCGCAGGGTGATGTCGATCAGCGCATCGCCCGCTTCGTCCATGTTCATCTCGCCGCGCAGGATACCCGACACATCCAGATCGACGTGCTCGCCCATCTCGCGCGCCGTCTTCGGGTTGGCGGTGAGCTTGATGACCGGCTCGATCGGGTTGCCGATGATGTTGCCCTGACCGGTGGGGAAGAGGTGGACCACGAAACCGGCCGCAGCCTGCAGCGTCACGCATTCCGCCGCGGCAGAGCTGGTGTCCATGAAGTAAAGACCCGGTCCGCTGGCGGGCTGTTC
Organism: Pelagibius sp.; assembly: GCA_028280305.1. Classification (GTDB taxonomy): domain Bacteria; phylum Pseudomonadota; class Alphaproteobacteria; order Kiloniellales; family Kiloniellaceae; genus Pelagibius. Next base: position 9,345 of record JANQMC010000018.1, on the reverse strand, counting down.
CGCCGGTTGAAGGACGTCGATGAACTTCGTCTTCTTGCCGATCTTCTGAAGGTTGCCGAAGGCCTTTTCCTCGATGGTCGTCAGGCCGCCGGCGATGTTGCCCTTGGTCGGCTGGCTGTCGGAAAGGTCACTGGTCTTATGCGGCTCGATGACCTCGTCCATATAGGCCTGCCAGGTCTTCAGGAACTTCTCAGCCGCTTCGGGGGTCGCCGCGCGGGTCGCACAGACCTGCTCGGCGCCGGTCAGCTCAGAGGTTTCGCCGAAACAGGTCGTCGCACCCAACTCGTCGAACTTATCGATGAAGTTACCGACGGTCGGATTGGATGCCAGACCGGATGTGGTGTCGGACTCGCCGCACTTGGTGGAAACCCAGAGCTCACCCAGGTCGCAGGGCTCACGCTGCAGTTCCGTCGCCCATTGCACGAATTCCTTGGCCTTGCGCGATGCATCGGCGACGACTTTGATCTCGCCATGGCCCTCGATGGCGAAACCCTCGACCCGCTTGCCGGTCTTGGCAATGCCATCGACCACGCGGCCGGTCCAGCCGGGCTCGATGCCGATCACGATAACGGCCGCCACATTGGGGTTGCTGCCGGTGCCGATCAGGGTCCGGAAATGCAGTTCCAGGTCTTCGCCAAACTGAAGGCGGCCATAGTGGTGCGGCAGAGCCAAACAGCCGTCGATGTTGTTGGCCACCTTTTCACAGGCGGCGTTTGAAAGGTCGTCCAGGGGCAGGATGACGACGTGGTTGCGGACGCCGACGCGCCCGTTTTCCCGGCGATAACCGTGGATTTTCTGTGCGCTCATCTTACCACCTCTTGGTCTTGACGTTCTGGGTATGGACATGACCGCCCTTGGCGATACCCGCCACGGCTTTACCGATGTCATGGCCGTATTTGAGGATCGTATCCCCCTCGGCAATTTCTCCCAGGGCGATTTTGTGTCCCAGCGGAATGTCGTCGATACACGCCATTTCAAAGCGCGAATCGTCTTCCAGAACCCAGCCGGTGAGCGTGGAGTTGGCGCTGATGCCTTCTTTCACGATCACCCCGACCGTGTCCGCAGCATCATGAACGATGAAATCTGGCGCAGACATCTTCGGATGTTCTCCCTCATGTAATTGCATTGAAATGCAGGATGCGACCCTTTGCCTGAACCCGCAGGGCTTCAGGAGGGGCGATCTCTTGTTCGACAAAAAAAATTATATGTTATATCTTATATAAGACAAGAGATTTTCGAAGATACATATTCACCGCTAAGGAATTTCCGATCTTGGCAAGCCAGGCACCTGCGATTCCAGGGTTCCGCCCGCTCTACAAACAAGTGAAGCAGCTGCTCCTGGAGCGGTTGATTGGCGGCTTCTGGAAACCCGGCGATCTTCTGCCCAGTGAATTCCAGCTGGCGGCGGAGCTTGGCGTTAGTCAGGGCACGGTCCGCAAAGCCCTGGATGAGATGACCGCGGAAAACATGCTGGTCAGGCGCCAGGGGCGCGGCACCTTCGTTGCCGAACACGATCAGGAACATGCCCTGTTCCACTTTTTCAAGATGACGGACCGTCAGGGACAACCGCTGGTGCCTGAAAGCCGGGTCCTGCGCCGCAGCCTGGGCACGGCCCGCAAAGAGGAAGCTACCAGGCTTCAGATCGAGGCGGAGGCCGCGGTGATCCGCATCACCCGTATCCGCTCGATCGCTGGCAAGCCGGTGATCTTCGAGCGCCTGACCCTGCCGCACCAGATCTTTCCTGGGCTCAACGACGGCCGCGAGTTGCCCAATACCCTATATACGCTGTTCGCCCGCGACTACGGCATTACGGTGGGAAAGGCGGTGGAGAAGCTGCGCGCGGTTCCGGCCAGCGCGGAAGTGGCCCGCCATCTCGATCTCGAACGGCATCATCCGCTGCTGGAGATCGACCGGGTGGCGCTGGCGCTGGACGGCCAGCCGGTCGAGTGGCGGATCTCGCTCTGCCATACGGAAGACACCGCCTACAGCGTGACGCTGGCCTAGCGAAGCTCACTCAAGCTGCCGGAGCCAGTTTGCCGGCAATGAAGCGAAACTCCTGCGTTTTCCCGCCAAAGCCCCAGGACGCCGCGGCCACTTCGTGGACGATGATGTAGCTCTCCTCGCGAACACCGTCGAGCAAGCCGGCCATGGCGGCGAAGACGGCGTCCACATAAGCGGCGATCTGCGGTTTGGTATTCGTGCCTTCCGTGACCTTGATGTCGAGGGAGAAGCTGTCGGCGTTCCGCCGGCTCATGGCCTCACCCCCGATAAACCAATGATCAGGATCGAGGTAGCGGATTGCGACCGCGGTAAGCGCCGGGTCTTTGCCGAGATGCTTCTGCGTAAGCTCGGTTAAAATCGCGGCCGTGGCCGCCGAACGGCGGGCGTCGACACTGCCGGTGAGGGTGACGGTCAGAAGGGGCATGAACATTCCTTTCTGCTGGATCGGTCATGTCCAAGACTGAGCCCAGAATTAAGTTCACAAAATCGAATTGTGTTTGATATTTAGTTCGATATCATTGAATTAATGAGATCCTTCGATCCGGACCTTTTGCAGACACTGGTGGCCTTCGCCGAAACCGGCACGCTGGCGCGTACGGCTGAGGTCGTCGGACGCACGCCTTCGGCGGTCACGGCACAGATGCAGCGCCTCGAAGCGCTGGCCGGCATTTCTTTGCTTGAAGCTGCCGGCCGCCGCCGGGTGCTGACCGAAGCCGGAGAGAGACTCGTCGGCCACGCACGGCGCATCCTGGCCGCCAACCGCGAGGCCTGGCTCAGCCTTGCCGGCACCGCCGCCGACGGCCGGATCGGCCTTGGCTTGACCCAGGACTTCGCCGGCGGGGCGCTGCCGCCGCTTCTCAACGCCTTTGCCCGCACCCATCCGCGGGTACGCCTCGACCTGCGGGTCGGTCGCTCCCTGGAACTCTCGAAGGATTTCGCGGTGGGACGCATCACCGTTCTGCTCGCTGCCAGAAGCAAGGTCGAGAGCGACGAAGCCGCTGTGCTGCAGGAACCGATGCGCTGGCTTTGCGCCAAGGGCGGCCTTGCCGGCAAGCCTGACGGTACGTTGCCGCTGGCGGTCCTCGATGCCCCCTGCAGCTTCCGTGAGGCCGCGTTGGGGGCGCTCGAAGCCGAGGCGATCCCTTACCGGATAGCCTCTACCGGCCCCAGCCTCGCGGGCCTTTATGCGGCGGTCTGCGCGGGCATCGCCGTTACCGTCCGCACCGCCCGCTCGATCGACGGCAATGTCGTCGCGGCGCCCAGGAAACTATCGCTGCCCAGGCTACCCCGCGCCGAATTCTCCCTCCGCGTTCGCCGGGATGCGGAAGAACCGGCGCATCGCCTTGCCGAGCTTCTCAGCAGCGGACTGAGACTTGACGCCACATCGCCGGCGCGGGGAACCGGCATTCACCGGTAAAGCCAACAGGCTGACCCGCCCCCGGGCTCACGGCGTCACCGCACGTTGGCGGTGCCGACAACCTGGTCGAGCGCGTTTTTCAGATTGGCCACCGAGCGGTCGACATTGTGCAGCTTGTCGAGGCCGAAAAGACCAATGCGAAAGGTCTGGAAATCGTCGCCCTCGTCGCACATGAGCGGCACCCCGGCGGCGATCTGCAGGCCCTGGGCGGCAAACTTCTTGCCGGTCTTAATCTCCGGATCGTCGGTGTAGCAGACCACCACGCCGGGCGCGCCGAAACCTTCCGCCGCGACGGACTTGAAACCCTTGGCCGCCAGCAGCGCGCGCACCTTGTCGCCCAGTTCCTGCTGTTCGGCCTTCACCTTGTCGAAGCCGTAAGCTTCGGTCTCCTTCATGGTGTCGCGGAAGCCGGCCAGGGCGTCGGTCGGCATGGTGGCGTGATAGGCATGGCCGCCGGCCTCGTAGGCCTCCATGATCTCCAGCCACTTCTTCAGGTCGCAGGCGAAGCTGGAAGACGCGGTGCCGTGGATACGCTTGTGCGCCTCGGCGCTCAGCATCACCAGGCCGCTGCAGGGCGAGGCGCTCCAGCCCTTCTGCGGCGCGGAGATCAACAGATCGACCCCGATGGCCTGCATATCCACCCAGATGGTGCCGGAGGCGATGCAGTCCAGCACGAAGAGGCCACCGACGGCGTGCACGGTCTCGGCCAGGGTCTTCATGTAGTCGTCCGGCAGGATCATGCCCGCGGAGGTCTCCACATGCGGCGCGAAGACCACGTCCGGCCGCTCGGCCAGGATCGCCGCCACAGCTTCCTCGATGGGCACCGGGGTAAACGGCGCCTGAGACCCCTCGCCGTTCCGCCAGGCCTTCAGCACCCGGCTCTCGGCGGGAATGTTTCCGGCCTCGAAGATCTGGGTCCAGCGGTAGGAGAACCAGCCGTTGCGGATCACCATCACCTTCTTGTCCCCGGCGAACTGGCGGGCAACCGCCTCCATGGCATAGGTGCCGCCGCCTGGCACCACCGCCACCGCCTCGGCGTTGTAGACCTGCTTCAGGGTTGCGGAGATGTCGCGCATCACCCCCTGAAAGCTCTGGGACATGTGGTTCAGGGCGCGGTCGGTGAAGACCACGGAGTATTCGAGCAGCCCGTCGGGATCGACGTTCTTCAGCAGGCCGGACATAACTTTCTCCAGATGGCAAAACCTGCGGACCGCAGGCAACAAACCGCAGGCCGGGGGGCCGAGACGTATTGAGTCTCAACATACCCCAAAATCGCCGGGACGGAAGGGTCCTCAGGCAGGACCGGCTTTGACGATTTCGCGCGGGCCATCCCGCAAAACCAGCAAGGCTCTCTAATCATTCAACGTAGAGCGGATTGACCCCGGGACCTGTAAAGCGCAAGCTAATGGACAGAAGAAGGGGGCCTCCACAGAAAGTCGGGAAGGTGGAAAGCCTCCACAGCGCAGACAAGGCCAAACCCGGGGGGGAAGCGCCATGGGGGAGCGGGTTACGCATGTCACCATTGTCGGGGGCGGTACGGCAGGCTGGCTGACGGCCCTTTTGCTGGGCACTTTCTGGAAAGATCAGGGGAAGGAGCGCGACGGCAAGCGCATCACCCTTATTGAGTCCCCCAATGTCTCCACCGTCGGCGTCGGCGAGGCAACGGTGCCGGCCATGCCGCGGTTGCTGAAGCAGGCCGGCATTTCGGAGCGGGATTTCTTCAAGAACTGTAACGCCTCCTTCAAGCTGGGGGTGCTGTTCGGCGACTGGAACCGCGACGCGAACGGCCGGCGCATCGACTACATCAACTCCTTCAACGAGGGTCCGGTCATCGGCGGCGTCGAGACGGCGCAGCAGTTTCTGCAGTTCGGCGCCGGCGGGCGCAACTTCTCCGACGTCATCACCCCGGCTCTGGATCTGGGCCGTGCCTGCAAGGGACCCCGGCCGCTGAACGCGAAACCCTTCGAACAGGGTGTCGGCTTCGCCTATCACCTGGATGCCGGACGCTTCGCCGGCATGCTGCGCGATGTCTGCCTCGCCCGCGGGGTAGAGCATGTGCGCGACGACGTGGTCGACGTGGAAAAGGACGAGCGCGGCTTCATCACCGCCCTCACCCTGAAGGAAAAGGACCGGCTACCGGTGGAGCTGGTCATCGATTGCACCGGCTTTCGCGGCGTGCTGATCAACGGCGCACTGGAAGAACCCTTCATCGACTATTCAAAGTATCTCGCCAACGACCGCGCGGCGGCAGTGCAGATCCCCCACCCGGACCCGGAGCGGATCGAGCCCATGACCCGCTCCACCGCGCTCAGCGCCGGCTGGGTCTGGCGGGTGCCGCTCTACAACCGCGTCGGCACCGGCTACGTCTTCTCCAGCGCCCACCGCAGCGACGAGGAAGCCTGCGACGAACTGCGCGCCCATCTCTGCGCGACGGCGGGCCCGGAGCACAAGGATGCCGAGCCACGGGTCATCCCCATGCGGGTTGGGCGCACGCGCAACCCCTGGGCCAAGAACTGCGTCGCCATCGGCCTGTCGAGCGGTTTCATCGAGCCGCTGGAATCCACCGCCATCTTCATGATCGAGATGAGCATCCGCTGGCTGCTGGCCTATTTCCCCGACAAGGACTTCGCCGAACCGCAGCGCGCCCGCTACAACAAGGTCGCCACCGAGCTTTACGACGAGGTGCGCGATTTCATCTGCCTGCACTACGCGCTCGGCAACCGGACCGACAGCCAATACTGGATCGACGCGCGGGAGGAACTGGCGGTGCCGGACTCCCTCGCCGCCAACCTGGAGCTCTGGAAGAACAAGCTGCCGACCCGCTACGATCTGGAGTCAGCACAACTGTTCTCGCACCAAGTCTATCACGCCGTGCTGCTGGGCAAGAAGGTCTATGAAACCGGCTTCGCCGCCCCGCCCGAAAGCAGCGTGACCCTGAAGCGCAGCCAGTGGCGCGACTACGTGAAACAGGTCCGCCGCGGCATCGACCAGGCCGTCCGGACCCTGCCCGACCACAAGACCCTGCTCACCAACATCCGCGGCGAGGACCAGACCGCACCAAGTGCCGCAGCAGGACCGAAGCTCCCGGCCAAACCCAAGCTCGGCAAACCCATCATCCCCCCGCCGACGGTGACTCTCCCCGGCCAAGGCGCGCCGATGAAGCCGGTGATCGTGAACAAGCGGGGGCGCGGGTGAGTGTGCGATCATGAAGCCGCACTGAAAAACGGGCTTAAACACCAAGCTAAAACAAGAGAATGACCGCCGTTCCCGCGGCCGCCAGGACAGCGCCCGCAAAGGCCTGAGGTCTCGGCGCCTGTCCTTCCTTCACCCAGAGTATCGGTAGGACCAGCACCGGCGAAAGCGAGCCCAGCACCGCCGCAATGCCCGCATCGGTGTTGGCGAAAGCATAGAGCAGCAAGGAGGAGGAGATCCCGTATCCGATAAAACCCGGCAGGATGGTTCGGCCCAATAGAGCCGGTGTCATCTGCGCCTGCGACCGGAAAACCCGCGCGGGCCAGAGCGCAACCAGCGAGATTACAAAGGCGGCCCCAAGCAGACGGATGGCCGAAGCCGCTAACGGCTCGGTCCCGGCGAGCATGGCTGGCTTCATGATCAGAAAGCCGAAGCCCTGAAACCCGGTCGCCGCGACCCCAAGCAGTACAATGCTTATCATGGACCCCCTCACCTCATCGCTCTCAGAGGCCGCATTTCCGCCGAAGACAATCGCGAGACCAACCCCGAAGAGCGCAACCCCTGCCCCGATCAGATCCAGGACTGAAGGCGCTTCGCCAAGCCAGACAAACGCCAGGACCGCGACGATCGGCGCCTTTAATGACAGCAACAGTTCCGTGCGTCGGGGACCACCGCGGCGCAGGCATTCAATCATCGCCAGATTGCCGAGAAGGATGCCAAAACAGATGCTGAGACTGAAGGCAGGCCAGTGGCGCCAGGCCACCGTCTGCCAGTATCCAAAGAACGAGCAGATCACGACCAGAATGGCGGCGCAGGCGATCAACTGAATGCGGGTGAACTCGAAAGCACCGATCATCCGCGCGGGCCGCTGGGCCAGCACGATCCCCGTCGCCCAGCCGAACGAGGCTGCGAGGGCTGCAAAGGCGGGCAGAATGAGCATGACAGCTTCCCAAAAAGACGCTACGTAAAGAGTAGCAATAATATGCTACACAAAAAGTAGCAACAGGAGATCTCTGGTGCCGTCCTCTATTCCCCGTCCCGGCGCGCCCGTACGCGGTTCCGCTAGCGGAAAACCCATCATGGCCCTGTTCGACCTGCTCGGCCGCAGCTGGGCGCTCGGCGTCATCTGGCAGTTGTCGAACGGCCCTATGACCTTTCGCCAGCTTCAGGAAAGCTGTGAAAGCGTGTCGCCAACAGTGCTGAACAATCGGCTGAAGGAACTGAGAGAAACCGGCGTCGTCGCACGCGGTGACGGAGGCTACGCGCTGACGCCAACAGGCAGGGAACTCTTCGTCCTGCTCGAACCTTTCGGCGCCTGGTCGATCCGCTGGGCCGAGAGGTTTCCGGGAAACGAACCGAGCGCATAATCTACCGAATCCGGCCACAAGACCCTGCTCACCAACATCCGCGGCGAGGATCAACCCGCAACAAGTGCCGCAGCGCCGAAGCGCCCGGCCAACCGCCCCGATAAAACCACTCATAGTGAACAAGCGGGGACAGGAGTGAGCGCGCGATCACGAAGCGGCGCTGAGGCGTAAACATTTACCATCACCCACTCCGCCTTGGGGTAATAGATCGACCTTTGAGTTGTCGAGGACCGTGACGCGTTGTCCCGCCACCGGCTGAAAAGCTGACCTATGCCTTATCTTCGGATGATGTCTGCTGTTGACCCAAAGCGGAATTGCTCTCGGCGCCGGCGACGGTCAAGCGCATTCGTAGTCACTCCAAGCGGCAGCCGCCCGTAGGCTGTGAGAAACCCGACGTTTTCGTGTCGATCTTGACCATCGGCGGGGCCTTTCTTTAGGAAAGTAGTTCGCGTGCGGCATGGTTTGCGCCGCTTGGCTCATCGACTTTCTGGGTGGGCAAGAATCAATTCTGAAGACGCCTCGTGTCTTAGGCATATGCCTCAAGCCAGCAGAGTTCGGGGCGCGAACATCGTTCTGATCAAAAGCTCGGCGATCAGCAGGTTCAGCCCCCAGGAAAAAACCATCATGCCATCTCGGAGGAGGCCCAGTGGTTCTGTCCCGACAACAACCACCCACCCGATCCCAAGGACAGTTTGCGTGGACGCGCCCTGGCCAATTGCGTAGGCGCGGAGCATTGCAGCGCTGTGTCCCAAGACGTTTCGCGACCTGATTGCAATTACGGCCCACGCGATCAGGCCAACCATCCACAGGCTCAGCACAATCCGCGTCCAGTACAGCAGAAAACCCTGAAGCTCATCCGAAAACGCGAAGAAATGGGTCATCCAGAGACCTGTCAAAGCGCTTACGCACCCAGCCGCGGCGATCATGCGGCCGGCCGCGCGATGCATCGCCGGGTAATGGCGCCTCACGCTCGGCAGGAATTGCAGTGCACCGACGGTACAGAACAAGAAACTGCTCAGTATGTGCAATACGATAGGCAGGGGATCGGCTAAGGCGCGCGGGTTTTCAGGCACGATCGCCGGGCCACCCCCCAGTTCGATGACGCGGAGCAAGCCACCAAAGGTCGGCAGAAAGGAATAGACCAGAATGATCGCGAGCAGTGCCCACTCGCGCCTGCTAACCGTTTTCATGGGAGCTCCCTCGCTTGATTGCATCTCTCCAAGTCAGGGGCGGTATATCCATACGCTGGCAAGCAGTGGATTGCCGAAATTCGTCCAGCTGCTATACGTCAATGTATGAACTGGCAGGCGATTTCCTTTGACTGGAATCAGGTGCGGGCGTTCCTTGCGGCCGCCGAGGAGGGGTCGT
>JANQMC010000120.1 GCA_028280305.1 Pelagibius sp. | reverse complement strand
CGGTCGGCCGCCCTGGGATGCGCTGGGCGCTTTCGTTCCCGCGCCGCAACCCCATATCGCCGGCGCCGAGACCGGCCCCTTGGCGGGCCTGCGCTTCGCCTCAAAAGACATTTTTGATGTCGAGGGCTTTGTGACCGGCTGCGGCAACCCGGACTGGGCGCGCAGTCACGGTCCGGCCGCCAGCCACGCGCCGACGGTCCGTGCCCTGCTGGACGCCGGGGCGACACTTGCCGGCAAGACCATTACCGACGAAATGGCCTTCAGCCTGAACGGTCAGAATTTTCACTACGGGATGCCGACCAATGTTAACGCGCCGGGGCGTATTACCGGCGGCTCATCCTGCGGCTCGGCTTCCGCCGTCGCGGGTGGTCTTGTCGATACCGCTCTTGGCAGCGATACGGGCGGGTCGGTGCGCATCCCGGCCAGCTATTGCGGCCTTTTCGGCCTGCGGCCGAGCCACGGCCGTATCTCTCTCGAGGGAGTCAATCCCCTGGCCCCCAGCTTTGACACGGTCGGCTGGTTTGCCCGAGATGCCGAGCTTTTCCGGCGCGTCGGAAGTGTCCTGCTGGAAGAAGGGGAGGGTCAGTCCGGACGCTGGCAGCGGCTGCTGCTTGCCGAAGATGCCCTGGCCCTGGCAACGCCGGCGGTTCAGGCCGCCTTGGCGCCGCACATCGAACGGCTGGAGCAGAGGATCGGTACTGCAACGAGAGTGCAGGCGGCTACTGCCGGACTGGGCCTGGAGGACTGGATGTGGCATTTCCGCCATCTGCAGGCGCGGGAGATCGTCATCGCGCTCGGGGATTGGGTTGCCGAAGCCCGGCCGCGTTTCGGGCCGGAGATTCAGGAGCGCTTCGACTGGGTGCACAGCATCACCGACGAACAGGTGGCGGAGGCAAAGCCGTTACGCGAGACCTTTGCTGAACACATGGGGACGCTGTTGGGAGAGGACGCACTGATGGTGCTGCCGACGGCCCCGGGTATCGCACTGCGCAGTGATGAAGACGCCGAAGCGCTGCGCGCGCATCGTTCCGCCGTGCTGAGTCTGACGTCGATCGGCGGGCTCTCGCGCCTGCCCGAGATCACGCTGCCCCTTGCGAGGGTTGACGGCTGTCCGGTCGGCCTGTCGCTGATGGCCCCTTTCGGCAGCGATGCCGACCTGTTGATGTTCGCCGAGGAATTCTGCCGGGTACCGGAAGAGCGCGGCGATCTCTAGAGTTTGAGTTCTCGGGCCCGGCGCTGCTCTAGGCCGCGTCGACAAAGGTGGTGCTGACCCGTTCTGCAGGCAGATGGGCGCCGATGTCGGTGCCTTCCCCCAGGGTGCTTTCCAGAACCAAGCGGCCGCCGTGCAGTTCCAGCAGCGCGCGGCAGAGCGGCAGGCCCAGGCCGGTTCCCTCGTGGCTGCGGCTGAGGCCGGATTCGACCTGGGTAAAAGGCTCCAGCATCCGGGTCTTGTCTTTCTCGGCGATCCCGATGCCGTTGTCGATGACCGCAAAGCCGGCCCCCTCATCGGGGCTCGCCCAGGCCCTCACGACGATCTTTCCGCCGCGGGGCGTGAACTTCACGGCGTTGGAAAGCAGATTGATCAACACCTGTTTCAGGCGGCGCTGGTCGGCCCGCACCAGCGCCAGAGGCATCTTGAAGTCGGTTTCCAGTTCGATGGCGCTTTCCCGGGCTCTGGGCCCGATAAGACGCAGCCCGGAGGCGACGACCTCGCGCAGATCCACGTCTTCTTCGTAGAGATCGATCATCCCGGCTTCAGCCTTTGAGACATCGAGGATGTCGTTGATGATCGTCAGAAGGTGGCTGCCGCTTTCGTGGATATTCTTGATGTAGTCGCAATAGTTCTCGTGCCCGACGGGCCCGAAGACCTGCTGATCGATCAGTTCCGAAAATCCGATGATGGCATTCAAAGGCGTCCGCAGTTCATGGCTCATGGTCGCCAGGAACTCGCCCTTTGTGCGGTTGGCCATCTCGGCTGCTTCCTTGGCGCGCAGAAGCTCCTGTTCCGCGGCCTTGCCTTCCGTCACATCGCTGAGGGAGCCCGACATGCGATAGACGTGGCCCGCCTCGTCGCGCAGTCCCAGACCGCGCAGGCGAACCCAGCGATACTGTCCGTCGTCGCCTCGGACGCGGTACTCGTGATCGTAATACGCGGACTTGCCGCGCAGGTGATCGCGCATTCTCGCACGCATGGCGCTGAGATCTTCGGGGTGGACGTGGCTGTACCATTCGTCTGCCGATACCGTCGGACCGAAGCCATGAAGACAGACGATTTCCCGCAAGCGCCTGGAGAGGTAGACGCCGTTGATTTCGTCGCCCCACTCCCAGATTCCCTCGTTGGCGCCCCTCAGGGCAAGTTCATAACGCTGCTCGCTCTTGCGCAGGGCGGCTTCGATCTTCTTGGTCTCTGTAATGTCGGTATAGACCATCACATAGCCGCCGTTTGCGAGGCGCCGGGTCCGCATCTCCAGAACGCAGCCGTCGGGGCGCCGGCGTTCCATTCTGAATTGGAGATTGTTCAGGAGGATAGAGGTGCGGCGTTCGACCTCGGCTTCGACATCAACCTCGCCATACTCGCCCCGTTGTCCGTTGAAGCGGGTCAGTTCCCTGAAACTGGTGCCGCACTCCAGCATCTCCAGGGGCAGGCCGAGGAGCTTGCTCAGTTCCCTGTTGAAGGCGACGAGCTGCAGATCGGCATCGAAGATGCAGACGCCAACCGGAATGTTCTCGATGATCGCAGTCACCAGGCGTGACTTGCTGTCGGCCACGGCCTCTGCCGAGGTCTTCGCACTGTGAAGCGCATCCTGTACCGCGAAGATCATGCAGATCATGCACAGCAGGACCAGTCCGGTGTGCAGGATCACCCGCCAGTCGCCGGCGGGGTTGAGCGCGGTCATCGCCGGGTCGAGCAGGATGCGCAGCAGTTCGGCGAGCAGGTAGGTCGCGAAGACCAGCAGCGGCCCGGCGCAGAAAATCGCCGCCTTTTGGCCTTGGTCGCGGTAGCGGCGCCAGAAAAGAATGCCGGCCAGGCCGACAGCGGCTATGGCGCCGAGCCGCAGGGCGAGAAAGACCAGGGTCGGCACCTCGGGGTAGGCAATGCAGCTGGAGGTGCCGATGAAGACCACGGTTACCGCAAGCAGAATCGCCCGCAGGTAGGTGCGATATCCCAGAAAGCTGAGGGTGCCGCCCAACAGCAGGAAGGCGATGATTGCCTGCCCGCCCTCGTGGATCGCCTCGAAGCAGTCCGGGAAGGCCCAGGATGAGACGGCGAGGGCGCCCAGTTGAACGGCGACCATCGCCAGACTGGCGGACCACCACTTCAGTGCCGGGGTGCCGCCGCGCTGACGGTCGAAGGTCAGCGCCATCGCGGCCAGCATGGCTGGCGCCATGGCTGTGACCAGCATGACCGCGGCAAAGGAAAAGCTAGTAGCCTCAGCAGGCATGAAATCGACGCACCCCGACAACCGGACGCTTGCCGTTTTCTGAGGGGCCGGCGCGGTCGCCAAACCGCGGGAGTCCGCACATTACCGGGCAAGCGCGAACCTCGAGAGATAGCCCAGAGAAGGTTAACCGACTCTGAAGGAATCGCCGTCAGGAGACCTCGGAAAGAGAAGTTTTCGCGCCTAAAGCGATTTAGCTGTCGTAGGGCAACAGGGTGGTAATCGGCATGTCCAGATTATCGCGGCCCTTCAGGAAGGTCAGTTCGATGATGCAGGCCGCGCCGGTCACCTCAGCCCCCGCAGATCGCAGGAGTTGTGCTGCTGCATTCATTGTCCCGCCGGTGGCGAGCAAGTCGTCGACCAGAAACACCTTCTGGCCCGGCGCTACGGCGTCGGCCTGGATCTCGATGGTGTCGGTGCCGTACTCCAGGTCGTAGGTATAGGGAATCGTCGCCCCCGGCAGCTTGCCCTTTTTGCGCACCATGACGAAGCCGAGATTCAGCCGCAGGGCCAGCGGGGCGGCCACCAGGAAGCCGCGGGATTCGATGCCGGCCAGGACGTCCGGCTGGTGTTCCTCGACGATGGCCGCCAGACGCTCGACCGTTGCCTGCCAGGCCGCCGGGTGGGCCAGGAGCGGGGAGATGTCGTAAAACAAGATGCCCGGGCTCGGAAAATCCGGAATCGAACGGATGTGATTCTTCAGGTCCATGACTTTCCAGGTGCCCCCATTTTTTAGCTCTGCCTGCCCGGCGGCATCGCGCCGTCGGTGTTTCGCCCCGCGCACCCGCTTCCAGCGAGTGCCGGCGCATCCTACTGGCCCTCATTCCCGGAGACAACGCGAACTAGGGGACAACGCGAACCAGGAGACAAAGCGAAGCTCGGCCCCTGCTGTCTGGCGTCCACTGTTCATCTCTGAGGGCAATTTGTTTGCCTGCCGGCAATGAAGGCTTGTCGGCATCAGGTGCCGGGTGTCTTATTTGTCATCACACCCGCCGTCCGGCGACAGCCCGAGAGAGCCAACCCGTGAGCTACATTTTTCCGCGCCACAGCAAAGCGAGCTACCCGACAGCCTGCGCCGGTGAAGGGGCCTACCTGATCGACACAGAGGGGCGGCGCTATCTGGACGCCTCCGGCGGGGCCGCTGTCTCCTGCCTCGGCCACGGCCATCCGGCGGTGATCCGCGCCATCAAGGGTCAGGTCGACAAGCTGGCCTATGCCCACAGCGGCTTTTTCACCAACGAGGCCTCGGAAGCCCTGGCCGAGCACCTGATCACCCGGGCGCCGGAAGGCTTGGCGCGTGTCTACTTCGTTTCCGGAGGGTCGGAAGCCAATGAGACGGCGCTGAAACTTGCCCGGCAGTTTCATCTGGAGCGCGGCGAACCTTCCCGCCATCGTTTCATTGCGCGTCAGCAGAGCTATCACGGCAATACCCTCGGCGCGCTTTCGGTCGGCGGCAATGCCGCCCGGCGCGCGCCCTTCGATCCCCTGCTGATGCCGGCCAGCCATATCGCGCCCTGTTATGCCTACCGCCATCAAAAAGCTGATGAGACGGCGGAGGCCTATGGCCTGCGCGCCGCCGCCGCCCTGGAGGAGGAGATCCAATGCCTGGGCCCGGAAAACGTCGCCGGTTTCATCGCCGAACCGGTGGTCGGTGCCACCGCCGGCGTGGTGCCGCCGGTGCCCGGCTATTTCAAGCGCATCCGCGAAATCTGCGACCGCCACGGGGTTCTTCTGATCCTCGACGAGGTGATGTGCGGCATGGGTCGCACCGGCAGCCTCTATGCCTGTGAGCAGGACGGCATAGCGCCGGACATCCTGACCTGCGCCAAGGGGCTTGGCGGCGGCTATCAGCCGATCGGCGCGGTGCTGGCCTCTCACAGCATCTACGACACCATTGCCGAGGGCAGCGGCGCCTTCGAACACGGCTTCACCTACATCGGCCATGCCACCGCCTGTGCGGCGGCGCTGGCTGTTCAACAGACCATCGAAGGGGACGACCTTCTGGCCAATGTGCAGCGGCAGGGCGCGGTTCTGCATGATGCTCTGGCGGCGCGCTTCGGCAACCACCACCACGTCGGCGACATCCGCGGGCGTGGCCTCTTCATCGGTCTGGAACTGGTCGCCGAACGCGGCAGCAAAGAGCCTTTCGATCCGGCGCTTAAGATCAACGCCAGGATCAAGAAGCGCGCCATGGCCGAAGGCCTGGTCTGCTACCCCGGCGGCGGTACGGCCGACGGCCGGCGCGGCGATCATGTACTCCTGGCGCCGCCCTTTATCATCCAACAGGAGCAGGTCGAGGAACTGGTGGATAAACTGGGCCGGGCGGTCGACGGCGTTTTGAATGAGATTGCGGTGCTGGCGTGACCGCGGCCTCGGGCGGCAATGGCGCAGATTGGTCGCCGCTGATCCTTGCGGTTGCGCCCAACGGCGCGCGTAAGACGAAACGGGACCATCCCGCCTTGCCGATCACGGCGTCGGAAATCGCCGACACCGCCGCCGAGGCCTTGGCGGCAGGCGCGGCTATGATCCATCTTCATGTGCGCGACGGCGAGGAGAAGCACAGTCTCGATGCGGATGTCTACCGTGAAGCGATCGCCGCGGTGCGCGAACGGGTCGGCGACGATCTTGTTGTTCAGGTGACAAGCGAGGCTGTCGGCGTCTACAGCGCCGAACAGCAGATGGCGATGGTGCGCGATGTGGAGCCGGAGGCGGTGAGCCTGGCGGTGCGCGAAATCCTACCCGATGCCGAAAGCGAGCCCGCGGCCGCGCGTTTTCTGGCTTGGTTAACCGGGGCCGGAATCATGCCGCAATACATCCTTTACGACGCAGACGATGTGGCCCGCTTCGCCGCCCTGCGGGCCTCTGGCGTCGTGCCTCCGGGGCCGGCTTTCCTGCTTTTCGTGTTGGGGCGCTATTCTCCGGGTCAGCGCTCTCAGCCGTCCGATCTGTTGGCTTTCCTTGCGGCCAGAGCAGCGACGCCGAACCTTCGTGATTTGCCCTGGGCGCTCTGCGCCTTCGGAGCGCTGGAGACCGCCTGCGTGGCGACGGCGGCCGCCCTCGGCGGTCATGCAAGGGTGGGATTCGAGAATAACCTGATGCTGCCTTCGGGCGTTCAGGCGCCTGATAATGCTGCGCTGATCGCCGCTGCCGCGGCTGCGGCTGCGGCGATCGGCCGTCCTCTGGCCGATGCCGCAACCGCGCGCCGCATTATGCGGGGCGAGGCACCAGCGAACTAGTTGTTCTTGGTGCCGTGATCCATATGGTCATGGTCCGCGTGGTCATGGTCCATCTTTTCCATGCCGTCGTGCTTCATATCGCCGGACATGGAGCCCATGGAACCAACAGCTTCGACATTGACCTCAACCGTAGTGCTGCCGGCCTTCTCGAAGGTCAGCGTGAGAGGAAAGCTTTCCCCCTCTTTCAGGGGCGCTTTAAGGCCCATCAGCATCACATGGAAGCTGCCGGGCTTCAGCGTTGCCATGCCGCCGGCAGGCACGTCGATTCCCTCAACCTCACGCATCTGCATCACGCCGTCGACGTTCAGGTGATTGTGCAGCTCGACACGCTGGGCAACGTCAGTGGCGGCCGCAACCAAGCGGTCGTCTGCGGCCTCGCTGCTGTGGATTACAAGATAGGCGGCGCCGTTCTTGGCTTGGCCGGGGGTCGCGCGGGCCCAGGGATGATCGATCTTCAGGCCGCCGACGGTGAAGTCGTGGGCCTGTGCGGGCAGGGCGGCGGAAAACATAAGGCCGAGCGCGGCTGCCAGGAGCGGCAGAAAAGCAATACGGTATCGCATCAGTGAAAGTCCTCTTTGAGTCTTGCCGGCTACCCGGAAAAGCCGCGGTGCCGGCCCTGCGCCGGTCGGCGGCAGGTGTCAGTCTGTCAACTTGCTTGCTGGAAGTGGTGTGCGCCTAGGCCCGGCGCGGCGGCGCGCGGCTCTGGGGAAGCCGGGCCGTTTGATGTTGCTGGGCGGTTGCCTGATGCCAGAGCAAAGGCTCCACGCCGCCGCCCAGTGCAACCGGCGTCGCGGCCGCCGGCGGGGTCGCACCGCTCAACTGGCTGAAGGCCGTGCAGACAGGGCATCCATCCAGAGACTTGCCGGAATGGTGCCTTTCAGGGCCCTGGGGCGCATCCTGATTCAACGGCTGGTCGAAAGGCAGGTAGACGATCCCCTCGGGGGTGCAGATCTCCATAAAGGCCGGCAAGGGGGATGCATTGGCTGTCGGCGTCAGGGCGACGGCCAGCAGCATGGCAAGGCTGTGTCCCATCAAGGCGACAGAGGCCAAAGCCGCAGCGAATCGGCGGAACACCAGGGTTCCTGCCGCCCGCTTCAATACCGGTTTTCGGCTTAATCTGCGCATCACCGGCAGAGCATAGGTCAGAATCCCGGGGCGAGCCAGCCCGCGCCCTGCGACAGAGCGCCGCGAAACCGGGGTTCTTAACCATGGGTTACAGGCGCAGTTGTTCGTTGGCTTGCAACTACGGGGTGGACAATTTGCTTAGGAACTGTGTTGAATGGACCCACAACAACAGCGAATCAATCGCTGGATAAATAGCACAGGGAACCATCAGCTCTGAAAAGTGCTGCGCTACAGCTTACGCTGCAACACGACGCTGGACCGGTCCAATCGGGGCTCGCCAGAGCCCTGTTCGCGGTCGA
>JANQMC010000084.1 GCA_028280305.1 Pelagibius sp. | reverse complement strand
CTGACTCTGATAGCCCACATCCTCGTCTGGATCTGGCGCCCCTGGTTCTAGATCTAGATCGAAGAAGGAGAGAGAAATCATGTGGAGAATTTGGCTTCTGTTCGATCCGCGCAGGGCGCTGATAGCGATCCTGGCGTTTGCGTTTTTCATGGTGCTGGTGAACCACTTCGTTCAACTCAGTACCGAACGCTACGGCAGCTGGCTCAACGAACCGGCCCAGACCAGCATCGAGTGATCGCTGGGCCTTCGGTGGCGGGCGCGCCCTCAGGGGGCGCCCGCTGCCAACCCATCGCCCGAGGCGGCTTTGAGTTTATGCCGACCTAAAGGAGAGGCACGCCATGGCTATGCTCAGTTTTGAAAGAAAGTACCGCGTCCGCGGGGGAACGCTGATCGGCGGCGATATGTTCGACTTCTGGGTCGGCCCTTTCTACGTGGGCTTCTTCGGCGTGGCGACGGCTTTCTTTGCGGCTCTGGGCACCGTGCTGATTGTCTATGGTGCCAGCCAGGGACCGACCTGGAACCTCTGGCAAATCAGTATCGCGCCGCCCGATCTGAAATACGGCCTGGGGCCGGCGCCGATGTTGGAAGGCGGCCTCTGGCAGATCATCACCATCTGTGCAATCGGCAGCTTCGTTTCCTGGGCGCTGCGCGAAGTGGAAATCTGCCGCAAGCTTGGCATTGGCTATCATGTGCCCATCACCTTTGGGGCCGCGATTCTGGCTTACGTAACGCTGGTTGTGATCCGGCCGTTACTGCTCGGTGCCTGGGGTCACGGTTTCCCCTACGGCATCTACAGTCACCTCGACTGGGTCTCCAACGTCGGCTACCAGCATCTGCACTTCATGTACAACCCGGCCCACATGATCGCGGTCACATTCTTCTTCACGACCACGCTGGCGCTGTCACTGCACGGCGCCTTGGTGCTTTCGGCGGTTAACCCGGCCAAGGGCGAGAAGGTCAAGACGCCGGAGTACGAAGACACTTTCTTCCGCGACACCATCGGCTATTCGATCGGCACGTTGGGTATTCATCGGCTCGGTCTGCTGCTCGCAATCAATGCTGGCGTCTGGAGTGCCATCTGCATCGTTATCTCTGGGCCGTTCTGGAACCGCAGCTGGCCGGAATGGTGGGACTGGTGGCTAAGGCTGCCGATCTGGTTCTGAGGGAAAGGCAAGAATCATGGCTGACTACCAGAACATCTTCACCCGCGTGCAGGTTCGTGGTGTGCCGGAAACAGGCATCGAACTGCCGGCTCATTCGTCGGATCGTGCCGGAAAGCCGTTCTTTGCCTATTGGATTGGCTGGCTCGGCAACGCGCAGATCGGCCCCATCTATCTCGGGTGGACCGGAATTGCATCGCTGCTGTTCGGCTTTGCGGCGATCGAGATCATCGGCCTCAACATGGCCGCTTCGGTGAACTGGGATCCGATCGAGTTCATTCGCCAGCTGCCGTGGCTCGCACTGGAACCACCGCCGCCGAAGTACGGCTTTGCCATCATGCCGCCATTGTCAGAAGGAGGATGGTGGGTTCTCGCCGGCTTTTTCCTGACCATTGCCATCATTCTCTGGTGGGTTCGCACCTACTTGCGCGCCCGTGCCCTGGGTATGGGTACCCATGTTGCTTGGGCTTTTGCTTCGGCAATCTGGCTCTATCTTGTGCTGGGTTTCATTCGCCCGGCTCTGATGGGCAGCTGGTCCGAGGCTGTACCCTTCGGAATCTTTCCGCACCTCGATTGGACGACGGCTTTCTCGCTGCGCTATGGGAATCTGCACTACAATCCGTTCCATGCCCTGTCGATCGTCTTCCTCTACGGATCGGTTCTGCTTTTTGCCATGCACGGCGCGACGATCCTGGCGGTGAGTCGCCTCGGCGGCGAGCGCGAAATCGAGCAGGTGACGGATCGCGGCACAGCGTCCGAACGTGCGGCGCTCTTCTGGCGCTGGACCATGGGCTTCAATGCGACCATGGAATCGATCCATCGCTGGGCCTGGTGGTTTGCCGTCCTGACGCCCCTGACCGGCGGTATCGGTATTCTCCTGACAGGCACGGTGGTCGACAACTGGTATCTCTGGTCGGTGAAGCACGGAGTCGCACCGCCATATCCGGACGTCTTCCAGGGCATGGATGACCCGGCAATGGGCGTGATGGGAGCAGGGCAATGAACATCTGGACAGCTTTGGTTGCCTTTGTCGCGGCTCTCCTGACAGTTGCCATGTTCGTAATGGCCGACTGGGATCTGCCGCCGGTGAAGAACACCCAGACCGGGTACCGCGGTACTGCCATGGTAGAGATTGATGATATCGAACGTCTGCAGGCCAGTCTCGAGGCAAACCAGCTTCCGGAAACGCCCTGGGAACTCGATACCAGCGGACCGCGTGCTTCTGAAGTCTACGAAAACGTTCAGGTGCTCGGCCATCTCAGCTCTGACCAGTTCGATCGGCTGATGGTCTCCATCACCGAGTGGGTGTCTCCGGAACAGGGATGCGCCTATTGCCACAACGAAGAAAACCTAGCGTTGGATGACGTTTACACGAAGGTCGTCGCACGGCGGATGATTGAGATGACCTGGGCGGTCAATGAGGACTGGATGGATCACGTCGATCAGACAGGGGTAACCTGCTACACCTGTCACCGCGGCCATCCGGTGCCTCAGCACGTCTGGTTCAAAGAGGACCCGCCTGGGCCGACCCGCGGCTGGGCCGGTTACACCGCGGGGCAGAACACGGTTTCCATCGGTCTAACGTCGCTTCAAACCGATCCTTTCACCACGCTCCTTGGTGAAGAAGGCGAGATCCGGGTGGAGAGCCTGGATGCGCTGCCCAGCGATCATGTTGCGTCGATCCAGGATACAGAGAAGACGTATTCCCTGATGATGCACATGTCCGGGGCACTAGGTGTCAACTGCACCTACTGTCACAACACCCGTGCGGTTCAGGATTGGGAGCAGAGTACGCCGGCGCGAATGACCGCTTGGCATGGCATCGACATGGTGCGCGCCTTGAACGCCGAGCACCTGGATCCCTTGAAGCCAGTCTTTCCGGAGGCTCGGCTTGGGCCTCTGGGTGATGTCGCGAAGGTTCACTGCACCACCTGCCACCAAGGTGTGTCTAAGCCTTTGAATGGCGCCAGCATGCTGGGTGACTATCCTTCGCTAAGTGGAGCGCCCTGAGACAGCGGTTCCCTTGACCGTATGGCGCGCCTGGGCGAAGCTTGACTCTGTCGGAAGCAAGAGGTTTCAGACGACGGTTGGGAGCATGGTTAACATGGGTTCCGCGGTTAGAGGCATTAGCCGCCCACCGGTGGCATCGGATAGCTTAAGCGCCAAGACGTTGCTGGCGGACAGCTTGAAGGCAAGGACGCAGAGCCTGCATCGCGAGGCTGAGCAGTCCGGCGTTATCGCCGGTATCCTGCGAGGGACGGCCAGCCGTGACAGCTATGTTCTTTTCCTTCGAAACTTGCATCCGGTCTATATGGCTTTGGAGCGGGCGCTGGAGGCTGCGAGTGCCAGAGGCCGGCTCTTCGGTCTCGCGCAGCCTGCAGTCTATCGAACCGCCAGCCTCGCGCAGGATCTTTCGAATCTGTGGGGGGCGACTTGGCAGTCGGCACTGCCGGTGCTGCCTGCCGCCGAGCGCTATGTCCGATGCATCGAGGGGGCGGCCTTGGGTGATGCGGCGCGTCTCTACGGGCATGCCTACACCCGCTACCTGGGCGATCTGAACGGCGGCCAAGTGTTGCGTCGTCTGCTTGCTCGCAGATTCGACTTTGCGCCCGACTGTCTCAATTTCTACGATTTTCCGGAAATCGACAGTCTAGAGCGTTTTCGTATCACCTATCGGAATGCGATCGACCAAGCACCGCTGCCGCCGGCCGGATTCCGAGCGGCTGTTGAAGAGGGAGCGCTTGCGTTCGCGCTCAACATCGCGCTTTCGAGGGCCATTGATGCTCTCGAAGATGCCGGTCAGCCAGCTTACGACGGCTAACTCTCTGGCTCAGGGTCGTCCGAAGGTTCGGCGCCGCCATCGGCCATAGCGTGCCACATCAAGTGTTCCAGCAACTCTCGAGATCGGGCTACAGAGGCTTGAATGCTCTCGAGCTTGGCGGGAATCTGAGCTAACTCCATGCTGTCAGTGATTTCGAGCGCTGCCAGCTGTGCGTTTCCAATGACAGAGGAAAGCAAGTTGCGATAGAGAAGGTCGGATCTTGAATTGATCTGCAGCCCATGTATCTGGTGCCGCCCGATCAGTTTCTCCTGGAAGTGCCGGCGGGCTTTTTCTGCCGTTTTTTGTTCTGTCAGGTCGGTAAACAGGAAGACGAAGCCCAGTAGCTGATCGGGCGCTGACATAACGGCATCGGCGCGAACGCGCAAAGCCCTGAACTCTCCTTCCTTGGCTTTCAGAAGCACTTCGCCGCGCCAGATATTCTGGTGACGCAGCAATTCGTCCAGACTTTGACGAACGGCGTTTGGGTCCACGAAAAGAGCCGGCAGGTCGTTGATGGATGAGAGTTCCGGCGCAGGAGAGTTCAGGAGCCGTTTGAATGCATCGTTGACCAGCAGAATACGGCCGCCTGGTGTAGTAGTGATAACCGGCTGTTCGGACCCCTGTACCTGATTGCTGACTTGGTCGAGCTGCTGCTGGGCAATCACCATCCGCACGGAACGGAACTGCAGCACTACATCGGCAAGGGTGTTGCCGACGAGATGTGCAGTGCTGAGGTCAGCTGCCGTCCAGGGGTCAGCCGTTCCCTCGACAACTTGATGCCACTGGGAGAAAGAACGCCGTGGCGAAAGGTCGGAAGGATCGTTGCCGACAATTACCGGTTTGAATGGATTGCCTCCCCAGGTCACTGTCCGGATGCGTTCCGGACGAAACCAGATCAGGTACTCCCCTGGCACACTGGAGAGCGGCATCGCCAGCACACCGCTGGCCACGGGCGTAAGCGCGGCGAAGTCGGGCGCTTCGAGCCCTAGAGAAGTGGTCGAGATCTGGCCTTTGGTTTCCTGTTTGTCCAACCATCCGCCGATGCTTCGCAGTTCGTGGGTGCCCGGAACCTCGCCCGTTGTTCGCACTTCCCCTTCAAACAGCAGCGCCGCGCCGCCGGCATCAAGTGGCTGAAGCAATGAGCGCGAGTGTTCGAAGAGCGCGGACTTCCAGTCGCCGTCCCGTGAAATTGCTTCAATCAACCGCTGCTCCAGGCGCTGCACCATTAGTTCGGCTTCCGCCTGAACAAAGCTCTCCAGCGCGGCCAGCCTTGTCGCAACTGTCTCTGCCAATAGTTCGACGACTGCGCGGGTTTCGTAAGGTACCCGGCGGGGCGAATAGTGATGGCAGGCGATAAGTCCCCAAAGCCTGCCCGCCACCATTAAAGAAGCCACCAGGGTCGCATTTACCCCCATGTTCTGCAGATACTGAATGTGGATCGGTGACATGCTCCGCAAGTTGCAGAGCGACATGTCGAGATCCCGGCCGGTAAGGGGCGAGAGACCTGGCTCTAAGGGCACGGGTTCATAGTCGACGTCGGCGAGAACACGCACACGATTTCGTTCGTACAGCCGGCGGGCGATCTGCGGAATATCGGAGGCAGGATAGCGGTTGCCCAAGAAGGGTTCCAGATGCTCCTCGCGACGCTCTGCGAAGACCTCCCCATGACCTTCTTCATCGAATCGATAGATCATGATTCGGTCGAATCCGATGAGGTCCTTGAAAATGGTCGCGGCTTCGGTACAGAGCTCCGTCAGGGACGCCGTTTCCAGAATCTTTCGCAGTGACCCCTCCAGGTTCTGAGAAAGGTTGAGCGAAGCACTGGCTTCCTCCAGCTCGATGATTAACCCGCCTTCTGGCGGGCGGTGGACCAGGCCATCAAATTTTTGCATCGGGGAGCCCAGACGGCACTTCACAGCGATCGGGATGCGGTCCATGCGATCCCCAAGGTGGCAGCTTACCTTATCGGCAAGATCTCCCTCGATCTGGTCGAGCCTAGTGCCGAGCAGAGACTCCAACCCTAGGAAGTCGCAAGCATTAGCGCTTGTCTGGATGATCTCGAGTTCCGGTTCGCGCAGAACCAGTAATGCACCGTTAGGTTGGATGGAACCGGCAAATTGGATTTGTTCCCGCTCGCAATTAGAGAGGTCGGCTTCGCCGAAAGCTGGATTTGCGGGTTCTTGCTGTGTCACGCCCTGAGCGTCAGTGCCTATGTTCAGTCCTCTGCTTGAGGCTGGCCATTGCCGTCCAGCGCGTAGCGGTTAAGTTTCGCGTAGAGGCTCTGGCGGCTCAAGCCCAAGAGTTCGGCCGCGGCGGTGCGGTTGCCGTTGGTCAGTTTAAGCGCAGACTCGATGTAATGCCGTTCGACTATGCCGACCGTATCCTTGACCAGATCGCGTAAGGATGTACTGCCGATCTGTTCGGTCAAAGAGCTGACGAGCATGCTGAGCTCCCGGCTGTGCGCATTGTTGGTCAAGCGCCGGCTGACATCGCGGACAATTACGCAGATATGCTTGGGGTTGCTTTCGCGGTCACCGCTGGCCGAGAGCTCAACCTCGGTCTCTGTGCCGAGGTCGCCATGAACCGTCGTGGAAAACAGTCTCACATTGCCATGGCGCTGTACGTTGGCCAGTAGGACTGTTAGGTCTGCTCCGGGCCGCCACAGCCAACGGCTGAGCCGCTCGCCGACGACAGCGCTTTCCGAACTGGCCTGTACCAGGTCGAGAAATGCCTGATTGGTCCGGACCACGCTGCCGTGCGGGTCCAGAACGACAAATGCATCCGGTATTCGTTCGACAAGATCGGGGATCGATACCGTTTCGCTTGCGGTGCCAGCGGTTGCCTCTGCCGAGACCGGCGAGAGTTGCAGCAGGAAGAGGGGTCCCGGACCGGCAGTCATCAAGGAGGCACGTACCAACCAAGGCGCTTGGCTCTGACCCACGTGAATCATGACCGCGGGTGCTTTGCCCTGGTCGCGAACCCGCTGCAGCATATCCTCGAAGTGCCGGCGCTCGTCTGGCGCGACCTCGGCCATGAACTCGCTGCCTTGCGGTGAGACACCAAGTGCGCGAATCGCGGCCGGGTTGGCTTCGACGATGTGAAGGTTCGAGGCACGCACCAGCAGTACAGCCTCGTTAGAAGAATCGAACAGCAAGCGATATCGAGTTTCAACTTCGCGGAGCTTCCAGTAGTCACGCTCCATGGCCTGTTGAGCCGCTACCAGGCGGGACTGAAGCTCTGCCACCGCTTGCAGATTGCGGCCAATCGCTACCAGACCTTGCCCCTCTCCGAGACGGACGGCCGTATACTCGATCGGCAGCTTGAGGCCACTTGGGAAGTGCTGGTTAAGCTGACGAAATGCCGAGACACCCCTATCTCGCGCATCGTCGAGCATGTGCTTGATCTTCTCGCCGCCAACGTCGCCGACCGTCTCGCTCCAAACCTGTCCGCGCAAGTTTTCGACATCGCTGTCGGGTATCGCAGCGGAATGCGAGACGTGCTTGATCTTCCCCTCAATATCGAGGTGAAGGGTAATGTCAGGTTGTGCGGCTTTCAGGCCTTCCATGTCAGCTCAATCACTTGCGCTTTCGAAATCGGGCAGGATCGCCAGTGACTTTTTTTTGTCAGATCAAGTCACGCAGTTATCAGGGCTTCCGGCAGCCCGGACTCCCCGGCACAGCGATCAGCGTTCACTCTAAATCAATCCCCCCAGGCGCGCAGGATTTCTTGTTTCACTACCTGCTTATAAAACAACTTTTACAGGCTATACAAAGTCCTGTCCATAAGTGTGGACAGAAACTGTCAAGCTTCAAGCATGTTCTTCGGAAATCTTAGTTAAATCAAGTAAGTAGTGAAGCGCGATGACTATCTTTAGCATTGATATATTTTCTGTAATACAACCATAAATAAGAAGCCCCCGGACGGCCATACTTGACAGCCGGGGGCTCATTTCGTCGTTCAGGCCGCTTCTCTGACCAAGGCGAACTCTGACCAGATCTCGCAAAGCGCGGAGACGAGACGGTCCATATCGTCGTCGCTGTGAAGCGGTGAGGGGGTCAAGCGAAGCCGTTCTGTGCCGCGCTCGACGGTCGGGTAATTGATTGGCTGTACGTATATGGCATAGCGCTCCCAGAGCAAATCGGTCACCGCCTTGCATTTGCGCGCATCGCCGACCAGTACTGGCACGATGTGGCTCTTCGATGGCATGACCGGAAGGCCGGCCTGGGTCAACTTCCACTTTAAGGTGGCAGCCCGTTCCTGGTGGCGCGCGCGCTCAGTCTGGCTTTGCTTCAAGTGGCGCACAGAGGCCAGGGCACCGGCTGCAACGGCCGGCGGCAGGGCCGTGGTGAAGATAAAGCCGGAAGCGAAGCTGCGCACAAAGTCGATCAGCGATGCCGATCCGGTGATGTAACCGCCGAGAACGCCAAAGGCCTTGCCAAGTGTGCCCTCTATAACCGTCAGGCGGTCCATCAAGCCTTCGCGTTCGGCAACGCCGCCGCCCCGCCGACCGTAAAGCCCAACTGCGTGGACTTCGTCAAGGTAAGTCATGGCTCCATACTGGTCGGCGACATCACAGATCTCGTCGATGGGTGCGATGTCACCGTCCATGGAGTAGACGGACTCAAAGGCCACCAGTTTTGCACGACCGGGCTCGAGATCGGCCAACTTGCGCGCCAGATCTTCTGGATCGTTGTGCTTGAAGATCCGTTTTTCTGCCCGTGAGTGCCGGATACCTTCGATCATCGAGGCGTGGTTCTTGGCGTCGGAGACCACAACACAGTTGGGAAGCCGCGAAGCCAGGGTGGTGAGCGCAGCCCAGTTGGAAACATAGCCGGAGGTGAAAAGCAGCGCTGCTTCCTTTTGGTGGAGATCGGCAAGCTCGCGCTCCAACAGCACGTGGTAGTGGTTGGTGCCCGAGATGTTGCGCGTACCCCCGGCACCGGCGCCGCAACGATCGATGGCTTCATGCATCGCTGCGAGCACCGAGGGGTGCTGACCCATGCCGAGATAGTCGTTGGAACACCAGACCGTCACCTGGCCGCTTGGCTCGCCGGGGCTTTCGCCGGGGAGGCGCGCAGGATGGCAGGTTGCCTGCGGAAAGTTTCCCGCACGGCGCTCCAGATCGGCAAAGATGCGGTAGCGCCCCTCCTGCCGGAGATCAGTAAGCTGCTGGTCGAAGAAGCCTTGATAGTCCATCCTTCGTCTCCCTCTCGCTGTGGGACTCGTTGTTTTGCGCCGGGGAATCCGGCGGGATGTGGGTCACGATACCGACTTGCAGGGCCGGTCGGCTGAGGCCGGCCTCGACATGGTTGCTGGGCGACTTCTCACGGTTATCATGAACATAGTCATGATCATGTTGATGGTCGGCATTGGGCTCACCGCACTCTATGACGCTCAAAGCGGCGGGGGCGCTTGGCTGAGTCAGGTTGCTTTCCTTGTCTGTGGCGCGGGGCGCCTCCTTGCGGTGTGAAGACAGGCTCCAATTCCAGAGCGAAGCCGCCGGCAAGGGCACCACCAGGAACCAATGTTCCAGAACCGCCAGGGCCATCATGGTTGCCAGAAAAGTGTAGCCGACGGCTTCAAAGGCACTGGCATCCGGCGCCATCGCCAACTGCACAAGCCAGGTAAGAATGACGGTCGAGACAGTGATCGAAACCGGAAACAGCAGGTTCATCGATTTCTTTGTGAAGAAGCTTTTGAGATAAGCCAGGTGCTCCGGCAAAAACTCCTCGTTGAGATTGCGTGCACCCAGGAAGACATTGAGCTTGGCGCTTTGATGCATCCCCCAGAGAATCATGAATGTCCAGGTGCCGATCTGATTGGCACCGCCCCAGGTAACCGCGACAACCAAAATCGCGCCGGCGATGATGGCCAGTTCATGATAGAGCGTCGTTTGGATGGCGTAGCCGAAGTGCCGCCAGCCACGGCAGCCTTCAGGGCTGGCCTGCTTCCGAGGGCCGGTTACAAAACCCATGTAAAAGCTGATTTCCTGCCAGCCCCAGGCCAGTAGCCCAAAGGTGAAGGCCCAGTAGGCACCGGAGATGCTGGTGTCGTTCTTTGTTTCTGTAAGACCGTAGACCGAAGCGGCGAGCAAGATCGTCGCCCCCAGCATGCTCCAGCGAAAAGTGCGTCGCGGCAGACCGTCCAGATAGAAGATCACGCCGGTGGAAAACCACCAGACGAAGAGGGCAAAGAGCGCCGGAAGACCATATTCGACCATTGTTCTGCCTTTTGTATCCGATCGTCAGCCCCTACCACGCCGGATCCAGCCGAACGCTCTGCGGCAGATCATGCTTGCGGGTGGGCAGGCAGTAGAGTCGGGCAAAGGTGGTGACACCGGCGACGGCCAGACCAGCGCGTTTAATGGCACCGACAAGGCCGCCCCTTTGTTTGGCCGCCTTACTCGCCTCGGCTATGCGGCGCAGGCGCTCCAAGCCGGCATAGAAGGCCGGATTGTCCAGGTCCAGGCTGACAGGAAAGATCTGCTTGGAGATTTCCGTGGTGATGTTGAAGACCTTGAAGTCGAACTCTGTCGGGTCGAGCCCCAATGCGCGGTGCAATGCAGGGCGCGCATGGTCGCGCACGTACATGGTCGCGAAGACTGCGAGCAGGAAGAAGCGGATCCATAGTTTGTTACGTCCGCGCAACAGCCGCGGATCGGCGCGCATGATCAGGGCAAAGGCTTCGCCGTGCCGGAACTCGTCATTGCACCAAGCTTCGAACCACTTGAAGATCGGATGGAAGCGGTATTGCGGATTGCGCTCAAGCTGCCGGTATATGGTGATATAGCGCGCGTAGCCGATTTTCTCCGAAAGGTAGGTGGCATAGAAGATGAATTTTGGGTTGAAGTAGGTGTATTTCTTGGTCTTCTTCAAAAAGCCGAGCTCGATACCCAGGTCGAAGTCCTTCAGCGCCTTGTTGATGAAACCCGCATGACGAGACTCGTCGCGACTCATGGCGCCCATCAGGGCCTTGATGTCGGGATTCTTCACCTTGGTCTTGATGTCCGAGTACAGAACGCAGCCGGAGAACTCCGCGGTCAGGGAGCTGACCAGGAAGTCTAGGAACTCTTCGCGCAGATCTTCGGGCAGCGCCTTGATGTCGACGTTGAACTGGGGGTCATGGTCGAAATGAAAGCGGTTGTTGTCCTGACGGAATTCTTCTATCAGCGCATCCCAGTCGCTGCGCACGCGGCTGACGTCGATGCGGTCCATGGCCTTGAAGTCAGTGGTGTAAAAACGTGGCGAAATGAGGTCTTCGGTAATGGCCTGTCTGGTCGTGACATTGACCGCTTCGTGGATGTTCAGATCGTCCATGGCTGTTCTCCTCGGGGGCTCGTCTCGGGCAGGCGCTATTTTCCGCTCTCGGACTGCAGCAAGCTGGCGAAGCTGCGTATGTTATCGATACCGAAAGCTGAGATTTGGATTTCGTGACCCGTTTCGCGGTCCAGAAGCGAGATCCGGCCGTCGCTCCAGCGCGTAAGCGTGTAGGGTGCGTCTGCGTTGGCACCTTGCAAGGCTCTTTCGCGCCCCAGGCCGCGAACGACCCCGAACAGGAAGCCCGCATTGGCCGGGTCAATCGCGGCAAGGCCGTTCTTGTCGTAGATGACCATCTTGCCGTCACTGCCATCTTCGAACCGCAGATCCTTGCTCGCGATGGCCTCGGCCGTTGGCGGACTGACGCGCCCGATGCCGCTGGTCTGACCGAACCAAGCCAGAGTGATGGCACAAAGAATCATGGCACCGGCGGCAAGCAGGATAGGCCGGGGGATCGTTTGTGGCTGGTTGCCGGAGTCGGACAAGATCGTCACTCCTTCTTTACGATGCTGCCGCCACCAGACGGGGGGCAGATTGTTCTTCCTCTGGGATGGCCTGCGCCCGTCCAGCGACAGCCTTCAATCCATCTTCGGCCTGGGCGGCAATCAGAGTTCTCACCAGCAGGTCAGCAACCGCCCGCGGTTCGGGAACACAGCGCAGCATTGGTTGTGGCCGCGAAAGGCGCCAAGGCCGGGCATTCGGCCAAAGGGCCAGATAGGCAACGCGGACACCGCCCGTGAAGGCCATCGGAATGTCGCCGCTGCCGTCACGATGCAGGCGGCAGGCGGCCGTGTCGATTTTGGCGAGCGGCAGGTTCACGGTCACTTCCAGCGCAATGCCCGAACGAATGACGACCCGCTTGTTGGTGATTGTGTAGACCGTGGTGCGCGCAGACCACCATGCCAAGAGGCTCGGAATGGCAATAGCCGCCAGCGCCAGTGGCAGCGGCATCAGAATGGCGATGGCAACCATCCCGTACCCCGCACCGTCGTGCAGCGCTGTCGCGCCTTGCCAGATCAGCAGCAATGCTACGTAGAAGGCGATCTTGCGGGTATGAAAGACGCTGCGCGCCAGCGAACGCCAGGCGGGGGAACCCTGCCAGAGAATGCGCTCTCCCTTCGGCAGTTCCTCAGGCAAGCCGTGCACCGGCTCGAAAGCGAAGTCGTCGTGGCCATGAGGATGGGCGGTCATACCAGCGGCTCCTGGCGGTCGGCCGTGGCGTAGAGGCGGCCGCCGGCGTAATAGGCGCAGATCCGGTCTTCTTCCAGCAGGGTGACCTGCTCTGGATTCTGTGTGGCCGGAACGTCGGCAAACTGCGCGGCGGTGATCGCGTGGACGTGCACCTGCCGCGGCTTGTCCTTGCCACCCTTTACCCTTGCGCAGGTCATTGGCAGCAGTACCCGGCGTTGCCCTTGGGGGCCTGCAGCCTCGACTTCGAGGTAGCGGATCAGCACCTCGGCCCGATCGACCCAGGCATCGATCACCGTCCCGGCAATCTGGCCGTCCGCGCCGATGACATTGCAGCCGCGCGGGTCCGGATCGCGGGGTTCCAGGTAGAAGCCTTCGGCGCTGCGCAGCGGCACGATCTTGGTTTCGCCCTCGGCCGTCAGATCCGGGCTGTCGGCGCGCTGAGCATAGGCGGCGGGGCCGACAGCATCGGTCATCGGGTTGCCGGTCGGCATCAGAGGCGCGCCTGGGAAGTAGGACGCCGGTTCAGCCTGCAGCGGCCGGGTATCCCGTTCGGCACGGGGGGCTTCTACCGTGCCGCCGTGCGGCAGCCGGAAAGTCTTGGCTTCAGGCAACGAAGGGAAGCCCTGGACGGTGATCCGGTCGGAGCGATCGGATTCCAGAGGATAGCCTTCGCGCTTATCCTCGCGCCGCAAGTATAGGATGAGCAGCGCAAAAAATACCCAGAACACATAGAGCGCGATCTGTGCGACGTCGATGTAACTGGTAAAGGCACCGGTTGGCATAGCAAACCTCCACTGACAAGCAGGCCTAGCCGGGAAACTCGGCGAGCCCGAAACGGTCTTTGGACTGAGCGTCGCGTTCTTCCTTTGCGCGCGCCAACGGACCGAGAGCGATCAAGGTGGCGAACAGCAACAGGATCTCAAGGTGGTAGACGGCGCCGTAGCCGACGGCGGGGCCGGTCAGTACCGGGCCCAATGTGCCTGTCGTTGCCATCTCCGAAACGATGTCTCGCAAAGCGCCGCCTAAAGCGATGGCGCCGCCTGCACAGCAGGCCTGCACGGCACCCCAGGCCCCAATAGCAACACCGCTGTGGGCACCCTGGGCGAGGGCCATGATTGCTGTCAGCGTGCCGACGGCGAAGAGGCCGCCGCCAAAGCCAATGAGTGTTGTTCCGGCCCGAAACAGAAGGGCGGATTCCAGCGGCGCTGACAGGATGACCAGGGCGAAGGCAGCCAGACCACTGACGGCGCCCCAACCGGCCAGCCGATGCGGTTCCGCTCCGCGACCCAGGCGCCGGGCCGCCAAGCCAAGGCCCAACAGGGTTCCGCCCGCCAGCAGGGCGGTGAGCACAGTGGTCTCGCCCACCGTCAGACCGAGGATTTGCCCACCGTAGGGTTCCAAAAGTATGTCCTGCATGGAAAAGGCTGCGGTTCCCAACCCGATGGCAATCAGCAGGCGCAGCACGCGTCCCTGGCGGATGAAACTCTGCCAGGTTGTATTGAAGCTCGGACGCGGCAGCGCGGGTTCGGTGCGACTGGGGTCGCGGACCTCTTGCTGCCAGAGCGCCAGGACGTTGAAAACCAAGGTCACTACCGCAGCACCCTGGATCACCTTGATCAGCTTCACAGCATTGAAGTCCGCCAGCAGCGCGCCAAAGGCAAGAGCGCTTGCCACCATTCCGACCAGCAACATGACGTAGAGCAAGGCCACGACACGGGGACGCGCATCCGGCGGCGCCAGATCGGTCGCCAGGGCCAACCCGGCGGTTTGCGCCATGTGAAGGCCGATACCCACCATCAAGAAAGCAAGGGCGGCTGCGCTCTGGCCCACAATCGCCGGCACGGCGATGTAGTTGTCGCCTGAGAGAACTAACAGCGCGAAGGGCATGATCGATAGGCCGCCGAACTGGATCAGGGTGCCCGTCCAGATATAGGGAACGCGGCGCCAGCCCAGGACCGAGATGTGATAGTCGGAGCGAAAGCCAATCAACACGCGCAGGGGTGCCAGAATAAGCGGCAGCGCCACCGCCAGGGCAACGAACCAGGCCGGCACGCTCAGCTCGACGATCATCACGCGGTTGAGGACACCGGTTATCAGCACGACGGCCATGCCCACGGAGACCTGGAACAGCGAGAGTCGCAGGAGCCGTCGCAGCGGCAGTTCCTCCGTTGCCGCGTCGGCGAAGGGCAGGAATCTTGACCCGACGTTGCGCCAACCGCAAGAAAGTGCTTTTTGCAAGCTCTTCATTCGTGCTGCAACTCCATGGCCTGCGAGGTGTAGAAGCCGCTGACTACGCGTTCGCTGCGCCCGGTGCGCCAGTCGTCCAGTTCTGCGGCCCGCGCGAGGTGTCGACGCAGATCGATCTCGCGTAAGGGCTCGATCGCCGGCGCCCGGTTTCCGTGCGGAAACAAGCGGCCCAGCGCATGCATGGCCGCCAGCGGTCTCGTGCGCGGGGCGAAGGTGAAGAGCAACTTGTTCCCCGCTCTTTCAGACAGACGCGCCAGCATCCGAACGGTATCGTCGGCCGCATAGTGGATGAGGGAATCCATCGCCACGACATGGTCAAAGCTGCCAAGGGCAGGATCGGCCATGTCGCCCACCTGAAACTGCACCCGCCCGCTGCCGAGGTCCTGCGGGCAGCGCTCCTGAGCGAGCCGCACCAACGTCAGAGAGAGATCGATAGCCGTCACATCCGCGCCGCGCCGCGCCGCTTCAACGGCCAATGCGCCTGTCCCGCAACCGGCATCGAGCAGCCGCTGACCACGCAGGTCCTTCGGCAACCAGCTGAGCAAGGTCGCCCGCATCCGCTCGCGCCCGGCGCGCACCGTCGCGCGAATGCGCCCCACAGGGGCATCGGAGGTGAGCCGCGACCAAGCCTCCACCGCTGTGCGGTCGAAGTAAGTCTCAAGCTCGCTGCGCCTTTTCAGATATGAGACTGTGGCCATCGTCGCGTCCTCTCAGTCGAACCCGAGAAAATCGAAAATCTCACGGTCCTTCATTGCCTCTGCTTCCAGTGGTTCGGCGCCCGCCCAAAGGGTCGCTGCGAGCTGCAGATACTCCTGCTTGACCGCTTCCAGTTCCGGCGAGTCTTCCATTTCGAACAGAGTGGACTTCTTTAGGCGGCTTCGACGGATCACATCCAGGTCCGGGAAATGCGCCAGAGTCCTGAGGCCGACACTCTCGTTAAAGCGGTCGATTTCGTCAGTAGCCGCGCTGCGATTGGCGATTACGCCGCCCAAACGCACATCATAGTTGCGCGCCTTGGCGGTGATGGCGGCGACGATCCGGTTCATGGCGAAGATCGAATCGAAGTCGTTGGCAGCAACGATGAGCGCGCGGTCGGCATGCTGAAGGGGGGAGGCGAAGCCACCGCAGACCACATCGCCCAGAACGTCGAAGATCACCACATCGGTATCCTCGAGCAGGTGATGTTCCTTCAACAGTTTTACGGTCTGGCCGACAACATAGCCGCCGCAGCCGGTCCCGGCGGGCGGGCCGCCGGCCTCGACGCACATCACGCCGTTGTAGCCTTCGTAAACGAAATCCTCGATCCGCAACTCCTCTGGATGAAAGTCGACTGATTCCAGAACGTCGATCACCGTGGGTACCAGTTTCTTGGTGAGGGTGAAGGTGGAGTCGTGCTTGGGGTCGCAGCCGATCTGCAGGACCCGCTTGCCGATCTTGGAGAAGGCGGCGGAGAGGTTCGACGAGGTGGTCGACTTGCCGATGCCGCCCTTGCCGTAGACCGTAAAGACCTTGGCATTCTCGATGGCGAGATCGGGGTCCAGTCTGACCTGCACACTGCCCTCGCCGTCGGGACGCGATCTGTTGTCGGCCGTCGTACCCAGGGATCTTGTCGCGATGTTCATGCTGCTACCTCCTGGCCCTGGCCGACACCTTCAAGCTTGTCTTCGAGTTCCTGGCCCGCCTTGCGCAAGGCCTCCAGCACCGCTGCGTCCGGCGACCAATACTGCCGTTCCTGCGCTTCCAACAGCCGGTTGGCGACCTTGGCGGAGGCAACGGGGTTCAGTTCGGCCAGACGCTCGCGCATTTCTTCGTCGAGAACGAAGGTCTGGGAGATTTGCTGATAGACCCAGGGGCTGACTTGGCCGGTGGTTGCCGACCAACCCATGGTGTTGGTCACATGCGCCTCGATCTGCCGGACGCCCTCGTGCCCGTGGGTCAGGAGGCCTTCGTACCACTTAGGATTCAACATCCGCGTGCGGGTCTCCAAGGCGACCTGCTCGTCAAGCGTCCGCACCTTGCCCGCGCCGCTCGTCTGGTCGCCGATATAGACCGGGACCGCCGAACCCCTGGCGCGCTCCACCGAGCGGCTGATCCCACCCAGTGTGTCGAAGTAGTGGTCAATGGTGGTAACGCCGAGTTCGACGGATTCGAGGTTTTGATAGGTCAACTCGACCTCGGCCAACAGATTATTCATCAGCTCAATACGCTGTTCGGGCTTGCCGCTACGGCCATAGGCAAAGGCTTTGCGCTGGGTGAAGGTATTCGCTAGTTCGTCTTCATCCTGCCAGCACCCGCTGTCGATCAAGTGGTTGACGTTCGACCCATAGGTGCCGTCGGCGTTGGAGAAGATTCGAAGCGCCGCCTCCTCAAGATCGCAACCCTGTGCTTCCTGATAGGCGAGAGCGTGTTTGCGCACGAAGTTCTGCGCCAGCGGTTCCTCTGCGGTCGCGGCGAGATAGGCCGCTTCAGCCAGCATTTTGGTCTGCAGAGGCAGAAGGTCCCGGAAGATGCCAGAGAGCGTGGCGATGACATCGATGCGCGGGCGTCTGAGCTCTTCGAGCGGAATGAGAGCGGCGCCGCTCAACCGGCCGAAACCGTCGAAGCGCGGCCGGGCGCCAATCAGCGCCATGACTTGAGAAATCGGATCGCCCTCGCTTTTCAGGTTGTCGGTTCCCCATAGGACGAAAGCAACCGATTCGGGATAGGCATTGCCCTCGGCAAGATGGCGTTCCAGGAGGCGTTCGGCCTGCTCTGCACCCTCGGCGATAGCAATCGCGCTGGGAATGCGCATGGGATCGAAACCATGAAGGTTGCGCCCTGTCGGCAGGATGGCCGGCGTGCGCAGCATGTCGCCGCCTGGAACCGGCCGGATGAACCCGCCATCCAACGCGTGCAGCACAGCCGGGATCTCGTAGTCTTCGGTCAGAAGGCAACTGACTTCTTTCAATTCTTCGACAAGCGCCCTGTTTTCATCACTGGTTGGCAGGGCGCTGGCAGAAAGGATGGTCTCGGTCGACGCTCCGTCCACCATCGCCTCGATCGCCAAGCGGTCCGACGGAAAGCCGGTGGCGGTTTCCATCATCGCATCCAGCAGTTCGACCCGATCGCTTCTGGTCATCGGTTCACCGATGACATGCAGGCCTGTCGGAATGAGCGAAGTCTCTAACTCCCGGATTTCGTCTTGCAGGCCGGAGATCTCGGCATCGCCGTCGCCGAGCCATGCCGGCTCCGCTGGGACAAGGTCGAGCGCGGCTGCTTGTGCCTGGATCAGTCCGGCCAGTGATTGGCGCTCTTCCCCAGCCTCGGGCGAGAGTGACCGCCAGCGGGACAGCGAGTCCTGCAGGTCGACCAGGCCTTTGTAGAGGCCCGCGTGGCAGACAGGTGGCGTTCGGTAGCTGATCAGCGTTGCCGCCGACCGCCGCTTGGCAATGGTTCCCTCGGAGGGATTGTTGGCAGCATAGAGATAAAGGTTCGGGATTGCGCCGATCAAGCGTTCCGGCCAGCAGCTGTCACTCAACCCCACCTGCTTGCCGGGCATGAACTCCAAGGCGCCATGGGTTCCGAAGTGAAGGACGGCGTTTGCACCGAAGTCTTCGCGAAGGAATCGATAAAAGGCCGAAAACGCATGAGTGGGGGCGAATCCCTTCTCGAAGAGAAGTCTCATGGGGTCGCCCTCATACCCGAAAGCGGGCTGTATGCCGACGAAGACATTGCCGAAGCGCTCACCCAGCACGAAGATCGCTGAGCCGTCGCTTTGTTGGCGGCCGGGCGCCGGTCCCCAGTGAGACTCGATCTCCGAAAGCCAAGGTTCCCGACGCACGTGGTCGTCGGCGGCGACGCGTGCATGGACGTTGGCGTCGCTTCCGAATCGCTTGGCGTTACCCTCAAGAACCCGGGACCGCAGCGCATCGACAGTGTCGGGCACGTCGACGCTGTAACCTTCCAGCTGCAGTCCCTGCAGAACACGGTGCAATGATGCAAAGACTGAGAGATGCGCTGCGGTCCCGGTGCTCCCGCCGTTGGGCGGGAAATTGAAGAGTACGATCCCGACCTTGCGCTCGGCGCGGGGCATTTGCCGCAGGTCGACCATCCGGGAGACGCGCTCGGCCAGCACCTCCGCCCTTTCCGGGTGAGGCAGCATGTCACGCTGGTCGGAGAGACCGTCCCCGGTTGGGTGAGCGCGTCCGCCGAAGACGATAGGCGCCGTCGAGCCGTCCAGCTCGGAGAGCGAGACCATCATGGTGGCCTCGATCGGCGTCAGGCCGCGTGCCGATTCTTCCCACTGCTCGATGGTCTGGAATTCCAGGGCCTGAGCTGAAACAAAGGGTACATCCAGGGCAGCCAGGATTTCTTCTGCGGCCTTGGAGTCGTTATAGGCCGGACCGCCGACCAGCGAGAAACCGGTCAGGGAGACGACGGCATCGATCCTGGGCTGCTCATCGGCGACGAAGTATTTCTCAATCGCCGGGCGTGAGTCCAACCCGCTGGCAAAGGCCGGTACAACTTCTATTCCCCTCGCTTCCAGCGCGGCAATGACGCCGTCGTAGTGGCGCGTGTCGCCGGCCAGGACGTAGGAGCGCATCAGCAGCAGGCCGACCCGCCTCCTGCCCCCGCACGCTTGCCGCGGAAGGGCCGCAAGGTCCTCCGTGACGCGGCCGGTCAGGCTTGGGTGGTAAAGTCCGACCTCAGGATAGGTGACCGGCGCCGTCGACTTGAAGCGCCCGCGCAGAGCGGCACGGGGTCCCGAGGCATAGCGGTTTGCGAGAAAACGCACCAGGTTGACGACGTTGGCCTCTGAGCCGGCCAGCCAGTATTGCATTGTCAGGAAGTAGGCGCGCAGGTCCTGCGCAGCGCCGGGTATGAAACGCAGGATCTGTGGCAAACGCCTGACGATGGCGAGTTGCTGGGCGCCGGCTGTGCCGCCTTTGTTGCGCCGCCCGCGTAGCCGTTTCAGCAGAGACAGTGCGCCGCCGCTGCTGCCGTCCATTGACAGCTTGCCAAGACGCGTCAGGCGTATGATCTCGCCCGCTGACATGCAGCCGACCATGGCATCGCAGCTTTCGCGCCGGGCCTGCAGGTTCGGCAGGACCGCCTCCACATGCTCTTCCATGAACAGCATCGTGCAGATGATGATGTCGCCTTGGTCGATATCGTTGCGACAGCGGGCCAGCGCCTCGGGATCGTTCCACTCGGTAGCCGCATGCAAGGCGAGGTGAAGACCCGGCAGACTGCGCTTCAGGCGCCGGCTCGCTCTTTCCGTTGCGCTGGCCAGGTGGTTGTCCAGCGTGACGATGACGACGCGCAGTGGCGTCGCTTCAGCGGCCGAAGTGGGCTTTGGCATCGTATAACGTCTCAAGTGTGATCACTGCGCAGCCGCCATCGCGGGCAAAGCGTTCGGTGTTGCGCCGGACCTTGCCGCGCACGAAAAAGGGGACCTTGCCGAGTTCCCGTTCGGCTTCGTCGGCCCAACTGATCTCGCTGTTGCGCGGGGTGCTGTCTCGCGGCGCCTCGCCGTACCGCGCTGCATCGGTTGCCCCGATCGTCTCGGCTGCCTGGCCGAGATGGGACGGGCGGGCGTCGGTGCCAAACTCGGCATCTTCGCGGAACATGCCGATGAGGTGTTCCTCCAGGCCCATCATCAGCGGATGGACCCAGCTATCGAAGAGCACGTTCGCACCCTCGAAGCCCATCTGGGGCGAGTAGCGCGCCGGAAAGTCTTGGACGTGTACCGGCGCTGAAATCACCGCGCAACCGATACCCATTCGCTTGGCGATGTGGCGTTCCATCTGGGTGCCCAACACCAGTTCGGGCTGCAGTTCCGCAATGCGGGACTCGACTTCAAGATAGTCGTCGGTGATCAAAGGTTGAACGCCATAGCTTTCGGCGGCTGCGCGCAGATCGCGGCCGAACTCGCGGCTATAGCTGCCGAGACCGACGATCTGGAAACCAAGCTCTTCTGTGGCAACGCGGGCAGCGGCGATGGCGTGGGTCGCGTCGCCGAAGATGAAGACCCTCTTGCCGGTCAGATAGGTCGAGTCGACCGAACGAGAATACCACGGCAAGCGCGATGCGGCTTCACCAGGGTTCGCCGCCGGAGCTTCAAAGCAAAGGGATTCGACCTCGGCAATGAAGTCCCGGGTTGCACCGACGCCGATTGGCACCGTCGTCACGCGCGGTTGTTTGAAACTGCGCTCCAACCAGCGGGCGGCGGTATCCGCCACCTCGGGGTAGAGCACCACGTTGAAGTCGGCTTCGCCGAGTCGTGCGAGGTCGGCCGGTGTCGCACCGAGAGGCGCTACGACATTGATTGAGACACCCAGGTCGTCGAGCAGTCGTGTAACTTCCTGGACGTCGTCGCGATGGCGAAAACCAAGGGCCGTAGGGCCGAGCAGGTTGCAGCTAGGCTTTCGGCCTGCGATGCGCTTCGGCTGTGTTGCGGTGGAGTCGGGCACATGCGGTCCGGCCAGGGCGCGCACCAGGCGATAGAAGGTCTCCGCCGCACCCCAGTTTTCCTTGCGTTGATAGGCCGGCAATTCCACAGGAATGACCGGAACCGGCAGGTCTAGGGCCTTGGCAAGGCCGCCGGGGTCATCCTGGATGAGCTCGGCTGTACAGGAGGCGCCGACCAAAAGAGCCTGGGGACGGAAGCGCTCGTAAGCATTGCGAACGGCTGACTTGAAAAGCTGTGCCGTATCACCACCAAGATCGCGTGCCTGGAAGGTCGTGTAGGTGACGGGCGGTCGCTTGTCGCGGCGCTCGATCATGGTGAACAGCAGATCGGCGTAGGTGTCGCCTTGCGGCGCATGGAGGACGTAGTGCAGGTCCTCCATGGCTGTGGCGACCCGCATCGCGCCGATATGGGGTGGGCCTTCATATGTCCAAAGGGCTAGTTCCATGGCCCTAAACCGCCAGCGCTGTGTTGCGTTGCAGCGGCCGTGCAAAGAGCTCGGCCAGGTCGCCAGCTTGTTCGTAGCCGTGTATGGGCGTGAAGAGCAGCTCGATTGACCATTTGGTGGTCAGGCCCTGAGCCTCAAGGGGATTGGCGAGTCCAAGACCGCAGACGGTGATATCCGGGCGCAGCGCGGCGCAGCGATCCAGTTGGCGTTCGACGTCCTGACCTTCGCTCAGCTGAGCGTCTTCGGGAAGCAACGCGAGTTCTGCGGC
This sequence comes from Pelagibius sp., assembly GCA_028280305.1. Taxonomy (GTDB): domain Bacteria; phylum Pseudomonadota; class Alphaproteobacteria; order Kiloniellales; family Kiloniellaceae; genus Pelagibius. The sequence continues at coordinate 4,300 of JANQMC010000084.1, read as the reverse complement.
CAAGTGCTGGCGGTGAAGATAGGGGGTTCCAATCTCGAGAGGTGTCATAGCCAACTCGCGCGCGAGAAAGCGTGCAATCGGTATCTCGAGTTGGGAATCCGGGAAAAAGAAGAACCGCCGCCCGGCCAGCATGTCTTGGTAGCGCGCGAGGGCGCGCCCGGCGCGCTGACGCGCTGGCGCCGTCACTCTATTGAATCGATCCTCGTCGACGCCCCAAACATCGGCAGCAGCGCGCAGCCAAGCCGTGGTGCCTTCGACACCAAAGGGAAAGGGTGCCTGAATATGCCGGGCACCGCGTGCTTCGAGGGCTCGGGCCGTATCGCCAAGGAAGGGTTGGGCGAGCAAAAAACGGGTCTTTGGGCCGACCGGCGGGAGCTTGTTTGCAGCCCTTTGGGGGAGAAAACCGACCGGCCCAACACCGAGATCGCCGAACAGCCGTAGCAACTGATCTTCGACCACGTCCGCCAAGGCGCCAACCACCATCAGAGAGCTTTCGTTGGCGTTGGCGGCAGGCAAGCAGGGCACCAGAGAGGCCAGACAGGCATCCTCGCCCTGGGTGAAGGTCGTCTCGATGCCACTGCCGGAGTAGTTCAGGACCCGGACCGAGGGGGCGTGCCGCTTGGAGAGCCGTTGAGCCGCCTTATCGAGATCAAGCTTGATGACCTCCGACGGGCAGGAGCCGACAAGAAAGAGAAGACGAATGTCCGGCCGCCGTGCAAGCAGCCGATCGGTGACACGATCAAGTTCATCATTGGCGTCGGCCAAGCCGGCAAGGTCGCGCTCACCAATAATGGCCGTTGCAAAACGTGGCTCGGCGAAGATCATCACGCCGGCCGCGGACTGGATCAGGTGGGCGCAGGTCCGCGAGCCGATAACCAGAAAGAAGGCATCCTGGATCTTGCGGTGAAGCCAGATGATGCCGGTCAGCCCGCAGAAGACCTCTCTTTGACCGCGTTGCCGCAGAACTTCGCGCTCGCCCGCATTTACCTCCGCGCAGCTGTCCACGGCAGGGACCGGCGCCGGTACTGCGGCATTCCCGTTCATTTCGCAAGGCTCACCATGCCGAGCTCGCCGGTGGAGCGCCGCTGCTCACGCCGTGCCGCCCGCAGTTTGAGTACGAACTGCGCAGCATTGATGACGTACGTGACGTAGGCGGCCAGCGCCAAAACCATGAGTTCGCGGTGCGAGAGCAGCCCGCCCAGGAGAGCTATCAGGTAGGCGGTGTGCAGTGCCAGCACCAGCATGCTGACGACGTCTTCCCAGAAAAACGCCGGGGCGAAGAGGTAGCGTCCAAAGACGTCGCGTTCCCAGAACGAACCGGTGACCATAATGACATAGAGCACCAAAGTCTTGAGAACGATCGATCCGGTCGCCAGGGCATAACCTTGGCCAGTCGCCAGAAAGTCCAGGACGAGATAAACACTGACGAGAAAAACCGCGAATTGCAGTGGCGCCAGGATTCCCTGCACCAGTGTCCAGGGCGAGGAGTCGCGCCGCCGCCGCTGTTCGACGGTATAGAGAGCTTTGCGCGGCTGCTGTGTCCGGAAGCGCTGCAACGAACTGGCACCGGCATGGGCTTGCCAGGGACAGCCGTCGACGGCGGCGATGCAACGGTCAAGCACTCCCGAGGCGAATATCATTCTGTCCTCCCCCCTGAACTGGTTCGCTTGGCGCGGGAACAGTCTCCAGGGTTTGATGTTGCGGAGGAGATGGCGGCTGTGTTCCGGGAAACCGGCCGGCTGGCGGTTGCGGCCTGCGTTCTGGAAGCCGGTCTTTTGCGAGGCCGCCATAATCCAGTTGAGCCGCTTTCGTACCAGGGTCGGAAAGTCTGCACCGAACTCCTCCCCACGCGCCTATTGCTTTGTTTCAAGGACTCTAAAACGTCTCCATGAAGAGTGTCAAGTTTTATGGACGTAAATAATAATGGACAATTGGCGCGACTGAAATCGGGAGGCGACTCGGCGGAGCGATGGAAGAAACAGGCCTCGGCACAGCGGCAATCGGACACTGCGTATTGAGAAACCCTCGACTTTTCCACAGGCTGTGGATGAACCCCCACAGGACAGTCGGCGATGATGAATCGTCTTGGGGTGTAAGCACTCAGGCGAGCTGAAACACTCTGTCCTGCCGAAGCAAGAAATGCATAAAGTGCCTTGTCAACTTGATATCACGTGAAGACAGCTTGACAGATCTGCGTGTGAGAACGTTCAATGGTTCGCGCAGACGCTCCAAGCCATAGCGGTTAAGAAGGCGGACGCGAAGGGGACTCACAATCAGATGAGGCGTACCACCCAGGGATAAATCACACAGGTAGGCAGATTCAGCTCCAGACGAGCGCCCGGAGTTCGACGGTGGTCACCTTCGCCAAAAATACAGCCTGCGTTCTCGCTTTTAGGGAGGAAGGCAATGGCGAGTTTCAGGGACGAAGGCCAGACGAAGGAATATCGCGGGACCGAAGATGAGGTCCAGACCTACGACCCACCTCCGGCAGATTTCAATCACATCGCCGCAGTCGACGGTTCCGATGTGCGATTTGATCGCCTCGTGCGAACGATTGAAGGGGAGATCATTCCCCGGCTCGTTCTCGCACACAAGACAACCACTCCTGAGAGCAATGGTGCGCCGTCGCAGCGGGAAAAGCCCTCTGAGGACGACATTGCCGAGCTGACCAGCCTGGTGCTGAAGAGCGATGCCGTGGCTGCACTGTGCTATGTCACCTTGCTGCACGAAGCGGGAGTCAGTCTGGAGCGCATCTTCCTCGATCTGCTGGCGCCCACGGCCAAGCACCTTGGCGAACTCTGGAAGCAGGATCTCTGTACCTTCACTGACGTCACGATTGGTTTGGGTCGATTGCAGCAGATCCTGCGCGATCTCAGTTTTTCAATTCAGGGCGAGACCATCCCCTGGGAGCAGGGGCGCCGCGCTCTGATCGCCCCCGCGCCATGCGAACAGCATAACTTTGGGGCGTTGATGGTGGCGGAATTTCTGCGCCGCACCGGGTGGGATGTGTCAACCGAACCGGTCGCTCATCCGCGGCATGTGGCTGACCGGGTGAAGCAGGAGTGGTACGCGATACTCGGTCTTTCCCTGAGTTGTGACGACGGTCTTGAGCCTTTGGCCGCCGAAATCGCCGAAGTGCGCAGGGTTTCGTGCAATGAAAACATCTCGGTGATCGTTGGCGGCAGGGTGTTTGTCGAGCGTCCCAAATGCGTTTCCCAGGTTGGCGCCGATGCGATGGCCGTCGACGGTCATCACGCTGCCCTTCAAGCCAATAATTTGCATACTTTAGTCATGACGCATTGCTGATCTTGCCGGTACGGGTATCATCTGGCGATGTTTTCACGTTTGACGGTGTAGGCAGTGAAGCATTTTGAATCGCCTTTGAAATCACTGGGCAACCTTGACCCCAAATCGGCAGTTGGACTGCTTGCGGCCTCTTCGGACGTCGCGCTGATCCTGGACGAAAATGGAGTCGTGCGCGATCTCGCGCTGGGTAGCGACGAAATATCGCTCGACGAGTGCGACGGTTGGCTCGGCCAACCCTGGGAAGACACGGTGACCGTGGAAAGCCGGGAGAAGATCGAAGATCTTCTACGCGATGCCACGAAAACGAAGGCACCGCGCTGGCGTCAAGTGAACCATCCCTCCGTCAATGGCGGCGACCTGCCGGTGCTCTACTCTGCCTTGCGTGTCGGAGACAAGGGAAGAGTTATCGCTTTGGGCCGCAATCTGCGGGAGTTCGCTGTGCTACAGCAGCGCCTTGTCGAAGCACAGCAGGCGGTGGAGCGCGAGTACGCCCGGCAGCGCAGCGCCGAAACGCGATACCGACTTCTGTTCCAGGTTTCTTCGGAGCCGGTCCTTATCGTCAATGCCGCCAGTCAGCAGATTATAGAGGCCAACGCCGCTGCCGAAGCTTTTCTCAAGGCCTATGCCAACAAAACCAAGCGGTCGAAGAAGACAGTCGGCTCGACCTTCCCGGATGTGGTGAAAGGTCTGAAAACTGAAGGCCGTAAGGCCATCGATACGCTCTTGGCGGCAGTGCGTTCGGCGGGCAGGGGCGATGATGTTCGGGTGGTTACCACTGACGATGAGCGTTTCAGTGTCGGCGCTTCCCTTTTTCGCCATGAGAACGCGTCCTATTTCCTGGTGCGCTTTGCCCCACTTAACAGGGACGGCAGTGTTTTCGAGCCCTCGCACCGCTCACAGATGATGGCTGTCGTCGACGCCGCGCCGGACGCCTTCGTCGTCACGTCCCTCGACGGGCAGATCCTGAGCGCCAATCGCGCGTTTCTGGACCTCG
>JANQMC010000088.1 GCA_028280305.1 Pelagibius sp. | reverse complement strand
TGTGCGACACCAGTCACCCGCTGACCATCGTCACTAAGTCCAACCTGATCCTGCGCGACCTCGACATCCTGGCGCCGATGGCGCGGCGGCGTCTGGTGCGGGTGATGATTTCCGTCACCTCGCTGGACCGCAAGCTGTCCCGGATCATGGAGCCGCGCGCACCGACGCCGGCAAGACGGCTGGAGGCCCTGCGCACCCTGAACGCCGCCGGGGTGCCGGCCGGAGTGCTGACCGCGCCGATGATCCCGGCGATCAACGACCAGGAACTGGAAGTGCTGATGGAGGCTGCCGCGCGCGCCGGGGCCGCTTCTTCGGGTTATGTGCTGCTGCGCCTGCCGCTGGAGATCAAGGAACTCTTCACCGAGTGGCTGGAGGCGCATTTTCCGGACCGCAAGGCCAAGGTCCTGAAACTGATCAGGGATACCCGCGACGGCGGGCTCTATCAGTCAGACTTCGGCCGCCGTCAGCGCGGCACCGGGGTCTACGCCGACCTGCTGGCCCAGCGCTTCAAGGCAGCGGAGCGGCGCCTCGGCCTGAACCGGGGCGGCGCCCCTCTGGACAGCAGCCAGTTCGAGCCGCCGGAGATCGACGACCATCCAGACAAGCAGCTCTCGCTGCTCTGATTCCTACCCCCTTTGAACCGAAGATTCCCTCCCGGGAGACTTGGAGGCACCCCGAAACACCCGAAAACCCTGGGTCCTTCACTCTTTCGAAAGCTGAGGCCTGCTAGATCTTAGGCAAGCGCCCGGCCGGGCGCCGCGCGCAAGGCCATGGATTAGAGACGGGTCATGGAGGGCCATACAAGCAGCATTACCGAGTTGGCGATCGTCGTGGTCGCCGCGCTTTGCTGCGGCCTGGTGGTGCGCTCCTTCCGCCAACCGATCCTGCTGGGGTATATCCTGGCCGGCGCCGCCCTCGGCCCCTCCGGCTTCGGCCTCGTTGAAAACCGCGATCAGATTCAGTTGCTGGCCGAACTCGGCGTTCTGATGCTGCTCTTCTTCATCGGCATGGAACTGCAACTGCGCGGCCTGAAGTCGGTCTGGCGCATCGCGGTTCTCACCACCGCCTTCCAGATCGCCGCCGGCGTCATCGCCATGTCGTTGCTCGGCTTCTATCTCGACTGGCCGCTGGCGCTCACCGTGGTGCTCGGTTTCGTCGTCGCCCTCTCCTCCACCGCCATCGCCATCAAAATGCTGGAGGAAATCGGCGAGAAAGGTACCCGCGTGGGCAACGTCACCATCGGCATCCTGATCGCCCAGGATCTGGCCGTCATTCCGATGATGCTGGTGGTCAGCGCCTTTCACGGCGAGGCCTCCGCAATCGGCATCGGAGCGCTGCTGAAGATCGGCCTCTCCATCGCCTTCCTCGCCCTGCTGCTGGTCTACCTCGGCCGCGGCAAACGCCTGCGCCTGCCTTTCGCCAAGGCCATCGGACGCAATGCCGAATTGACGCCGCTGGCCGGTCTCGCCTTCTGCTTCGGCGCCGCCGCGCTCTCGGGCCTGCTCGATCTCTCGGCTTCCTACGGCGCCTTTTTGGCCGGGCTGGTGATCGGCAATTCCACCAGCCGCCGGGCGATGATGCATTACACGGCGCCGATCCAGGGCGTGCTGCTGATGGTCTTCTTCCTCACCATCGGCCTGCTCATCGATCTCGAATACATCTGGAACAACATCGGTATCGTCGTTCTGATCGTCACCTTCGTCGCCGTCCTGAAGACGGCGCTGAACATCGTGGTCATCCGGGCGATGGGGGAAACCTGGCCTCGTGCCTTCCTCTCCGGAGTCATGCTGGCGCAGCTCGGCGAGTTCTCTTTCATCCTCGCCGCTCTCGGCCTCACAGCCGGGGTCATCTCGCCGGACGAACACCGCCTGCTGGTCGCGGTCACCGTGCTGTCGCTGATGGGCAGCCCCTTCTGGCTGGAGGCCGCCCGACGCCTCCACCGCATCGCCCTGCTGGGCATCACCTCGGGCCGCGAAACGCTGCGCCTGACCCTGGGGCCGGAAGCCTCCGCCCTTGGCCGCTCCGGCGGACGTATCGGCGGCTGGGCGCTGCTGCTGGGCCGCGGCATGGTCGGGCAAAAGCCGGTGGCGTCGAAGCCGGACAAGAGCCAAGATGACGCCGAGCCCGCAGAGCCGATCCGAAAGCCGCGCCTGACGGCCGAACCCGGTGGCGCCGAAGCGGACTGATCCCCTTGCCTTGGCCCTGGGTGGCCGGTTGCCTCAAGCTTCGATCAGACGACACGTGCCAGACTTCTCTCTTGAACAGGAATTCCAACGGGACCTCGGCGGAAACCCCGGCCCCAAAGTGATCGGTCTCGACGAGGCCGGGCGCGGCCCCTGGGCCGGACCGGTTGTGGCAGCGGCGGTCTGGCTGAACCCGGATACCCTGCCGTCGCCGCTGCGCGACGGCCTGGACGATTCCAAGAAACTCAGCGCCAAAGCCCGCGAAAACCTCTTCGAAGCGCTGCTGGCGCTCTCCCCGGAACAGGCCGCCATCGGCCGGGGCGAGGCCGCTGTCGAGGAAATCGATGCCCTGAACATTCTGCAGGCCTCGCTGCTCGCCATGCAGCGCGCCGCAGCGGCCCTTTCGATTGCCGCCGAAGCCGCCCTGGTCGACGGCCGGCAGATCCCGTCGCTGCCCTGCCCGGCACGGCCGGTGGTGAAGGGCGACAGCCGCTCGCTTTCCATCGCCGCCGCCTCGATCGTCGCCAAGGTCAGCCGCGACCGCGCCATGGCCCTGCTTGCCGCCCAGCACCCCGGCTACGGCTGGGAGCGCAACCAGGGTTACGGCACGGTCGAACACCGCGCCGGCCTCGATCGCCTGGGCGTGACGGCGGCACATCGCCGCTCATTTCGGCCGATCCGCGACGCTCTCGCCAGCAAACCTTAACGACGCCCCGTAACTTCTTGAGTCTCAAGACTCTTGACGCGAGTCCCCGCTTGAATCAGGATGCCCGTTTCGCGCCGCAGGGGCGTGCGCTCAAGAGGGGGAACAACCAGCGTGCAGAAAGATGTGGTCAAGCAGGGCGACTGCATCACGTTGATGGAGGCCATGCCGGAAGCTTCGGTGGACATGGTCTTTGCCGACCCGCCCTATAACCTCCAGCTCGAAGGCGATCTGCTGCGGCCGAACAACAGCAAGGTCGACGCCGTCGACGACGCCTGGGACCAGTTCGACAGCTTTGCCGCCTATGACGACTTCACCCGCCGCTGGCTGCGCGCCGCGCGCCGCGTGCTGAAGGACAACGGCTCGCTCTGGGTGATCGGCAGCTATCACAACATCTTCCGCGTCGGCACCGCTTTGCAGGATCTGAACTATTGGATCCTGAACGACGTGGTCTGGCGCAAGACCAACCCGATGCCGAACTTCCGCGGCCGGCGCTTCACCAACGCCCACGAGACCATGATCTGGGCGGCCAAGGACAAGGACGCGCGCTACACCTTCAACTACGACGCCATGAAGCGGCTGAACGACGACCTGCAGATGCGCAGCGACTGGCTGATCCCGATCTGCAGCGGCGGCGAGCGCCTGAAGAACGACAAGGGCGAAAAGGCGCATCCGACCCAGAAGCCCGAAGCCCTGCTCCACCGCGTCATCATGGCCGCCACCAAGCCGGGGGACATCGTGCTCGATCCCTTCTTCGGCTCCGGCACCAGCGGCGCCGTGGCCCGCAAGCTCGGCCGCCACTACATCGGCCTGGAGCGGGACAGCGACTACATCGCCGTGGCCAAGAAGCGCATCGCCCAGGTGCAGCCGATCACCGACATGGAGATGATCGAGACCCCGGCCAAGCGCCAGGAAGCGCGCATTCCCTTCGGCTGGCTGATCGAACACGGCCTCTTGGAGCCCGGCACCATCCTGCACGGGCCCGACAAGCGCTGGCGCGCCAAGGTGCGCGCCGACGGCACGCTGATCACCAGCGATTTCAAGGGATCGATCCACCAGGTCGGCGCCCATCTGCAGGGCGCGCCGTCATGCAACGGCTGGTCGTTCTGGTCCATGAAGTCTGCTGACGGCAAAGCTGTCTCAATCGACGTGCTGCGCCAGAAGCTCCGCGCCAACCTACCGAAGACGATCAACTAGATTGCGACCGGCACCGGTCCGGGCAGCGGACCCGTTACAGATCCAGCACGATGCCCGCCTTGCCATCGCCATCCGCTGCGGCATCGGGGGCTCGCGGCGTTGCCGAGCAGATCAGCACTTCGTCCGGCTCATGGGCCCCCACCGGCTCTTCCGTGTAATCGACGCTGCCGCTTTTCATCTTCGTCGCGCAGCTGCCGCAGATGCCTGAGCGGCAGGCATGGGCCGGCGACAGGCCGGCCGCCTCCGCCAAGTCCAGCAGCGTGCCCTGCTCCGGCGTCCAAACCGCCTCGCGGTCCGAGGCGTCGAAGCGCACGGTTACCGGTTCCGCCGTCGACTCCGCGTCAGCCGGGCGCGCGCTTGAGGCCTGCACGGACTTTATGACCGTGGCCGGCCCGAAGGCTTCATAGTGGATGCGTTCCGCCTGCACGCCGATTCCCATGAGACCGTCATAAAGGCCCTGCATGAAACCGGCGGGACCGCAGAGATAATAATCGTAGTCGTCGAGCGGCAGCAGCTTTTGCAGCAGCGCGATATCGATGCGGCCTTCGCTGTCATGGGTCTCGCCCAGCCGGTCCGCCGGACCCGGTTGGCTGTAGCGGACATGGACTGTCAGGGAATCGTAACGCCGGGCCCAGTCGCGGAGAGTGCCGGTGAAAGCCTGCTCTTCACCGTTGCGCGCCGCGTGGATGAAGGTGGTCCGGCGGAAGTGACGGGTGCGTTCGCCTTCTTTGAGGAGGTGTCCGGCCATGGCCATCATCGGGGTGATCCCGACGCCGGCGGAAAGCAGCACCACCGGTCTTTCGCTTTCCTCGTCGAGGACGAAGCGGCCGCGCGGCGCCATCGCCTGCAAGCGGAAACCGACGCCGGCATGATCGTGAAGGTAACGCGAGACCAGCCCGTCGCGCTTGATCGAAAGCCGGTAGTATTCGCCGTCTGGCGCGCCGGAGAGCGTGTAGGTCCGCGTCACCGGCCCCTCCTGGCCGGGAATCTCCAGCCGTATCGGCAGGAACTGGCCCGGCCGGTAGGATGCCGGGGCCTTGCAGTCGGCACGGCGCAGCACCAGGGAGCGGATGGTCCCGCTCTCCGGCACCAGATCCACCACCTCGTAATCGAGATAGGTGTCACGTTCCCGTTCGGCGGCCATGATCTGGTCCGCCGTATCCCAGTCTCCCGTCTGCGCGAGCTTCGGGGAAAACCCCTGAAAGCGGAAACTGAGCGGCAGGCTGCCTTGCACGGCAACAGCCTGTTCCAGGCGGAAACGGATCAGCCGTTCGGCCCCGGCGAAGGCCTCAACCGCCTCGCCTTCCCAGACGATCTCGGCGGCACCGGTCAGGTAGAGCAATCGGCCCCTTTCGAAATCGAGGAAGAGGAAACCGGCCTTCGGATTGACCAGGATGTTGCCGACCGTGTTGAAGTGGTAGTTGCCGCTGTAATCGGGGAAGACGAAGCTGTCGTCGCCTTCGATACGGACGAAACCCGGCTTGCCGCCGCGGTGTGAAACATCAGCGCCGCGCGCCACCCCCTCCACCGCGCCGCTGGCGGTGGCGATGAACAGCGTGTCCGCCCGCGCGATGAGCCGGCGGTCGTCGGCGGAAAAGCGGCTGCGGCGTTCGACCCTGGCCGCCGCCGGCTCGGCAGCCTGCCAGTCGACCTCCCGGGCCTGGATGTACTGGGGGCAGTTGCCGAAGCTCTGCGCCACGGCGATGCGGAAGCCGTCGTCTCTCACAGACTGCAGCGTGCCGCTCAGACGGTTACGCCGCCGCGTCGCCGGCTGGATACCGAGGACACCGAGTTCGGCGCCCTCCCTCAGGTGACCTGTAAGCGGGTCGCCGGGCAGCGGCAAGGCCGCCACATCCAGGTTGCGGGCATCGGGCGTCGAGAGAAAGCCCGGCGGCCCGGCCAGGAGGGAGGCCCAGGGCCGTCCCGCATCGTCGACCGAGCCGACGAGCAGGAAAGGCAGCAGGCCGTAGAACTCGCGGTGCTGGTCGGGCAGATGGTCGCGGATAATGCGCCGGCCGATGCTTGCCATCTTGTCGCGCAGGCCGAGGCGCTCCTGCGCCGCCTGCTCACCCGGATGAAAGGGCGAGGAACCCAAGCTGCCGCCGCCATCCATGTCTTTCACTCCCTTTTCTCCAACCCACGCCCGATCATGCGGTGGGGGCAATGAACTCCATGCGTATGCCGCCGGGAATGGCGCACATCATGTGGCGGACCGGCCCCGCGCCCAGCGGCTCGGCGGCGAACTCGATGACCACGCCCTCGGCCTGTTCCAGACGCGCCTGCAGGGCTTCCAGCGCCGCGGCGTCCTCGACGGCCAGGGCGACGTGATGCAGGCCGATCACGTTCTTGCGGTCGAAGGCGACGGCCGCGCCGGGGTCCTGCGCCTGCCAGAGCGTGATCATGATGCTGCCGTCGCTGACGAAGGCGGCCGGATAGTCGGGCTTCTCGCCGACGACCTGGAAGCCCAGGGTCTCGGTGAAGAAACCGAGGGTCTGCTGCAGGTCGGGGACGGTGAGGCCGATGTGGTGGGCGCCCCGGGTCACGGGGGCGGAAAGGGAAGCGGCACTCTCGGTAGCGGTGGTCATGGCGGAATTCCTCTGCACGACGTTTTCTGCAAGGTGTTTCTGTGCGGTTTGGCCTCGGACCTGCCTCTCTGGCGGGCCACACCCCGCTGTCGGGCTGAGGCTTTCGTTTGATGCCCCTCAAGATGACCCTTTCGTTCAAGAACGTTAATAGGCAGTATCAACAAATCATTATTCCAAATTCAGGAATAATCATGGACCGCCTGCAAACCATGAGCGTTTTCGTGGCCGTCGCCGAGGAGTCCGGTTTTGCCCCGGCCGCGCGCCGTCTGGGCCTTTCTCCGCCCTCGGTCACCCGGGCCGTCTCGGAACTGGAAGACCGGCTCAACGCACGGCTCTTTCACCGCACCACCCGCAGCGTGCAGCTGACCAGCGCCGGAGAGCGCTACCTTCTGGACTGCCGCCGCATCCTGCAGCAGGTCGAGGACGCCGATTCTGCCGCAGCGGGGGTTCACGGAAGGCTGCAGGGCCGGGTGACCGTCACCTCCTCGGTCCTGTTCGGCCGCATCGTGCTGGCCCCGATCATCCTGGAGCTGCTGCAGCGCCATCCGCATCTTTCGATCTCGACCCTGCAGATCGATTGGGTGGTGAACTTGATGGAGGAGGATATCGACGTCGCCGTGCGCATCGCCGAGCTGCGCGATTCCGCGCTCTCCGCGCGGCGGGTCGGGGCCATCGGCCGGGTGCTCTGTGCTTCCCCCGCCTATCTGCGCAAGCACGGACGCCCGAAAACGCCCGACGACCTAGCGGCGCACGATACCATCGGCTTCACCGCCGCCGCGCCGATCAGCGAATGGGCCTTTTACCGTGACGGCAAGCGCCGCCTCTTTCGTCCCCGCGCGCGCCTGCAGGTGAACAACGCCGACATGGCCATCGCCGCCGCGTCAGCCGGTTTCGGCATCACACGCGTGCTGTCCTATATGGTCGCAAGACAAGTTGAAACGGGCGAACTGGAAATCGTGCTGCAGGACTATGCCCCGCCCCTGCTGCCCGTTCATGTGGTGCACAAGGAAACCGGCCAGACCTCGGCCCGGGTGCGCGCCGTCTTCGACTTTCTCGCCGAGCGGCTGAAGGACCACCCCAGCGTGGCGCAGCGCTAGCAGGCGGCTGAAAAAGTCGAGAGTTCAGCGCAAAAATGCTTCGAGACGGCGCTTCACGCCTCCCCAGCATGAGGTCGACTTAGTGACGTCCTCATCCTGAGGAAGCCCCGCAAGGGGCTGTCCCGAAGGATGGCCAAGGACTTCATCGTCGCTATTTCAGCAACCTGCTATCTCTCACGCGGCCCAGGAAGGGCGGGCGCGGATTGCCGCGTTCCAGCGCGACAGATGGGGCAGCGCCGCCGGTATGGCGACTTCCACGAAGTCGGCAATCATGACAGCGGTCATGCCGGTGATGTCGGCGGCGGAAAACCGCTCCCCGGCAACGAAGGGCCGGCCGTCGCTCAGTTCCTCGTCAAGCCAGGCGAACTTGCCGGCAAGATCGCTGCGCTGGGCCTCGGCAAAGGCCGGCACCTGGGTCAGCTTGTCGGCAAAGAAGGCAAAACTGTGCCGGGCGATCTGACCGAGCGGATTCATGATCTCCAGTTCCATACGGCGATCCCACATCTCGATCTCGGCGCGCTCCAAAGGATCGCGTCCGAAGAGACTGGGCGCCGGATGCAGGGCTTCGAGATAACGGCAGATGGCCTGGGACTCGGTGATCACGGTACCGTCGTCCAGCTCCAGCAGCGGCACCTCGCAAAGCCGGGTCTTGCGACGGAAAGCAGCGCTGCGGGTTTCCCCGCCCGGCAGGTCGAGGTCGATTCTTGGAACCTCGATACCCTTCTCCGCCAGAAAGATGCGCACCCGCCGCGGGCTGGGCGCCGCTGCATTGTAGAACTTCATAACCGGAAACCCTCTTCCACCGCTTTACAGAACCTCTGTTCTCCATTATCTTAATATCAACATATGATCAATAGGTGATAAATGTTGGACAACACTTTCGCCGCCCTGTCGGACCCCACAAGACGCGGCATCCTGGCTCTGCTGGCGGAGCGCGAGCATTCGGTCGGCGAACTGGTCGACCGCTTTCCGATCACCCAGTCCGCCGTCTCCCGCCATCTGAACGTTCTGGAGCAGGCCACCCTGATCGAGCGGCGGCGCGAGGGACAGCGGCGTCTCTGCGCGTTGCGCAGCGAAGCCCTGGTGGAGGTGGACCGCTGGATGGAACGCTATCGCCTGATGTGGGACGGCAAGATGCGCCGTCTGGACAGGGCGCTGAAGAAGACAGGGCGCTGAAGAAGACGGGGCGCTGAAGAAAAGGAAGAGACCATGAGCGAAGCCACCGCCACAGCCGGCCACAGCATCGAACTGCGCTACCGCTTCGATGCCACGGTCGAACAGCTCTTCGATGCCTGGACCGATCCGGACATCCTCGGCGCGTGGTGGGGACCGGAGGGGGTCCGCAGCAAGGTTGTGGAATTCGACCTGCGGCCGGGCGGAACCGTGGTCTTCGAGATGACCTTCGAAGACGGCACGGTGAGCCATATGTCGGCCAGCTATCGCGAGATCGACCGGCCAAGACGGCTTGTCCTGATCATCACCGAGAACTGCAACACCGGCCTGCCGCCCGGTGTCGAGCCCCAGGTGGCGCCGACACCGGTAACCCTGGACTTTGTCGATCACGGCGACACAGCCGAGATCATTCTGCGTCAGGACGGCCTGCAGCCGGGATATGCCAAGCTGGTTTCCTGGGGCTGGGGCGGCGGCATGACGAAACTGAAAAAGGCGCTGCAGCGACGCGCGTCCTAGGCCGGCTGCAACAAATCCCACTTATTGCCGTAGAGGTCTTCGAACACGGCGACGCTGCCGTAGCGCTCGTGCCGCGGCGCCTCCAGAAAAACAACACCGGCCGCGGACAGACGTTCATGGTCGCGGGCGAAGTCGTCGGTCATCAGAAAGAGGAACACCCGGCCACCGGTCTGATCGCCGACGCGCGCCTGCTGGGACGCCCCCTCGGCCCTGGCCAGAAGTAACCGCGTTTCATTGCCCCCCGGCGGCACGATCACCACCCAGCGCCGGCCACCGCCCTGATCGCTGTCTTCGACGAGGTTGAATCCCAGCTTCTGTGTATAGAAATCGATTGCTTCGTCGTAGTCCCGCACCAACAGCGCGATCAGGCCGACGTGTTGTCCCATTGAGGTGCTTCCCTTTTCCTAACCGGCGTTCACGCTACAACCTCGTCCAGCCGGCGCTCACCGGGTGACACTTACCTGATGAACACTTCTCGCCCCGCTGCTATAGCTTGGGAAACGAAAGGATGGAGCATGCCCGCTCTCGACCTGCTGATCCCCTTCTTCGCCGCGACGCTGCTTTTTGCCGTCATGCCGGGCCCCGCCATCCTCTATACCGCGGCCCAAACCATGGCCCGCGGCCCCAAGGGCGGCATGCTCGCGGCACTGGGCATCCATGTCGGCGGCTATGTTCATGTCGTGGCGGCGGCCACCGGCCTCTCCGCCGTGTTCCGCTTCGTGCCGGAAGCCTATCTGGCGGTCAAGATCATCGGTGCGCTGTATCTGATCTGGCTGGGCATCTGCTTCTTTCGCAAGCCGCGCGAGGAAGCCCTGCCGCAGGTGAACGCGCGCAGTCCCCTGGGGGCCTTTTTCCAGTCCATCGTCGTCGAGGTACTGAACCCCAAGGCGGCGCTGTTTTTCATCGCTTTCCTGCCGCAGTTCGTCGACCCGGGGGCCGGCTGGCCTTTGTGGCTGCAATTGCTGATCCTCGGCACCTTCGTGAACATCGCCTTCTCCAGCATGGACTTCGTCACCGTCGCCCTGACCTCGACCATGGTCGGTATGGTCCGAAGGAATGCTGTGGGGCAGCGGATCGTCCGCGCCGTCGGCGGCTCGGTTCTGGTGGCGCTCGGCGTGCACCTTGCCGCCTCGCGTAGTTAGGGGCGACTCACCTTAACCTTCAGGTTGTGAATAGTGGTGCTCCTTTAGCGCCAGACTGAACTTTTCCGGCCTCTCCTGCGACCAATGGCCAAATCGCCGTAATTCCGCAGGAGAGAGAAATGCGTCAATCCCTTGTTTCCGGCCTCTTGGCTTCCGCCAGCCTGGCTGCCGTGCTCACCGTCACGGGCGCCGGCCAGGCCGCCGCCCAGGCCGACCTTGTGCCCATCGCGACCGCCCCGATGTCCGCCAGCGTCGGCGTTCAGAACCTGGGCGACAGCCCGGCCCCCGCCAGCCATCTGATCATCAACTGCTCCAAGGTCGGCCAGCCCGGCGGCGGCGGTTGCCCGGACGCACCGGACCTGGGTGTCTATGAAAATCCGGCCTATCCCCAGCATGCGACCATCGATGTGCCGGAACTGGCGCCCGGCGAAATCTTCAATCACGACCTGACGGTCTGGGACGACATGGTTTGGCCGGCAGGGACTTATGTCTTCGCCATCACCGCCGATGCCGGCAACGTCGTCGCCGAATCCAACGAGGCCAACAACACCACCCAGACCAACTATACCGAGCTCCCCTCTGTCGGTGTCGCCGAGGCGCCGCCGCTGCCGCTGCAGGCCAACCCCGGTACCCGGCCCTCCCGCGGCAAAGCGCCAGTCAAGGCGATCGTCGCCACCCTGCCCAAGCCGGACCTCATGTCGACCTCGCTCGGCAGCTACATCGGCGGCGACCACAGCCTGTGGAACCAGGTTCAGACCGTGCGTGCCGGCCAGATCACCGGCAGCCAGCTCGGCCGCAACGGCGACGAGTGCCGGGTGCCCGCGAAGGTGCGCCTGATGAACATCGGCAATGCCGACGCCACCAGCTTCAAGGTCAGCGTTTATGACGACGGTAAGCTGCGCACCACCAAGACGGTGTCCCTGAAGAAGGGTGAAGACAAGTGGGTCAACTATGACCTGCGCCTGAACGAAGGCACCAACAAGGTGGAAGTCCGGATCGATCCGAAGAACCAGATCGCCGAGGAGAACGAGAAGAACAACCTCTACAAGACCAACGTCGAGGTTCCCTTCGACTGCGACGGCGTAATGACCCTCGCGCCCCAGGGCAAGGCCGGCACCAAGGTGGCGCCGCCCCAGCGGCAGAGGATCATCAAGACGCTTCCCGCCAAGCCGGTGAAGCCGCAGCGCGCGCTTCCGCGGCGCTCCACCAACTAAGCAGCCTTCCCTGAAGTCTTGCCCCCATACTTGCCAAGGGGCGGTCCCTTCCGGACCGCCCCTTTCTTTTTGCATTTCGATGCGCGCCGGTCTGTGCTGCCGCAGTCTGCTGCGTTAGGCTCCCGGCCCATGACCGAGAAGACCGAAGCGCCAAGCGCAAAAGATCACCACGATCAGAACCTCATCGCCCGCCCCGGCAGCCGGCTTGAGATCACCACCCCGGCCCTGGTTCTCGACCTCGATGCCCTGGATGCCAACATTGCCGCCATGGCCGCGAAGGCCGCGGCGCAGGGCATCGGCCTTCGCCCCCATGCCAAGACCCACAAGTCGGCCGCCATCGGCCGGCGCCAGATGGACAGCGGCGCGCTGGGCCTCTGCTGTGCCAAGCTTTCAGAAGCCGAAGCCCTGGCGGCGGGCGGCCTGGATCGCTTTCTGCTGACCTCGCCGGTCACCGGTAGCAGGCGGATCGAAAGGCTGATCGCGCTGAAGCAGCGTTGCCGGGACCTGATGCTGGTGGTTGACGATGCGGAAAACCTCCGGCGGCTGGCCGCAGCGGCCAAAGCGCAAGGCGTGAGTCTCGACCTGCTGATCGATGTCGACGTCGGCCAGCGCCGCACCGGCGTGGCAAGCACCGAACAGGCGCTGGCGCTGGCGGGGATCATCGCCGCCGAGGAAAGACTGAACTTCCACGGCCTGCAGGGTTACGCCGGGCATCTGCAACACATCACCGACTACGGCGAGAGACGCCAAGCCTCTCATGCCGCGCTGGGGCAACTGGCGGCCGTAAGGGATGCCCTGGAAGCGGCCGGACACCCCTGCCCGATCATGACCGGCGGCGGCACCGGCAGCCATGCCTTCGACCACGAGGCCGGGGTGCTGAACGAATTGCAGGTCGGCTCCTACACCGTCTGCGACGTGGAGTACGATGCCGTCGATCTGGCCGGCGACGGCGCAAGCCCGTTCCGCGCCGGACTCTTCGTCTACTCACGGGTGATCAGCGCCAACCATCCGGGTTTCGTCACCATCGACGCCGGCTCCAAAAGCATCGCCACCGATGGCCCGGCCCCGGAAGTCGTGTCCGGCGCGCCGAAGGGCAGCCGCTATTCGGTTTCCGGCGACGAGTTCGGGCAACTGGATCTGCCGGGCGAAGCGGAGATTCTAAAGGTCGGCGATCTGGTCATCCTGCAGGTGCCGCACTGCGATCCCACCATCAACCTCTTCGACCACTATCACTGTGTGCGCGGCGACGCCCTGGTCGCCCTCTGGCCCATCGAGGCACGCGGCGCGTCTTTCTAGGGTTTTGCCGACTTGCGTCGACGCGGCGCCGGCCCGCGCCAAAACCTATCTGACCGGCATCCGGCGGCCGATGGCGACGCTCGCCACGACGAAAACGGCGAAGCCTAGTGTCATTAGGTCGATGTGCTCGCCCAGCAGCAGCGCCGAGGCGAAGATGGTGAGGAAAGTCTGCAGCAACTGCACCTGGCTGACCCGGGAAACGCCGCCCATGGCTAGACCGCGGTTCCAGGCAAAGAAACCAATGAGCTGGCTGAACAGCGCGACGTAAAGGAAGGCGCCCCAGGTAGCGGGGGAGCCGGACATGCCGTGTTCGGCAATCGACAGACCGACCGGCACCGCGAGAACAGGGGCGGAGATGACCAGCGCCCAGCAGATGACCTGCCAGCCGCCTAAGGTCTTGGTCAACCGCGCACCCTCGGCATAACCGATGGCGGCGCAGGCGACCGAGGCCAGCAGTGCCAGGTGCCCCGCTCCGATGGTCCCGCCACCGCGCAACAGCGAAAAGATAACCACCGCGCCGCCGCCGAGCAGGGAGAATATCCAAAAGCCGAACGATGGCCGCTCGCGCAGCATCACCGCGGCGGCCATGACCGTCGCCAGGGGCAGAATACCCAGGACCACGCCGCCGTGGGCGGCGGGGACCGACTGCATCGCCCAGGCCGAGAGCAGGGGAAAGCCCAGCACCACCCCCAGGGCGACAACAACCAGACTGCGCCATTCACGGCCACGGGGCAGACGCTGCCGGGTCATCAGCAGGATGGTCAGCGCCACCGCGGCGGCCAGGATGGCGCGGCCGAGCCCGACGACGACTGGGTCGAAGTCCACCACGGCGATGCGCGTCGCCGGCAGGGTCAGGCTGAAAATCGCCACACCGATGAAACCAAGCAGCAGGCCTTTGGTTTCCCGGCCCTTGGTTTCGTTTCCGGAGGGCAGCGGCTTTGCGGACTGCGGGGTATCAACCATCACCGGCCATCTTTTCGGCCTCAATAAGGATCGCTGTTTGCTTCAGGCCGTGGTCGATGATCTTGCGCATCACCGTCGGCAGCGCTTCGCCGTCCAGACCGTCCAGCGCCACCCAGCGCCCCGCGGCCTCTGGAAGGCGCCGCTTTTTGCTGCGCCCCGCCCAGACCGTCACTTCAAAATGAAAATGCGTAAAAGTATGGCGTACCAGACCGGGCAGGACCTGCCAGTCCGTCTCAAAAGGTGCGGCCTCCGCAGCTTCGCGCTCCGGCCAGGGCGTCTCGCGCCAGCCGGTGGAGGGCACCTCCATCATGCCGC
>JANQMC010000061.1 GCA_028280305.1 Pelagibius sp. | reverse complement strand
GCATCGGCGTGTGGTTCCAATAGGCCGTCTTGATCGGCGTCACGAAGTTGGTGATGCCCGGTCCGTTCTGGGCGATCGCCATGCACATCTTGCCGGTCGCCCGGGTGTAGCCGTCGGCGATCATGCCGGCGCTGGTCTCATGCGCGCAGTCCCAGAAGGTGATGCCGGCCACCGGAAAGAGGTCCGAAATCGGCATCATCGCCGATCCGATGATCCCGAAGGCGTGCTCGATCCCATGCATCTGCAAAACCTTCACAAAGGCTTCTTCCGTGGTCATTTTCATCTTTGAGATCCTTTCCCTGCGGAACCGCTGCACGCCCTTGCGTGCAAACCTTGGTGTCGAATAGCGCCGCCGCGCAGCGGGCCCGGCCACGTCAGCGCTGCGGCGAAGTGTTGTGTCGATGGGCAGGCGGCAGACAGTCCGCTGCCAGGCGCCACCCCGCAAAATCCTAAAGTACCCATAGCCCCGTGGCCGCGCGGGCGGCCTCTGCAGCCATGATATACGGCAGAGGCCGAATGGCCCCAAGAGCCAGATGAAACGGCCTTATGGAGCCAGGGGCGAAGCGCTGTGCGCCGCTCAGGCATGGCGGTCCTGGAGCAGCATGTCGCTGGCCTTTTCCCCGATCATGATCGCCGGCGCATTGGTGTTGCCGGAGACGATCTCCGGCATGATCGAACAGTCGGCAACCCTGAGCCCGCCGATTCCGTGAACCCTGAGCCGGGCATCGACCACAGCCTGGGGGTCAGGGCCCATTTTGCAGGTGCCGGTGGGGTGATAGATCGTCGTCGCAGTGTCGCGCACCCACTGCAGCAGATCGTCGTCGCTCTCCACCGCCGCAGCGGGCTGATGGCTGCTGGCGATCTTGCTGGAGAGCGGCGCCTGTTTGGCGATCCGTTGGGCGATCTTCACGCCGTCAACGATGGTGCGCTGGTCGGTTTCAGTTGCCAGATAGTTGGGATGGATCGCCGGATAGCTCTTCGGGTCGCGATCCTTCAGGCGGATCTCGCCCCGGCTTTCGGGACGGAGCTGGCAGACCGACATGGTAAAGGCGGAGAAGGGATGCACCCCCTCGCCCGGGCTGTCGGCCGACCAGGGCTGGATGTGGAACTGGATGTCCGGCGTCGCCACCTCGGGCCGGGTCTTGAGGAAGCCGGTGGCGAGGCTGGCGGCCATGGTCATCGGCCCGGCGCGGAACATAATGTACTTCAGGCCGATCCGCATCTTGTCGTAGAGGCTGCGCACCTCGTCGTTCAGGGTGGGCTCGTTGCACTTGTAGACCAGGCGCGCCTGCAGATGGTCCTGCAGGTTCTTGCCGACGCCCGGCAGGTCGGCCAGGACGTCGATCCCCTGCGCCTTCAGGTGTTCGGCCTCGCCGATGCCGGAGAGCATGAGGATCTGTGGGGAGCCGATGGCGCCGGATGAAAGGATCACCTCGCCCTTGGCGCGCACAATCCGCTCCCGACCGGCCCGGTCGAGATAGGCGACGCCGACGGCCCGCCCGCTTTCGATGACCACCCGGCTGATATGCGCCCGCGTGACGATTTCCAGGTTGGGGCGCTGCTTCACCGGATTGAGGTAGGCGACGGCAGCGGAACAGCGCCGGCCCTTGCGGGCGGTGAGCTGGAAGTAGCCGACGCCTTCCTGTTCCGCCCCGTTGTAATCGGTGTTGAATGGGTAGCCCAGGTTCTGTGCCGCGGCGACCCAGGAATCGCAAATCGGCCGCTTCAGGCGCATGTTGGACACCGTTAGCGGGCCGCCGACGCCGTGGTAGTCGTCGGCACCGCGCTCCTGGTCCTCGGCGCGCTTGAACAGCGGCAGGACATCGTCCCAGCCCCAGCCCTGATTGCCCATCTGGCGCCAGCGGTCGTAGTCCTGGCGTTGCCCGCGGACATAGAGCAGCCCGTTCAGCGACGAGGAGCCGCCCAGGACCTTGCCCCGCGGCCAGTCGAGGCGGCGGCCGTTCAGCCCTGGGTCCGGCTCGGTCATGTAGCACCAGTCGACGCTGGGATTGTGCATGGTCTTGAAATAGCCGACCGGCACATGGATCCAGGGATTGAGGTCGCGCCCGCCGGCTTCGAGGAGAATCACCCGCACCGAGGGGTCGGCGCTCAGCCGGTTGGCCAAGACGCAGCCGGCCGACCCGGCACCGACAACGATATAATCGGCCTCCAGCTCAACCATTGGATGTTATTTCCTCCCGAATTGGCGCTTTCGCGCTTGCATTCTTAACCGTAGTATGCTTTTTTTGAGACTACAAGTCTCATTTTCAATAAATCGCAACGGGAGGAAATTATGAAGGTCACGGAAAATCTCAGGGGCGTGTCGCGCCGCGATCTCCTGAAGCTCACGCGCCAGTTCAGCATCACCTCGACCCTCCTGGCCGCCGGCAGCCTGGGCGGCGCGGTGAGCTTCACCTCGCTGGCCCGCGCCGCAGAGTCGACCTATCAGAAGCGTTTCGCAAAGGAGGCCAAGCACACCCTCAAGTTCGGTGCCGCCGGGTTCAACGCCCGCAACCTGCTTATCGAGCGGGCCGGCTGTCTCGAATTCTCGCGCGATCTGGAAGAGCGGACCGAAGGTGAGATCCGCGTCGAGTTCATCGGCGACAACCAGATCTGCGGCCAGCTCTCCTGTGTCG
>JANQMC010000057.1 GCA_028280305.1 Pelagibius sp. | reverse complement strand
GACCGGCGCCTACGCGGTTTTCGCCAACCAGGGCCGCCTCGTCGGGCCCTACGGCATCACCGAGATCCGCGACGGCCGCGGCAAGCTGCTGTTCCGCCGCGATCCGCCGCCGGGGGAAACCGTGGTCGCGGCGGGCAACCTTGCCAAGATGGCCAACATGATGTCGGCCACCGTGGTCTGGGGCACCGGCAAGGCGGCGCAGCCGGGCCGCGCCGCCGCCGGCAAGACCGGAACCAGTCAGGATTTCCGGGATGCCTGGTTCATCGGCTACACCGCCGAGTTGGTCACCGGGGTCTGGTTCGGTAACGACGACGGCGCGCCGATGGACAAGGTCACCGGCGGCAGCCTGCCGGCGCAGCTCTGGGGCCGCACCATGACCCGAGCGCTGGAAGGCGCGCCGGCACGGCCGCTGCCCGGTGGCGGCGAACTGGTCGCCCAGAGCGGCGATGACAGCATCGGCGGTTTCATCGGCCGTATCCTCAAGGGGCTGACCGGCGATGAGCCGGCGACGGCACAACGCCCCTCGGCCCCGGCCGGGCGGCAGGCCGATCAGGACGACAAGCCGTTCTGGAAGCGCGAGAGCCAGCGCGACTAGATTTAGTCAGCCTCCTGGGCAAGAGGCTTGGCCCGGCGCACCACCAGCCGGTAGGACATCAGCGCGCCCAAGGCCACCAGGGCGATAGCCGCCATCATCGGCAGGGCCGAGGTGCCGCTGCCGTGACCGACGGCGATGCCGACCAGAGCGGCAAAGCCCATCTGACAGAAGCCCAGAAGCGCCGAGGCGGAACCAGCGTTCTTCGGAAAGGGGCCGAGCGCCCCGGCCTGTGCATTGGGCAGCACCAGACCGGCGCCGATCATGAACAGCGCCACGGGCCCGACGATGGAGATCACGGAGAAAAAGCCGGCGCCGTAGAGCACCACGCCCAGGAGGCCGCCGAAGCATTGGACCGCGCCGCCCAGGCTGATCATCCGCTCCAGCCCCAGGCGCCTGGTCAGGCGCCCGGAACCGAAAGTGCCGATCATGTAGCCGACCACGATGGCGGCGAAGCAATAGCCGTAGAGGTCGGGAGTCAGGCCGAGCAGGCCGATCAGCACGAAGGAAGAACCGGAGATGAAGGAAAAGATCCCGGCGTAGCTGAAGCCGACGATCATCACATAGCCGATGTAGCTGCGCTCGCGCAGCAGCGATAGATAAGTGGTGGCCAGACGCGCGGGCCGGGTCGCTGACGGGTCGGGCCAGCGGTTGGTTTCCGGCAGCACGGCGAGGATCGCCACGAAGAGAGCCAGGGCGAAGGCCGCCAGCACCCCGAAATTCGCCTGCCAGCCGAACCAGACCTGCAGATAGCCGCCGATGATGGGGCCGAGAGCGGGGGCCAGCGCCATCGCCATGCCCATATAGGACAGCACCTGGGCCGCCCCCTCGCGGCCATAGACGTCGCGCACCACCGCCCGCCCCAGCACCGGGCCGACACAGGCCCCCAGGGCCTGCAGAAAGCGCGCGGTGATCAAGACTTCGATGCTCGGCGCTGCGATGCAGAGCAGGGTCGCGGCGAGATAGAGCGCGATCCCGCCGAGAATGACCGGGCGGCGTCCGAAGCGGTCTGATAAGGGACCGCAGATCAACTGGCTGCAGGCGAAACCGACCAGAAAAACCGAAAGGGTAAGCTGCACTTCCGCCGCGGCGACGCCGAAGGCCGCGCCGATGGCGGGCAGCGAGGGCAGGTAGAGGTCGGTGGAGATCGCGCCCATGGCGATCAGTCCCGTCAGCAGGACGGCGACGCTCAAGCTGTCGGCTCGGGCCGATTGGGCTCCCATCTGGACTCTCTCTTTGGACTCTGGCGATTTGGGCAAGTGGCCTTAGGGCCCGGCGGGCGGCCGCCCTATAGTCGTCGCCGGGCAACAGAACACAAGGGGTTTCGCCATGGCGCCAGAGGAATCGGATGGGCGGCCAGAAGCGGAGGATGGGATGGATTTTCCTTCGGCGGATGCCTATGGCCGCTCCCTGAGGGGGTTCGGCGTCAACATGCTGGTGCGCGATGTCGGGCGCAGCCTGACCTTCCTGTCTGAGGTTCTGCTGGTCGAGAAGGTCTACGCCGACCGGGACTTCGCCGTCTGCCGCCACCAGGGCCAGGAATGGATGCTGCATTCCGACGCCAGCTATCACGCCAATCCGTTGCTTGCCCTCACCGGCGACGGGGCAATTCGTGGCGCCGGCCTGGAACTGCGCCTCTACGGCATCGACCCCGATGCCGCCGCCGCCCGGGCCGACGCCGCCGGCCATCATGTCCTGCAGGCCCCGGCGGACAAGCCGCACGGCCTGCGTGAAGCCTTTCTCGTCGATCCCGACGGCTATGTCTGGGTGCCTTCGGTGGAGAAGGTGGCGGGTTGAGAGAGTCTGGGTATAGCCACTGTTGTGCGGCCGCGCATCCTTCGAGGCTTCGTTCCGCGCCGCACCTCAGGATGAGGATACTCTGCCGCCCGCCTCATGCTGAGGAGCCGGCCCCAAAAACACAGATCGGGCCGGCGTCTCGAAGCATTTAGCCGTAGCGGTGGACCCTGCCGCCCTCGCGGCTGAGCCAGGCTTTGGCGCGCTCCATTTCCGGCGTCAGGCTGTCGGTGAGGCGCCAGAAACGTTGCGAATGGTTCAGTTCCACCAAATGCGCCACCTCGTGGGCGACGACGTAGTCGAGCACGTAGTCCGGTGTCAGGACGAGGCGCCAGGAAAAGTTCATGTCGCCCCTGCTGGAACAGCTGCCCCAGCGGCTGCGGGTGTCGCGCAGGCTGATGCGGCCGATACGGCGGTCGATCCGCGCGGCCTTTTCGCGGGCACGGGCGCTAATCTCCCTGCGCGCTTCGCGCTTCAGGAAATCGCCGAGCCGCCGCGGCAGGTGTTCGACCTGGCCGGAGACGAGGATCCGCCCCTCGCCGCGCCAGACGCCCCGTTTGGCGGCGGCATCGTGTTCCACCACATGATCGACCCCGAACAGGGGGATGATCGCCCCGGGCGCAAAGGCGATGCGCGCCGGCTGGTCTTCCAGGTGTTTCAATATCCATCCGCTGTTGCGTTCGGCGAAGTCCATGGCCTCGCGGATCGCGGCGCGCTTGGGCAGCACCATGACGATGCCGTCGCCGGTTTTGCTGATTCTGAGGCTGATGCGCCGGGCCCGCGGATGGCGCTGCAGTTCGACCGGTACCTCCCGCTCGGCAACCTCGAGGCTGCCGGGTTGCAGGGCCTGAAGGTGGATGTTGCGGGGGGCGGTGCTGCGCAAAGCCATGAATCTCTATAGCCCGGCCCACCGGATTCCGGCAAGGCCCGGACCCCGGCCGACTTCAGACGGTTGCGGATCGGCGAGGCTTCTCAGTAGGTTATGGGCATGGACAGCCTGCACCGACGCAACAGCCTGCGGCTTGAGGAAATCGGCATCGGCCACAACGCCGGGCCGCCGCTGGTGCAGTCCGCCTGGCATCTCTACGCCTGGAAGCGGGCGCAGAAGGCGGCCTGGAAGTCTCCGCCGGTGGAGGTGGTGCGCAGCCGTGCCAAGCGGGCCCGCGAACTGGGCATGACCTATAAGCAGTACTGCCTGGAGATCATGGAGCGCGGGCGCTACCTGTAGCTCTTTCGACTTGCGTCGAAGCGGTTCCAGCCCGCTCCCCCCTCCCGGCCACCCAGTAGGATAATCTCCCAGGAATACGTTTGGGGGTGGCCGGGAGGGGAGCGGGCCGGCGCCGAGA
The DNA here is from genome assembly GCA_028280305.1 of Pelagibius sp. GTDB lineage: Bacteria > Pseudomonadota > Alphaproteobacteria > Kiloniellales > Kiloniellaceae > Pelagibius. The sequence goes on along the minus strand of JANQMC010000057.1, from coordinate 46,744 downwards.
AAAAGCAAACAAACCGCGCCTACTCCGCGCGTTCGGCTTCCTTGGTCAGCAGCACCGCCTTGCGGTCGAGGCCCCAGCGGTAGCCGCCCAGTTCGCCGTTTTCGCGCAGCGCCCGGTGACAGGGAATGACAAGGGAGACCGGATTGGTGGCGCAGGCGCGGCCGACCGCGCGCTGGCCCTTGGGCACGCCCAGGCTCTCGGCGATTTCGGAATAGCTGCGGGTTTCGCCGCAGGGAATGGCGATCAACTCCTGCCAGACGCGGCGCTGAAAGGCGGTGGCCTGGACGTCCAGGGGCAACTCGGCATTGGGGGTTTTGCCTTCCAGGAAGTCGATCACCACGGCCACCGACTGGGCAATGGAATGGCGGTCGCGGGTGATGCTCTCGGCCTTCGGAAACTCCTGTTCCAGTTCCGCGATCAGCGCATCGTCGTCGTTGCCGAGGCTGAGGAAGCAGAGCCCCTTGGCGGTGGCGGCGACCAGTAGGCGCCCGAGCGGCGAGGCCACAACGTCGTAAGCAATCTCGGCGCCCTTGCCGCCCTTGGCGTAGGAGGCCGGGGTCATGCCCAGCAGGCGCTCGGCCCGCTCGTAAACACGGCTGGAGGAGCCGTAGCCCGCGCCGTAGGTCGCCTGGGCGATCGACTCGCCCTGCTTCAGCTGTTCGCGGAAGGCGGCGCTGCGGCGCGCGTCGTTATAGTCCCGGGGACTGACCCCCATGGTCCGCTTGAACAGGCGCTGCAGGTGCCAGGGGCTGACGTCGAGCGCGCCGGCGATCTCCGCCAGGGTCATGCGCTCGCCTTCGCTCTCGTCGATCATGGCGCAGGCCTCACGGACCAGCGCGATCTGACGCTCGCCGGCATTCGTTTTTGCCTTCACCGCTTTTTTGGCCCTCTCGATGTCCATTTTCCGCTTTCCCATCCTTAAAGTACCGTGATTTCTGCCTTTTTAGCCAGGTTCGGCAGCCCTCTCTATCCGAAGCTTGCGCATAAATGGGGGGAGGGTGATGTAATCATCTTGCTCAGCTTCTTTCATCGGCACACAATCGCTCTGTCATAAAACAGTAACAAAGATGTCAAAAGAGCATCGCGGCTCATGGCTAGCTTCAGCGCCGAATTGGAACTATCCGAGCCGAAATCAGCTTAGTCGCCTTAACAGGGAAGGAATCCTCATGCGTCTGAACCGCAAAGCCATAACCCTGGCTGCCGCCGCCGCCTTTGCCGGCAGCCTGCCGAGCGCGGCCCTGGCCGCCACCGAGATCAACTGGTGGCATGCCATGGGCGGCAAGCTGGGTGAGAAAGTCAACGAGATCGCCGAGGGCTTCAACGCCTCCCAGAGCGACTACAAGCTGTTGCCGGTTTACAAGGGCAACTACACAGAAACCATGACCTCGGCCGTTGCCGCCTTCCGCGCCAAGCAGCAGCCCCATATCGTTCAGGTCTTCGAGGTCGGCACCGCCTCCATGATGGGTGCCAAGGGCGCCATCAAGCCGGTCTACCAGTTGATGGCCGAAGCCGGCGAGCCCTTCGACCCCAGCGCCTATCTGGCCTCGGTCACCGGCTATTATACCGACACCGACGGCAACATGCTGTCCATGCCGTTCAACAGCTCCACCCCGGTGCTGTACTACAATAAAGATGCCTTCGCGAAGGCCGGCCTGGATGCCAGCAAGGCACCGGCGACCTGGCCTGAAGTCGAGGCCGCGGCGCGCAAGCTGCAGGCCGCCGGTTATGCCTGCGGCTTCACCACCGGCTGGCAGTCCTGGGTGCAGCTTGAGAACTTCAGCGCCTGGCATAACGTGCCCTTCGCCACCAAGGCCAACGGCTTTGCCGGGGTCGATACGGAGCTGGCCTTCAACTCGCCGCTGCACGTGAAGCATGTCGGCACCCTGGCCTCCTGGCAGCAGGAAAAGATCTTCGACTACGGCGGACGCCGCTCCGATTCCGCGCCGAAGTTCTATAACCAGGAATGCGGTATGTACATGAACTCCTCGGCGGCCTATGCCGGGGTGAAAGCCAACGCCACGGCATTCGAATTCGGTGTGGGCGCCCTGCCCTACTGGCCGGATGCCGGCAAGCCGCAGAACTCCATCATCGGCGGCGCTACCCTCTGGGTGCTGACCGGCCACGAGGATGAGGAGTACAAGGGCGTCGCCAAGTTCTTCTCGTATCTCTCCTCGGCTGAGGTGCAGGCCGACTGGCACCAGTTCACCGGCTATCTGCCGATCACCCATGCGGCGGCCAAGCTGACCAAGGAACAGGGTTTCTACGACCAGAACCCGGGCACCGACGTGGCCATCATGCAGATGACCACCAATGCCCCGACGGAGAACTCCAAGGGCCTGCGGCTCGGCAACTTCGTGCAGATCCGCGACGTGATCAACGAAGAGCTGGAGGCCATCTGGAACGGCGACAAGACCGCGCAGCAAGGCCTCGACGATGCCGTCAACCGCGGCAACACGCTGCTGCGTAAGTTCGAAAAGACCGTTAACTAAGGTCCTGTCCCCGACAGGCCGCGGCGGGCCGGGTGTTTCCGCTCCGCCGCGGTTTTCGGGTTCGGCTGATTTCCTATGCAGCACAAGCGGGTCATCTTTCAGGGCCGCGCCCTGCCCTATTTCCTGGTACTGCCCCAGTTGGCCATCACCCTGGTCTTCTTCATCTGGCCGGCTGTCCATGCACTCTATCAAGCGGTTCTGCTTGAGGACCAGTTCGGCACAAGTTCACAATTCGTCTGGTTTGAGAACTTTGAAGACCTCTTTGCCGATCCTGGCTATTTGAATTCGTTCGAAACCACCATTGTTTTCAGCCTCGGAGTTACACTGCTGTCCATGGGCAGCGCGCTAATTCTTGCCGCTATGGCGGATCGGGTGATACGCGGCAGCACGGCCTATAAGACGCTGTTGATCTGGCCATACGCCGTGGCGCCCGCCGTTGCCGGCGTTCTCTGGTGGTTCATGTTCAACCCTTCCATCGGGGTCCTGGCCTACGCCCTGCGGCAGCTCGGCTATGACTGGAACCATTACCTCAGCGGTGGCGATGCAATGACCCTGGTGATTATTGCCGCTTCCTGGAAGCAGGTGAGCTACAACTTCCTGTTCTTTCTGGCAGGGCTGCAGGCGATCCCCAAGTCGTTGATCGAGGCGGCGGCCATCGACGGCGCCGGTCCGGTGAAGCGCTTCTGGACCATCATCTTTCCGCTGCTCTCGCCCACCACCTTTTTCCTGCTGGTGGTGAATGTGGTCTACGCCTTCTTCGATACCTTCGGGATCATCCACGCCACCACCTCCGGCGGGCCGGCGCAGGCAACCAACATTCTGGTCTACAAGGTCTACAATGATGGATTCAACGGCGGCGATCTCGGCGGCTCGGCGGCGCAGTCGGTCATCCTGATGATCATCGTGGTGGCGCTCACCGTGGTGCAGTTCCGCTACATCGAGCGCCGGGTGGAGTACTGAGGGGTGCCCGGCAGATGATCGAGAACCGCCCCGTCTTCACCGCCATCACCCACATCGTGCTGATCCTGGGCGCACTACTGGTCGCCTTTCCGATTTGGCTTGCCTTCGTCGCCTCGACCTATCCGGTCGAGGGCCTGGTCTCCGGCGTGCTGCCGCTCTGGCCCGGCGGTCATTTCCTGGAAAACTACGGCTCCGCCCTTAGCGGCGGCGTCGAGGCGGCGGGCAGCCCGCCGGTGCTGCTGATGATGATCAACAGCTTGGTCATGGCTTTAGCCATCGCCTTCGGCAAGATCGCCATCTCCATCATCTCCGCCTTTGCCATCGTCTATTTCAGCTTCCCCTTCCGCACCACTGCCTTCTGGGTCATCTTCATGACCCTGATGCTGCCGGTCGAGGTGCGCATCCTGCCGACCTTCGAGGTGGTGGCGCAGCTCGGCATGCTGGACAGCTATGCCGGTCTGTCGGTGCCCCTGATCGCTTCGGCGACCGCGACCTTTTTGTTCCGCCAGTTCTTCCTGACCATTCCCGATGAAATGCTGGAGGCCGCGCGCATTGACGGCGCCGGGGCCTTACGTTTTTTCTGGGACATCCTGTTGCCCCTGTCGCGCACCAACATCGCCGCGCTCTTCGTCATCCTCTTTATCTTCGGCTGGAACCAATATCTCTGGCCGCTGTTGGTGACGAACGACGAGTCCTACTACACCATCGTCATGGGCATTCAGCGCATGGTGGCGGTGCCGGATTCCGAACCGCTCTGGCACCTCATCATGGCCACCGCGATCCTGGCGATGATCCCGCCGGTCTTCGTGGTGGTGGCGATGCAGCGGCTCTTCGTGAAGGGCCTGGTGGAGACCGAAAAATGATTTACCGAAACTAGGAAACGCCATGGCAGACATCTCCATCCGCGCGGTGAAAAAGAGCTACGGCGACACCAAGGTGATCCACGGGGTTTCCGTCGACATCCACGACGGCGAGTTCGCCGTCATCGTCGGTCCTTCGGGCTGCGGCAAGTCGACCCTGCTGCGCATGATCGCCGGGCTGGAGCGCATTACCGAGGGCGAGATCGCCATCGGCGGCCGGGTGGTGAACGAACTGGAGCCCAAGGACCGCGACATCGCCATGGTGTTCCAGAACTATGCGCTCTATCCGCATATGACGGTTTACGACAACATGGCCTACGGCCTGAAGATCGCCGGCACGCCCCGCGCCGAGATCGACGAGCGGGTCGCCGAGGCCGCCGGCATTCTGGAACTGAAAGATCTGCTGACCCGCAAGCCGCGCCAGCTTTCCGGCGGTCAGCGCCAGCGCGTCGCCATGGGGCGCGCCATCGTGCGTAAGCCCGCGGCCTTCCTCTTCGACGAACCACTGTCGAACCTGGACGCCAAGCTGCGGGTGCAGATGCGCCTGGAGATCAAGCGCCTGCAGCGCCGTCTCGGCACCACCTCCGTCTACGTCACCCACGATCAGGTGGAGGCCATGACCATGGCCGACAAGCTGATCGTGATGAATGGCGGCCATGCCGAGCAGATCGACAGTCCGCTGGAAATTTACGAGCGGCCGGCCAGTTTGTTTGTCGCCGGCTTCATCGGTTCGCCGGCGATGAACTTCCTGCCGGCCGAGGTTGCCGGCGACGGCGGCAGCCTGACGGTCAGCCGGGGCGCCGCCATCCGCCTGTCGAACGGCATGGGCAGCCAGGCCGGGCGGCGGCTGACCCTGGGGGTCCGGCCCGAGCATCTGCACGCGGCGGGCGGCAGCGATCCGGCCTTTACCCTGCAGGTTCAGATGGTGGAAACACTCGGCGCCGACACCCTGGCCCACGGCACGCTGGCGGGTCAGAGCGACAGCCTGACCTTGCGGGTGCCGGGCACCATGAAGATGACCGAGGGCGACAGCCTGCCGCTGGTCGCCGACCCCGGCGCGCTCCATCTCTTCGATCCGGAGAGTGGCCGCCGCATCGCCGATATCTAATTTATCGCCGATATCCGGGCGGAACTACTCAAACAGCTCAACTGCCCGCGACCAGGGCCGGGTCGACGCTCTGCGCCAGGCCCTCGGCGATGTCTTCGCCGGTGCTGGCATGGGTGAAGTGGGTCAGATAGCTGCCGTCCGGGGCCATCAGATAGATGATCGAGGAGTGATCCACCAGATAGTCGCTGGCGTCGGCCTGTTCGACCTTCTTGTAGAACACGCGATAGGCCTTGGCGGCCGCGGCCACTTCTTCCTCGCTGCCGGTCATACCGACCATGGAGGGGTGGAAGTGATCGACGTACTGGGCCAGGGCTTCGGTGGTATCGCGCGCCGGATCGACGGAAACGAAAACCGGCGTCACGGCGGCGGCCTTGGCTTCGCTGGTCTCGGCCAGGATGTCCAGGCCCTGGGTGATGGTGGAGAGGCTGGTCGGGCAGATATCGGGGCAGTAGGTGTAGCCGAAGAAGATCAGCATGTAACGGCCTTCGAAATCCGCCTCGCTGCGGCGCTGGCCCTGGTGATCGGTCAGGGTGAAGGGACCGCCGATCAGGGCGGTGCCGCTGCTGCGGGTCTCGCTGGAGGTGATCTGCGCCGGGCCCTTGGGCTGAAGCGAGAACCAGGTGCCCAGGCCGATGCCGACCAAGGCCAGACCCAGCGCGGTGATCAGCAGGATACGCAAATTCCTCGGCATCGGCTCAAATCCCCATTGTCATCAGGCGGTCACGGCAAATCGGCCCCGGAGCAGGGTTCCTGGACCATAGTATTGATATAGAAAGCAAAACAGCGCACCGCAATGCGGCGCGCTGTCGCGGACCCGGATTTTTTACCGGATGAGCGGGCAGGATTCGCTTTAAGGCAGGGTTTCGCGCAGTTTGTCCGCTTGGGCGTTGCTGAATTTACGGTCGATGACGATGCTGCGCGCCGTCGCGCCGCTGCCGTAATAGCCGGTATTCAGGGATTCCCGCTCGAAGATCTTGGCACCCTCCAGCGCGCCGCCGCCGAACAGGCCGACGGATTTCGAGAAGGCATAGATGTCCGAGGTCAGATCGGTGGTGCGCGATGCCTCGACGCCGCGGCCGATGGGGCCGACCGAGATGCTGGCATCGGCGCCGAGCTTGAACTCGCTCGACAGCATGGCATCGACGGCCTTGTCACTCATCAGCACGAAGACCACTTCCTTCACCTCGCCGCCGATCTGCAGGCCGATGGAGCCGGCGGCCAGGGTGTAGAAGGCCGGCGCCGACCAGGAACCATCGGTGCCGCGCGCCAGGAAGACGCCCGATCCACCCTCGGCGCCGATGATGAAACCGCCCTTCACCAGCTGCGGCACGATGTAGATGCCCTTGGCGTTCTTGATGAAGTTCGGCAGCTGAAAGAAATCCTTGTCGGCCATCAGGCGGTCGACGCTCAGCCGGGATTCGGTCACCAGGGCTTCAGGCTCGGATTCGGCCTGCGCCAGCGCGGTGCCGCCGGCCGAGACAATGAAGAGCGCGGCAGCCATCATCCGCAGGCCGCTCTGAATCGCAGAACCAATCATGAAACAACCTTCCTGAAAATTGACGACCTCAAAACCGGCCTGAAAACCAATAGGGGCAAAGCTAACATGGCCTCCTGGTGCTTCGGGAGAGGCAATCATGCGCCCGAAAGGGGTGGAAACCCGCCTATTCCGGTCACTTTTCCGCCTCTTTTCGGTCCGCCTCGTTGCAGTCTGTCCCTTTCTGGGTAACGCCGAAGCGTCCGGCGCCGCCGGGCGGTTATACTTTAGCTACCCGGCATATGGGGGCGTCCGTTGACCAGTGCAACGCGCCAGCTCTCCGGCTTGCCGTCTGCCGCCGCGAAGTGGTCGAGCCGCGTCAACGCGCAGTTGTCGATTGAAAACGCCAGGGCGGCTTCCGGCGTCAGACCGAGGGCATGGCCGAGGGCGGCGCGAATCGGTCCGCCATGGCTCACACAGATGATATCGCGGCCTGAAAAGCGCTGGTTCAGGCGGCTGACGGCGCCGGCCACCCTTTGGCAGACCGTGGCGAAGCTTTCGCCGCCGGGCGGGGTTTCCTCCGCCGGTGCCAGCCAGAAACGATGCCAGTCGCCCTCGCGCTGTTGATCCAGCTCGGCATAGGTCATGCCCTGCCAGTTACCGAAGTTTTGTTCGGCAAGGTGGGGCTCGACGTCGAACTCCGGTTCCGCCGGGTGGTGGTTGACGATGGCCTCGGCGGTCTGTCTTGTGCGCCCGAGCGGGGTGACGACCCAGGCCGCCTGGTCGGGCAGTTGTCCGGCGAGACCGCGAAACACCGCGGTGTCACTGCAGTCGCAAGCCACATCGCGGTTGCCGTAGATCCGGCCGTCGTGGCCGGTCACCGGCGCATGGCGCACCCACCACCAGCGGGTCGTCTCCATTCTCTGTCCTTCCTGTCCCAAAGTCTTTTGCGGTCAGCCGAGGGCGGCGGCGAGCACCAGCAAGACAGCGGTTGCAGCAACCTGCTGCGCGGCGCCCAGAACGTCGCCGGTATAGCCGCCGATCTGGCGCCGTGCCAAGAGCGCCAGCCCACCTTGAAAGAGCACGGTCGCCAAGGCGGCCAACACGGCCGTTTCCCAGTCCAGCAGCAGCAAGGCTATGGCCAGGGCGATGGCCGCGGCGGTCAGGGCATCGCTGCCCCGGGGGCGGCCGACATGGGCGGCCAAACCGTCGGGCCGTGCAGCAGGCAGCATTGCCATGATGCCTGCGAGGCCGCCGCGCGACAGGCTTTCCGCGGCGACCAGCACCGCCATCGCCATCAGAGGGTCGGCGATCGCGGCCAGGCTGAAGCCGCGCAGGGCGACCGTGATAATCAGGGCGAGGACACCGTAGCTGCCGATCCGGCTGTCGCGCATGATGGCCAGCTTCTGCGCCCGGTCGTGGCCGCCGCCGAGGCCGTCCGCCAGATCGGCCAGGCCGTCTTCGTGCAGGGCGCCGGTGATCAGCACCGTTGCGGCAATGGCCAGCAGGGCTGCCGGGATCGCCGGCAGGCCAAGTCCCCCCGACGCCAGTAGGGCCAGCCCCGCCAATCCGCCGACCAGCGCCCCGACCAGCGGATAGCAGCGGCTCGCCCGGGCCAGGCAGGGGGCCGGGTCCTCGGCAATTTTGCCGCTCGGCAGGCGGGTCAGCAGCGCGATGGCGATCTGCAGGTCCTGCAGCCAGCTTTGCGGCGACAGGCGGGGCGGCGGCGTTTCGGTGGAGGGGGACACGGCAGTGGTCCGTGGTGCAGTGATCTGTTGAGGTTCGGAAGAGGCGTCGAGGTCTGGCTTCGGTGTTTCTTCTTGAGTGTTTCTTCTCGGGTGTTTCTTCTGGGGGCCGTTTATAGGACAGTTCGCCGCGCGGGCCTAATCCTGTCGCGGCCCATCACAGCTTTGATGTTCGGAGACTTTCTGCCATGAGGACTGCGCCGTCATGACATCCGCGGAGGCAATCGCAAGTTTCGACGAAATCCGCGCTCTGCTGAACGATCTGCCGGCGGCGGATGGGGTGGCGGCGGCGATCGCCCGCGACCGCCAGGCGGAGCTGACCAAGCCCGCCGGCTCTCTGGGACGGCTGGAGGATCTGGCGGTCTGGCTGGCGACCTGGCAAGGCCGTAACCCGCCCTCGGTGGAACGCCCCTACACCGCGGTCTTTGCGGGCAATCACGGGATTGCACAGAAAGGCGTCTCTGCCTATCCGGCGGAAGTGACGGCTCAGATGGTGAAGAACTTCATCGACGGCGGCGCCGCGGTGAACCAGCTCTGCAGCCTGGCGAACGCCGACCTCAGGGTCTACGAGATGGCCTTGGAGGAGCCCACCGCCGACATGTCCGAAGGCCCGGCCATGGACGAGGAGGACTGCGCCCGGGCCATGGCCTACGGCATGGTGGCGGTTGAGAGCGGCATCGACGTGCTGGCCCTGGGCGAGATGGGGATCGGCAACACCACCTCGGCGGCGGCGCTGTGTTGCGGCCTCTATGGCGGCCCGGCGTCCGATTGGGTGGGGCCGGGCACCGGCATCGATGCCGAACGCATGGCCGAAAAGGCCAGGCTGATCGATCAGGCGGTGGCGCTTCATCGGGACAGCCTGAATAATCCCCTTGAGGTGCTGCGCCGTCTCGGCGGGCGTGAGCTGGCGGCAATCGCCGGCGCCATCCTGGCGGCCCGGCTGGCGCGCACGCCGGTGCTGCTGGACGGCTATGCCTGCACCGCGGCGGCGGCGGTGATCCACGCCCTTGATCCGCAGGCGATCGACCACTGCGTGGTCTCGCACGTCTCCGCCGAACCCGGACATAAGCACCTTCTAAAGCGTCTCGGCAAAGAGGCCCTGGTCGATCTCGGGCTGCGCCTGGGCGAGGCCTCCGGCGCGATGGTCGGCGTCCTGCTGCTGAAGGCTGCCGTTGCCTGCCACAACGGCATGGCGACCTTCGCGGAGGCCGCGGTTTCGGGACCCAGCGAAGCAGGCTGAACCGCAAAAAACAAACTGTTCCGGGTGCCGGTTTCTGGGTCTTGCCTTTCCGCGCTGCAGAGCGAGACTGTGCGCCATGAGCGAGACCGCCCCCCAGAACGCTCCCAAGGCTGCCTCTGAGCCCTCCGGCCCGGAGAGAGCTGCCGAGATCTCTCCGCTGGCCGCCACGGCGGCGCCGGCCCCGAACGGGCGCCTGCGCTTGCGCACCCTGATCGTCATCCGCTGGATTGCGCTTGGGGGGCAGGCGATCACCCTGGCGGTCGTCTACTTCGGTCTCGGCTTTGATATTCCTTTCGTGCCGGCCATGTCGGTGATTGCCTTTTCCGGCGTGCTCAATGTGGTGCTGTCGGTCACCCGGCCCAGTGCGACCTGGGCCAGCGACCGCGAGGCGATCTGGAACCTCTGTTTCGACGTGGTCCAGCTTGCAACCCTGCTCGGCCTCACCGGTGGTCTGCAAAACCCTTTTGCAATGCTGCTTCTGGCGCCGGTGGTGGTCTCGGGCTGGGCCCTGTCGCGGCGCAGCACGCTGACGATCTCGGCCCTGGCCTTGTTTCTGGTCTCGATCCTGGCGGTTTGGTATCTGCCCCTGCCGTGGAGCGAATCGGGCATCCTGCTGTCGCCGGTTTACATTGCCGGCGTCTGGACCGCCTTGGTGATTGCAGTGATCTTCATCGCTTCCTACGTGTCATCCGTGGCTCAGGAAAACAGGCAGATGTCGCAGGCGCTGGAGGCAACGCGGCTGGCTTTGGCGCGCGAGCAGCAGCTTTCCGCACTTGGCGGCCTGGCGGCGGCCGCCGCCCATGAACTCGGCACGCCGCTGGCCACCATCGCCGTCGTGGCGCGGGAACTGCAGCGCGAACTGGCGGTGGATTCGCCCTGGCGCGAGGACGTGGAACTGCTCCATGCGGAATCCCTGCGCTGCCGCTCCATTCTCGCCGGGCTGGCCGAACGGCCGGCCTGGGACGACGGCTCGCCCTATCACCGCTTGCCCATGGTGGCCCTGGTGGAGGCGGCCGCCGGCCCGCATCAACGCGACGGCGTGACGGTTGAAATCAGCGCCGGTCCGGCGATCGACAGCGACGCCTCCCAGCCGACGGTGATCCGCAATGCCGAGGTGCTGCACGGGCTTGGCACCCTGATACAGAACGCGGTGCAGTTTGCGCGCCGCAAAGTGGTTGTCGACCTGACCTGGGACGAAGAGTCGGTGATGCTGCGGATCATTGACGACGGGCCGGGCTTTGACGTGACCGAACTCAGCCGCCTGGGCGAGCCCTACTATTCAACCGGCTCGCGCGACCGTCGGCGCGGCGGCAGTCAGCACATGGGCCTGGGCATCTTCATCGCCCGCACGCTGCTGGCGCATTTCGGCGCCGGTATCGAATTCTCGAACGAGATCTCAGGCGGCGCGGTGGTGGAGATTCGCTGGCCGCGCCATCGCTTGGAAGTGGTTGAAGTGTCGCCGGCGGCGAGCGCCGCAAAGCAAGGTGACGGACGAGAAGACGGATAGGAGAAGAGAATGGTAAGCGAAGCTGAAGCGCAGGCCGCAGCGCGCGAACTGGTTATTGTCGATGACGATCAACGCTTCTGCGATCGTCTGGCACGGGCCATGGAGCGCCGGGGTTTTTCCGTGCGCACGGCCTATACCGTGGCCGATGGCCTGGCACTGTCTCAGGCTTCGGCGCCCGGCTATGCGGTAGTGGATCTGCGTCTCGATGACGGATCGGGCCTTGAAGTGGTACAGGCCCTGCGTGCCGCGCGTGAAGATGCCCGGATCATCGTTCTGACCGGCTACGGCAACATCGCTACGGCCGTTGCGGCGGTTAAGGTCGGCGCGACGGACTATCTGCCGAAGCCGGCGGATGCCGATCAGGTGGAAGCGGCTTTATTGGAACAGGAAGAGGTCCTGCCGCCGCCGCCCTGCAACCCGATGAGCGCCGACCGGGTGCGCTGGGAGCATATTCAACGGGTCTACGAGCAATGCGACCGGAATGTTTCGGAGACGGCGAGGCGCCTGCGCATGCATCGGCGCACGCTGCAGCGTATCCTGGCCAAATACGCGCCTAGGAACTGACCGCCATGTTGGCCGGTGCCGCCGCGCGGCGGTGCCTGGTCAGGGCGGCGCCCAGGCGTTCGCTGGCTTCTTCCCGGGTGATCTTTTCGCTCAGCAGGTCATCGAGATAGTAACCCTGGAACAGCCATATGCCGAGCTTGCCGCCCAGTTCGATCGCGTCGTCGCTTTCGCAGCGTGAAAGGATGACACGCTTTGGATCGACCCTTTCCAGGGCGTCGCGCAGACTGCTGCGGTTCTTGCCTTCGATCTGGCTGCGCAGGCTCTTCGACCACTGCAGTTTCAGCAGCTCGGCACCGAGTTCCTTGCGGTTGACGTAGGGCAGCGAGGTTTCGGTGATGCCGTCCAGACAGATCCGGTAACCACGGTCCAACAGGTATTCACGCACGAAGAGGTAGCGGGTGACATCGGCGTAGATGTCCTGCATCTGCAGTTCGATGATGATGGTGTTGCGCCTTTGCCGGTCGAGCTGTTCGTCGAGTTCAAGGAAACGCGGCGACAGCAGCGAAGCGATGTTGATGTTCAGGCTGAAGGAATGCTTCAGCGTGGCGTCGTCGTTCTTGCCGAGCCAGGCCAACATGCGTTGGTCGAGTTTGGTGGTGAGATACTGGAACAGCCAGGGGTCGGAAAAGATGTCCTGCCCGGGCAGCAGGGTATCGCGCAGCGAGGTCATCGAGGTGAAGAGCTCGTAGAAGAGCGGTTGCGGCCTGCCGTTTTCGTCCATCTCGCAGACCGCCTGACGGCTGGTCATGGTCGAAAGATCGGCCTGGGTGATGGCCTTTTCCACCGCGACAAGATCGGTGAGCGTGATCGGGCTGTGTTTGGGCTTTGTGCGCTTGTCGGCGTGGGCGGCGTCTTGCTTCTCGCGGGCCTCGACAAGGGATTGGGCGCGGTTCAAAACCTCCTGGTATTCGTCGCCGAGATCGAAGTGCCTGTAGAAAGCCGCCTTGGCGCAGGGCTCGCTGGCGAAGAAGGGATCCTCCTTCAAGATCCGGCAGAGGCGTTTCATGGCGGCGTCGATCTGCGTCGCGCTGTCGCGGTGATAGACCAGAAAAAGGTCGTTGTTGAACAGATCGAAGAGGCTGGCGTCGTTGGTTTTTGCGACCCGGGCCACCATGGTCTGAGCGACATTCAGGCATTCAGGCAGGCGGTCGAGATCGATCAGTCTGGAGAGATGGATCTGGACGGCCAGATAGTCACTGCCGCTGCGTTCCAGGCGCTTAATGTGATTGAGTAAGGCCTGTTCCTGCATTTTCTGCTGCTCAGGCGAGCGTGCCATGGTCGACGCTAGCTCCCACTATCCACATCAAACTCATTAGCCGTTTAGGCTAAATAACCGCTTGCCTCTTTCAATTCAGTTAACGCTGTTTATGAAGCCTATAGCATGGCGTGTTAATTCGATGCGGCGCTGCCTTGCATAACGAGGGCGGGCATAACGAGGGCGGGCATAAGGAGGGCGGGCATAAGGAGGGCGGGCATAACGAGGGCGGCCTTCTCCTCAGACGCCCAGGGCTTGGCCGGGTCGGGAATACATCCACCGGACGGTGTCGGATTGGGGACGGCGACCCATTCCGGCTGATTACGGTCCGTATCAACCGGTCGCCGCAGGGTCACGGGTCCGGTCGGCGCTGCTTCAGGAGTTGGCTGCGGCGTGTTGTTGCGCCACGGTCCGGCGATGGCGCGCAAGGGCGGCGCTCAGGCGCCCGGCGGCTTCGTCACGGGTGATGTTCTCACGCAGCAGATGATCCAGGAAGTGCCCCTGGAACAAGTGGATGCCCAACTCGTGACCCAGCTCGATCGCATCGTCACTTTCGCAGCGGGTCAGAATGATGCGCGCCGGATCGGTTTTCTCGATTGCCGACCGCAGGCCCTTGCGATTGCGGCCCTCCACCTGGCTGCGCAGGGTTTTCGACCATTGCAGTTTGACCAGTTCCGCGCCGATATCGGCACGGTCGATGTAGGGCAGCGACAACTCGGTGACGCCGTCAAGGCAGATGCGGTAGCCACGGTCCAGCAGGAAGTCGCGCACGAAGAGGTAGCGGTCGACATCGGCGAAGATGTCGAGCGCCTGCAGTTCTATGAAGATGGTGTTGCGCCGCTTCTGATCGAGTTCTTCGTCCAGTTCCAGGAATCGCTGCGACGACACCGAGGTGACATTGACGTTGATGCTGAACGAGTGCCGCAGGGTCGCATCGTCGTTCTTGGCGAGCCATGCCAGCATGCGCTGGTCCAGCTTTGTCGTCAGATGCTGGAACAGCCAGGGGTCCGAGAAGATGTCATGACCGGGCAACAGGGTGTCGCGCAGCGTGCTCATTGAGGTGAAGAGCTCGTGAAACAGCGGTTGCGGGCGGCCGTTTTCGTCGAGTTGACAGATCGCCTGGCGGCTGGTCATGGCCGAAAGATCCGCTTGGGCGATGGCCTTTTCGACGGCTGCCAGGTCGGCGAGGCTGATAGGCAGCGCGTTGCGGCGCGGACCGCTGGCCGACCTCTCCATTTCCGCCCGTTCGGCGAGCAGCGACAGCACCCGCTCCGATAACGTTTCGTAGCCCTCGCCCAAATCAAAGTGACTGCAGAACGCCGCGTCGGCTTCAGCGCCGGCGGCGAAGAAGGGGTCTTCCCGGCAGACCCTGCGCAGCCGGTTCAGATCCTCTTCGATCTGAGCTGCATTGCTACGATGATAGACCAGGAAGAGATCGCTGTTGAAAAGCTCGAACAGACTGGCGTCGTGGGTTCTGGCTGCCCGGTCCATCATGGTCCGGGCGATGTTCCGGCAGTCCGGCAGCCGGTCGAAGGCGATCAGGCTGGAAAGGTGTATTTGAACGCAAAGATGATCCTGTCCGTTGCGCTCCAGACGTTTGATGTGGTTCAGCAAGGCCTGTTCTTGCATGGTCGACTGTTGGCTGACAGAGGCTGTCATGATCGCCGTGGGATCCTGATTGTGAGCGGGATTCGGGCAGTAATAACAATCATATTGATTATCTTTCATTGCATTTCAGTTAATACTATTAACTAGTTTTGGGAGACTGTTGGGGGTTTGCGGCTAGGCTGTCTTGAGTTCGGGCCAGCGGTTTCGGCGGGGGTCTTGATCGGATTGCCCCGGAGTGGGAAACAACTGCGGGCGCGGTGTCGCGCGAAATCCAGCAGGACCGGATGCAGTCGATGAGTGAAGAAACCGATCTGACAGCCTTGATCGCCCGCCTGAAGGGCGTCCCGGTTCTGGTCTTGGGCGACTTCATGCTGGATCGCTTCATCTATGGCGGGGTCGAACGCATCTCGCCGGAAGCGCCGATCCCGGTGATGCGGATAGAGCGCGAGGCCGCCATGCTGGGCGGCGCGGGTAATGTGCTGCGCAATCTGGCGGCGCTCGGCGCCAAGCCGCTGGGGGTCGGCGTGGCGGGCCGGGATGCCGCCGGTGATGACGTGGCGCGCCTTGCCCGCGACTGCCTCGCGCCGGTCGGCGGCAGCATCGAACTGGTGAACCCCGCCGGGCGGCCGACCACCATCAAAGAACGCTACGTTGCCGGCGGTCAGCAGTTGCTGCGGGCCGACCGCGAGGCCTCGGGGGATCTCGATTCCACCAGCGAGGCTGCGGTTATCGAGGCGGCCCTCGCCGCCATGAAGGATGCTGCCGCTGTGATCTTCTCCGACTACGGCAAGGGGTTGCTGAGCCCGGCGGTGATCGCCGCCGTGGTCGAGGCCGCCGGGCAGCGCGCCTGCCCCCTGGTGGTCGATCCCAAGGGACGCGATTTCACGCGCTACCGCGGCGCCGGCTGGATCACACCAAATCGCCGCGAACTGCAGGAAGCCAGCGGTCTTCCCGGCGGCAGCGATGAAGACGTGGTTGCCGCCTGCCGCCGGATCGTCGAAAGCGCCGGCATCGGCGGCGTTCTGGCGACCCGCAGCGAGCAGGGCATGACCCTGGTTGAGGGGAGTGAGAATTCGACTGCAGGCGTCGTTCATCACCTGAAGGCCGAGGCGCGGGAGGTCTATGATGTCTCCGGCGCCGGAGACACCGTTGTGGCGGTCTTTGCCGCAGCCCTGGGGGCCGGGTTGCAGCCTGTGCAAGCCGCGGGTCTGGCCAACACCGCCGCGGCCATCGTTGTCGGTAAACTCGGAACCGCCGTGGCCCAGCCGCAGGAGATTGCCCAGGCGTTCCATGCCAGCGAATTGATGGCGGCGGAATCGAAAGTCGTCGATCTGGACAATCTGCTCGACCGGGCCGCGCGCTGGCGCCAGGCGGGCCTGCGCGTCGGCTTCACCAACGGCTGCTTCGACCTGCTGCATCCGGGGCATGTCTCTCTGCTGCAGCAGGCCGAAGCCGCCTGCGACCGTCTGGTGGTGGGCCTCAACAGCGATGCCTCGGTGCGCCGTCTGAAGGGCGAAAGCCGTCCGGTTCAGGGCGAAGCGGCGCGGGCTGCGGTGCTGGCGTCTCTCGCCAGCGTCAGCCGGGTGGTGGTGTTCTCCGAGGATACGCCGATGGCACTGATAGAAGCGCTGCGCCCCGAGGTTCTGGTCAAGGGCGCCGACTACAGCATCGACGAGGTGGTCGGCGCCGAGGTTGTGCAGAGCTATGGCGGGCGGGTGGTGCTGGCTGACCTGTCTCCCGGCCATTCGACCACGGCGACGATCAAGCGGCTGGAAAGCAGCGGTTAAGGCGGGTCCCTCGATATCTGGGTAAGGGGTATCAGGGAGCGGTGAAACCTTCGGGGTCGATCAGGCCCATCAGGCGGCGCGCGGCGGTCTGGGCGAAACGCAGTGTGACAGCCTTTCTGCGGGCGGCGTTCAGGGGCCGGAGCGCGCTCTCTCGAATCACGGTGGCCCCATAGGCGTCGGCCACCAGCAGGCCTTGATCGGCGGGAATCAATGCCTGCGGGAAGTCTTCGGGGACGGCGAAGAAAAAGCGGTCACAGTAGTCCAGGTATTCCGGCCACTTCTTGTCGCTGCGAAAGTCTTCCACGCTTGATTTGATCTCGATGATCGTCAGCCCGCCCTTTGCATCCAGGCACATCAGGTCGGCGCGCCGGCCGGATCGCAGGGTGAACTCGGAGAGGCAGACAAGGCCAAGGTCGGCATGAAAGCGGCTAAGGCCACGCGACAGCAAAGCAGCGGTACTGCCGCGTTCGGCTGTTAACGTCTCTGTACGCCGGGGTGCGGCGGTGTCTGTTCGCGGGTCTATGGTCGGGCGGCCGGGCATGCCCCAGGATAACGCCCTCCGGGGCGGCGTTCAAAGCCGGTCCGGCGGCGACAGGCTACTTGGAAGGAGCCTGAATCAGAGCAGGGCCTGCAGGGCGAAGGCCAGAGCGACGGCCGGGATCAGCCAAAGCGCCGCGGTGATCGCATAGCCGAGGATGGCAAAGGAACGTGTTGCGGTGCCTTCGCTGAAAAGCCGGTTGAAGGTGCGTTGTTCGCGCCCCATCAGCAGAACCAGATAGAAGCGCCGCCGCCCGATGGGGATCGACCGGCGCAGTTCCACGGCGTGCTTGGCGACGCCGCGGGCGCC
This sequence comes from Pelagibius sp., assembly GCA_028280305.1. Classification (GTDB taxonomy): domain Bacteria; phylum Pseudomonadota; class Alphaproteobacteria; order Kiloniellales; family Kiloniellaceae; genus Pelagibius. The sequence continues at coordinate 29,300 of JANQMC010000057.1, read as the reverse complement.
GAACATCTGCTTGATCGCGGCACACTGTTCTTCGCTGAAGCTTGCCGCCATCTTCGGGTCGATGCGCTTGAAATAGTGCTCGATGAAAGGATCGCGCTGGTCCGCCGGCTGGCTCTCGGCCTGACGGGACTGCCGGGCTGTGACTGTTGCCGCTTGATGCTTGGTTTCGCGGGCCGTGGTCTTACGGGCCAGGGTTTCGCGATTCAGGTCTTCCGGAGAAGCGAATTGTTGGAACATCTTTCAGCAACTCCCTGTTGCAGCGGGCGATCTCCTCAAACTGTCACAGCAGCTTTAAGAAGCTGTTAAGCTCTCGGCGTCTTTGGCCGGTATTCGCCACAAAGTCTGCCAACCGCGGGCAGCAAGGGTGCAAGCGGCGCGCCCGGCGCCTATATTCAGTCCTGCGCCTGTGCTGCAGAGGGGTTTTCCCCACAGCCTGCCTGACCGTGCCCGGAGGGGCGCTGCGCCGGCCGGCGAGACGGCCCGGATAGAAGAAGACGGAGAAAGAACAGGATGAAACCCTCAGCCCCGGCCTGGCTAAGGCCCGCCGTCGATTACGGCCCTCTGGCCATATTTCTCGGGGTCTATTGGATGAGCGATCTGATGGCGGCGACCCTGGCGATCATGATCGCCACCGCCGTTGCTCTGGTCCTGTCCTTTGCCATCGAGCGCCGCTTGCCGCCGATGCCCCTGGTGACCGCGGTTGTGGTCGGGGTCTTCGGCGGACTGACGCTTTGGCTGGAAGACGAGACGTTCTTCAAGATGAAGCCGACGATCGTCCAGCTGTTGTTTGCCGCCATACTGTTCGGCGGCCTGTTTTTTAAGCGGCCCCTGTTGAAGCCGTTGCTTGCTTCTGTCTGGCCGCTGGATGAAGCGGGCTGGACGAAGCTTTCCCTGCGCTATGCCTGTTTCTTTGTCGTCATGGCCGCCCTCAACGAAGTAGTCTGGCGAACCCAGTCGACCGATTTCTGGGTGAATTTCAAAGTCTTTGGGATCCTTGTCCTCACCTTTATTTTTGTTGCGGCGCAGATCTATTTCATGCGCGGGCACATGCTGCCGGAAGAGGGAGATGAGGCTGAGGAAGACAAAAGGCAGGAAAGTCCAGGCGGGCTAGGGCGTTAGTCCCGGCAGCCGGCCCGGCGATACGCCTGGCGGGGTATGGCGGGGTATGGCAATTCCAGGTTGTTTGTTTCAGCGAATACTCAATACGGTTGAATTGATCCAATAGTTTTCAAGTTTTATTAACTTCGATCTTCTTAACTTATCCCCAACAACGCGAATCCCTAACGCTACGATGGGGTAGTTTAAGATGGTTACCACAGTCCCGCGCCGAAGCGCCGTGCGATCAGCCGCGGCCGCTTTAATAGTCTGTGCATTCGCCGGCCTTTTACCGGCTGCCGCCGAGGCCAAGGTGGTTTTGACCTTCGGCACCTATGCACCGGACAAGCCCTCCGCCATGGTCGCCCAACTGCGTCCCACCCTGGATGCGATCGCCAAGGAAGCGACGGCGGTACTGGGCGAGGAAGTCGAAATCAGGATGCAGTTGGTGAAAGGCTATGAAGCCGGCGTTGCCTTGATTGTCGATGGCGAGGCGGACTTCACCCGCCTTGGGCCCGCCTCCTACATCTTCGCCAAAGATGAAAACGATGGCCTTACCGTGCTGGCCATGGAGAACAAGAACGGCGCGAAATCCTTCGACGGCGTGATCGCCGTGCATCGCGACAGCAACTTGACCGATGTATCGCAGCTCCGCGGCCACAGTTTCGCCTTCGGCTCCAAGCGGTCGACCTTGGGGCGGTACTTTTCCCAACTGACGCTGATGCGCGCCGGGCTCTATGCCCGTGATCTTGCGCGCTACGAATATCTCGGCCGGCATGACAAGGTCGGACGGGCTGTCGGCTCCGGTCTTTTCGATGCCGGCGCGCTTGAGGAAACGACCTTCCAGAAGCTTGTCGACAAAGGCGTGCCGATCCGCGCGCTTGCCAAGTTCAGCAACTCAACCCGGCCCTGGGTTGCCCGTGCCGGCCTCGATCCCCGGGTACGCGACGCCCTGCGCCAGGCGCTTCTCAACGTAGATGACAGCGCCGCTCTGCGGGCGCTGCGCTTCGACGGTTTCTTCGAAGGCAGTGACCGGGACTACGAGCCGACGCGCGACGCCATTCGCGCGAACCCGCAGTTCTTCGCGCAGCTTCAATAAACCCAGCTTCAGAAGACCCAACTTCAGTAGATAGGGCGCCGGCGGCGCTCGCAGGCGGTAAATGGATCAGCATGATTCGATGCCCAGCATCATCGGGCCAGAATACAGTGACGCGCGCCGGGGCCGCTTTCGCCTCGGTACGCAGTTGCTTCTGGGTCTGGCTGCGCTGGCCGTTCTGCTGGGAGGGCTCGCGGGTTTCATCATCCGCCACACCGAACAAACCTACCTGACCGAACGATCAATCGAGGAGGCCGGACGCAAGTTCGACCTCGTCCGGCTCTCCTCTCTCGAGGACATTCTCAGCGAAGACCTGCCGCGCCTCGAGACCACCATGAGTCAGATGATCGTCCGCGATCCCGACCTTTTCTCGGCGGTCATCGTGAACGAAGCCGGTGTGTCGCTCTATGCCTGGCAGCGTGACGCCGAGGTTCGGGAAGACCTGATCGAGATATCCAAGTCCGTGACCTTTGCCGGCGAAAACTTTGGCCGCATGACCTTCGCCTGGGATACCTCTCGGCTTCAGGAAGAGATTGCCAAACACACTTTTCTGATCGCCGTTGCGGTCGGCGGCGCCTGCCTGCTCCTCTCCTTTCTGATTTTTCTGCTGGTGAATGCCTTTGCGATCCGGCCCATCGACAAGCTTGTCGCGCATCTGGTGAGCTTCAGCCGCGGCGTCCACGTTAAACCGTATCCCTTGCCGTCCTTCGCCTCGGTGGAACTGCAGCAGTTGGACGAGGCGGTGAATTCGGTCGGCGCTTTGCTGACCCAGAAGGCGCAGCGTGAGGCGGAGCTGGAGGAGGCCCGCGACATGGCGGAGTCGGCCAACCGCGCTATGGCATCTTTCCTGGCGAACATGAGCCACGAGCTGCGCACGCCTCTGAACGCCATTAACGGGTTTTCAGAGATGATGGTGATGGAGCTTTTCGGTCCCCTCGGCGATCCCCGTTATGTCGACTATGCGCGCCAGGTGCACGGTTCCGGCAATCATCTTCTGGCACTCATCAACGATATCCTGGACATCTCCAAGATCGAGGCGGGCAAGGTCGAACTCAACATTGAGGACGTCGACTTTCGTGCCGAGGCGGAAACCTGTCTGCTGCTGATCCAGGAGAAGGCGGCGGAAGAGAGACTGCAACTGTCTGTCGATCTGTCCGGAAAGATTCCGATCCTGCAAGCCGATGCGCGGCACGTTCGGCAGGTTCTGCTGAACCTGTTGAGCAATGCCGTCAAGTTCACAAAAGCGGGCGGGCGGATCTCTCTGTCGGCTCAATGGTCGGCAAGCGCCGGGCTGCGTGTGGTGGTCGGCGACAGCGGCATCGGCATTCCCGAAGATCAGCTCGAGAAGGTCATGCAGCCTTTTGGCCAGGTTGAGAACCCTTACACGCGCCAGCATGATGGAACCGGTCTGGGTCTGCCGATTGCCGCAGCGCTGGTGAAGCTTCACGGCGGCGAGCTGGTGATCGACAGCGTGCTCGGCGAAGGCACCAGCGTCACCTTTGTGCTGCCGCCGAGCCTGGCCAAGTCCGGCAGCGGGGCGGCGTTGTCAGTCGCCTCACGGCGTGCCGTTGCCGCCCCTTCCCGCTAACGGTTTTCGCGCTAACGACCTCCCGGTGCCGGCCTGCCGTAACCGGGCCGTTGCCTCCTGATCAACCGCCGCATTCCTGCCGCCAGTTGCGGGGAATTGCATCGCCGACCGCGGCGGCAAAGTTCTTCAGCGAACAGGTATCTGAATCGCATCCGGGAACCCGGATGGTCTGCTCCCCGTCGTTGGTGACGAACTTCAGGCGGATCGCAAAGTCGCCTTCCGATACCTCGTGCAGTTCGAAGGCGTAGTGTGAAGCAAGCGGCGGCACCCGCCCTTTGAACAGCGGGCCGCTGGTGCGGGCGGTTTCAATACCCAGTGCTGCGTCGACGCCCAGCATGGTGCGCTGATGCCCGGAGTAGAGATAGAGCCGTTTGGCCCTGGTATTGCCTTCGCTCACCTGGGCGAAATTCCTCAGGACGTCGGCAACGAAAGATCCGCCGGTCAAACGGCCAACGGTGCGGCCGAGAAACTGATGATGATAGTTCCAGTCCGCCAGCTCGCTCATCTTCTCCATGTCTTTCCGGGAGATGCCCTCGGGCAGCGGCAGGTTGTGCTGCAGGTTGGCGGAAAGCGGTTCGTAAACCTCGTTGATGAGGTACAGAACCGTGCCGATCTTCTTGCCTTCGTTGACCCCCATCACCGCCGAGACACGGCGCAGGAAGTCTTCGTGCTCCCTGCCCTTTTCCTCATAGAGTTCGGTGTTGCCCAGGCGCTTGACGAAGTTTCGGTAGCGGGTGCAACTGGCCCGGCCGGTCCAGGGCCGCATGACCGCATCGTTCTCCAGCGCGACGGCGTGGATCGGCACGGGGGTGAAGGCCAGCTCGGCGCTGGGCGCGGCCTCAAGGCTCTGGTCATAGATCGAAGGATCGGGGCCGAGGCCGAGGGGGTAGAGCCCGAGTATCAGCATCTGCGCCGACTGCAGGGCGCGGTCGGTGCTGCTGGAACGCACGGCAAGTTCGTCGGCGTGATAACGCTCGCTCAGGAGGCCGAGGTCTTCGACATAGCGCTTGCGCAGTGCGCCACCCCTTTCATACATCTGGCGCATGCCGACCGCCGTCAGCTGACTGAAGCCCATGGGCCATTCGGTGGCGTTTTTGGGTGGTGCGTACTTGGGGGAGATAACGCCGTGCCGGTACAGCAAGGCAGCGGCCCGCAGTGTCTCCTTGTCGCTTTGTGCCGCGGCGCCCTGTGCCGCCGCGCCGTCGGCCGAGCCGAGGCCCGTGAGGCCGATCAGGCCGGCGGTCAGAACCAAACCCGCGACGCCTCGCTGAAGTCTTTGCCAGAGTCTCATGTCTTCCTCTTGTCTGGTACCTTGGGGGGAAAGGGTGTTGAAGCCGTGCTGTCTGCCGCCTGTCTGTCTCTTTAGGCAAAGCGGCTCGCGCGAAAGCGGCGGCTGCGAAACTGATCGAAGCAGCGCTCGAGCGACACGGCGAACTTTGAAAAGGTCCGCTGCTGCAAGCCCAGAGTGTTGAGGCGGGTCAGCAGGATCTTGGGGATCTGATCATTGTACTTTACCTCCAGAACCGTCTCTCCGTTCGGCAGGCCCTGCTGATAACTCTCCAGCGGGTTGAGCGGTTCGGTAGCGAGACTGCAGAGCAGCCCGCTGTCGAAGGTCACCCGAAGACTTTTATAGAGTGCGCTGAAGAAGGCTTCGCGGTGATAGAGCACCGTCACGCAGGGCTGCAGGTTGAAGCGGTGGGCCAGATAGGTGAACTCCTTGGCCACGGCATCGCCGTTGTGCGCCATGGCGGCCGCCGGATCGCTGCCGCGCAGGAGGGCCTCGGCGGTGGCCATATCGAGCCTGGTGCGGCGCTTGGCGACAATGCGGTCGTAGCGGCCTTTCAGTTCCAGGTAGATCGCCGAGGGCGGTGCGTAGGCTGTGGCGCGATAGAAGCGCAGACGCGGTTTGACCCGGGCCAACTGGCCTTCGTGCTTTTCCGTGTAGTAGCGATAGTGCGGCGAGTCGAAGTAAATCGAGTGGTTGAAGTAACCGCCGTTGTCACCGTTGTTGGCGTCGCCTTCGAGCAGGCCCTCGAAGGCGTGACGAACCTTCGCCAGATCCCTTGCGGCGACCAGATACTTTATCTCATAGCGGTTGGTGTAGGCCTGGGGCAGGGCGGGACCGGCTTCCGCCCGCCGGCGGGCCGTTACTTCGGCGCCGCCGCCGCCAAGGGTGAGCTGATTGAGTGTCGCTTCACGCCTCGGCTTTTCCCGCTCAGACATTCACCGAGCCTTCGCCGACCAGAAGATTGATGGATTGCGGGTTTGCCTTCTCGCGCAGTTTCTCGACGAACTCGCCGTAGCTCACCCTGGGCTTGAGATCGACTTCGTAGACCACGTCTTCCACCGCCGCGTCTTCGTTGGTCCGGGTAATGGAAACCACGGCGAAGTGCCGGCAGTGCTCGCGGCAGAGCTTGGCGACAGTGTCCTTGTCGCCCGGCGAGAGGCGCAGTTTCAGGACATAGGAGCGATGGTCCAGATCACCGAACTTGAACATGTGAAAGGCGAGCAGGAGAGCGCCGAGGAATCCGGTAAAGACCGCGGCATAGAGATGGAATCCGGTACCCGCGGCCATACCCACGGCGATGGCCGCGAAGATGAAGATGAGATCCCGGCTGTCCTTGACCGGCGTGCGGAAGCGGACGATCGACATGGCGCCGACCAGGGCGAAGGCACGGGCAATTTCCGAGCCGATGACGATCATGATCAACGACACGATCAGCCCGACCAGCACGATCGACTGCACGTAGGACTTGGAATAGGAGTATCCGCCGTGGGTGCGGATGTAGAGCCAGGCCAGCACGAAGTTCAGAACTGCGCTGGTGACCAGGGCGATCACCAGATCGATCAGGGTAACACTGGGCGTAATCTCAAGGGTGGTCAGCAGATCCTGCGACAGGTCTTCCATATGGCAATGTGCTCTCTACTTGATCGTTATTGACATGCGGAAGACCATTCCCGGAGTGCCCCCCACCAACTCTTGTTCCGGTCATGGCTGTCTCTGACGTTTCAGGTCTGCAGCTCAACCATGGGCTTAAGTTACTTCGTGAATTCCCAAAAGACCAAGATGAATTGTGACAGAATTGTTTCGAACGATGAATTTGATGGCGTTTTTCTTGGTTAACGTGCAGTGCTGAAGGAAATTGTACCCATTTGCTTTCATGCTATTCTTATATAACTAAACGAAATGTGGAGGCTATTCACGTATCGGCATATAAATAAGAGCAATGGTATGGTTAATTACAACTAAAGAGCGGCTTGATCGTTCCGGGCAGGCCGATCATCCGGAAACAGGGATCAGCGCGAAAAAATCTGGATCTGCCACCAAGGCGCCGTGCTGCCCCGCCGGCGCTGAAGCTCTTGAGAGACGGCCGGGGAAACCGCATGACGGGCCAACAGGGCCTGTTGCAGCCCCGGGGCGGCAGAGGCCAAGAGTGCTTCGCTGACGGCGAGCGGAAGGCGCTCGCGCCCGATCAGCCCTTGCTGGATGGTTTCGTCGTCGCCGAAGCGGTCGAGGCAGTTCTGCAGGGCGTCTGCGTCGATCCTGGCGGACTTGTTGGCGAGCAGGGTCGTCAGCACCCGGGCGCCGGCAACGGCGGTCAGCGCAGCGGCCACCGGGGCGGGCAACTGGGGCCGCGCTGCAATGGTGACCTGTTTTGCGGGATCGCCGCTCCACACCAGCTTTACCAGATCATCTTCGTTCAACACGGCAGAGCGCGCGATGAAGGGGAGGGAGACCGACGGCTGGTCGCTCGCCAGCGCCAGAGCGATATCGCGCGGCAGGGCGGTGAAGCCCGTGATCGCGGCACCGAGCTGGCGCCGGGCGGCTTCATCGCCGTCGCGCAGAACCTGGCGGCAGGCGGTGAAAGCCTCATTTTCAGCCTCGGCAGAGGGCTGACTTTCCCGCAGGCCGTCGAGCAGACCCAAGGCGCTGGCCAGGGCGCTCTGTTTTGACCCGGCATTCTGATCTTTGCGGGAAGCTGGGCCGTTGGCTGGCTTGCCTGCCATTGGGGGCATCGGTTTGTTCCGCTTTGGTCGATGGGTGAGGCCGGCGTTTCGCAGCATCAGCGGCCGCCAGGGGCCGGCCGACACAGCGGAATTATCCCTTCGGCAACGTAAACGTGGTCCTAACGAGGGGCGCAAAACCCGGAACGCGGCCCTCGGAAAGTCAAGCGGGGTAGCAACCCCAGAGCGGTGGCTGGCACCCAGAAGTTGTAATTCTCCGAGGCGTCTTGTCAGCTCGCCGCTTCCTCGGTCAGGATGCCCCTGCCGCGCTCGGAGACAACTTGGTGACAAGCTCGAATCCTCATCGGCTGGAAGGGTATCTGGACCGGCTTTTCGGTTTTGCCGTCAGTCTTGTCGGTAATCGGGAGGAGGCCCGCGATCTCGTCCAGGACTGTGCGGTAAAGGCTTTGTCCGCGCGCCGCGTGCCCCTGGACGAGCCGGCCTATCGGGCCTGGCTGTTCAGGGTGCTGAGGAACCGTTTCATCGACCGCCTGCGACAGAACCGGCGCCGGCCGGAGGTCGCGGAGTTCGACAGCGCCGCCGAGCTGCAGACCCGAACCATAGAGCCGGACCAGGCTTGGCGCGGCGATCAACATTTGATTAACCGGCTGACGGTAAAGCTGGCGCTGCAACAACTTTCCGCGCGAGAGCGTGAAATCATTGCGTTGATCGACATCGCCGGTTTGACTTACGGCGAAGCGGCAGCGGTCCTGAACGTACCGGTCGGAACCGTGATGAGCCGCATCAGCCGCGCGCGTCATGCCTTGCTCGTGGTGGTGAACGAGAGCAACATCCGCAGCCTGCCCGAGCCCGCGAGCAAAGGATCAAGAAGGTGAAGTCCGGTCAGCCAACCTGGGAAGACCTCAACGCCTATGTCGACGGCGAGCTCACCGACGAACGCGCGGCCGAGGTGGCGGCCGCCTTGGGCCGCGACCCGGCCCTGGCCGATCAGGTTGCCGCGCTGCACCGTCTGAAGGGCGCCGCCCAGGGCCTGGTGGAGGAAGGGGGGATCGACCTGCCTTCGGAAAAACGGCAGGCCGCCGCCTGGCTGCGCTCCGGGATGGCTTTGGCCGCCTCCCTGACGATGGTGTTTCTGCTGGGCGGGCTGTGGATTCTGCTCTCGCCGCCGCCGGAGCGCCATGTGGTTTGGGCCGCGCAGGCCTGGGTGAACCATGCGAACTGGCCGGAAACGGCAAGCGACGGCACTGGCCACCAGAGCGGGGAACAGACCGGCGCGCTGCGTCTCGCCCAGCAGAAACTCGGTCCTGCGGCTTACGTGCCGGATTTGCTTTCCGCCGGCCTCAGCCTGGACCATGTCGGCGACGGGCCGGTCATCGACGGCATGCCGTCCCTGCATCTGGGTTACCGCGGGACGCGGGGCTGCCGGCTCAGCCTTTTCCTGCTGGCGGGCGGTCTGGGTCTGGATCAGCAGATGTTGGATCTCGCACCGGATGCGGGTTCGACCGGGCCGCGCCAGGCGATCGCCTGGCAGGGCGGCGGTTTCTCCACCCTGCTGTTGGCCGAAGGCATGGATCCGCTGCGTTTCGCCGAGATCGCCCGACGCCTGTTCCGCGCCAGTCTGGAACAGCGCCCCTTCGACAGAGAGACCCGCCTGGCGCTGCAGCGCAGCTACGCCCAGGCCGAACGCTGCCTGACCTAGTACGATCCCCCTGCTGTCCCCCTGCTGTCCCCCTGCTGTCGATGCCGGTCCCGGCATTTTTTTGGAATGATTTCCGGAACCGCGGCGTTTCCTCCTTCACTGCCGATCCCGAATCATCGGCTGCAAGCCGATTGCGGCAAACCAACAGCGTCAGGCCAACCGGCGCGAACCAACTGGGGGAAGAAATGACCGATCGCAAACAAGAACGCGGTCTCTGCGAGATCTATCAGGACGATCCGGAGCGGGCCGACTACCTCGTTTTCGGGCGCCGGGCCCATGCCGACCGTCGCGGCTTTCTGCGCGGCGCAGGGCTGGCGACCATGGGCGCCGTTCTGGGCGCCGCCATCCCGTTTCACCGCAACATGCCGGCCGGGCTCATTCCCGCCGCGCTCGCGGAGGAAACCGAGCTTTCGCTGTTCGAGGCGAAGGACGGCCTGACCCTTCTGAACGACCGGCCGGTGAATGCGGAGACGCCGCCGCATCTGCTCGACGACTCGGTGACACCCAATGCGCGCCACTTCGTGCGCAACAACGGCACCGTGCCGGACATGGCCTTGGCCATGGACGCCAAGGACTGGCGGCTTACCGTGGACGGCGCGGTCGATACGCCGCTCGAACTGACGCTGGATGATCTGCGCAGCCGTTTCGAGGTGGTGAAGCTGAAGCTGCAGATCGAATGCGGCGGCAACGGAAGGGCCGGGTTCAATCCGCCGGCCAAGGGCAACCAATGGACTCTCGGTGCCATCGGCAATGCCGAGTGGACCGGCGTGCGCTATGCCGACGTGCTGAAGGCGGCGGGTATCAAGAGCGAGGCGATCTACACCGCGCATTACGGCATGGACGGACATCTTTCCGGCAATCCGGACAAGCTGCCGATCTCTCGCGGGGTGCCGCTGGCCAAGGCGCTGGAGCCCCACTCCCTCATCGCCTTTGAAATGAACGGCGAGCCGATTCCGGCGCTCAACGGTTTCCCGGTGCGCACCATCTGTCCGGGCTGGCCGGGCTCGACCTCGCAGAAATGGCTGAGCCGCATTGAGCTGCGCGACGTGGTTCACGACGGCCCGAAGATGACCGGCACCTCCTACCGGGTGCCCTACTACAACGTGGCACCGGGCACCAAGGTGGACAAGAAGGACTTCCGGATCATCGAGTCGATGCCGGTGAAGTCGCTGATCACCACGCCACAGACCAACACCACCATCCAAAGCCGCCAACTCGCGTTGCGCGGCCATGCCTGGGCGGGTGACCGAAGTGTTGCAAAGCTGGAGGTCTCCATCGATTTCGGCGCCAGTTGGATCGCCGCGGAACTGGATGCCCCACCCAATCCCTACGCCTGGCAGGACTGGCGCGCGACCCTGTCCTTTCCGGAGAAGGGCTACTACGAGGTTTGGGCCCGGGCGACCGACAGCGAGGGCCGCATGCAGCCCTTCGCGGTGAACTGGAATCCCAAGGGTTATCTGAATAACGCCATGCACCGGATTGCGGTGACCGTCGCCGCATGAGAAGCCTTTCATGGGGTGATCCCCGGCGAAGCCGAACGCTTGGCGGCTTTGGCCGCAGCGTTGGGATGTGCAGCGCGATCCTGGTCTCGCTCCTGCTGGCTACGACCGCGCGGGGGGAAGACGATCCCTTCGGCAGTACCTGGCCCGAAGGGCCGGGCCGCGATGAGACGGGCTATCTCTGTGGCGCCTGTCATTCCCTGCGCCTGGTCACCCAGCAAGGATTGTCGCGCAGCGATTGGGACGAAACGCTCGACTGGATGGTCGAAGAGCAGGAGATGGAACCGCTGGAGCCCGACGAGCGCGAGGTGATCCTGACCTATCTTAGCACGCACTTCGGGACCGACCACCGCCCGGCTCATGTTCAGCCCGGCGGTCTGCAAGCCGTGCCCGGATTCCCGTCGGCCAAGCCCTAGCGCGGTCGGACTCTCGCTGCGTTCCCTCACCCCCAAAGGGGCTACCCCTACGGCGCGATTGCCCCGGGCGGTACTGCTTTTCATACTCTTGCCTTGTAGATCCTCCGGGCCCGGGCAAGCGGGGGTGCTGCCGTCGGCGTTGTGATCCGGGCCACCGGAGCGCATCGACCCAGGATTGCTTCGAAGGGCGCCGAAACGGTGCCGACAATCATGGAAAAGCGGAAGTCGCAGGCAGGGTGTAACGGGGGCAGGGGGTGACGGGCATGGGGCCAAGAACCGACGAGATCATCAGGGCTTTCACCGAAGGCTCGCCGAGTGACCGCCAGGCGACCCTCGCGGCGATGCCGCCGACCATGGCGCGCGACGTGGCGATCCAGCTTGCCGCATCGGACGAACCCAGCATCGCGGTGGTCGGTCTCGATCAGGTCACGGCCGATCATGTCGGCGACCGCGACCCGGAACTCTGCCTCTCCCTGGCGACGGCCTGTTATCACGTCTGCCGCCATCTCTACGGCAATCACGGCGCCGGGCCGGCCCAGGTCTACGTGAATACCGCCGGCCGCTCCGCACACTTCGTGATCACCGCCCTGCGCAGCCTGTCACGCTATGAAGAGGTGTTGCGGTTTCTCGATGCCGCGCTGCCCTGGTTGGAAGAGGCGCGGCATCGCAGCCACCTGACCGATCTGATGATCGCCCGCATCGAGGCGCATCTTCATTTGAGGCATGAGAATCAAGCTGCAGAGCTGCTGCTGGCGATTCCCGAAGACCTGCGCAGTCAGGACGTGCGCTTTGCGTCGCTGCGCCGTCGCCTGGACGTGATTGCGGCGCCCGACCGGCTGTAAGTCTTACAGGGTAATAAGTCTTACAGGGCGACGCGGGGGAAGGCCGCCCCTGACGCATTGAAGAGGTGGCACTGCGCGGCATCCAGTCCGGCCGGCATCTGATCGCCCTCGCGCACGCTGGCATCCCCTTCGCTGCGCACCACAACGGTTTCACCGTCCGGAAGCGTCAGATAGGCGAGGTTGGAGTCGCCGAGTTGCTCGACGACGTCGACGCGTCCGACAAGCTGGGAGGGGCCGCCGCCGGCAAGGATGTGTTCGGGGCGTACGCCGAGGGTCACCTCGTCGCCGTTGCGCGCACCCTCTGCCTTCACCGGAATGTTGGCTTTGACGTCGCCCGGCAGGGCCACCTCGACCGCCGCTTCACCGACGTTGGCGATGGCGCCCTTTACGAAGTTCATCTTCGGTGAGCCGATAAAGCCTGCGACGAAGAGGTTGTTGGGATGATGATAGAGTTCCAGAGGCGAGCCGATCTGTTCCACGTTGCCGGCATTCAACACCACGATCTTGTCGGCCAGGGTCATGGCCTCGATCTGGTCGTGGGTCACATAAACCATGGTCGCCGCCATCTCGACGTGCAGCTTGGCCAGTTCGATGCGGGTCTGGACCCGGAGGGCGGCATCCAGATTCGACAGCGGTTCGTCGAATAGGAAGACCTTGGGCTCGCGCACAATGGCGCGGCCGATGGCGACACGCTGGCGTTGGCCACCCGACATCTCCTTCGGCTTGCGATCGAGCAGGTGGTCGATCTGGAGAATCCCCGCCGCGCGGCGCACGCGCTCTTCGATGACATCCTTGCCCGCCTTGGCCAGCTTCAGGCCGAAAGCCATGTTGTCGTAGACCGTCATATGCGGATAGAGCGCATAGGACTGAAACACCATGGCGATCCCGCGTTGGGCCGGCGGCAGTTCGTTCACCAGTTGGCCGTCGATCGTCATCTCGCCGGCGGTGATTTCCTCCAGGCCCGCGATGAGGCGCAGCAGCGTCGACTTGCCGCAGCCGGAAGGGCCGACGAAGACGACGAACTCACGATCGGAGATCGTCAGATCGACACCATGAATGGTCTCGATCTCTCCGAACGACTTGCGGATACCGCTCAGCACCACTTCAGCCATGGTTTGTTCCTCCCTCAATTCCGTTACCGGAAACTTCTTGTTGTACTTCATTATTCATGCCGCCGAAGAAAACGCCATAGCGCGGCAGGCGCAGTGTCCCGTTCTCCAAGGCGGCGGTAAAGCCGTGTCCGTCGAGGGCTTTCAGGTCCTGACTGTCTTCCAGTTGCAGGTCCCTTGGTTCGGGCCCGCAGTTGAAGACCGCCAGCATTTTCTGTTCCGGGCAGCGGCGCTCGAAAATCAGAAGCGGCGCTTCGGACTCCTTGACCGTCAGGCTGCCAAAACGCAGCGCCGGCTGCGTCCGGCGCCAGTGGAGGAAACCGCGATAGGCGTTGAGCAGCGACCCCGGCAGGTGGTCCTGCCGGTCGACGGCGAGTTCCAGGTGACTGGGGTCGACCGGCAACCAGGGCTCCGCCGTGGAGAAGCCGGCATGATCGGCCGATCCTTGCCAGGGCATCGGCGTGCGGCAGCCGTCGCGCCCTTTGTATTCCGGCCAGAAAGCCTTGCCGTAAGGGTCCTGCAGGCGCTCGAAAGGCACCTCGGCCTCGGCAAGGCCGAGTTCCTCACCCTGGTAGAGGCAGGCGGTGCCCCGCAGGCTGAACAGCAGGGCCATCAGCAGGCGGGCGAATTCGCCGTCGCCGGGGTTGCCCCAACGCGACACCGCCCGGGCGACGTCGTGGTTGCTGAACGCCCAGCTCGCCCAGCCGTCGTCGATCTGCGCTTCCATTTCCTCGACCACGTCGCGCAGGTGCTCGGCGGTGAAAGTCTGGGTCAGCAGGTTGAAGGTGTAGGCCATGTTCAGGCGGTCGCCGCTGCGCGTGTAGTCGGCGGCGATGGTCAGGGAGTCGTCGCCGCTGACTTCCCCCATGGTGGCCCTTGCGTTGTAGCGGTCGGTCAGGGCGCGCAGGCGTTTCAGGAAGTGGACGGTTTCCGGCTGGGTCTTGTCATAGAGATGACGCTGATAGGCATAGGGGTTGTCCAGCGGCACGCCATCGGTCGGCCGTTCCCCCGGCTTCAGCGGCGGGTTATCGCGCAGCTGAGGGTCGTGGGTGCAGAAGTTGACGGCATCCAGGCGGAAGCCGTCGACGCCCATGTCGAGCCAGAAGGCCGCGTCCGACAGCAGTTGGTCCTGCACCGCCTTGTTGTGCAGGTTCAGATCCGGCTGACAGGTCAGGAAGTTGTGCAGGTAGTATTGCCGGCGCCGCGGCTCCCAGGCCCAGGCGCCGCCGCCGAAGATCGACAACCAGTTGTTGGGCGGCGTGCCGTCGGTCTTCGGGTCGGCCCAGACATACCAGTCGGCCTTGGCATTATCGCGGCTCTGCCGGCTTTGCGTAAACCAGTCGTGTTCGTCGGAAGTGTGGCTGAGCACCAGGTCGATCAGGACTTTGAGACTCAGCCTGTGGGCTTTTTCCAGCAGGTGCTGAAAGTCGTCGAGAGTGCCGAAGATCGGATCGACGGCCCGGTAGTCGGCGACGTCGTAGCCGAAGTCGCGCATCGGCGACTTGTAGAAGGGTGAAATCCAGATCGCGTCGACGCCAAGGGATGCGACGTAGTCCAGCTTTTCGGAAATGCCCGCGAGATCGCCCAGGCCGTCGCCGCTGGCATCGTGAAAACTGCGCGGATAGATCTGATAGATGACCGCGCCGCGCCACCATTCATTCTTTGCCGTCGCCATTGCGCGCGTTGCCGCAGACTGCGCTTCGACGCCGGTCATGTTGTCTTGGCTGCCCGCGGCCGAAAGAAGCCTGTCGCCTGGTCCACCCTCTTTGCCTCCCGCTTCCTGGGCTCTTTCCCTTCCAGAAAGGGTCGAGCCGAGTCAGGCATCGGCAACCTTAGGAGGTCCCAAAAGCGATGGCCAGGGGTTAATAGGAGACCGGCAGCCGCAACCCGGACCTGCTCTAGGCGCGTTGCCGCCGCAAGCGTTCCAGTGCGTCCAACTGGCTGTAGGAGAGGCCGCCCCCTTCGATACTGGCGATATCCCTGACCATCTCCAGAAGCTGGTGCTTCTCGGCAGCGTCCATGTTGGCGAAAGCCGCCAAGATTCGGCGGCGGCGAGGCGGGCATCCTCGATGCCGTCCAGAGGGTTCTGATTGGCCTTGCTGCTTGGCCGGGCCCTCTCCCGTCGCGCCCGATTCCTTGGCGATTCCACCCCCAGGATTAAACAGGATCATGGATTGAAAGGCAGCGTACTGGAGAAACCGGCAGTTTCAATTACCCGGGGGGTGGGCCGTGACATGCGGAACACGCTTTGAGGGAGATATGCAGATAGGTTTCGTTTTTTACGATTGTTTTCGGTTTTCGGGGCGAGTTTCCTCTGGATTTTCACCTTCAAAGCGAATTGCAATCTTAACGATTATCGCTAATTGATATGTCAGCAAAAGATGATTTATTGTTTATTATGATTTACCCGCGAAAATGGCATCCAGCTGCAAAGAGTTGAAAACTGTGGAAATGATGAGTGGTATGGGTTGCTTTGTCGATCTGCCGACAGTGTCCAACGGATCATCGGGGGGGTGAGTCCTCATGGTCGGTAATGCCATGCCTGGGCGCAGCGCTTCGGTCGCCCAATCTCATCTAAGATCCTATTCGAAGCCGCCGGTTCGATCCGATATTCCTTTGGATGTCGAGCCCCCTGACAAAGACACGCTGCATAAGCTGCCGCTTGAGGGATTGCCGCTTGTCACCTCCGGCCTGCGCAAGGCGCGCCTGATCAAGAACGCCCGCTTCGAGGGCGTCGTCGAGCTGTTCTCTGACGAAAAGTCGGGCAGCGGACAGATCTCGCCGGACCGCCTGGCGGAGGTCTATCACTTCGATTCCCACAATCAGTCCGACCTCGATCTGATCAAGCACCTCAGCCAGCTCAACAGCTACGATGTCTATACGGTCCGCGTCGCCCTGCGCCGACTCGGCATGGAGGTGGAGGACGTCGATGCGCTGCAGATTTCCCCGGAACTGCGCACCCAGTTGGTTCCGCACATGCGCACCTTCACCCGGCCCCTGCTGCACGCGGTCTATGGCGGCGAGACCCAGGAGCCGGGCGACCTGAAGGATCTGATCAACCTCTTTGTTTCGCCGAACAAGGCGGTCGCAAAGGAAAATCTCGCGCGGCTGTCCCACAGAATGCGCATCGAAGTGACCGCGATTCCGAAGTTCATCGAAGACTATGGCGATGTCTATCTGGCGCTGGCCTACTACCAATACTGCCTGGATCAGAACAAACCGCAGATTCAGAGCTTCCTGCAGGCCATGGAAGAGATGCAGCGCACCCCCAGCCTGAAACAGGCTGCCAATCTGATGGCAACCTGCAAGATGCTGGAAACCAAGATCAACGGGATCGTCCATGAACTCGGCAACATCCTGGAGATGTTCCGCATCCGCACCATCGACATGTGGGAGAAGATGTCGGAGGAAACCTTCCGGCGTATGGAGGCGATGATTATCGGCTACCAGACGGCCATCGGCGCCGCGCTTTGCATCATCACCGTGAAGATGAACGCCTGGAACCAGCAGTTCCCGCAGAAGGAAAGCGGCGGTCCCTGGAGCCGCGCCGACTTCCTGATGACCAACATGCGCCCCGGCCTCGAGCTGGTGCAGGACATCCGCTACGAAGACGCACAGTAACCCGGGCGGTTGGAAACGCGATGGCAGGCGATCCGCCCTGTCTTCAGCCTCCCGTCCGCTTCCCAGCCTTCTGCGTGCCGCTTCACCACGACAGCCTATGCGAGAAGAGTCCCGCCGCTCGCTGCGCCGGCGCCTCGACCGCCGGCCGGGCGGTAGGGATGGAGGCCAGCATTTCTCTGGGGTTTTCGCGAAAAAGGATTTAGCGAAAAATAAACATAACGCGTATAGATGGATATTCTAGTGAGGCCCATCGGCGCCGTGATGCAGAGGAGCTCAGCCGCGTGTCTGGAAATCCGGATCCCGTACCGACCGCAAGCATGCTTTCAATCAGCGAAGAAGACGATGCTGTCGCCAAAGACTCGCTGCACATTCTGCCGTTGTCCGGCCTGCCTTTGGTTACCCCGGGCCTGAAGCGCGCGCGCCTGGTCAAGAACTCCCACCTCGAAGGCGTGGTCGAACTCTTCGCGGACAGCCAGTCCGGCAGCGGACAGGTGGCGCCGGAAGATCTGCCGAAGGTTTTTCACTTCGACGCGGACAACCAGCGCGACCTGCCGCTGATCAGAAATCTCAGCCAGCTCTCCAGCTATGACGTCTACAGCCTGCGCGTCGAACTGCGCCGTCTCGGCATCGAGGTCGACGATGTCGACGACCTCCGCCTCTCCGATGCGAAGGTGCATGAGGTTACGCCCCATATGTCGAGTTTCACCCGCCCGCTGTTGCGCGCGGTTTTCGGCAAGGATGACAAGAAAGAGCGGTCGCTAAAGGAACTGGTCCAGCTTTTTGCCTCACCGGATGCCGAGGCGGCGCAGCGCAATCTGGGTAAGCTGGCGGACCAGATGAACCTGCAAGTGACCGATATTCCCAAGTTCCTGGAGAACTATGGCGATGTCTATCTTTCCCTTGCCTACTATCAATCCTGCCTCGATGCTTCTCAGGCCAAGCTGCAGGCTTTCCTGAAGGCGCTGGCCGAGTTGAAAGCCGACAAGAACCTCGGCAAGGAACGCGGGGTGGTATCGGCCTGCTCGGCTGTCGAAACCAAAATCGCGACCGTCGTGGGCGAAGTGGGCGATACGCTGGACATGTTCCGTACCCGCACCGAAGACATGTGGGACAACATGTCGGCGGACTCATTCCAACGCATGGAACAGATGATAACGGACTATCAGAGCAAGGTCGGCGGCGCGCTCTGCGTCACCTCGGTGAAGCTGGATGCCTGGGCTGAAAAGTTTCCCCGCAGCGGTGTCGGCGGTCCTGTACGCCGCGCTGACTTCATTCTAAACACCATGCGCCGCGGACTCGACCGGGTGGAAAGCATCGACTACCACGACAAGCCCTGAAGAGACGGGCCAGCGCGCCGCGATCCCTCAACACCGGTCGCGCCAATCCTCAAGCCCGATGTCGCGTTGAAGGTGGTTGCCCAGCTCTCGTACATGCAGGACGGCGGGTGATTTGCGGCGCGGACGCCACCACTGCAGAAGCTGCCTCAGCCATATCCACCTGCTGCGAATGCCAAGGGCCATCAACATCTTCATCTCCGTCGTTCGGTTTTCCACGCGGAGACAGTTGTGCATTCAAAAATAAATGGCTATTGCCTATAATTGTATTGTAATATTCATAAATGGATAGATCGCAGCCAAACTGGGATGATCTCCGGGTTTTTCTGGCCCTGGTGGAGACCGGCAGCCTCTCGGCCGCGGCCCGCCGGTTGGGGATGAGCCAGCCGACGGTCGGCCGCCGGATTCAGGCTTTGGAGGAGACGCTCGACAAACGGCTGTTCGATCGCCTGCCGAAAGGCTATCTGCCCACGGCAGCCGCCGAAGCCCTGCTGCCGATGGCGGCCTCCATGGGCGCTGCGGCGGAGGCCATCGACCGCAGCCGTGCGGTGAGTGAAGAACTCAGCGGCACGGTGCGCATCTCTGCCGGCTCTTCGGCCTGCCGCTTTCTCTGCAATCGGATGACCTTGCTGCTTGACGGTCTGCCGGGGCTGGAACTGGAGCTTGCCGCCTCCTTCGAATTCACCAACCTCTCACGCCGCGAGGCTGACATCGCCCTCCGCAACCGACTGCCGGAACAGGGCGATCTGGTGACGCAGCGTGTGGCGCGACCTGCAGTAGCCGTCTACGGCAGCCGACACTATGTCGCCGGGCGGGAGATCGATCTGGAGCCGGACCGCTATGCGGAATGGGACTGGGTCGGCTATGACGAGGCGCATCAGCACCTGGCGACGGCGCGCTGGCTCTCCGCCAAATTGAAAGGCGGGCGCCAGCGGGTGCGCTGTTCCACGCCGCCGGAGAAACTCTATGCCGTCAAGGGCGGCGCCGGCCTGGGCCTGCTGTCATGCTACGCCGCTGACAGCGAACCCGATCTGGTGCGGGTCGGGGATCCGATTCCCGAGCTGCAGGGCGAGACCTGGATGGTGGTGCATCAGGACATGCGCCAGACCGCACGCATCCGCGCTGTCGTTGACCGTTTGCTGAAGCTGTTCCGCGATCACCGCCCTCTGTTCGACGGAGAGCGGCCGATCTCGTGAGCCTTGCTGCCAGGCGCAGGCTACTCCGTATCGGCACTCATCGCCTGGCGGTACTTTTCCGCATCCCAGTTCAGCAACTCGGCTTCCTGCTCGGGCGTCAGGCGGATCAGCTCCGCCGAGGGGTCGAGGCAGGCGGCAACGTCGCCGAGACAACGGGCCATGGCCTGCATGGCGGGCGAGGCATCCGTCGGAATCGCGACGCCACGGCCGGGAAAGACAATCAGCTTCTGGGCTGCCCCTTCTTGCGCCCGTGCAATGGCTGCTGCAGCGCTCTCGTCTTCGCCGGCAATCAGAATCCCCGGGCCCAGGAAGATAACGTGATCGGGATAGAAACTCGCGCCCGCAATACGTGCCCGTAAAGCCGCATCAAAGGCAATCGCGGTGGTTGCCGCGTGGTCGACGGCCTGCCAGCCGCTGTTGCCGAGAAAGGTCGACAACTCGGTTTGGCTCTCGGGCCTTGATGCTGTCTTCGGGGTCAGGCGCCGCGCCGCCTCCAGCGCCAGGGTCTCCGCCTCCTCGGCTGTCTCCGCACCGACGACGAGCCCATGGTTACCAAGCACGAGAATGCGTGTCTGCGCGGTGGCGGCTGCGTCGATCGCCCGAGCAAGGTCGAGGCCCGGCTTGGCGTAAGGCACGAAGGCGGCGCCGAGATCACCGAGGCGTTGCGTGACGATCTCGGCCGCATCTTTGCGCAGCGCGGTCGCGATGGTGGCGACGCAGTGGGTGTGGATCACCACCGGCCAGTCGAAGATCGCGTGAACCGAGGTCTCAATGGACGGCCGCAGGCCAAGCGGGTTTTCTTCCTGCGGCACGAAGGCGGCGTTGTCTTCCGCCGCCGGATCGCCGGCGCGCAGGGCGGCGCGGAAGCCCGCGATATCGACCGGCACCATGATGTCTTTGTTCTCGGCCTCGGCCAGCCAGGTGCCGGAGGCTTTCACCAGCATGACGCCGCCGTCCTTTATGGAGGCATTGCCGCCGGGCCCCTGGACCTGCAGCGGGTTGCTGCCGAGACGCACGGAGGCGGCGCGCAGCGCGGCAAAGGCCGGTGACTGTCGGAGTGTTTCATAGGCGCTCATGCGGCGGCCTCCAGTCTCAGCCAGTTCGAGAAAGCTTCTTTCTCCGCGTCGTTCAGGAACAGCGCGTGTTTGGTGCGGCGGGTCAGGATGTCCTCTGCGCTGCGGGCCCATTCCCTGTCGATCAGCCACTTCGCCTCGCGCTCGTAAAACAGCGCGCCGAAGTGGCGGCCGAGGTCCTGCAGGGACCGGGCTCCGGCCAGAAGGTCGACGGCCTCGCTGCCGTAGCAGCGCCCGTAGTGGCGGGCCAGCTCCGCCGGCAGCCAGGGCCGCTCCGCGGCGAAGCCTTGCAACCAAGCCTCGAAATCCGCTTCGGGAACTTCGCCGCCGGGCAGGGGCGCTCCGGCCGTCCAGGCGGGACCCATCTCCGGAAAAAACGCGGCAAGTTTCTCCAGGGCGTGTTCCGACAGCTTGCGATAGGTGGTGAGCTTGCCGCCGAAGGCCGAGAGGATCGGCGCCCGGTCTCCGCCGCCGTCCAGTTCGAACTCGTAGTCGCGGGTGACCGCCGAGGCCCCCTTTGCGCTGTCGTCGTCATAGAGCGGGCGCACGCCGGAATAGCTGTCGACGACATCGCCGGGGGTGAGTTCGGTTTTGAAATAGCGGTTCAGGATGGCGAGCAGGTAGTCGATTTCATCGCTGCCGATGGTCACGCCTTCCGGCCGCTCTTCATAAGGGATGTCGGTGGTGCCGATCAGGGCGAGATCGTCGAAATAGGGGTTCACGAATATCAGTCGCTTGTCCTGGGCCTGCAGCACATAGCCGTGATCGCCCTGCCACCAGCGCTTCAGGATGATGTGGCTGCCCTTGACGAGACGCACGCTGCGCCTTGCGTTTACGCCCGCCACATTGCCCAGCACTTTTTCGACCCAGGGGCCGGCGGCGTTGAAGATGGCGCGGGCCCGGACCTCGCGCTCTGCGCCGCTCGTGCTGTCCTTCAGCCGGGCATGCCACAGCCCGCCGTCGCGGCGCGCGGCGACGCACTCGGTTCGCGGCAGCACCTCGGCACCGCGCCGGGCCGCATCCAGGGCGTTGAGGATAACAAGGCGTGCATCGTCGACCCAGACATCCCAATAGTCGAAACCCTTGGGAAAGGTGTCGCGCAGCATCGCGCCCTCAGGCGATGTCCGCAGGTCGAGGGCCTTGCTGGCCGGGATTCGCTGGCGCCCGCCGAGATGGTCGTAGAGAAAAAGACCGAGTCGGATCAGCCAGCGCGGCCGCTGCTCCGGGCTGTGGGGCAGTACGAGACGCAGCGGCCAGGTAAGCTGTGGGGCGACCCGCAGCACCACTTCGCGCTCGATGAGCGCCTCGCGGACCAGCCGGAACTCGTAATACTCCAGATAGCGCAGCCCGCCGTGAATGTACTTCCCGGAGCGTGAGGAGGTGCCCTCGGCCAGGTCGTCCTTTTCGCAGAGTACGACCGAGAGACCGCGTCCCGCGGCATCGCGCGCCACCCCGGCGCCGTTGATGCCGCCGCCGATGACGAGAAGGTCGATGGGCGCGTTCATGTCGTTCTCAACCTGGGCATCAGATCCTCAACAGGGATTGAGCGGCGGCTCGCCGGTGATCCAGCGGCGCACCTCTTCGGCGGCCTTGGCGGCGGCGATGCTGACGGTCTTCACCGAGGCGCCGGCGATATGCGGCGTCAGGGTCACGTTGGGCAGTTGCAAAAGCGGCCAGTCCGGTGGCGTCGGCTCGATGGAGAAGGTTTCCAGCATCGCGCCGCGCAGGCTGCCCTCGGTCAGCGCGTGATAGAGCGCGTCGTAATCCATCAGCGGGCCGCGCGCGGTGTTGACCACCACGGCGCCGGGCTTCATGGCGGCGAAAGCCTCGGCGCCCAGCATGCCGCGGGTTTCCTCCGTGACCCGGGGATGCAGGCTCACGACATCGGACTCCGCCAGCAGTTGATCAAGCTCGACCATCGCCACGCCGTCGGCGGCATCGGCGGGGGCAAGCTGGACGTAGGGGTCGGTCACCAGGATGCGGCAGCCAAAGGCGCGCAGCAGGCGCACCACCCTGGTGCCGACGTTGCCGTAGCCGATCACCCCGATGGTCATCTCGGACAGCTCCTTGCCGGTGACGTCGGCGCGGTAGAGGTCGCCGCGATACTCGCCCCGGCGCAGGGCGTCGTGTCCCTTGGTGATGTTGCGCGTCTCGGCGATGATCGCGCCGATGGTGAATTCGGCCACGGCGGAGGCATTGCGGCCCGGCGTGTTGACCACGGTGACGCCATGGCCGGCGGCGGCACCCATGTCGATATTCACCGGCCCGCCGCGCGAGACCGCGACGAGGCGCAGATCCGGCATCGCCTTAAACATGGCGGCGGAAAGCGGCGCGAGGTGAGTCACCAGGATTGGCGCCGAACCGATATGGGCGATTACTTCCTCCGGTTCGCCCATGTATTCCTTCAGGCCGTCCATGCCGGGTTTGGCATAGCCGTGCTCCATCGGTTCGTCCGGCCAGGGCAGGTCGAGACTGCGGCAGATAACCCTGTCGCCGCAGGCTTCGCGCAGCGCCTCTTCGAACACTGCCGAAAGCATGAAACGGTCGCCGATGATGGCCACCTCGGTCGGTGCCGGCGCGGTCATGCCAAGGCTCCCCTTGCACTGCTCATCGTCGTCCAGGCCGGCGCCAGGGCCCGGCGGGTCGCGGCATAGGCCTCGTAAAGCGCGTCGTAGGTCGCGGTCATCTGCGGGTCCGGGTCTTCAGCCTGCTGCAACAAGGGCGTCACCCAGGCTTTGGAGCAGGCCGCCATGTCGGGATAGAGGCCCTGCTGGACGGCGGCGATCATCACCGCACCGGCAGCGCCGGCTTCTTCCTGTGCGACCGTACGCAGCGGCGTATTGAGCGCCGAAGCAAAGATCGACTTCAGGCTGGCGGAGCGTGCGGCGCCGCCGGTCAGGCGGATCTCGCCGGGCATCGGCCCCATGGCCGTGTAGCAGTCGCGCGCCGCCAGGGCGAGGCCGTCATAGACGGCGCGGATCATGTCGAACCAGCCGGTGGTCTGGTCGAGGCCGGTGAAGCTTGCCCGGGCGGCGGGTTCGGCAAAGGGCCCGCGCTCCCCCGCCGAAGAGATATAGGGATGGTAGAGGGCGGCGCCGGGCCGCGCCGCCATGACGCGGTCATCCAGGCCCTTCAGCAGATCGCCCAGGTCGCGGGCCACGCCCTCGGCGGCGAGCACGTCGCGCGCCAGACCCAGCACCCAGTCGATGTTCAGGGTGGCGGCCATGTTGGTCTGCATCTGGGCATAGGCGCCGCCGGGAAAGGCCATGGTGTAGCCGCAGCGGTCGTCGTTCAGCACCACGGCCTCGGCAGAGGGCACGAAGCGCATGTGCATACCGGTGGACCCCAGCACGGTCAGGCCGGGACAGACGGCATCGTCGTGCAGGCCGGCGCCCATGGCCGAGCACATGATGTCGACATAGGCGAGGGTGACCGGCAGGCCGGCGGCAAGCCCCGTCGCTTCGGCGGCCGCTGCCGTCAGGGGGTGGGCCGTCACCGCACCGTCGACGATGGGCGGCAGCAGGCGGCGCAGATCGGCAAGGTCCAGAGCCGCCAGCACCGCATCGGAGTAATCGCGGGTTCGGTAGTCGCCGAAGGTGAAGACCCCCTCGGTCGGGTCGCTGGCGCGCTCGCCGGTGAGATTGAAGTAGAGCCAGTCCTTGCAGTGCAGCGCCGTCGCAGTCTTCTCCAGAAGCTCCGGTTGATGGCGTTTCATCCAGGTCAGATGGGTGCGCATCTGGCAGACGTTCACCCCGGCGCCGGTGGTGCGGTAAATCGTATCAATGCCGTCGCTGGCGGCGATGTCCCGGGCTTCTTCTGCTGCGCGGGCGTCGAGCCAGAGCCAGCCGTCATGCACCGGCGCGCCCGCGGCGTCGATCAGCCAGCAGCCGTCGCCCTGGCCGGTTACCGAGAGGGCCAGGGTCCGACCGGACAGACCTTCGACCTGGTCGCCCAGCGCGCGCAACACGGCGGCGGTATCCACCCAGGTGCGGCGCATGTCCTGCTCAACGCCGCCGTTGGGCAGGGTGTTGTAGCTGTTGCGCCGGCTGGCCATGGCGATCTGCCGACCTGTCAGATCGAAGGCGACGGCCTTGATGACGGAGGTGCCGGCATCGACGCCGATCAGGATGTCCTGCTTCATGCCAAGGCCCCGCCGTGGCTGATGGCGGTCCCGCTGCGGGTGTCGAAGACGTGGAGGTCTTCCGAGGCCAGGGCGACGCCGATGCTGTCGCCCTTGGCATAGCGCGTACGGTCGTGCTCGACGGAAACGATGGCACCGCCGGCGAAACGGGCGGCGATGTGGGTCTGGTCGCCGAGCCACTGGTTGGCGGTTACCTCGGCCCGGGCGCCTTCCTCGGTGATGCGCACTGCATGGGGGCGCACACCGATGGTCACCCGCGGTTCCTTCAACAGCGCGGCGCGCAGGGCGAGGGAGAACTCGTTCTCCGGATAGTCGAGGGCGACGCCGCCGCCGAGGCCGAAGACCAGCCGTCCGGCGTCGTTGCGCACCTCGGCTTCGAAGACGTTCATCGGCGGTTCGCCGATGAAGGCGCCGGTGAAGAGATTGGCTGGGCGGTCCTTCAGGTTGGCCGGGGTGTCGAACTGCTGCAGCACGCCTTCTTCCATGACGGCAATGCGGTCGGCCAGGGCATTGGCTTCGGTCTGGTCGTGGGTGACCAGGATGGCTGTCAGGCCGCGTTCCTTGATGAAGTGCTTCAGGCGTCCGCGCAGCAGGGCGCGCAACTGCGGCTCCAACTGCCCCATGGGTTCATCCAGCAGATGCAGGTCGGCGCTGCGGATCAAGGCGCGGCCCAGGCTCGCGCGCTGCTGCTGGCCGCCGGAGATCGACGAGGGATAACGCTCCAGCACATCCTCGATCTCCAGCAACTGGGCGACCTCGGTTACCCGTTCCGCCACCACCTCCTTCGAAAGGGATTGCGATTTCAGGGCGAAGGCAATGTTCTCGCGTACCGTCAGCGGCGGGTAGAGGGAGTAGCCTTCGAAAGCCATGGCGACGTTGCGTTTGGCGGGCGCCAGGCGATGGATATCGCGCCCGGCCAGTTGGATGCTGCCGTTGGAGGCCTCTTCGAAACCGGCGATCATGCGCAGGGTCGAGGTCTTGCCGCAGCCCGAAGACCCGAGCAGGGCGACGATCTCCCCTTCCTCTACGGCCAGGTCCAGGTTCTTCACGGCATGGACCTCGCCGGCACTGCCGGGGTTATAGAATTTGTCGACCGCCTGCAGGGTCAGCATCGCCTTGCTCATGCCGCGGCCTCGCTTTTGCCGCCGCCGCGATGGGGGGCGATGCGTGCCTCTGTCTCGCGGTCGAAGAGCAGGGCATCGGTGGCGTCCACTTCGATGCGCGCCATGCCGCTCGCGGGGGCCGGGCTGCCGGCGGGGCGGGAGACCAGGATTTCCCGTTTTCTTATGGTCTGCACCAGGGTGACGGTCTTTTCGTTGAAGGGCGTTTCCGCCTCGATCTCCACCGGGATGCCGTCCTCTCTGTCGGAAAAGCGCAGCGCTTCAGGCCGCAGGCCCAGCACGCAGTCCTTGCCGACCGCAGCCTCCAACCCACTGTCCAAAGGCACCCGCTGGTCGGAAAGGCGCGCGAAGACGCCGCCGCCGTCTTTCTCCGGCACCACGTCCAGCAGGTTGATGGTCGGATCGCCGAAGAGCCGCGCGATGGCGATGGAGGCCGGGCGGCGATAGACGTCTTCCGGCGTGCCGACCTGGGCGATGCGGCCGTCGGAGAGCACGGCGATGCGGTCGCCCAGCGCCATGGCCTCCTTATAGTCCTGGGTGACGTAGACCACCGTGGCGCCCTGGTCGGCCAAGAGGCGCGGCAGTTCCAGGCGCATCTCGAAGCGCAGCTTGGCATCGACGTTACGCAGCGGGTCGTCGAGCAGCAGGATCTCGGGCGAAGCCGCCAGCGCTCGGGCCAGGGCGGTGCGCTGCTTCTGTCCGTTGGAAAGGGCGCGCGGCGGATGGCTCAGCACGTGATCGATCTTCAACAGCTTGGCGACCTGCTCGACACCTTCGGCGATCTTCTCCCGCGACCAGCGCCGCGCCGTCAGCGGGCTGGCGATGTTGTCGAAGGCGGTCATATGGGGGAAGAGGGCGAAGTTCTGAAAAGCCATGCCGATGCCGCGATGCTCCGGCGGTACTTCGCTGATGTCATTGCCGCCGATGGTGATGCGGCCTTCCTCCGGATCGACAGCCCCGGCGATGCAGCGCAGCAGCACGGTCTTGCCGGCGCCGGAGGGGCCGAAGAGGATCGTCGTCTCACCGTCGGCAACGGTAAAGGAGACGTCGTCGAGAACGGTTTCGGCCTTGAAGCGCTTGGTCAGGTTTTCGATGCGCAGTTCGGGCATGATCTAACCTTTCACCGCGCCGAGCGATAGGCCTTCGACGAGGTAGCGCTGGGCATAGAGGGCAAGGGCCAGGGTCGGCGCGATGGAGAGCACGATGGCCGCGGCGATCTGCCCGTACTGAATGCCGGAGGCGGTGACGAAGGCCAGGGCGCCGACGGTCACCGGCTGCTTGTCGGCGGAGGCCAGCACCAGAGCGAAGATGAAGTTGTTCCAGGCGAAGATGAAGGCCAGCAGCCCGGCGGCGGCGATGCCGGGCCCGGCCAGCGGCAGGGCGATGCGCCGGAAGGTCGACAGCCAGGAATGCCCGGCGATGCGGTAGGCGTGTTCCAGGTCCGGGCTGATATCCTCGAAATAGCCGCGCACGATCCAGAGAATGAGCGGCAGGCAGATCAATTGATAGACCCAGATCAGGCCGATGTAGGTATTGGCCAGGCCGATTTCCTGGAAGTAGAGCGACAGCGGCAGCAGCACCAGAAGCGGCGGGGCAAAGCGGAACGACAGCAGGGTGAAGGCGACCTCTTCGGAGCCGCGGAATTTGTGCCGCGCAAAGGCATAGGCCGCCGGCACGCCGAGCAGTAAGGCAACGGCGACGGAGGCGGCCGACAGCAGGATCGAATTCCACAGGTTGCGCATGAAAGTGATGTCCATGGAAGCAACGTTGGAATCGAGCTTGCCGGTGACGATGGCGACGTAGTTGCGGAAGGTCGGCTCGAAAACCATGGAAGGGGGACTGCGCAGAATGGTCTCGTTGGTTTGCAGGCTCATCAGGACGATCCAGAAGATCGGGAACATGAAGAACAGCACCACCAGCGTCAGCGCGATTCCGCGCAGGACCTTTTCGACCGGAGACATGTGATCCATGGCTCAGGCCTCCCCTCTAGCGCGCTCGCGCAGGCGCAGCCAATTCTTGATGAAGATGTTCGACAGGAAATAGGTGATGACCCAGAGGATCATCAAAAGCGCTGCTGAGCGCCCGACGTTCATCGACTGGAAGAAGTTCAGATAGGCCTCGACCTGGAACACCATCAGGGTGTCGCCGGGGCCGCCTTGGGTCAGCGCATAGATGATGTCGAACTGCTGGATCGAATCGAGCAGACGGAACAGCGAGGCGGTCAGGATATAGGGTGTCAGCATCGGCAGGGTGATGCGCCAGAACTGCTGGAAACGCGGCACGCCGTCCAGTGCCGCCGCCTCGAAAGGCTGGGTCGGCAGGGAGCGCAGGCCGGCCAGCAGCAGGATCATGATGAAGGGCGTATAGACCCAGATGTCGACCAGCAGCACCGTGAAAAGCGCGGTGTCGGGCGAAGAGCCCCAGCGGAAATCCGGAAAGCCGAGCTGAGCGGCGAAGTAGCTGAGGATGCCGAAGTTGGGATTGGTCATCAGCTTCCACATCAAGGCTGCGAGGGCGGGCGCGGTCATCAGCGGCATCAGCAGCATGATGGAGATGAAGTTGTTGAGGCGGCTGCGCTTCTTCAGCAGCAGCGCAATGCCGAGACCCAGCAGCAGTTCCAGGCCCACGGTCAGGAAGGCGTAGGTCAGCGAGACCTGAAGCGTGTTCCAGAAATCCGGGTCGGAGAGGAAGTTGAGATAGTTCTCGCCCCAGTTCATGCCCCGGTTCCAGGGTTGGGACAGCCGGAAGCGCTGCAGCGAGTAAAAGACCGCCGTGAAGAAGGGCACGAGGATGGCGATGCAGACCAGCAGAGCCGGCAGGCTCAACAGGTAGGGCAGCACCCGGCGCGAGACCGAGAAGCGGCGCCTGGGTATGGAGATGTCGCTCGCCGTCGCCATGGCGATCATCCTTCGAAGAAGAGGGGGCAGCGGCCCGCCGCGAAACGACGGGCCGCTGGCTCAGGTTCAGCCGAGACCGGCGTCTTTCAACTGACGGTCCACCGAGGCCGCAAGCTGATCGAGGCCCTCGTCGACCGGCAGCTCCTTGGCCACCATCTTCTGCAGGCTCGATGCCCACTCCGTCGTCAGATCGAAGAACAGCGGCTGTGCCGTGAACTTGATGCTGGCGCCGGGCGCGGAGACATCGTGCATCGCCACATAGCCGGGATAGCTTTCGTCCAGCCGCTTGCGGAAGCCGCTGTCGGCCCAGACCGACTCGCGCACCGGATTGACGAAGTCCATCTTGGTGGCGCCGAAGAGGCCGTGCTCGGGGCCGGAGGCCCACTGCATGAAGTACCAGGCGGCGTCCTTCTTCTGGGAGAAGTTGGACATCGACAGCGACCAGATCCAGATGTTCGGAGTCGGTGCCGAAGCGGCCGGATTGGCGGCGAAGGGCGCGTAGGCCAGTTTGCCGGCCATGGCGTTGTCGCCGCCGTTCATGAAGTAGCCGAGGATGTCGGCATCGAAGATCATCGCCGACTTGCCGGCGCCCAGGTCGGTGCCGACC
>JANQMC010000024.1 GCA_028280305.1 Pelagibius sp. | reverse complement strand
GCAGGTCGAGATTTCAGCCGTCGCTGTCAACGATGGGGAACTGCCTTGCTACGGATTCATGATTCGTAGCGTGGGCCAACGTCTCAAGGCGACAAAACCGACCTCGAAGCCGCTCCCACGTTCGGTGGAACAGCTCACGGGGCTTGTGGGAAGGGCCTCGCTGAAGGAGATCGTCCGTGAGACCACCGATGTCATCGAACAGCTCTGCATCGAGGCGGCGCTTGAACTAACCGGTGACAATCGTGCCTCTGCGGCGGAGATGCTGGGTGTTAGCCGGCAGTCTCTCTACGTCAAGCTGCGCCGCTTTGGTCTGGCCGACGGAGTACCGGAGGATTAGGTCTGTCCGCCGTCGGCGCTTCCGGAAAAGTCTTCCCAAAATGTAAATCAAAATTGACAATTTGAAGTGTCAATAATACCTTAACAATATGTCTCGCTTGGCTCTTTCTGAGGTGGCGACCGGCCGTCCGCAGCCGTCGGCCATGATCGAGCTTTTGAAGCCGATCACTTGGTTTGCCCCGATGTGGGCCTTTGGCTGCGGCGTCATCTCCTCCGGCGTGCCGACCGGCGAAAAGTGGCTGGTGATTGTTGCTGGCGTTGCCCTGGCGGGCCCCTTGGTTTGTGGCACCAGTCAGATCGCAAACGATTGGTTCGACCGCCACGTCGATACGATCAACGAGCCAAACCGCCCAATTCCCTCAGGTCGTGTCCCGGGGTTGATCCCGCTCTATTTCGCGATTTGCTGGTCGGGCCTGTCCCTGCTGGTCGCTGCCTTCCTCGGTCCCTGGGTATTCGGTGCTACGGTCTTCGGCCTTGTTCTCGCTTGGGCCTACAGCGCGCCGCCGCTGCGCCTCAAGGAAGAGGGTTGGCGCGGCTGCGCCGCAGTGGCGATCTGCTACGAAGGCCTCGCCTGGTTTACCGGTGCCGCGGTGATGGTCTCGGCGCTTCCCGACTGGCGCATTCTGGTTGCCGCCGGGCTCTACAGCGCCGGGGCGCACGGCATTATGACCCTGAACGACTTCAAGGCAGTCGAAGGAGATCGCTGCATGGGCATTCGTTCATTGCCGGTGCGACTCGGCGTAGCCAAGGCCGCCAAGGTCGCCTGTCTCGTGATGACCCTGCCGCAGGTCTTGGTTGTTGGCCTGCTGTGGTCTTGGGGGCAGTCGCTCTTTGCGATGTGGGTGCTTTGCCTTCTTGTGGCCCAGCTGGCGCTGATGCTGCGCCTGTTGAAGGATCCGAAAGCCCATGCGCCCTGGTACAACGCCACCGGCACGACGCTCTATGTCATCGGCATGATGGTGACCGCCTTCGCGCTGGTGCCTTTGGTCGGAGGCGCGCCATGAGCGAAAAACGACTCGGTTGGTTCGGGATCATCCGGCTCGGACTGGTACAGACGGCGCTTGGCGCGATCGTGGTACTGACCACCTCGACACTCAATCGTGTTATGGTTGTCGAGCTTGCCTTGCCAGCAACACTGCCTGGCGTTCTGGTGGCGCTGCACTATGCCATTCAGGTGCTGCGCCCGCGTCTTGGCTATGGCTCCGACGTTGGCGGGCAGCGCACGCCCTGGATCATCGGCGGCATGCTGGCCCTATCGCTCGGCGCGGTCGCCGCGGCCTGCGCGACGGCTCTCATGTCCGTTCAGCCTGCTCTGGGTATTGCTCTGGCGACCCTTGCCTTCGCCGTGATCGGCGGCGGCGTCGGGGCTGCCGGCACATCGCTTCTGGTACTGCTCGCCAAGCAGGTCGATAACGATCGCCGCGGCCCGGCGGCCACCATTGTCTGGATGATGATGATTGCCGGCTTCGTTGTGACCGCAACGCTTGCCGGGCATCTGCTGGAACCTTTCTCGCTGACGCGCCTTGTCGCGGTCAGTTCGGGGGTCGCAAGCCTTGCCTTCGTCCTGGCCCTGGTGGCGGTCATCGGGATCGAAGAAAAGCCCGAACCGGCGCTTGCATCGGCGCAAGCATCCAGCGCCATGCCGCCCTTCCGCGAGGCGATCCGGCAGGTCTGGGCAGAACCTGCGGCGCGGCGCTTTTCGATTTTCGTCTTTGTTTCCATGCTGGCCTACAGCGGTCAAGACCTGATCCTTGAACCCTTTGCCGGCACGGTTTTTGGTCTCACACCCGGAGAGTCGACACGCCTCTCCGGAGTCCAGCACGCCGGGGTCTTCGTCGGCATGCTGCTGGTTGCGCTTGCCTGCGGCCGTCTGGCCCGGGGCCGCTTGGGGTCTTTGATGGGTTGGACCGTTGGCGGCTGTATTGCTTCGGGCACTCTGCTTCTGACTATCGCCTTTTCCGGTTTCGTCGGTAGCGGCTGGCCGCTGCGCGCCACCGTCTTCACCCTTGGGGTCGCCAATGGTGCGTTCGCCGTTGCCGCCATCGGTTCAATGATGGCCCTGGTCAACGACGGGCGCGCGGCGCGCGAAGGCGTGCGCATGGGGCTCTGGGGTGCTGCGCAGGCGATTGCCTTTGGTCTCGGCGGCTTGCTCGGGACCATTGCGGTGGACCTTCTGCGTTGGACACTGGAAGCTGCAGTTCCAGCCTATGCGACAGTCTTTGCAGGCGAAGCATTGCTGTTCTTCCTGGCTGCAGCACTTGCGCTTCGGGTTAAGGCTAAAGCTTCGGTATCCAAGGTGCCGGCGCCGGTGCCTGCTTATTCAACTGTTGGAGGAGACTGAAGCAATGCAGCCTCCTGAGATCTTCGACGCGGTGGTGATTGGTGGCGGCCCGGCCGGATCAACGGCAGCGGCGGAGTTGGCACAACAAGGCAGAAGCGTTTTGCTGCTCGACAAAGCCGGGCGCATTAAGCCCTGTGGGGGTGCCATACCGCCGCGCCTTGTCCGCGATTTCGGTATTCCCGAATCTCTCATAATCGCGCGCGCAAGGTCCGCGCGGATTGTGGCACCTTCTGAAAAGGCGGTGGACATGCCGATCGAGGGCGACGGTTATGTCGGCATGGTGGACCGCTGCGACTTCGACCCTTGGCTACGCCGCCGGGCTTCGGCACAGGGCGCCGAATACCGTGTTGGCGCTTTTCAGGGCATGACCCGGAACGCAGAGGGTACAGCCGTTGTTTCCTATCGGTCGGAAGATGGCGATTTGGTTACCGTCCGCGCCCGTACGCTTGTCGGCGCTGACGGGGCTAACTCTGCAGTGGTGCGCGAAGCTTTTCCCGGAGCAGAGAAAGTGCCCTTCGTTTTCGCCTACCACGAGATCGTTCGCTCACCGAGCCCTTGCACTGTGACGAACGGCGCTGCGGCTTTCGATGGGGAGCGTTGCGACGTCTACTATCAGGGACATCTCTCGCCGGACTTCTATAGTTGGGTGTTTCCCCATGGCGAAACCGCAAGCATCGGCACCGGGACGGCCGTAAAGGGCATCTCCTTGCGCGGGGTCATCGGCGCATTACGGCAGGAAGCGGGTCTCGATAATGTTGAGACCCTGCGCCGTGAAGGTGCGCCCATTCCTCTGCGGCCGCGCAAGCGCTGGGATAACGGTCGCGACGTATTGCTTGTGGGCGACGCCGCCGGGGTCGTCGCTCCAGCCTCCGGCGAAGGCATCTACTACGCCATGCTGAGTGGCCGCCTTGCGGCGGAAGCGGTTGCTAGTTTTCTTGCAAGCGGTGACGCCAGAGACTTGGCCCAGGCGCGGCGGCGCTTCATGCGAACCCACGGTCGGGTTTTCTGGATACTCGGCATCATGCAGCGCTTCTGGTACGTGAACGACCAACGCCGTGAGCGCTTCGTGAGTATCTGCGCAGATCGCGATGTCCAGCGCCTGACCTGGGAATCCTATATGAACAAAGAACTGGTGCGCCGCGATCCGCTGGCGCATCTGCGGATCTTTTTCAAGGATCTGGCGCACCTGTTCCGACTCGTGTCTCCGTGACGGTGGGGTCGCCTTATGATGACCGAACTCTTTACCACGGGGCGTGCCGTCGACCTTGTGCTGGCCTTCGTTCTGATTGAGGCCGGACTGCTGTATATCCTGCATCGCCGCAGCGGGCGGGGTTTGGCGCCCCGCGCTCTGCTGCGTCTTCTGATTCCAGGTGTATGCCTGTTGTTCGCCCTGCGTGCGGCTCTCACAGGGGCGGCTTGGAGCATCGTCGCGGTTTGGTTGCTGCTTTCGCTCGCCGCGCATCTCGTCGATCTCAAGCAGCGCTGGTCAGATTGAGTCTGGCGGTTCAGAACCGCATCGTTTCGGTTGCTGCGGATTGAGAGAAGCACTGAGCTCAGCGCGGTGCCTCGGATTCCGCTGTCTGATCCTCCGGACCGCGGTGTGCGCGTTCTTCGATCCAATGGGTGAGCGCGTAGACAAGGCCGAGCGCCAGTATTGCGGCGCCGAGCCCCATCAGCAAGACGCCGGAGGCCGTCTCGATTTCCAGCAAAATGAACTTTCGGACAACGGCAAGTATGCCGATGATCACAACAGTCCTGACTTGGATAAGCCCATGCCGGCCTTTAGCCATTTGATGGACGGAGTTGGCAAGTTCCAGTGTGATGAGGGCGGCGAGGACCCGGTCGAAGAGGGTTTGAAAGGTCGCGAAGTCAAGTTGCTGATCGATGTTGATCGTGACGTGAAAGACCGACCAGAGGAAACTCCAGCTCGCCAGCAGGACGACCAGGATCATTCCGATCAGCAGGATCGCGGCGGTGATGCGCTCGAATGTCCGATATTGCGGTAAGTTCATGCTCGCCCTCGGCTTTGCGCAGGTTAGTGGAGCCAGGCGCCTTTTTACGCCCGGCGGAATCGGACCGTCTGACGATGCTGCCGATCGCTAATGGAACACGCCGAAGACGCGATTGAACCCGCGGGCCTCCGGGGTGACCTCGAAGCGGCAGCTAGGCGCGCCGGCATGGCAGCATTGCGGATGGTGAACCTCCGCGTTGGACATCACCAGCGCGCGGAACAACCGCTTGAAGACAGCGATATGCCAGACGCAGCCCGGTATGGCGATCGGGTTCTCCGCGATTTCAATGAGATTGGGAGAACCGGAACGGGTGTGAAGGGTCCCCGACCCGGCAAAGGTCCACGCATTTTTGGAGATGGCAGTGAGCAAAATGGGAGTCGCCAGACGGGCCGGCAGCAACTTCAGGGTGGCCTGCGCCCGATCAGGAATTCGGTTTGCCAGCAGGTAGTCGGCGGTGCGTCTGCCCGCCTCTGAGGCGATGGCGGCAGCTGTCGCAGCCGGCAACCGGCAATAGAGGCTCTGGAAGAGGTTTTTTACGGCATCTTCGGCTACCATGTCTGAGGGAGGATCGATCAGGAAATGGTTGAGACCGGCATGCGTGAAAACGTCCCGCGTGGCCCGTTCTCCCAGCCCCTGCCGTAGGGCCTCGCCAAGTTGGATGACGGCGTTGGGGCCGACGGCCGGCAACCCTTCCTCGGCGAGATGGCCGGTCGTAGAACCGCTTTGTGATATCTCCTCCGCCATGTCTTTCCTCAGTCAGATCACGGAAGCCGGTTGGGACTCTGTCTTCTCCGGTAATTGCTGATCGCCGCCGCCGCAGGTCTTGACGTTGAGGGTGGGTTTTGCCGCTCGGGCTGTGCGAAATCTCGCCGCCCGCTCGGCCGCTGCCTCCCAGTCTGCCGTCTGGGCCGGCGCGATACGGCGCGTCTTGTCGAAGTGGAAGTCGACGGACTTCTTCGACTGCGGTCCCCAGTAGTTCACCTTACCCAGGTCGTAGAAGGTTCTTTGGAAGCCAGCCTTTAGAAAGGCCTTCAGGCAGCCCAGCAGGTAGCGCCGCCGAAAGCCGGTACCGCGCCAGGGATAGTGAAACAGAGCCTTTCGTATGTAGAAGCGGCGGTAATTGTTCATGACCCGGTCAAGTAACTCGGTGCGGTCCATCGCTTCCGGTTTCATGATAGGAGTCACGAAGTTGTACTTCGAGAAGTCGAAGACCTCGACCTTGTCGCCGAGCTCTTGAAACAGCGAGGAAAAGGGCCAGGGCGTGTACATCGCCCAGTTGGCGAGATCCGGATCCCAATCCCGCGCCATCCGGTAGGTTTCTTCCAAGGTTTCAGCTGTCTCGTTCTCCAGACCGACGATGAACTGCGCTTCGATGAAGATGTCGGCCTGGCGCAGCAACTCGATAGCGCGGCGGTTGTCCTCGATCTTTGTTTCCTTGTTGAAACGGTCGAGCCGCAGTTGCGCCGCCGCTTCGGTTCCCAGGCTGACGTGAACCAGGCCGGCACGGCGGTAGAGGGGCAGCAGTTCGGCATCGCGCAGGATGTCCGTCACCCTGGTATTGATGCCCCACTTCACCCTGTCAGGCAGGCCGCGGGCGATCAACTCCTCGCAGAAGGCAATGAACTTCTTGCGGTTTATCGTCGGCTCCTCGTCGGCAAGAATGAAGAATCCGACTTGGTGATCGCGCACCAGGGTCTCGATCTCGTCGACCACCTTCTTCGGATCGCGCACCCGGTAGTCGCGCCAGAATTTCCATTGAGAACAGAACGAGCAGGTGAAGGGGCAGCCCCGGGCCATATTGGGAATGGCGACCCTTACGCCGAGGGGAACGTATGTATATTTGCTCCATTCCAACAGCGACCAGTCCGGATCGATGGCGTCCAGGTTCTTCACCGTTGGCGCCGCTTGGGTGGCGACGATGCGCTCGCCGTTGCGGAAGGCAAGGCCGGCGATGGCATCGCGCTCGGCGGGCCAGCGGTCCTCCTCAATGGCGGTGATCAGCGCGACCAGGATCTCCTCACCCTCGCCACGAACGATGACGTCGATCCAGGGCGCTTCGGCGAGAACCTGTTTGTACATGAACGTGGCGTGGACGCCGCCAAGGATTCTGACCGCATCGGGGCAGACGTCCTTTGCTATCTCCAGCACCCGCTCGGCCTGGTAGATTGACGGCGTGATGGCAGTGCAGCCGACCGCATCGGGCGCGAGGGCGGCGATCTGTTCCCCAATCGCCTTGTCGCTGAGGTCGTTGGTCATGGCGTCGATGAAGTGTATATCGTGGTACCCGGCCGCCCGGAGAGAGCCGGCCAGGTAGGCTGCCCAAGCCGGCGGCCAGCTGCCGGCGATCTCGGCGCCGCCGGAGTGATAGTTCGGGTGTACGAGAACGACACGCATCGGAGAATTCCTCACCTATTGTCGTTCTTACTTTACAGTTATAATTGTCAACAATGATTGACGTAGGTCAATAAGTTTTTGGGACGGCTTTCGCGCGGATGCGAGGTTACAAGAAAGAGGGAGAGACTTGCTTCCAAACGGGGATTGGTGGCTAGCCTTTCAAAGGCCGAAAACTGAGCATAAGTCTTGCGCGCCAAGTAGCTCAGAAGCACAAAGCCATCCTGGAGCATCACAACGTTTGCCAGGATTTGCAGGTCCAAATCGTGCCCCCGCAACCACTGAAACCGACACGCCCGAAAAGGACGTGTCGGTTTGGTGCTTTAGAGCCCGGTTTTCCGCCATTTTCTCGCGTTTCTCCGCTGCCCAATCGAGGATCGTGCCGAGGTCGCCGTGCAAGGTGGCATCGATCTGGCCGCGCTTTGGGCCCGGGGTGAGGGTGATCTTACCGACGATGTCTCTGATGGCCTGGGTCGCCTCGTCGCGCTCCTGAGGGTTCTGCAACGCCTCCGTGAGGCGTTCCACCTTGGCCCGGTAGATCTTGGCAAAGCCCGGGTGCATGTCCGGCACGTCGGCGACGGCGCTGTCGAGGCGATCCCTCAGGCTATCCTGTTCGGCCTCCAGCTTGTGCAAGCGTTCCATCAGCGCGCGGGTATAGCCGCCGTCCTCCATCACCGCGACGATCTCCGCGATGCGCTTTTCCACTTCGGTCAGCGCCCGGCGGTCGGTCCCGGCCGTGGCGCGGCGTTCGCGTTTCAAGCGGTTGGTCTCCTCGACATAGGCCCGCATGGCCTGGGCCGCCACCTCCGGCGCCATCAGCCGGTCGCGCAAGCCTGCCAGGACGCGTTCTTCCAGGACCTTGCGGGAGATGCTGCGGCTGTTCTCGCAACTGCCGTTCATGATGTGGGTGGAGCAGGCGTAGCGGCCCTGGCCGCGCATCACATAGCGTCCCCCGCAGCAGCCGCAGAAGATGAGGCCGGCGAGCAGGGCCCGGGGCCGGTGGGTCCGGTTCAGGCGCTCGGCATGGCCGGCTTTGATGGACGGGGCATAGGTGATCGCCAACTCGGCCTGGCGCTCCTTGACCGCCTGCCAAAGCGCGTCGTCGACGATGCGCAGCTCCGGAACTTCTTTCACGATCCATTGTTCCGGCGGATTAAGCCGCGAGACCCGCTTGCCGGTCGTCGGGTCCTTGATGTAGCGCAGGCGGTTCCAGACCAGCCGGCCGATGTAGAGTTCGTTGTTGATGATCCCGGTGCCGCGTCTGGCGTGGCCACGCAGGGTGGTGTCTATCCAGAGCTTGCCGGCCGGGCCGGGAATGCCCTCGGCATTCAGGCGCCGCGCCAGGGCGCGCGGGCTCACCCCCGCGGCGAAGTCCCGGAAGACGCGCCGGACGATTTTAGCCTCGGCCTTGTTGATCCGGCGTCCGCCCCGGATGGGTTCGCCCGCGCTGTCGGCGTCTTTCACCACGTCGTAACCGTAGCAGAGCCCGCCGCCGGACTTGCCCTGCTCGACCCGGCCGCGCAGGCCTCGGTGAGTCTTAGCGGCAAGGTCTTTCAGGAAGAGCGCATTCATGGTGCCCTTCAAGCCGACGTGCAGTTCGCTGATCTCTCCCTCGGAGAGCGTCACGATCTCCACGCCGGCAAAGTGCAGGTGCTTGAAGAGGGTCGCCACGTCGGCCTGATCGCGGCTGACGCGGTCGAGGGCCTCGGCCAGCACCACATCGAAGGCGCCTTTCTGCGCGTCCTGCAGCAGCGCCTGTACGCCCGGTCTGAGTGTTACGCTCGCGCCGGAGACCGCCGCGTCATGGTAGGTCGCGGTAACTGTCCATCCTTCCCGCGCGGCCTGTTCGCGGCAGAGGCGGAACTGATCGGCAATCGACGCGGCCTTCTGATTGTCGGAGGAATAGCGGGCATAGAGGGCAACGCGGGTCATCCTAGCGGGCCTCCTGGTCGTTGTCGGCTTTGGGGGCCTGCTGGTTGTCGTTGGCGGCGCTCAAGCGCTCGAAGGCTTCCCGTGCCATCTGCCGGCCGATCAGGTGCGCGAGGGTCAGCACCGCTGTATCCAGTCTCGTCTCCGCCGTCCCGTTGTCGTTCGCTGCAAGGATGTCTTCCCGTGGGCGATCCTTGTCCTCGTTCATCACCGACTCCTTCCCAAGGCGAGCTTGGTGGTGAGTCAGACGTGGGCTTGATTGTGGAACAGGTCAACAGGAAAACCCCAGTATTTCCATACAGTTAGATCGGATCACAGCAAACGAGAGCCGGTGTCAGGAAGCGCTATCAGGTGTCGTCCAATACCATCCAATGAAACTTTTTTTGGGCTTGGCCAAATTCTGGCCGGGCCGAAGAAGGCGGGCTGTCAAGGGCGGCCATGAGGCCGCCGCCTCCGGCGGTCGTCAGACCCTTGACAGCCCGGTGCGGCCCGGCAGGCTTGCCGGCAAGCTCTGAAACAATTCTCTGCCGGTTCTTCGGCGTCTTGTTGAGTTGGTTCATGGCGTGGACCTGTGGCGGTCGTGGACGGCCTCGGCCACGGCGGTGATAAGGGCCTGGGCCAGCGCCAAGTCGCCGTCGTCGAAGCCAAGGGCCAGGGCCGTCAGGGCGGCGACCTGCCGGGCGCGGCGTTCGGGTTCGCGCGACCGCGTGCTGTCCCTGAGGCGTGAGGCGGGGAAGAGAGCGGAGGCCGGCACCTGCAAGGCGATAGCGAGGCGCTCCAAGGTCTCGAAGCTGGGCGCGGAAGCACCGCGCTCGATGGCGCGGACCGCGACCTCGGAGCGGTCTATGTGTTCTGCGAGGGCTGCCTGGGTCAGGCCGCGCCGCTTGCGCAGGGCGCGGACCATCAGACCGAACTCCCGGGTGAGGGCAATGGTGGGCATCGGCGGTCAGGCCAGGGCGAGCGGGTCCGGCGTCCAGCGGCGCAGCGGGCCGACGCGCTGCCGGGGATTGGCCAAGCGCTCCAGATCGACCAGGGCTGCTTGCAGCCACTCACGGTCCTCGTACATGTAGACCCGCGCGCCGCCGCGCCGTGAGGCGATGACCCCAAGGGCGAGCTTGGCGTGAATGCCCGCCACCGTATGGGCCGGCACGGCAACGGCATCGCGCACCGCATCAGCATAGCGCCCATGGGTTTCCCAGCAGTGCAGCCGGGCCTCCGGGTGCGTGGTGCGAAAGGTTTGGTACCTAATGCTGTCGCGTACCTCCCTGGCCTCGTGGAGGCGAGCGCGCAGCCGACGCGCCCGGGCGTTCAGGTTACGCAGGTGTTCAGCCACCGCGATGCGGCGGAACAACTCGGCGTCGGGGTTGGGGTCGGAGGCGAGCAAGTTAGGAACTGACAGGGCGGCCAGCGCCTGCAAAAGCGGATGCGCCATCGCTGGGGCGGCGATACTGCCGGCCAGCATGGCCCGGCGCGAAAGTCCTGTGCTAAGGGTATAGTTAGCCATGACCGGACTCCAGTAAGTCGGGTTGTGGTCAGGCGCGGGGCGGGTGTGACAGCACCCCCTCGTGCCGCTCTCTTGCGCTTCGGTTGTTTCCGTGTGGCAAGATATCTAGCGTTCCACAGGCTATCGCGCATGGATTCAAAGATCAAATAAAAAGATGAAAAGCAGCAAAATGTTGATAACTGTCGAGCAGTGCCGTGCGGCCAGGGGGCTATCTGGTCTTTCCCAGTCCGAACTTGCAGATTCCGCCCACATCGGACGCGCAACACTTTCAGAGTTTGAGCGCGGGGACAGGGTGCCGACTTACAACAATCTCCAAGCAATCCGTGCTGCTCTTGAGGCTGAGGGAATCGCTTTTATCCCGGCCAATGGTGGTGGGTTAGGCGTGCGCTTACTTTCAGCGGGAAAGAACGATCCAATTGGGAAGTCGGTTCTGTCCCGCTCGCTATGCAGAGCTGCGCGCGGCATCGTTGGCCTCTCACAGGAAGAACTTGCCGTAGCCGCTAGTTTTGGCCGTTCGATCGTAACCGATTTCGAGCGTGGTGCTCGTGTTCCTAGTTCCTCGAACTTGGATGTTCTCCGCAAAGCACTCGAAGCGGCTGGGGTGTCTTTCATTGAGGCTGACGGCGAAGCCGGTCCAGGTGTGCGTTTGCGGGAGTGAAGTTGGTCTCATGAACGGGCAGTACGATCGTTAACTTTGGTCATCGGCTGAACCCAAATGAAGGGAAGAAAGAGGCTTGGTGCGGAGCAACTCGAAACCCGAACGCCTAAAGACTGTTATTGATATTATGAACCAACAGCGCGAGTGCGAGCGCGAACGAGTTCGGGATGCCCTCAAGCAAGCGACTGTACCATTGCCTGACCAGATTCTTCAGGACCTAATCAGGCTAAATCCTTTACATGCTCGCGACATCTTGCGAGATCATCCAGGACACCGAATCTACGAAAAGTACGAGTCATACAGAACAAGCCTTGCGATTTTCGAGGATGCGATTGCCGACTTGCTGGCAGCGATCGGTAGCTTCGAGAGTTCGATATCTGACGAAAGTTTACTCTATCGAACGCGCGAGACTGAGTTAGAGCGCATTCAACGCGGTATCCAAAAGGAACTATTCGCTACCACAAGCGCGATACATGCATTGGTTGATCATTCACGGCGCGTTCAGAAACGAGTCAGTATTCCAGGCTATACCGAAATGCTCAGTAAGGCATTTGGGGATGATGGTTTGCATGAATTCGTGATTGGACTGCGGACGTTACTTCACCACCTGCGAGTGGTGCGACCTGGATGGCGAGTTCAACATGACTTTAGAGCAGGCACCAAGACCTGCAGCTTCACTCTAAGCAGAGACGCCCTGAGAGCTGCAGTGGATGAAGAGCGAGTAACTCCTAAGCAAAAGGTCGAGGCCTTTCTGAACTTGGCACCTGAAGAAGTGGACTTGCGTGAAGTGTTTGAATCTTATCGATCAAGGGCGACCAACTTTCACAGATGGTTCTTCGGCCAGTTAGATGTGAACAGGCCGAGTGGCCTGATCGACTATGAGCGCTGCCTGAAAGAAAGCCGGGACTTTGCATCAAGGTTGGCCTGGAAGGCGCTTGTCGGCAACTGGATCAATTGGGAAAAACCACCAAACCCCTATGACTATCTTGATCGTTACCTTTCCGCTGATGAGCTAGAAGCCGTTCTCCAGCTCGGAAAAGGGACGAAGGAGCAAGTAGATTACATCATTGAGTTGGTTGATCGCGAAAAGGCCTGCGACCATGAACTTCGCGAACTTGCGTATCGCTACTTTGAAAAAGCACTGGGCGCCGCTGAAACCTAGGTTTTGGTGGTTCGCCGATGCATGGTCCACCAGAAATAACCGATAACTGAGATGTCAAATCGCTGCGGTCTGCTCTCTGACAAAAGGATTCAGACATATAGCATCTCAGGTCGATGAACTCTGTGGTTTGACAATCCGCCGTGCGTACAAGCCTTTTTGATAACAGCAAATGAAGAGTTGGAGCGGTCGACCTTGGAGATTCTCAGGGCTTTTTTAGACAACGCGAAGACGACGCCTGGCGTTGAGTTCGTCGATCCGAACGGCGGTGGGCCGGGTGTACGGCTGCGGGAGTGATGTCGACAACGACGAAATCTCTCGACAAGGGATCTTCACACCCCATGCACCTGCGGTGTTTACAGAACTGGAAGGTTCAAAGATCAATTTTCTGATTTCATGAAGGTAATCTGGCTGCAGGTGTCGTTTGCACTGGGGCTTCTCCGTGATTGCAGGTGGCCGCATCGGCTAAAGAGATCAGTTGCCTGACAATGTGTTAGGGGGTGTCAACGCTGTAATCGCTATATTGAGAATCACTGCATAGGCGTGGTAGGGCATCGCTCACCCGCCCCACTGGTTACGTGGTCCATGCCATGGTATCGCAGGCTAGTCGTGACGAACAATGCACATGCCGTCTTTTGATGCCGAAGCAAACGAGTGATTCACGATAACCCAGCCCCCCTGGACCCAGGCTTCAGATATGTTCCGTAATCACAGAGGCAAGGCAATATAGTTACGAGAAACAGCGCCGAGAAGCTACGGACGCGCCCCTCCATCGTCGCATAAGGCCAACCGCTAGGGCGGACCCAAGGGATGTATCAGCCAGAAAAATGAGACGGCGAAATGCCATAGTATGAGGCTAGTACAAGTTGGCGGGCGGCGTTTCTCAGGCTAGTTTGAGCGTTATCGAGGTGAGAATGAAAGCCGAAACGGCAACCCTCTGGAGTGGGAATGACGGAAGAAAATCTCTTCACGCCTGGTGGTTCAACGGGGCTCATCCCCGTTGGAGACACAGCGCGGGAAGCTGTCGCTTCGCTGCGGGGATACGCATATCAAGTTCTGGCCGCGACATTGGCATGGCTCGACGTAGCGGAAAAAGGCCACCTGTTTTTGGAAGTGGCTGAAGACTACGCAACTATGGCCGAGCAAGCACTGAGCGCTGTTCAGGTAAAGGATACTGCAGACTCTGGCTCCGTCACCCTGAACAGTAAAAATGTTCGCGATGCTGTCACCTCTTTTGTCGACCTAGTCGAGAAAAACCCGGACCTTCAGGTAAGCTTGCGATACTTCACGACATCCGAAATCAGCACCGAGCAAGCGATTGCTGAGCGACCATTGGGAATGGCGGGCTTGGAGTTTTGGCGGCGAGCTGCTGCTGGCGCCGACCCTAGTCCGCTCCGGCAGATATTGGAAAGCGACAAGTTTCCGGAGTCTGTGCAGAGGTTCGTTAAGTCTCGCGATGATGACGCGCTGCGACGTGACATGCTTCAGAGAGTTCACTGGGACTGCGGCAAACCCGATTTCAAGTCCCTTCGTCAGGAACTTGAGGAGCGCTTGGTGGTTGTCGGCCGGGACAAATTTGGTCTTGCTGCTCCTGAGTCGCGGCGTTTGGCCGATATCTTAGTCTTTCAAGTCTTGAAGAAGAGCATTGTGAAGACGCGTGGGGGGCGTGTTCTAACGCGGTCTGATCTTTACGTGGCTGTTGATGCCGCGACCCGCGTTTCGGTGCCACGTGGTTCAGTCGACACTATGGCACAAATTGCGTCGGGGCTAGTGCAGCCACTTGGTTCGGGGGCCGCACCTTCGAGCATGTTCTCTATCGAGGAGATGGGTTGGCTTATTGATGGTAGCACACTCCCAAACCCTCGCAATGCTATTGCACGCGATGCGGTGGAGTCTGTGGTGGCTGGCGCTCTCCAACAGTTTGGCGCCGGAGTGCTTTTTGGTGCAAGTGGGCTTGGCAAATCCCTGGTAGCTCGATCGGTCGCGAAGATATCAGCTGATACCTTCGCAGTAGCAGATTTTAGGGATATTGATGCCGACGAGGTGCGTTACCGTCTGAACGTTCTCTTGGCTCGTCTCGGCGGACTGCAGGCATCTGTCTTGATTCTCGAAGATCTTAACCACCTGGAGGCTCCCGGAGTTGCCTTGACCATTGGACGGCTTACCGAGGCGCTGCGTCGGCGTGACAAAACCGCTCTCGTAACGTGCTATCGAAGGCCTTCGGTGAACGCGGTTGCAACTGCTGGCCTCGATCAGCTGGCCATAGTTGAGTGCCCATATTTCTCAAAGGACGAAGTGAATAGTCTCATCCATCTCAACGGAGGAGGAGTAAAGTCATGGGGGCCTTTAGCCTATGTTGCTGGCGCTTGCGGACATCCCCAGCTTACGCATGCCTTTGTACTTGGCATGTCTACGCGGGGGTGGCCCGAGGAAGAGATAGATAGCGTAATCGTGCAAGGGCTATCGTCAGATGATATTGATAGCATACGCGATGCGGCACGGAGCAACTTGGTGTCTGCGCTTCCAGTTGGAGCGCGAGTTATGCTTTACCGGTTGAGCCTCAGTGGCGGCCGTTTCAGCCGATCGCTAGCGATCGACCTTGGGGCACTGCCGCCGCCAATCGCCCAACCCGGCGAGTGTCTGGATCAGCTAATTGGCCCATGGATTGAAGCTGTTAGTAAAGACACATACCGTGTGTCGCCGCTAGCCAATACCTTCGGACGCGAAATGCTCGCTGCCGATGAGCAAAAGAAGATCCACGAGACTATCGCTGTTCGGATGCTTCGGACGAGGGCAGTCGACGCTGGTGACGTTGATACGATATTGATTCATGCCCTTGCAGCAGGTTCAGAGTACAGCATCGCACTAGTTGCTCAGGGGATAGTTACAGCGGACCAACGTACCGTTGAGTTGCTGGCCGAGAACCTCGTTGTCCTCCCGCACATGCGGGCCGATGCACCTATTGTTCCAGAGAGTCCCGTTGCTTCAGGAATGCTTCGGCTTGCTCAGTTTAAATTGCTCGTTGCCAAGCGGGAGGGGGACAAGGCGGCACGGGTTGCAGAAGTGCTTTTCGATGAGGTCGATCGGGTTTCAAAAGGAGAGCTGAAACGCGC
The DNA here is from genome assembly GCA_028280305.1 of Pelagibius sp. GTDB lineage: Bacteria > Pseudomonadota > Alphaproteobacteria > Kiloniellales > Kiloniellaceae > Pelagibius. The sequence continues at coordinate 181,129 of JANQMC010000024.1, read as the reverse complement.
ACTTGAAGGGCTGGTCTATGCCACGGTTCTATCGACGGCAGGTGTGGCGAACTACTTGGATGATTGGATCGACCTCCTTCAGCATTTTCGGGCGCTAGTTCAAAATAGTGAACTCTTGCAGAGCATGATTGCTGGCATTGAGGGGCATCCGGAGGCTGGTGGTGAAAATGCGTTTGCTGCACTCTTTGCCATTGGAAGCGCAAATCTCGCGTCCGTTGAGAGATTGGAACACGTAATCGACGAACTCAACCAGCTCAGTTCTAGCGAGCGAGAAACTCTTTTGGTTCCCATCGACAAGAGCGTCTCTGACTATTCTTTGTTCGTTAGCGGCCCCTGGGCAAGGCAGAAAGATGATGAAACATTTGACGCTTTGGATGCGGCGGCTCGTTATGAGCGGATGGTCAGGAAGACAAAGTCATGGGGTAATCGTGCTCTATCTCTTCAGTTCTGGGTCGCCCGCGCAGTCATGCTTGATGAATATGAGGGCGACAAAGATACTGCTTTAGCAATCCTTGATGAGGCTGTCGCCAGTCTAGGGAATGCGCCAGTGCTCGCACGTGCTCGTGCCAAGGTTTACTGGAGGGATGATCAGCATCGAGAAGCGCTTGAGATTCTTCGGGGCATCGCGGATCAGGTTGGCGGAGATAACGTAGTCGAGCGCGCCTTTGCTCTTCGAGAAGCGGCAATAAGCGCAGCAAAATGCGACGAGTGGCCACAGGCAGAGAGGTGGTTCTTGGAAGCGCAAAAGGCCGCTTTAGCAGCGCAAACTAATGACATGGCTGTTATGGCGCTAGGGCTGGGCACGGACGCTGCAGTAGCGGCCCTGGAGGCAGGTAGTGTGCCGCGAGCATTATCTGGACTCGCCAAGGTGTTGGCTGAGCTTCCTGGTATAGATCCGGATTCGTCGCTGCGTGCTGCATATTGCCACCGGGTTGTTCGCCATACGGTGCTGTGGGCGCAATCTCAAATCCGCGGACGCAGTGTCCAGATAGCCGGTGAGCCAATTTTGATGCAGCCGGGGACCTGTAGCAATCCAGAGCCACTGCCGGCAATCAAGACGCATCCTCTCGGCCCGATTGATCTTGCATGGTATATGCTGGCGGAATCAGAAATGGCAGCTGGCGTGGACTTGGGTATCTTGGCGAACCTTCCAAGCCGGCTGGAGGAAGGGCCAATCTCGATGATGGAATTTGGCCTTCGATTTAATGTGTTGGAAAAAGACATCGACGACCTCGCAGTGAAGCAATTCGCAAATCACCTTATGCCCTTTGTTGAGGCGGGAGTGTACTTGTCGGCCAACAGATCCCGATTAAGGGGTAGTTTCGATGCGCTCTCCCCAGAGCGAGGCGAAGTTCCTTCTCTCGATAGAACTCCGCCGTTTCCTCCAAAGGTCGAACAAGTAGCGGCGGAGGCAATATTGGCTTTTTGTGCTCAAGCGGTTGCGGCGGGCGAGCCGGAAAAGTTATCTCATCTCAATGACGCACTTGAGAGAGAGTTCTCCGGTGTATTCCCGGGTGCCGCAGTTTTCGGGGACCGAGAAGGAGCGGTTGCCTCACTCGGAGATTTTGAGAAGGTCATTGTTCAGATTCTGGAGATCGTCCGGGCGGGAGACCATTTAGAGCCGGATCAGTTCTGGGGAATCGGATTGCGTCTTTTCGAATGGGTGGAACGATCAAATTTCAAGAATGTGCTACTCTCGCGTCTTGCTCAATGGCTGCGTGCCAAATGGAAGAGGATAGTAGCTGATGAGACTTTTCGTCTTCACCAACCGCACCTTACGGTCCCTACTGTTGAGGAGGTTCTGGGCTGCCCAGAAAACAGCCGCAGTTTTGTGGCGAGCCTTCTGCTTGCAACAGCACCAGCGGTTGGGGTTCAACTAGATTCGGAATACGAGGACAGTCTTAAGAGGATGACGCGAGAAAGCGAAAGTGTTACCGGTTGATGTTTGCTGCCAGCAGATTGAAGCTTCTTACGGAAGGGCGTGTTGGGGAGCACAACACTGCTCAACGGTCAACTCTCCTAGTTAGTTGTACACCTTGACTTCCACGTAGTGTCACGACAAGACGATTATTTTCTAGATGCTCTAAGAAATTGTGTCGCAGTTTATTGTATGCTTCTCCAGCCGTGGTGGCTTCATGAATGGAACTAGTGTTTCCAGATTCAGTGGCGGGCCAATTCAGTATCAATCTGCCGCTGCGTAGTGTCCTGGAGTCAATTTTCAAAGAGACGGGAATTGTCAATCTAGCCGCACCCTCATCTACACCACCACAGGATGTTCCGGCCCAGTTTGCGGTCCCGAAAAAGTTCGATTCCGAGCCTTCATCGACACTTACAGAGATCGGCGGGTATCCATCCTCCTCCTCGCAGCTGTATGGATTTTCGTAATACCCAGCTGGCCTGAAACAGACTTTTTTTGGGCCGATTGAAATCGTGACGGGGCTAAAGTCGGGATCAGCCTTTGCTGCTGCACAGGCTATTGATGGGGGTTCAATTATTATTTCTTTAAACGAAATTGCCTCCTTCGAGTAGTTGTCAACTTCATACTCGATAACGATTTTGTCATTGGAGTCAACTTTCCAGATAGCGTTAGAAAAGACAGGGTATTCATATGCATCAACATCTATTACCTTCCGAAGTCTTGTTGAAAAGATAACGCCACCCGCTCGGTTTCGGGTTTCGCGCCATTCAATTCTTGGAACTTCAAGATCCCATGATAGACGCTTATTCGCAGTCACGCGGAGCGTATCCCCTTCTTTTATATTCGGATCAGACAAAAATAGGTTGTCGATATACCAGCCGTTTCGATTCTCCGTGTCTAACCCAAAAGCAAAATAATCGTCCTGACTTTCAGCTGCCGAAAGATAGCTCTCATACTCCATGAAGAACCCAATTTTCTTTCTGGATTCGACGTTATCAAAAACCTCAAACTTAACAGGTTCAATGTGTTGAAAGTAAAGGTGATCGTTGAACCTGGGTTCTTTAAATCTTATCTTCAGTTCAATTCTGTAAATGTACAATTGATCTTCACGTCTCTGCGCGAGTCGCATGTGACTCCAAAGCACTTCAGAAAATTCTAGCTGCTCAAATTCGAAAGGGTTCTTGTTGTCCTTCTCTGCAATGTAATTTTCGTAGAAATTTCCAACTGTCTCCAAATTAGACAAGAAAGCCGCTAGTGCTGCGACAAACGCAGCGATAGCACCAATTTTAAGATAAGCTTTGCTTGCAAATTTGTTTTCGCTTGGACCCATAGTCATGGCATCAGTTCCCACCTTTAGAAAAAATCTGCAAATGCGGGGCTAATAGAACTCTGCGTCCGCAATGATGGTTCTGTAAAGCGCCTACTCTTAACAGGTGTGCCGAACACAAACCGGCGGACGCGGACAAGCTGCATAATTGGCACTGGTGCTGCTCTCTCAGTACCACTTCCAATTAAACCAATGTCATAAAGTACGGGAAGGGACTTCTAAATTCGAGATTGGTAAGTCTGCTTTGGGTCGAGGCCGGCGGTGTGATATGAATTAGGCTAAGAGCGACAGCACTTGGTCGAGCTAGCCATAGGCCTCAAATAACTCAAGTCGACCTTAAAGGGTCACTTTCGACGTGGTTTTCAAGCACGTTTGCTGGCTTCCATTAATCTTGTTTGCGCTGACTCGCGACTTGGCGTGCTGTACAAACTTTGTACTTCGATGTGGTGGCTGACGAACAGAGAGCCGGTTGCATTATGCGGTTGGGCCTCTCATCTTACATGCCGGTGCCAAGCCCGCGCTTGCGGCCCAATTCCCAGGAGATGCCGCTGCCTCGGACGAGGCCAGAGACCTGACGCCCCAGCGCTTTCTCGATGACTGGCCGACAGGGGACTAGCGTGAACTCATGTGAGCGCTCCACCAGCGCGTACTTGCCGCTGACGAGCTGCACGGACTGCCGGTAGGTGCCGCTGATGCGTTCGCCGCTTTCGACCATGCGGAAGTGCAGGCCGTGTTGCCGCGCCAACTTCTTGCCGGTTTCCTCGATCTCGCGCCGGGCCAGGGTCGCGAGCATGTCGCGGCGAGTGACGAAGCCCGCGTCGGTCTCTCCCGCCAGCCCCTGTGCAATCAACCATTTGCGGCGGCGGGCAAGCGCTTCGCTGGCCTCCCGGCCGAAGCCGCTGTCCCGGAACGTGACTAGCGTCTCGGCCACCAGCTCGCGGTCGAGCCAGGTGGCGGCGTTCGCTGTCACCTGGGCGTCGAGATCGATGAACGACAGCACCCGCACACCAAGCTGTTTGCTGCGCCCTGTGTCATAGCCCCGCGCGCGGTCCTCGAAGTCCTGGGGGATACGCCAGTTGCCGTCGTCCAGGCGCTCCACGATGCCGGCTCGGCGCAGCGCCTCCAGCCGGCGCACGTGGGCCTCGACATAGCCTTCGTAGTTCCCGTCCGGCAGGCGCATGCTGTTGCGGGCGGTCCGCAGATGGATGGCAGGTTCGTAAATCCCGCCATTGTCGCGGGCCAGTTCGATGATATTGCGGTCGGCCGGACGGGCAGGGGCCTCGGCGCGCCCGACCTCGACGATGCTACCGACCGTGATCTCGTCGCCGGCCACCTCGGTCACTTCGGCGTAATGGACCCGCCCGTCCATGCCGTCGATCACAAGGTGGAGCCGGCCGGTCAGTTCATCCCCCGCCAGCCCTTTGCCGACCACCCTGCCGACGGTCGGCGGCTGCCTATCCGCGCTCCTATGGATCACATAGCCTTGGGGATCACGCCGGAGGCCCTGTTCGGTCATCGCCCGGTGCATGGTCTTGATGATATCGCCGCGCTCGCCCAGCTCCCGCAACGTCTTTTCCAGGCGACCGGAGAGGGACCAGCGGGCCGGGGCCTCTTCGCGGGCGAGGCCCATGCGCTCCAGCCGCTTAAGACGGCCGATCAGGAGGGCCCGGTTGGCCCGTCCGAGATAGGACTGTTCCTCGCCGATCCGGAGATCAACAAGGCCCTGGTCGTTCACCTCCTGAAGGATGGCCTTATCGAGCCGGGTGAAGCGGTCCTGCTCGACCTCCCGGCCGAGCTTCTGCTGCACCTCCCACTCGCTCTGTGGGCCAAGCTCCAGGGTGGCGATCTCGCTCGCCCGGTGGCGGATGCCGTGGGCGATGTAGTCGCCCGCGATGTTCAGGACCTTCCCGTCGTCGGTCATGCCCCGGATCACGACATGGGAATGGGGGTGGCCGGTGTTGTGGTGATCCACCGCGACCCAATCGAGTCGGGTATCCAAATCATGCTCCATCTGCACAATGAGCTGTCGGGTGAAGTCCCGGAGGTCGCCAAGTTCGGTCCCGTCCTCGGGCGCGACGATCAGGCGGAACTGGTGGCAGTCATCCTGGCCCCGGCCGAGGAAGGCCGGCCCGTCCGCCTGGTCCAGGTTTGCCGAGTAGAGCCGGCCGCGTTCGCCGTCCAGGGCCGCGCTGTCGCGTTGCAGGTACCGAAGATGGGCATAGGCGGCCTTGCTCTTGGAGCCGCGCAGCTTTACGACCCGCGCCTTGACGAAGACGCGGCGCGCCCGGAAACGCATGCCGCCCTCGGGCCGGCTCCAGCCGCTCTGACGCGGGAAGGTGGCGACGGCTTTGCGACCTCGGCCGCGCGCATTGAAACGGCCCCTCTTCGACGCGCCCTTGGCAACACCGATACGGCGCGGGTCGCCGCCGGCCCGGGTGACTTCCCGTGTAACCCGCTGCAAGAAGGAGACCGGCTTGCGTCCATCGCTACGGGGGCGGGAACGCCCAGGGCGTGGCTCGAAGCCTGTGTCGTCGTCGCGCGCCATGGTGGACATATTCGCCCCCGGCAACGCAATGACAAGAAGCACCAAGGCCGGAAGCTGGAAATGCGTGTTAGCTCAACGGCTTACGCAGGAGCCCATGAGAATGATGGTGCCGTGGATATTTCGATGGCGCCAGAATGGCGCTAGAAAAATAGTGTGCAGACAATCACTTAGCACCCAACAGGTGCGGCGAACGGCGTTCGCTTTATCTTGCCCTCTTAAATGGCCCGTCATCCCGTTGCTTTCGCTTCACTTTCTTCTCCGCTCTTTTCACTGTATTTCAGACAAAATCGGATCTGATAATACTGTATAATAGACTGTGGCTGCGGGTCCAGCAGCCGGCCCAAAGTATGATCGGACGGTCCATACACTCTTGCGAACTCGATCGTGTTTTCGGCACGCCGGTTCAATTTCCAATCGGATGCGGCGGGGCTTCAAGTCACATGCACTCAGGCGTGATGGCGCCTCTGATGAGGTCGTTACAGGCAATGTTTGGCCCGCCCCGTCTGCAAGTTTTTGCCTGAGACCGCGCGGGCGGATTGCTCCAATGTATCTGGCCTCGGCGCTTTGCACCCAGCCAAGATGGAGATTTGAACGCTCAAATCCCGACAAGATTCGCGACCTCGAAGGGCCGTTGCCTGCTGACAGGTTTGCCGAATGCCGATCAACCGTTGGGCCATCTCTCTTCGTACCACTCGCAGACTTCTGATAGCCGAGCCGCTGGCGGCGAGTTGCGGGTCGGCCGAAATTCTTCCCCTGTTGGCCTTAAGTTCACGTCGAAAGAGCGCCTGCGCGAGATGAATGCCCATGCAATCCTAGCCAGTTTGTTGGCGAGAGCGACCACCACCAAATTACGCTTGGCTCGCTGCAGCGTGGTTTGCGACCAAGAGCAGAGCGGGGTGTTTCCCATAGAAAGTCCTGGCAGTGCTAACCATGCTCCATGGATCAATACCGCGCTCGTTCGCGGTTGAACGGCACATGCAAGATAGCGGATAGACCAGCTTCAGATACCCCAGAAAGGGGCGCTTTCCGCGCGGACGAAACTCAAGAACCATTGGTCGGTATGACGCTTTCAGGACATTCCTTTCGCTTAAATCAGATCTCCGCTTGGGGTCTCTTCAGGCCGGCTTTTGGGGACTGCAATCCCTGTACCCCCCGCGCTTGGGGCAAGGACGCCCTGATAGCCTACCGCCAAGCTTCTGCCGGAGCGTAAGTAGCTCTGGGCATGGCCCATAGCCAACCACGGCTACGCTGGCGCAATAAGCACTCAGGAATTGGACACGGGTGGAAAATCAACCGAGAATGGTGACGTAGATCCGATCACCCTTTGTGGATCCGATCATCCCTTGAAGGGTCATAACGGAGTAGATCGACTCAGCGGTTCGAACTCTGCAGATGTCTTAGGAGAATACCTGATGGGCGCGTTTGACGATGATTGAACAACAGATTTCACTTGACCTTCCTCTGCCTTGGCGGGGGTTGAAGTTTGTTCGCGAGGAGGTCGGCACAATCAATTTCCTTGTAGGGCCTAACGGCAGTGGGAAGTCCCGCTTTGCCGATTCGTTGAAGAACTCTTTGGAAGGAGCCAGGCTACTCGGAACTGACCGTCTCGATGGAATGGGAGCGAACGCTGGACTTGGCATGTGGGGGGTGCCAATTGAGGAAGGCTATCAAAAGAATCAGTTCGCCAATTATAAGCGGGTGGCGCCACGATATGGCTCCGCCGTTGATACATTTGTTCTCCTGGAAGAACGACCTGACATCCGCATCAGGGTTGAGGCGACTCTAAGTAGTCTTTTCGATCGCTACATCAGCATTGAATGGGATTCCGGCAACCTTGTTCCCATGGCAACAGCGGGGGACATGGGAGAGGCATATCGCTTGGATCGGGAGGAGTGCCATGGAATTCGAGAGCTACTTGTTCTTCTGACGCATCTCTACAACGATCAGTACGCGTACCTCATCATTGATGAGCCAGAGCTGAATCTGCATCCACAGTATCAATCGTTCTTCATGCAGGAGGTCAGAAAGGTAGCTGGCTCTCCATCGGTGGATACAGATAGAAAGGTAATCTTTCTGATCACGCACTCTCCGTTCATTGTTGATGTCCGCTCAATGGACGACTTGCGCTCAGTGCTGTCGTTTTCATCCGATCATACCGCTCCTACATCCATCGGAGCCACGGAAGCGCGCAGTACCTATCACTTGGAATCGCTGATCCCGCGTCTCAACGTCCATCACAAGCAGTTGTTTTTTTCCGACAACCCGATCTTTGTCGAAGGTATTCTTGATGCGCGGATTATCGAGGCTGTACAGGAGTATAGGGGCGTTTCGATCACTGCCGCCGGAAGCTGCCTTGTCGAAGTGGGAGGATGCGAAGAGGTCAATAAGTACCTCATACTTTGTCGCGCACTTCGAAAGTCAGCTTACTTTCTCTACGATCTCGATAGCTTGTTCACCGGGAACCTTCGGCAGTGCATTCGAGAGGATGGGCAGGTCGTTGCATTCCTGGCGAGCTTGGGTCTTGGCAATGACTTTGGTCGCTATTGCGGAGAGCTCGATCGCAAACTGAGTGAGGCGGTCAAATTGGTGCGCGAGACGCAGCGAGATACCGCTGCGGTGGATGAGCTGCGCAGCCATATTGAAGGCCTTGCGGCCAATGGAGGGCTGAAGGACAAGAACCTGGCGCGTGCGAGAGTAGCAGTCCTTGTCGACCTTGCGGGGCGGCGGACTGAGATCATGCCAGTGATCACCGAAGATCTGGCAGCGGACATCGAGGGGAGGCTAGCACGAATTGTGGAAATACTTATGAGAAAGAACGTATTCTTGCTCCCGGGTGGCGCGCTGGAGCATTACTTGCCTACCTATAGTGGCCACCGTTACCAGCTCAACGAATCAGCCAAACGTGTTGCGGTGGATGCCGAGATAACAAAGCTCGCCTCTGGTCAGATTGCTGAGTCGCCGGAGCAGCGATATGGGGCACTTTTCGAAACGATTTCGCGGCTACCGGCGAAGCCTGCGGTCAACATAGACTCTGTCCTTATTCGTTATCTGAGCGACTATGTACACGAACTGCAGGGTCTGATACTGATTCATTCAGAGTGGGGACGAGACCAGCTGAACGCACACTTTGCAACATCGGCTTCTGGGTTCGGCAAGTTATTTGACACTGAGGAATTTGAACGGAGCGGGCCGAGGGAGTTCTCAGCAACAATCCGAATCCGAAATCCTGACGGCCGTGCGGTGCAAATCTCTCATGAGACCAATGCTGGTATGCAGGCATTCCAGCTGACTGCCGATGTCGCAGCGACAAGTCAGTAAATGCGTCGCGCTGTGATTGCGCGGAAATCGGCTGATCTGGCTAGGCACAGTTAATGGTACCACTGAAGTAAACTGGATGTTCCCCTTTGCCAAGGGAGCTTGGAGGGGCCGAAAGCCTCGCCGATGCACTTTCTGGCAGGGTGAAAGGTGGTGGCGGAGTTGGCACGCGACAGGGTAATTGAGGCGGGGACAGAACACTAACCGTCGTAGACGCCCCAGGCCATCGGCGCGCCCTCTAGCGTGAATCGGACAGTGACTGCCTCGTGCCAAAGTCCCGTCAGGCGCTGCGGGAAGGCGGCTATCATCTTCTCGTCGTGGAGAGCTTCGTGGAGATGGAACGCGCCGAGGAGGGCGCCGCAGGCGCGACAGCCGTTGCTGAGGTATGTGCGCTGCTGTGTGCGGCTGTGCCTTGGCCTGATGGTGCCGATTCCAATTCCCTGAGGCATGTGGGTCAAGACTGCCTTGGTGATGCCTGGAAAGTCATCCAAGTCGGAAAGCAGGAAACGACAGCTGTTGGCGCCGAAATCGGCATTGATGCGGGTGACGACGCGGGTTTTCTCCCGGTAACGGTCGCGCCAGCATTCCATGGTGCCAGCATGGATGGAGACCCTGGCATCGATACCGTACGGGATGCCGAAGTAAAGACGCCTAGCGAAGGCGGCGACGAGGAAATCCGTGACAGGCAAGCGCTGTTTCGAGGTAATGGTATCCAGTTCGACATCGAAGCCATCGCGCATGTTGCCGTCTAGGCGCGGCGTAGGTAAGTCACGGATGATGGGAAAACGCCTGCGCCGTAAAAGCCAGAGGCCGCGCACGCCGGCTTCTGCGTACCTGTTTTGGCGACGCAAGGTTTCCTCGTCACTTTGGTTCGACCATTGAATCTCGATAGCGACTTTTGCTTTGCCCTTCTCGGCCAACACATCGGCTCGCCACTCCTTCCCGGCGGGCGTGCGCCCTGAGGCCTCGGCCTGGGCTGTTCAGCCGGCGGCCCGGGTTACCTCAAGCGCTAACGCTTTCAGATAGTGGTGCGCTTCGCTTTCAGGACCGCTGGCGCAATCGCTGCCGGGCTAGTGAGCAAAATAGCGCAATCCCTGCGAAGACTTCTTGAGGATTACGCCGGCACTGCAGCAAGGAAAGCGCAAGCTTCGGTTCTGGTGGTTCTCGAACCTCAAGGCTTCCCAGGCCTCCCCGGAAAGATCGACCGAGAGAGTGCTACTACTCTCGGCATCAAGGCACCGCAAAGGCATCGGATCTACTCCGGTTGCTATGGTAGTCCTAAGGAGACGCTGCCCTCATAACAGTTTAACCTGCAGCCAGCAGAGGCGCTATTGGGCTGAGCCATGGATAGGTCTAGTCTCCCATCTGTAATGGAAGCCCAGTTTTTCTCAGCTGGGAATTTCGTGGCAAAGCAACTATGGTTGTTCAACCAAGAGTTTCCAAGCTTGTGAGGCGATCGGGAGCCGTTCAGGGAGGGTAAGCGATGCTGCGCAATTCGTGCCTTGTGGTTGTCTTGGCGCTATTGATTTTGGGCTGTGCACCGGTGGCTCAAGTCGACCGCTCTGCCAGCCCGCAATACGAAACGGGCCAACAACCTTCCTTAGAGACAGTCTCGAGGGCCAGGGTCGGCGACACGATCTTTGAGCAGTTCTCCTACTCGACAGTGAGGAGAATCACTCTGCAAGACGGCTACACAGCGAACATCGGCTTTGCGCAAATCAACGCGCCGCAAGGCTCGGAGCTGTTGAGGTCGAAAGCGCTCAACCGCCCAGCCTTCTGCACGGCACAAAGCACTTATTTCGTACCTGGATCCGCCAGGAGCGTATGCTTCTTCGATGCCGATGGCGATCGCAAACTCGAGCAATACTGGATAGTCGGCACGCTAGGGACCTTCGTTTACGATGCCCCACAGCTTGCCTACGACGAGCAGGTCATCAACAAAGGTAACACCGGAGTTAGAAAGCAGCTGATCTTCCAGGGACGTGCGGGTTCGGTCCTGAAGGTCGGCTATCGAGAATACCTTGATGCTATGGCACGGCCTGCCTTCGCTCAGGATCTCAGTTACGATACAGCCGGAGAGCACCCAAAGCGGATCCTATTCCGCAACGTCGAGATCTCTGTTGTCCAGATCGGAAACAACGAAATCACCTACGTCGTCCACAGCGGTTTCTGATCATATGCTCTGCGGCGGGAGCCAACTGGAATAGTCTTCGTCGGCGGGTAGGACATAGTATCTGCGGGTGCTCAGGCTCTCGCACTCTGCGTCGAAGTGTTGTCTTGGACGGAGACGCAGGACCATGGGACTGAACGAAATCCAGAGTGGCCTCTGTCTCTTGAGAGAACGCTGGCCAGATGTAATGGAAATGCCCGGGGCTGGAGCGTGCGGAAACTCAGGATTCAACTGCATCGAACGGAAGAGCGGGAATCTGGATTCTGGTGCATTTGCCTCTGAGGTCTTGAATGGGACGCGCGAGGGCAAGTGGGTTATTCGCAGGGTAGATATATTCCGCAAATGCGGGAGGGATTGATGGAATTTGCACCGAACGAGCGAAATCTCTGGGGGAAAGAGCCAAAAGAGAAATCTGCGCACGTCCCCGATCGCGAGATTAACGAGCGCTATGCCCGTGGCGAGGGGCGCATCGTCATTGAGACAAATCGGGAGAAGCTCCCTGGATTTATCAGTTTGTTGAAGCAGCAAAACTACTTGGAACTGCGCCCCTTCTACCAGCGCCGACCGCGGTGGTCACCGGAAAAGCAGAGCCTTCTTATTGAATCCTTCATAATGAACATTCCAGTCCCTCCAGTGTTTCTCTACGAGAAGGATTATAATTCATATGAGGTCATGGATGGTCAGCAGCGCATCACTGCGCTGCGCGACTTTTACGAAGGTAGGTTCGAACTTACTAACCTCAAGCATTGGCCTGAGATCAACGGCCGACAATACCAAACTTTACCAGACAAGATCCAGGCTGGCCTTGATCGGCGATCAATCACCTCGATTGTCCTGCTCAAGGAGTCTACTAGCGATGAAGCTGAAGCTTCGATCTTGAGGGAATCAGTGTTTGAGCGGCTGAACACTGGGGGCGTTCATCTGAGCAGGCAGGAAATTCGCAATGCTCTCTACCAAGGTAAACTGAACGACCTCATAGAGCGCCTTTCTCGTTTGCCGATCTTCCGAAAAGCTTGGGGCATCCCTCCCTATATCGAGAATGAGATCGAGGTGAATCCTGAAATTCTAGACAACAATATGTTTCGCAAGATGGAAGATGTGGAGATGACGCTACGGTTCTTCGCGCTCCGTCACGTGACTAATTATCGGCACGGAATGCAGGGATTCTTGGATTTGTATATGCGAAAATCACTCAGCTTTACCGACGACGACATTAACGTGTTAGAGAGGTTGTTTGTGAGAACGCTGGGGCTAGCATCCGATGTGTACGGCGACCTTCTATATCGACCCTTCAATCCGGATAAGAACGATTGGGTACCTAGAGCCCAAAAGGCCTTCTCAGATGCGGTAATGGTGGGATTTTCTGGTCTCTTGGATCGCGCCGATTTGATCAGGGATAAGGCGACCAGAATTCAATCGGCGACGATTGAAATGTTCAAACAGGAAGAAGAAGGCACCTTCACCGGACGTGGAAACACGAAAGAAGATATAGAGACTCGCATCCACCTGTTCACGAATATGATCGAGGAGGCGATTCGGTAGATGCACTCCGCACTTCTCGATCGAAGCCTCGAAGGGCTCAAGGCGGTCCGCCAGCATGTTTCTTTCTCGGCGAAGCTTCGCGCGCAGTCCGGTCAACCATCCTTTGGATGTAAGAGGCAAGTCAGGAAATGCTTCGATATCAATACATTGCTCGGCGAGGCGGCAGATGCCACAAGCTGGAGGGTTATCGACCACTGCGCTGTCGTTACCCGTGCTTACGCCCTCTTTGAAGCGTTCGTCCTACAGCTCCTGCGCGAATACCTCGTGTTCCTTGCGAGCTCATACAAGATGTCTGAGCTTGGTGACGAGTTCATTGCCAAGTACACACGTGGGATAGGACAGATTCTCGTTGATCAGGGTAAGGCCCGGTATGAGTACATTGACGTGGCGACGCTTATCGCTGAAACGACGACCGCGCTGTCTGATGAGAATCCGTATCAGATCCAGCCAGAAGCCATGTTGCGAACCGAACAGAATCTTCGGATGGCCGAGATGCAGCGCCTGTTCAGTCATTGTGGCCTGTCGGGACTTGAGGACTGGGTGAACAAGCACAGCGCAGTTGAGACCTTCTTCTCAGCCCAGTCCCGTCTCTCCGATACGGTAGAATCCGAGCTAAAGCAAATCGTCGACTATCGAAACGAGGCCGCACACGGCGACGTCGATCAGGTACTCGGGACTGATGTCCTTGTCGAAGTAACACAGTTCTTCGAGGCTCTTCTCCGGAGCATCGCCGACTTCGTCCAGTACGACACCATTCGCCACGCGAAAGAAATCGGTAAGGCACAGGTCCTTGGCGTCATTTCGGAGCGCTTCCGCGAAGATATAGTCGTGGCAAAAATAGCCGAATCAGACCTCGCTGTTGGCGATATCATTTACATACACGGCAAGGGTGTTGCCATGATCGGCAAGGTTCAGAGTATTCAACTCAATGATGTCGATTTCACCGCCGTCGTCATCAAGGATGAAACTGAGGTGGGCCTCCGGCTAGGCGTCCGCGCTAAGGTAGGCTGCGAGTTGATTCGCTTGAACTAAGCCGTGCGCGGAGGTCAAGGCGTGGCGTGGGATGACTGCTCTTGGTACTCAGCGGCCGTCCTTCAGGGTCGGCAGAATGGTCCGCTCCTCAGCGGTAAGCCGACATAGACTAACTGTGGCGCCTCAAATGTCAGCTTGGTGGCGCTGACCAGACCTGAGGAGGCGACCTGCGGGAAGGCGGCTCGTAACCCAAAGCTGACATGAGGCGTCACCCTGGATGATGTTTGTGGGACGCTGCTGAGGGTATTATCTAGTGGCTGGAACCAACAGCGGAGGCGGTGCACCACATAGGATCGGATGCCGAGGGATCGATGGCCAATAAAGGTGGGCTAGTAAGTTGATAGACAGGTTCGATAGAGATGGACCGTTCTCTTTAGAGCTCGATACCGACAAAGATGATGCTGTGAAAGAGATGATTACTCTTTCAGGCGACCTTTATGTGTTCTCGACTAAAAAGACTTTCCGCATTATCACGGCTGATGACATAGATCCTGAGCGCACGGCGCATGATACGCGTCATTCATATCAGGAGATATATCCGGTGGGGTGCGGTAACTCCTTCGTGGCACGGTCAATAATTCAAGCAAAACAAATACTTGACAGCATAGTGCTGGAACCGGGACTGAGTAAATCGAACCTCCTGGAGGGGATGTGGGAGGCCACACAGCAACTGCTGCGGTGCGAAAACGCCTACTTTAAAATATTCGATGAGACCATGTCCCTAATCGCCGAATGTGATGAACTCATTGAGCGATCCAAGGCCAAGACATCGATACCCAGCTTGCCTCAAGTTGGGGAACTCGAGGAACGAGTTGGTTCCTTCCTTGGAAGTGCTAAGCGATGCTTGGAGAAAACGCATTCGTTGCTCAGCATATTTTACGCATGCCCAGATTTCGGTTCTAACTTCAGGTCTTATCGTGATTGGATGAGGGCTCACCGTGGTGATAGCAAACAGGTATTGGATCTGTTGGACCAAGATAAGGACTGGATCCGATTTATTTCGGAAGCTCGAAATGCACTGCCGATCAACCACGCAAGACAGTTTTTTTTGCTCGAGGTTCAGAACTTCAATCTAGAACCAGGCAACAAGTTCTCACCGCCGAGTTGGCGGCATGACTTATCCGACCGAGGCGGTCCCGTTCAGACGTATTGGTCTGACATCGTCAAGGATATGGAAATTCACATGCACAACTTGCTCACATTTCTTGAAGAGATCTTTCTGCTGAGCGCTCGTAATTGTTGCAATCAAACGCTACCTTTCAAATTCGATGTATACAAGAAATCTACAGAACAAATCAGTGAAGATTGTCCCGTCCTTTATTTTGCTCAAGCAGAGCGGCGAGAGGCCTGAACTCATCAGCTCAGTAAACGCTAACTCTGAACCTGCCGGACAAAGACTCCCAAGCAGACGGAGTGAACTCGTTCTGGAATTAGTTTCCACTCAACTTAGATTGGTGAGGAAGTTAAACCGGAGAACTCAATGTTGGGTCATGGCACTATGCAGAAGTCAGCGGACCCGTCGGTATTGGTCCGGTCAGCGACAGCAACCGGACCCAATGTTTGCAATCGTAGTTACCTAAGGCACAGATTGCAGAGTGGAAGAGTTAAGTGAATTGTAAATTGATAGCTAAATCAGTACGTTAAGCGAATGTCGGTTTCGGTGGTTGCGGGCCCCCGCAACCAAGTTTGTGCACTCTACGGAAAGGTCGCTGTCATCCAGCGGCCTTTTTGCTTTTGTTACAAAAGGATATATCATATATGCAAATGACTCGCATTCGCATATTATAGAGTCTGAGTATAAATGGCAGTTTTCATTGACGAATCAACTTCGGCGGCAGGCAAGGCCAACTTCAATCCATTACGACCATGAAAGGGCGGATCTCAGAATGCAGTTATTGAAAGGGTTTGTCGCAGCACTGGTGGGAAATTCGATGATCGCCTCGGTTGCGATGGCGCATGCGGGGCATGAGCAGGAACTGGGCATTGTTCATGTCATGACCTCGTTCGAACATATTGCCGGGTTCCTTGTGTTCGGCGTCGCGGCGGCTGTTCTTATGCTCACGCGGCGTATTTTGTTTGTTGTTGCCGCCAATCTGGCGCTGCTTCTCTATGTCCTGTTCCAAGGCGTCTTTCATGGGATGCATGGGGGGAAGCTGTTCGGTCTGGAGACGGCGCTCGCGGGTGCGGCGCTGGCGCTCGGATCCTGGCGCGCGACACATCTGATCTATCAGCGCTACACTTCGCGGCACTCCACAGATCGGCGATGAAAGCCTCGGCATCCAAGGGCCCGTCCTTGGCCGCTGCGTCAAGCAGACCGCATCCGGACGACCACTGGCGTAAGCTCATGGCGAACGGTAATGCCGCCTTTCGCGCAGGCGATTTGAAAGAAGCGGTTGCTTACTACCTGAGTGGCTTCACCGAAGCCGAAGGGCTGCTGCACAGCGCCGCAGCCGGGATGGCACATCCGGAATCCGACCCGGCGCCGGCGCTGGTGGTCGCTGCCTCCAATGCTGCGCGTGTTCATGGCGACAGAGGCGATCATGCAAAGGCGCAAGAGATCCTTCAACGCGCGACCGTGCTCCTGCGCACCATCATAAGTGACGTGACAGCGCCGCCGGCTTTGCGCACAAGTTGTCTTCAACACCTCAATCGTGCACTCGCTGACCTGATCGGATGTATGCGGCGCGCGGGCGCTGATGCTAACTCGATCGCGCAGGAGATCGATGCCGCCAGGCGCGTAGCAGGCGACGGCCTGTCGGCAACGCAGATTCAAATCTTTCACTAGAGGATTCCCGAATGCTTCACAGATTGCTGAAAACGGCCGACCAAGCGCTTGATCTGCCCCGCGCCCTGGCGCACTGCGATATCCCCTGCAAGATATACGATCCGGCGCCTGCGCTGATCGCCGCTCTCTCCGTCATTCGCCTGATCGACATCATGGATGAGATCTCGCCCAAGGATGTCGCAGCTTCACCTGATGTACACAATACACTTGCGCGCTGCGTGCTGCGCAAGGAAGAGGAGGCCGAGAAGGTCAAGCACGAGATCCGCATTATCTGGGGCGACTATTTCAAGGCACCGCAGTTGGAGGCGCACCCGCAGGTTCACGACCTCGTCCATCAGATCATGATGAAGGCGAGCGCCTGCAAACAGAATTCCAAGCGCGCCGACGGCGAAGCCTTGTTGGAACTGGTCAACAAGTTCGCGGAGATTTTCTGGGCGACGAAAGACGTTAAGGCTGTGCGAAAGACTTCCCCCTATCCGCCCTCGGCGCCTGTCGTCTATCCGGAACTCTAGGTGGCGGGAAGATGTTGGGTTGGCGGATCGCCCGTGTTGACGGCGACAGCATGGCGCCGGGCTTGAAAGCCGGCGACTATGTAATCGCTTGCAAGTCCCGCACGATGCCGGTGCCGGGCGATGTCGTCCTGGTTCGCCATTCCGCCCTTGGCTTGATCGTGAAGCGTGTTCTACGGCTCGACCAAACCGGTTGCTGTATCTTGAGTGGCGATAATGCGCTCTCCATGTCAGGCGACATGATCGGTAGCGTCGCGCCCGCGATGATCGCAGGGGTCGTTCGCTGGCGTGTGGCGCCGGACGGCGTGTTCAGACTGCATAACCAATGTGGTGTTGCCGATTCACTCTAAGGAGTCGACAGTCTCAGCAAAAAGCGTCCTCCGAATGACGTTCCAAGCAGATCAGATCTAATCTTTGACTGTCGCCCAGTTCAGCGAGGAAGACGACGACAGTCATCGCAATGAACTGTTGCATGAAGTCTCTCCTGGGGAACCGGCGGACACAAACGGCGGCACGGCCAGGCGGTTCTCCACCTCTGGCCCATGCTCGCCGTAGGTCTCGCCAAGCCCTTGGCAGGCCGCCTGTGCCATGGCTGATGCCAGGTGTGTTGACGCAGGCCTTTCGCTTGGAAAGCGGCTACTCCCCCACGGAGCAGTTTTTTCGATAGCGCGGCTTACGGTTAGAGGTCAAGCCTGTCTCGACAGATGCCTTGGATTTGCAAGCGGGTGTGAATACTCAGCCGACACCGCTCGGTGCGCCGTGGCCTTTTGGCAGGTTTTCCGAAGTCACTTCGGGGCGAACGACCGTGGGGCCAAGCTTGTTCAGGACATCGCGAGCATCGTAGGCGTTGTCATCGCTCTCCGCTGCCGCGTTGTCGGTGACCATCACAATATTCGCAAAGGCTTCGTAGCTTGTGACAGGTCTGGCGGTGGCGGTCGCGAAGCTGCTGAAGCCGGAGCGTTGATAGTAGGGAAAGGAGTTAAAGCCGAAGCCGCCGAGGTTGCTCGCCGTCGTGCGATAAACGGTTTCCCTTTCGGTTTCCTGAGCAACGATCCGGAAGCGTTCGTGACCCGCTTCCACCGTGATCTCGGCGGCGCGGTATAGCAGATAGTTCTCAACCGTCTCCCGCGGCGTTACCGAGTTCCCGGCAAAGGAAACACGATAACGGTCGGTTTCCAGCTGTTGCTCGGCATAGCCCTCACCGTCGATAGCTGGCGCGTAAAGCGTCGGATGCGAGCAGCCGGCCAGCAAGGCAACGACCAGGCACAGCGGTGTAAGGGAAGCGGTTAAAAAAGTGCGTCGTTTTTGCATGGGTTTGCGTCCTGAAATGGGAACGTCGAACTCATCACTCCGGCCCGCTGGCCGTTCATCAAGATATACGCAGCAGTTGGCTGCAGCGGTTTCACGCTGATTCTTCAGATGATTTTGATGTAGGCAGCCGTGTGCGGTCCCGCCAGTCTATCCAGCTGTTGGCTCGGTTTTAGGGTCTGAGGAGGCCCGCAAAAACACCCGCGCCGGTGCGCTACAGGTCAGCGCAACGAATGTAATTTATACGCGAATGCGTCTCATTTGCATTGACTGTTGCCGCATTTTCGACCACTCTGGTAATCAGAAGACCTTAGGATCGCGGCGTTTCACGCGCCTTTCCCAAGGCCGAAATCGCTTTTCCGATTGCATGCCAAGCCTTTGCTGTTTGTGCGAGGACCGGTAGGCGGACGGCGATTGCACAAGGATCGGCATGTCGCTTGTTTTGCGGGGCGCGCTGCTCGGTCGTGGCTTTTCAGGGATGATTGTCGGGGAAGGACGGGATTAAGCGATGGCTGCCGAAAATGGAGCGGTTACCTCGACAGATATGGCCGAGGCTGCCCGAACATTCGGCTATCAATACACCGCACTTTCTCCCGATGGGCCGTCGGCAACCTATGCGCCAGCGCTTTTTGATGGGCTCGTGGGACTGCAGAGCCTGCCTTGCGGAATCAGTCTTTGCGCCAGCGATCTTACCAGCCTGCAGGACAGTGTGCATGACGGCAGGGTGTCGCGCTCACTCAACATTGCTGTCTTGTTGGACGGCGATCCCACCGAATGCGCATTTGGAAGCCGGGACAGGCTGGAAATCAACCCCGGCTCTGCGGTAATAGTTTCGGTTGCGGACGGCATGCGGCTGGGCGCGCATATTCGTGCCGGTCAGCGCTCGCGAAGCTTGCTGATCAGAACCAGGCCGCAGGATCTCATGGACGATGACGTCGCCGACAGAGTGGAAACCCTTCTCCGATCCACCGCGACGCTGTCCTTGCCGATCACGCCGGCGGCCGCCCATTTGGCAAGAGAGCTCTTCGAGCCAACGGCGGTCGGCGGAATCGGGCGCCTGCTCTCAGAGAGTTGCGCTCTTCAGTTTCTGGCGCGGGCCCTGATAGCCGGCGACGTTCAGAAGGAAGAGTCAAATGGCTCGGTTTCCAAACGCGACCGCGCGAAGATCCTTCAGATAAGAGACAGGCTGGTGGCCGAGCCGCAGAGTGATCACACTCTCTCTGATTTAGCGCGAGAAGCCGGTTTGAGTGTGAGTGCTTTGAAGACCAAGTTTCCCCTCGTTCTCGGGCAGCCGGTTTTCGCGTTTCTGCGGGATGCTCGCCTGCAGCGTGCCCGCGACGGCATTGCCTTCGAGGGTTGGACGATCTCCCAGGCCGCCTACTCGGTGGGCTATCGCCACCAAAGCAATTTCTCGATCGCGTTCCGGCGCAAGTTCGGGATTGCGCCAAGCGAAGTGCGGCGGTTGTGAGTTCCTTGCGCATACGTGAATTGTCTGCGCGCATAAGCCTGGCATCTGGCGTGTCGGCGCCCGCCACGGCTAACTCTGCTTCAGAGCCGGAACCACGCGGTAAATGCAGGGATTAGGCACTTCGCTGTCCTGATCTTCGGCATTTACACGGCGACATGGCTCGGTGAAGCAAGAGGGGCTCGCCCTCGAGCAGTTAATCGCTGGGGGGCGAAGAAACATGCAGCCTGCGCGGATTGATTGTCCGAACGGGAAACCGTTCGGTCTCAATGGAATGACTCTGGCCGTGGCTTTCGCGGCATCTACGGTTTCCTGTGGAACTGCCTTCGGGCAGGAG
This sequence comes from Pelagibius sp., assembly GCA_028280305.1. Classification (GTDB taxonomy): domain Bacteria; phylum Pseudomonadota; class Alphaproteobacteria; order Kiloniellales; family Kiloniellaceae; genus Pelagibius. The sequence continues at coordinate 160,876 of JANQMC010000024.1, read as the reverse complement.
GAGGAGAAGCCGCTGCAACTCGATACAATTACAGTGACCGCGCGTAAGCTTGAAGAACCGGTTCAGCGGATTCCATTCGGAATCAGTGTGTTTGATTCCAAGAGTATCGATCAGCAGGGGATCCGCGATGCCAGAAGCTTTGCCCGCAGCGTTCCGGGCTACAACTATGTTGATACAGGGGTGCGCGGCAGCAACACACCGAATATCCGCGGTGTCGGCTCGTTCTTTCCACAGTCTGCCGACGACGGCTCGGTGCCAGTCTTTATTGATGGCGTTCCGGTACCGCTGAGGGCCCAGGATCGCGAGTTCTTCGATCTCGAGCGGATCGAGATTCTGCGAGGACCGCAGAACACCCTCTATGGGCGCAACGCACAGGCCGGCGCGGTAAACATCACAACGGCTGATCCGACTTTCGAGCCTCTATTCGAAATCGGCGGCGAGATCGGCAACTTTGACTTTGGCCGGGTTACCGCTCTGGCAAGCGGCCCGCTCAGTGAAGACCTGGCGGGCCGGATTGCGGTTCAACTCGATACCAGGGATGGTGATATCCGCGATCTCAACTCGGGGGAAACGGTCAGGGATCAGGACCTTCTCAATGTGCACGGCAAGTTCGTTTGGTTCCCCGACGATGCGACGGACGCCACCTTGGCTTTGCGCTATGGGAATTACAATGAGGAACCTGCCGGTGCCTGGTTTGAAGACCCCGACTTTCCGCAGGCCTTCTTCGACAGCGCGCCGAGCTATGATCTGGAGACCCTAGGTGGCGGTCTCACGGTTCGCCGCGATTTTGAGGCCATGACCTTGACCTCGGTTACTGGCCTTCAGTACTACACCTCGGACTTCTTCTCTGATGACACTGATGGTCTTGTGTTCAGCGCGAGAACCGGCGCTTCACCCTTTTTATTCAATAATCCTGATGCGGACTTTCGGGAAATCCGCGACGAGAACATCCAGCTCTCTCAGGAATTCCGCCTGGATGGCGAGTTGGAGAGCGGCATGCGCTGGCTGGCCGGCGTGAACCTGTTTCGCTCCGATTTCGAGATCGACTTCACGTCCAACAGCACCGCATTCATTTTCGGCGAGTTTGATAACCGGCATATCACAACGAGCTACGCGGGATTCGGCGAGGTCACCGTACCTCTAACGGAGAGCCTGCGTGCGATTGCGGGCCTGCGCTATACACATGAGCAAAAAGACTTCGAAGGCCGTTTCACGGATCGTTCCGGCGGCACTTTGGGCGCGGACTCGAGCGAAGACGCTGATGAGTCCTTCGACTTGGTTACAGGTCGTGCGGCCATAACCTACGATTTCTTGCCGACGCTTACCGGATTTGCCTCGGTCTCCCGCGGCGCCAAGGCAGGCGGATTTCAATTGGCTGATTTTGATGCCCGCAACGGTGCTGCGACCGATGAGTTCGATGCCGCCTACACCTGGTCCTACGAAGCCGGCCTACGCGGGACGCTGTTCGACGGCATGCTAGACGTCAGTGCCTCGGTCTTCTTCAACGATACAGAGGGTGAACATGTCCAGGTCACGGTCCCCGTCACCTTCGAGTCCGTCATCGAAAACATCGATACGGAGACCTATGGTATCGAACTGGCCACCGCGGTCAGGCCGCTCGAGGGGCTGACACTGTCGGGCGGGCTAGCGCTTTTGCAAACCGAGATTGTTGAGTCCGACGATCCTACGGTTGCGGCCGGCAATGAAATTCCCTTTGCGCCTGAGGTCTCTTTCGACCTTGCGGCACAGTACGAACGCCCGCTGGATCTGTTTTCATTCGAAGGCGGTGTCTTTGGGCGCGCTGAGTACCAATACGTCGGAGCACGCACGGTCGATCCTCAAAACCGTTTCGATCTGGGCGCCTTCGATATCGTCAATCTTCGCGCGGGCTGGGGCTCGGAACGTGTCTCGATCTATGGCTTCGTGACGAATCTCTTTGACGAGGAATACGCTGAAACGGCTTTCAGCTTCGGTAACAGCCTTGCCGGCGAAAGGGTTTCGGTGGGTGTGCCGGGTCAGCCGCGCCGTTTCGGAATCGGCGCCAAGGTCCGATTCTGAGCATGACTTATGCCGTCATCTTCCTGCTGAGCGCCGCGCTGGCCGTGCCGATGACGTTCTTTGCCGTGGGTCTGCCGGCGATTATGCGTGAGGCGGGGGTGCCTCTGGCTCTTATCGGTCTGACGGCTCTGATTTATCTGCCCTATGCGCTGGTTTTTCTTTGGGCGCCGATTGTCGATAGCCGTGCCCTGAACGGATGGGGACGGCGCCGTTCCTGGATCATCGTCCTGCAGCTCTGTGCGGCCGGCCTCATCGCCGTTGCCGCCCTGCTGTCGCCGGGCGATGGTGTGCTGGCAGTACTGGCGGTCGCCACGCTTGTCTCGCTCTTCGGCGCAACCCAGCGTACGGCGCTGCTCGGCTTTGCGGTCGAGAACCTCAGCCCATCGCAGCGGCCCTGGGGCAGTGCACTTTTGCCTGCAGGGGGAGCGCTCGGCGCGGTGATCGGAGCGAGCGGCCTTTTGTTCCTCTACAACAGCACCGGTTGGCCCGTCACCATGCTGGCTATGGCCGGTCTCGCTGTCCTTTTTCTGTTGCCCGCTCTCGGGGCGAGGGAAACAGAACCGGGACCGGCAGATACAGCCTCCGGTCTGCGGCCCTCGCTTAAACGGTTCTTCAAGCGTAGGGAAATCAGACCGGTTATCGCTTTTCTTGCACCGCTTGCCTTCGGTGTTGGGCTGGGTTTCGGCATGCTCCAACCCCGCCTCGTCGATATGGGGTTCACGCTGGACCAAATCGGCATTATCAACGGTGTATTCACCTGCGCTGCTCTGTTCACCGGCGGCCCCCTGTCGGCTTTCGTCGTTCGCCGCTACGGCCTCTCTGCCGTTTTGCCTCTTGGTGTGATCGTCAATGTGGCATTTCTGCTCTATGCAGCCTGCGTCAGCTACTGGGATTTGAGCGCGGTCCAGGGGGCCGCCAGCGTCGTTCTTTTCTACCTCGGTTTCAGCTTCATTAGTGTGATGACGAACACGATCTTCATGAATCACAGCGCGACGGGCCAGGAAGGCACGGACTTCACCGTCTTTATCTGCATTTACTGGTTACTCTCGATGATCGGTATAGCCTGTTCGGGCGTGGTTGCCGGACAATTCGGCTATGCGGCGGCGTTCCTTTCAGGCGCCCTGTCGGTGTCGGTCTCGCTCAGCCTGATTCGCCGCTTGTCGCTCAGGCAGCAGAAACAGACGGCCGCGGCGTGAAGGAACCTGACCGCGCAACCGAGACGTCGTCTGGTGATCGTTCAAAACGATCCAAAAAGCCATCGCCGGTCGGACAGTTGATCGCACCCGTCAAGTCTACCCTGCTGCTCGCGTGCCTGTTCCAGGCCGTCAGTGCCGTGGCCGGAGTTATGCCCTTTATCGCCGTGGCGGAAGTCGGACGGGCGCTACTCGCCGAGGAAGGAACCGATTCTGCCCGTGTCTGGTGGATCGCAGCGCTGGGCGCTGCCGCCCTCGTCGTACGTCTGGTCTTTCTCATGGTGGCGGGTGGCCTTACGCATCTGGCCGATCTCGATCTACAGCTCGACCTGCGCCGCCGTATGGCGGACCGGCTGCGCCATGTGCCGCTCGGTTGGTTCGGCGAGAACAGCAGCGGCGCGGTGAAGAAGGCGCTGCAAGACGACGTGACGGCGCTGCATCACATGGTCGGGCATGCTTATACGAATATGACCGCCGCCGTCGTCACGCCGTTGATCGCCTTCGGCTACCTGATCTGGACCGACTGGCGGCTGGCGCTGGTTGCGGCCGTTCCGCTGGGTCTCGGCATGGCGCTCTACGGTCTGCAGTTTCGGGGTTTCGGGGACAAGATGGCGGCCTATGAGGCAGCCCTTCAGGACGTGAACGCCGCCTCGGTGGAATTCGTTCAGGGCATCGCTGTCGTCAAGACCTTTGGCCAGGGCAGGAAGGCCTATGGCCGCTTTGTCGAACGGACCCAGGCCTTTGTTGCCTATTTCTGGGAGTGGGTGCGTGGGCTCTTGCGATTGTCCGCGACCACAGAGATTGTGCTTTCTCCGCTGTTCTCTCTGGTTGTCATCCTTATAGCCGGCCTTTTGCTGGTTGGCGCCGATTCTGCGGCGCCTGCCGATATTCTGGCTTTTGCCGTCTTGGCACCGGGGTTGACGGCACCCTTTCTCACTCTGGCCTTCGCACAGACCGAGGTGATGCTCGCCAAAGAAGCGGCGAACAGGATCGTTGCGCTGCTTGAGATGCCGGTGTTGCCCGAGCCCGCCGTTGCGCGAAAACCGCAAGGCTCCCGAATCGCCTTCGAGGCCGTGAGCTTCTCTTATGATGGCGATAAGGCTGCGGTGCGGGAACTGGACATGATACTGGAGCCGGGTACGGTAACCGCCCTCGTCGGTCCCTCGGGTTCTGGCAAGAGCACCCTGGCCAGACTTTTGCCGAGATTCTGGGATCCGGATACCGGGCGCATCACCATTGGCGGCGTGGCAACTACGGATATCACGGCGGATGATCTCTATCGCTCCGTCAGCTTTGTCTTCCAGGACGTTCAGCTTCTCCGCGCCAGTCTGCGAGAGAACATTGCACTGGCGCGCCCGGATGCGTCCCAGTCGGCAGTTGAAGATGCCGCCCGCGCGGCCCAGATCCACGACCGGATCGTTTGCCTGCCGCGCGGCTATGATTCGATCGTCGGTGTCGATGCTCAGCTTTCCGGCGGCGAGGCGCAACGGGTCTCAATCGCCCGCGCCATCCTCGCTGATCCGCAGGTTTTGGTGCTCGACGAAGCGACGGCCTTTGCCGACCCGGAGTCGGAGGCGGCGATCCAGGATGCGCTGACCACCCTTGTCGCCGGCCGTACGCTGTTGGTCATCGGCCACCGGCTGCGTACAATTATCGGCGCGGACCAGATCTGCGTGATGGAGGAAGGCCGTATCGTAGAGCGTGGCCGTCACGAGGACCTGCTGCAGCACCAGGGTCTTTACGCGCGCTTGTGGTCGGCCGGTGAAGCCTCTCCTGTCAGTGCTTCCGAGGCCGCATCATGATTCGGGCGCTGCTCACGGCCGGAGGGCCCGGCACCGTCCGGATCTTGCGCTGGAACCTTGCCGGCCTTGTTGTCGAGGCGGTGCTGATGGGGCTTGGCTTTACTCTGCTCGTACCGTTTTTTGATGCTTTCCTAATTGGTGATCTAGGGGTTGCCGGGCGCTGGCTCGCCGTCATTGCCGGTGTCTTCGCAGTTTACGTAGTGCTGCGCTTTCGCACCCAATTGGCCGGTTACCGGGCGGCGGTCGGTCTGGCGGGTACACTGTTCTCGCGCCTTGGCGATCATATCGCCAGGCTTCCCCTCGGTTGGTTCGCGACCGACCGTGTCGGGCCCGTCGGGCGGCTGACCAGCCAGGGTGTGATCGACGTTATGGGTGTTCCCGCGCACCTTCTCCGTCCCGTCATCACCGCCTTCGTGACCCCGGCGACCGTCGTCGCCGTGATGTTCCTCTTCGACTGGCGTCTAGCCGCCGCCGCGCTCGTCACGGCGCCGCTGGCGGCGCTGACCTATCGCTGGTCGGGCAGATTGGTTCAGCGGACGGATCGGCGCAGTGACGCTGCCGGGGCGGAAGCGGCCGGCCGGATCGTCGAGTTCGCGCAAAAGCAACCGGTGCTGCGAGCTTTCGGCCGGGCTGCCGAGGGGTACCGTCAGCTCGATGCCGCACTGCGTGAGCAGCGTGCTGCCGGCCGAGTGCAGATCCTGACTGTCGCGCCGGCACTCGCGGCCTTCGTATTGGTCGTGCAGCTTGCCTTCACCATCATTCTGCTGTTTGGGGTGAACCTTGCGCTCGGCGGTGAGATCGACCTGCCTGAACTGCTTGCCCTTCTGGTCCTCGCCGTGCGTTACGTGGAACCGCTTATTGCGGCAGCGGATCTCGGCGGTGCCTTGAGAATCAGCGGCAACAGCCTGGAGCGCATGAACGAGTTGCTGTCGACAGCGCCGCTTGCCGAGCCGGTTCGACCCGCCCACCCAAGTGACAGCGCCATCGTCTTCGATGATGTGCACTTCGCTTATGGCGCCGAAAAGGTTCTCAAGGGCGTCAGTTTCACGGCGCCTCAACGCAAGATGACGGCCATCGTTGGGTCTTCGGGGTCGGGCAAGACGACGATCCTGCGCCTGATTGCCCGGTTCTGGGATGTGAATGCCGGGCAGGTCGGCATTGGTGGCACCGATGTTCGCGATATTGCCAACGAAGATCTCATGGCGCGTATCTCGGTGGTGTTCCAGGACGTCTATCTCTTCGATGGGACCATCGAAGAAAACATCCGCCTCGGAAGAGAGAATGCCTCGGACCGCGAAGTGAGCGAGGCGGCGCGCCTTGCCTGCGTGGATGAGATCGCCGCCCGGCTGCCGGCCGGTATGGCAAGTCGCGTGGGTGAAGGCGGGGCCGCACTCTCCGGCGGCGAGCGCCAGCGCGTCTCGATTGCCCGCGCCATTCTGAAGGATGCGCCCATCGTTCTCTTGGATGAGGCAACCGCCGCATTGGATCCGATGAACGAAGCTGCCGTCCAGCAAGCCCTGCGGGCGCTGACCCGGGAAAAGACGCTGGTGGTGGTGGCTCACCGGTTGCAGACCGTGCGTAGCGCCGACCGGATCATCGTGCTCGATAAAGGGCGGATCACAGAGCAAGGCAGCCACGATGAACTGCTTGCAGCGGAAGGGCGCTACGCCGGTTTCTGGAACGAGCGTCTGCGCGCCGCCGGCTGGCGGCTGGCGGCGAATGCGGGCCACGAGGGCAACCCGAACGACGGGAGCAATTGACGCGGATATGGACAAAAAACTTGAGCCAGGCGGCCAGGCGGGACCTTCGGAGTTGTTCGAGGTAGACCTTTCGGGCGTTCCTGAGACCATGCTCTGGCCGCTATGGAACCGCGCCTGCGAGATGCGCCGCGCCGATCGCTTGATCGAGGACCCCATTGCGGCCGACCTGGTGGCGCGGATCGATTACGATTTCGCCGGCCACTTCGGCCGGTACAGCGTGCTCCATGCGATCAGGGCCCGCCACAGCGACGATCTGATCCGCGGCTACCTTTCGGCTGACAGGGAGGGCCCGACGGTCGTGGCTCTCGGAGAGGGTCTGGATACCCAGTTCTGGCGCCTCGGCGACGACCGTCTGCGCTGGTTCAGCGTCGACCTGCCGGAGGCTATCGCGGATCGGCGCCGTCTGCTCCCGGCGCATCCTAATGTCACTCTGATAGAAGCTTCCGCGCTGGATCCCTCTTGGATGGAGAACGTTTCGGGCAGAACGCCTCCTTTCATCACCGCGTCGGGGCTTTTGATGTATTTTCACGAAGCCGAGGTCGTTGCGCTCCTGCGCCGTATCGCTGAGACCTTTCCCGGAGCGGAGGTTTTTTTCGACGCCATTCCGCCGTTTTTCTCTCGGAAAACGATGAGCGGTTTCAACGTGACCAAGAGTTACAGGGCGCCTGCGATGCCTTGGGGAATCACGATTGATGAAATCCCGGACTTCATCCGGGAGATACCGGGGCTGGAGATGCTATCCGTGCAGAGTTACGCCGACCCCTTTCCAAAACGGACTCGCCTTTACAGGGCCCTCTCTCTTATCCCCGGCCTACGCCGCCATTTCGCAGGCAGCTTGGTACATCTCCGCTGCGCTGGCCTCAGCCCTGATGGCTGACCTCCGGGCAACTTTACGGAAGAAGGGTGGCGCCCAGCGAAGCGGCCTTTTCAAGGGTCAGGAGGCTACGGACTGGGTGTAGTTCTCCAAACCCATCTTGTCGATCAGCCGAAGCTGCTTTTCCAGCCAGTGCGTGTGATCTTCCTCGGTATCCGTAAGCAGGTCGATGAGAATGCCGCGGGTCACGTAGTCCTTTGCTTTCTCACATTCGGCGATCGCAGACTTCAGCGCCGTGCCGACCGCCAGTTCGTAGTCGAGATCGTTCTTCAACATCTGGGGCAGGGTCTTGCCGACGTTGAGGGCGCTGCGCGAGCCAACGTCCGGCGTGCCTTCGAGAAACAGGATCCGTTCGACCAGCCTGGACGCATGGTCGAGTTCTTCTTCCTGCTCATGTTTAAAACGCTCATAGAGGGCGTTCAGTCCCCAGTCGTGAAACATGCGTGAGTGGATGAAATACTGATCCGCAGCGGTCAGTTCCTCGGTCAGCAGTTTGTTCAAGGTATCTATTATCGGCTTGTTGCCCTGCATGTTTTACTCTCCTCAAGCCCTGGATTGATTGTCGGTCGGGCCTCCAATTGCCCCGATCGGATCCTGCTGCGCTTCTTGCCGGTTCAGGTGGATGTCTCTTTCGCCGGGGGTCGTTTTCGTTGATATTGATATACGAGATCAATTTTGAATAACTAGGCTTTTTTAGGCGTGAATACAATGAAATACCGATTTCGGTAGAGTAATTTCAATAAACTGATAGTAGTTATGATAATCATTTTCAAATAAGCAAGGCCTCAATACGGATGGTGAGTGTGAACGGGTCCAATCCTGGTAATCGGTTGAAGCATGAATGATCTCACGATTGCCCGTGCGTTGCATGTCATCGCCATCGTGCATTGGATCGGCGGTGTTTCGCTTGTGACGCTCGTACTGCTGCCTGGCATCATGCGCTCGGTTCCGGCTGCGGACCAGGTCGATGCACAGGCAGCGGTGGGGTTGTTTTGGGAAGATCCACCGAGAGCCTGCGCCTCGGTGATATTGTTGCGGTGCTTGCGCGCGGCGCGGTTCTTGTGGAGTGCTTCGCTGAGGATGGCGGTGCCTGCGTCATCACGCCGACCTGCCGCTTGAAAGGGATACTTGCCAGGGCTGAGGCACGTTTTATTGCCGACCTGAACCGTTACAGCCTGGCGGACTGTGCATTGCCGCCAAGGGGAGGAACAGCCAAGCCGGGCAGCGCCAGATAGCGACCTTGAGGCGAGAAAAGGCGCCGCTGCTTTCCATGAATGCCGGCTTTTTGTTCCGGATCTTCCTTTGTGATCGGTGCCATCCTTGTCTTTGCTGCAGCCGGGATTCCTTCTGCGAATGAGAACGAGTTGCAAATTGGGCCTGGAAACGCCAACCTACGGCGCTTAGACATCCAAACGACCAAGATCAAATTCAGGAGCCGGTGGTGGGGAGCGGAGACTGGTCCAGGACGCCGGGCGGTCGCAGGTCGATATGGCTCGACGTCTTCCTGGCCAACCAGAACGAACTGCTGGCCTTTCTTAGGCGCAAGGCGGGTCCGCGCGATCAGCCGCGCGACCTGCTGCACGATCTCTTCATCAGAATGTCCCAAAACGGCGCTGCGGCGAGTATCGAGGATCCGCGGGCCTACCTTTTCCGCGCCGCGGCCAACGTGGCGATCGATGCGGCGCGCAGCGACCGCTACCGCAGGGTGGAGACCCCGCCGCAGACCATCCATAGCCTGGCCGCCAGTGATCCGTCGCCGGATGCGCTGCAGACCGCGATTGCCCGGGATTGTCTACGCCGGCTGGACGCGGCGCTCGCCAAACTGCCGGAAGAAACCCGGGCGATGATTTATCTGCTCCGCATCGACGGACTGAGCTACGACGAAGTCGCCGCCATGTTCGGAGTTTCGAAAAGCACCGTCGAGAAGCGTGTGGCCAAGGCGCTGCGCACCTGCAAACGGCAGCTGGATGCTGACGACCGCATCCGCAGGTAAAAAATTGACTACGGTTTTCGTGCCCTCATACGTCATAACCCTTTGACAGAACACCACCGTTGGACCAACGGTTGACCATGGCCGACCACCGCCCCGCACGAAACCCGGATCACAAGACCGAGCGTCCGTCAGACCCGCTCGGGCCCGAGCTTCGTCAGCTCAAGGGTGGCCGGGCCTTCCCGCCCGGTTTTGATCCACGGGCCATTGCGCGGCGCGCCCGCCGTCGCCGCCATACGCTGCGCGGCGGTGCCCTGGGTGCCCTAGCGCTCGCCCTGCTTTGGGTCCTGTACGATCCCAGCCTGACCGCCGATTACAGTGCATCCGTCGGCAGTATCGAGCGGATTACGCTGCCGGACGGAACGGTCGCGCAGCTGGACAGTGGCGCGTCGATGTCTTGGTCGGAGAGCGAGTCGGAGCGGCGCATCCGCCTGCATGCCGGCATCGCCGTTTTCGAGACCGCCGGCAGATCGGAGCGCGACCTTGTCGTCGTCACCGAGGCAGTGGAGGCCCGGCCGGTGGGAACGGTCTTTGCGGTCTCCGCCGATGGCACAGGATGGTCGGCTCTGGTTCAATCGGGGCGGGTTCGCGTCACGCTGCCGGCGGCTGGGACAGGGGCCGGAGCGAGCGCCCTCATCGGTCCGGGCGAGGCTGCCTCGGTCGATGACGCGGACGCGCAGCTGGAGACTTCGGCCATCGATGTCGAGCGGGCACTGGCCTGGCGCGAGGGCGTCCTCGACTTCAAAAACGCACCGCTGGCCGAGGTCATCGCGGCGCTTGATCGCTATCGGCCGGGACGCGTCATTCTCTTGAACGAAAGGGCCGCGGCCAAACGGTTCGACGGTGTTCTTTCCCTCGAAGATGTCGACCGGTCTTTGCAGATTGTCGCCGAATCGAGCGGCCTGCAACTCCTCACGAATTGGCCGATGCTGGTCATTCTCCGCTGACTGTCCATTAATCGTTACGGTTTTCCGCCCGTCACACGTCGTGTCTTTTGAGGATGTTGCGAATGGGTCGCAATTGCTGACGAATGCCGTCGGTGTGAGGGGGGAGTTGTTTATGCGGGATGCAGGGAATCGGGCAAGGCTGTCCATCAAGCCGGTGTTCACGGCCGGGTTGGTGTTCACGGGCAGGCTGGCGTTTACGGGCGTCGTCTGCATCGTTGCCTCTGCAAATGCGGCCGCCGCTAACAGCGACGATGGGTCAAGCGGTTCGCTGGTGAAGGCGGCAAGTAAATCACTAGCCGTCTCGGCCGCGCAACTGGCGCAGGCCGAAGCGATCTCGATAGACATTCCTTCGCAACCCTTGAGCGACGCGCTGCGTGCGCTAAGCCGGCAGACGGGTCTGCAGTTCTTCGCAGGCAGCGAGTTAACGCAGGGACTGACAGCGCCCGCCGTGTCGGGTCGCATGAGCGCCGACGATGCTCTTCGCCGTCTTCTCGAAGGCAGCGGCCTGACTTATCGCTATAGCGGCAGCGACGTGGTCGCTCTTGAGCGCAATCGGGCTATTGCGGAGAACGGGCCGATTCAGCTCGATCCGGTTATTGTAGAGGGGGAACTGCTGACGCGGACGCTTCAAGACACGCAGACCAGCGCCGTCGTCGTCCGGGGTGAGGAGCTTGAGCAACGCTCGGACCCCGATCTCTTTACCGTGATCGAGCGCACGCCGGGCGTCAACGCAGCGGCTGGGAACAGCGACATCGCGATTCGCGGCATTCCCTCCTTCGGCTTCGCCGCGGGTCGGGGGAACGGTCAAGCGGTATCGACGATCGTCGATGGGGCGTCGCTATCGAACGTTTCAGCCGTAAACAGCCGCATTCCCCATTCGACCTGGGATCTGGAGCAGATCGAGATCTTGCGCGGGCCGCAATCGACCCAGACCGGCCGCAACGCACTGGCGGGTTCAGTAAACATACAATCCAAGGATCCGACATTTGAATACGAAGCCAAAGCGCGTGGCGAGCTCGCAAATCTCAACACGCAAGGCGGGGCGCTCGCCGTTAACGTTCCTGTTGTTGAGGACGTTTTGGCGGTGCGTCTCTCCGGTGATTACGAGCGAACAGACGGTTTCATCGAAAACTCGACACTTGGGATCGACGATGCGGGCGACCGGGAAAACACGACCCTTCGTGCAGCAGTTCGATTTCAGCCCACAGAAGAGTTTACGGCAACGCTGAAGTATTTCCATATCGACTCTAAACTCGGCGAGGTGAATGTCGATGGTTCCCTGTTTTCAGATCAACGCACCGTAACTGCCGATGTCCCGGGTTTCAGCGACAGCAGAGTTGACAGCGTGGCGTTGAACCTGAGCTACGATCTGACCGACGACTTCACTGTTACCTCTAAGACGAATTACTTTGAGGGGGATAAGGAGAGCCTAGAAGACGGTGATTTTTCCAGCACCCCTGGGAGTTCGATATTCCGGACTCGAGAGGGTGATAACTTCCAGCAGGAGGTCCAGCTATCCTACGGTCGGGATCCGGTCAGGGGTGTGTTTGGCCTGTTCTATGCGGATATAGAAGAGTCCAGCTTTACCCGGTCTGAAAGCCCTGGTTTGACTTCCCTTCTCGTCAGTACAGCAGAGACGGAGAACGCTGCCGTGTTTGGCGAGATTGAAGTCGACGTCTTGTCGGACTTAAGGCTCATCGGCGGTTTGCGCTATGATCGAGAAAAGACGTCGACCCGCGCCGATGCTTTTGATGCGGAGGCAACATTTGACGCATTTCTTCCAAAAGCCGGTATCGTCTACGATGTGACCGGTGATCTCAGTGTCGGCTTCACGGTACAGCGCGGTTACCGTGCAGGCGGGGTCGTTTCAAACTTCGCCGGGCAACCAAATGCGTTCGATCCTGAGTTCACTTGGAACTATGAGGCATCTGTAAGGTCCCAGTGGCTCAACAAGCGCGTGACGGCGAATGCGAACTTTTTTTACACGAGCTGGAAAGACCAACAGGTCCTGCAGATCGTTCCCGCCGGCCCGCCGTTCTTCCTTGATGTTGAAGTGACCAATGCCGGTAAGTCGCGCCTTTTCGGTGGGGAGTTTGAACTGACGGCGCTTGCGACCGAAAACCTGGAACTCTTCGCATCCGGCGCGTTTGTCCGCACCGAGTTCCAGGAGTTCGTGGCCCTGGGACAGGATTTCAGCGGAAACGAGTTCAACTACGCGCCGCGTTTCAGTGCCGCCGCCGGGGCGACCTATTGGTTTGACAACGGTATCTTCATTTCGGCGGACGGGAGTTACACGGACAACAGTTTTGACGACACGGCAAATACGACGGAGATCGACTCTCGCTTTCTCGTCAATGCGCGCATCGGCTATGAGGCGGAGCATTTCGAGGTCTTCGCTTTTGCGCGCAACTTGTTTGATCGGGACTATGCGGTGCGACGCTTCTCTGGCGTCACGACGCGGCTGGAGCCCGGTGAGCCGCTGGTATTCGGTATCGTTGGCAAAGTCAGATTTTAGCGGGTTTTGTTGGATGGAAGAATGGCGAGCGGAGGTCTTAACCCAGTCGAAAACACTGATCTGACGCAAACTGATCCGGTTTGGGAAATCCCGGCTCCTGTCGCGAAAGAGCACGACTGGGCTGAAATGATTGGTTCAAACTTCAGCATTCTGGAAAGAGAGATGCATGACCGTTGAGATCAATGGACGTTCGGCGGCCTCGGCTGAATTGAGGCGCAAGCGAACGGCTTCCGGCATCGCTTTTCTAGTGCATTCGGCGACGGGGCTGTGGCTGACGGTCCTGCTGGCGGTGGTCATGGTGTCGGGCACGATCACCGTGCTCTTCGCCGAGATCGACTGGCTGATCTATCCGGAGGTGCGCGTCACGGCAGGCGACGAGCGAATCAATCCCGGCCTGCTGTATGACAGAGTGCGCACCGCCTATCCGCAGGTTGGCGTCAACAGCCTCCAAACCGCCGCCCTGCGCGAGCGCAGCGCCGGCTCGGCCCTTGTCGCGGTACCGGAGGGCGGCTTCCGCATGGTCTGGGTCAATCCCTACAGCGGCGCGGTCACCGGCGATACCGCTGTCTTCACCGTCGGGCGCTTCATCAACACTCTGCACACAAACCTCTTCCTGCCCGCCATCGGCCGCTACGTCGTGAACGCCTTCGGCGTCCTCATGCTGATCTCCATCGTCACCGGGCTGATTACCTACAAGAAGTTCTGGCGCGGCTTCCTGCGTCGCCCGCGCTTCCACCGCGGTGCCCGCACTTGGTTGGGCGACCTGCACCGCCTGACCGCCCTCTGGTCGGTCTGGTTCCTTCTGATCATCGGCTTCACCGGGGCTTGGTGGTTCTATCAGAACCCTCTGGTCGAGCCCGGCGGCGCCCCGGAGATCGTCGAGGATTGGCCGGACCCGCCGACCCTCTCCACTGCCGAGTTGGATGCCCTCGGCCCCGAAACGCCGATCCCGCGCTCCGGCGCGGAGATCGTCGCCGCGGTCCAGGCCGCCTATTCCGACATGACGGTGACCCTGCTGATCCCGCCGGCCAACGCTGCCCAACCTTTCACCGTTCGTGGCGACCGCGGCGAGTTACTGGTCAACGGGGGTGCCAACACGGTCTACGTGAACCCCTATACCGCCGAGATCATGGGCGTGCGCCTGTCGGAGGATTGGACCGCCATGCAGCGCATCGATGCCGCCATGCACCCGCTGCACTACGGCTCCTGGGCCAAGCGTGGCGCGGCCGATCTCACCGTCAAGCTGGTCTGGTTCCTGGGCGGGGCGGTGGCGAGCTTCCTGGCCGTCTCCGGCCTGATCATCTACCTGAAGCGCACAAGGCGGGCCGCGTCGGAGCTGCTGGTCGGCAGCCGGCTGGCGGCCGGCCTCAAGCGCCTCTGGCACTGGGTCAAGCCCTGGGGCGGGCCCATGGGGGCGCTGAAGTACGTCAACGTCTTGGGGCTTGCGGGCATCCTCTCCGGCGCTGTGCTGGTGCTGACGCTGGGCGCCGAGGGCTTCGGCGACAAGGGCACACGCTTTGCGACCCAGATCGTTGGTCCGTTCGAAGTTACCCCGGTCGCTCTCGCCGGGTTCTTCGAGGCCGACCTGCCGGCCATCCGTCCCGGGGCGAAGACCAACGTTTTCCCCGAGATCGCCGGGGGGCGTTTCCGTGACGCGCGTTTCATCCGGGTCGGGCTGTCGGACGCCGCCGGCGAGGAGGTCGGCCGCGCGGACGTCGAGGGGGCGGAGGGCATTGCCCACGGCCACCTGCACCTGCCCCCGGTGCTGGAGGGCACCCGCCTCTGGATTGAGATCGAGGGCTGGGACGGCCGAAAACACCGCGCAGAATGGCCGCTGTTGGGAGCGCAGTGACGGAAACATCACCTTAGTCCGGCCATGGAACGGCTTGGCGCTTCACGTCACTGCTTGAAAGAGGCCTTGCTGCTGACGACGATTGCGTGCCTTTGTAACTGGCTATGCGGAGCGTTGGGCCGCATGAAGCCCTAAGGCAGAGAAAAGTGCACGAAGTTGGTTGCGTGCCCCCGATTTGAACCTGTGGTGCACTTCCAGGGCTTTGTCTGCTCCGGCTGATCATGTCCCCTTTGCCGAAAGCGCGGCATTAATTATGTGATGTTCTAGAATTGGTATTTCACGCACGGTGGCATGCATACTTCCGATGCCTAGAAGCTGAAAGGTCTGGACAACTGCACCGCTGGCCTGCCCAAGACGGCGAACTGGCACCTCCGGCAGTGAGCGACACTGAATCGGCCCAGAGAATGAGCGCCGGCAGGGTGTCTTCGTGGGTCCGGCAAAACTCGACAAGCTCGCGCCTGGTGATCGTGTTGGCAGTGCGGTCGCACACGCGCGCTAGTGAAGCGCATCACTTTCCGCGGGGGTAGCCTTTTGAAGCTCTCGAATCGCAGTAAGGATCCGTAGCCAGGCCCGATAGCCCACTAAGTCGCCTTTCTCCAAGAGGGTGTCAGCCCTCATTCCAGCTTCAAGAAGGGCTTCCTCGCCGTGTTGGGCGATCATGGCGCCGGCAGATCGGTAGATGTCGATCTCAGCCGTCACTCTCCGCACCACCCCCGGCGCCGGCCACCTCGATATTCGCACGCCGGCCTCTCCGCAATCACCATTTCCGCCACGTCGGCTCCGTCCACCGTCTTTCGGGCCTTGGTCCGGTCATAGCGATCTTCTCCATCCGGGCAGAACAACACGTCAGGTCGGCTCGCAAGCTCGGTGAGGTATTTCGTTGCGATCTGGGCAAGGCGGGCCACCTTGGGGCAGCAGGCGCGCGTCTCGGCAGTATCCAAGCCCATGAGGCAAATTTTGCGGCCAACGGCTATGAGGGCATGAAGAGCAGGTTGGTAGCATAGTATAGGAACGGATATTCCCTGCCGTGGAGAGTCACCGAGATTTGGGCTGTCTTGGGGGTGGTCAAGGAATAACATCTCTTCGCTTGATTTCCGTTTGGCTCGCAATTCCATTAGATATCGCGTAGGTTGATGTCCGCAAGTTTATTGATTGGCGGGGTGGCGGATGATCTCAAACGATAGACGGCAGACGTAAGAGCGTGATCATTTCTCATAGCCACCGCTTCATTTTCCTCAAAACCCGAAAGACCGCAGGCACCAGCGTCGAGATCTCTCTCAGCCGCTACTGTGACGGCTTGGATATCGTTACACCCGTGACCGCGGAGGACGAGGCCAACAGATTGGCTGCCGGGGGTGGGGTGGCTCGGAACTTTGCGCTAACAAGACTGTCGCCGCCTGAGAACGACGATAGGGCATCGTGGGAAGCTCACTTCAAACAGACAGCAGGCAAGTTGCAGGTCTATCGTCGCCTTGCCAACCATACTACTGCTGCGCTTGCCCGAGAGGTTATCGGCGAGCGGATCTGGAACGCTTACTTCAAGTTCACGACTGAACGTGACCCGGTCCAGCAGTTGTTGTCGCTCTACTTCTGGCGCAAGAGCGATGGCCGGTGGAAGGGCAGCTTCGAAGAGTTTCTAGACAGCAGCATTCCAAAGGCTGATCGAAACGCGGGCATATACATGGATGGCTCTGAGCTGGTTGTAGATGTGGTGATTGATCATGCACGTCTTGCCGATGATCTCGGAAAGGTCTGCGAGACACTTTCCATTCCCTTTGACGGCTGGCTGCCGCGGCTGAAGAGTAATGTTGCTCGAGACGAAGAGATCGAGATCACGGACGAGCTCCGCAAACGTATTGAGATCGACTTTGATCTAGAGTTCG
This sequence comes from Pelagibius sp., assembly GCA_028280305.1. GTDB lineage: Bacteria > Pseudomonadota > Alphaproteobacteria > Kiloniellales > Kiloniellaceae > Pelagibius. The sequence continues at coordinate 144,002 of JANQMC010000024.1, read as the reverse complement.
AAACCTATCGCCGGGCTGCGTCCGGGGAGTTCCTGAGGCGGCTCAAAGATGGTGGCAGGGCGCCTTGAAACGGAAACGGGTCATGAACAAAACTGTGTCAGCTCTGTGCCACAAATCCTGCTTTGTTCCGCATTTTTCTGCATAGGGCTGCACTTTGCGCTTGCGCGACCCCGCCATAAGACGTTAGGAAAACTGCGCTTTTCCCGGCGAGGACAGGTGGCCGAGTGGCTGAAGGCGCTCCCCTGCTAAGGGAGTATGTGGTGATGAGCTGCATCGAGGGTTCGAATCCCTCCCTGTCCGCCAGTTTCCGGGCCTTTTAGGGCCTCTGGACCGAGCCGTCAGCACCGCCCGATGGCCTGCGGGCATCAACGTTGGGTCAGATGTTCGACCCCAGGCTTTTCCCACTAACAGTTTCCCCGTAAGTGTGAAACCTCCGTGACAGACCCGGGTTGTTAACCATTGATTAACCACGATGCAGCTTGACTGGCTGAGGTTTCGGCGGGTTTCACGTTCTCTTAGGACTCTCTGTTCATAGTTGGCGAAACCATGTGGTGCGGATAGCTTCCCAGGCTGATTCAGAGACGCAGTCCAGTGCCTGCTCGGTGCGAATTGGGGAACCCTGCAAGCAAGTAATCCGCTGTGTTTGTGCGCGTTTTCAGCAAGTCCGGCAACGGAGTTGAAGAAGCTGGATTCCCGCTTCGGCGCCAGAATGATAGGGGAGGACTGTCCACGGTATGTGGAAGGAACTGAAAAGCCGGATCGCAGCCCGACTGGATCAGTTGTTCATCCCCCGTGAACTGATTCTGAGGGCGAATGATCGCATTACGGTCCTTCGCCTGCCAGTTCGCGCACAGAAGCTTTGTGTTCTCGGCACCGTTTTAGTTTTCGGCTGGACACTTCTCGCCAGCGGCGGCTTCTTCTTTCAGGAACTGGTAATTGCTGGCAAGGATCGCGAGATCGAGCGCCAGAAACTGGACTATTTCGATCTGTTGGGTGAAGCCGCTGAATATCACGAACAGTTTGCAGAGATCACCCGTAACCTCGAAGACAATCAAACATTCCTTTTATCTGTTCTGAGGGACGGCGCCCGAGCCGAAGCAGAGATCTCGGCCATTGAGGGGCGCTTGAAAGGCAGTGAGACCGAGCGGGACCGGGTCGTTGTCGCGAGCGATGGTTTGAGGACCAAGCTAAGGCATTTCGAGAACGATCTGCAGGAGATCGTCAACCGGAACACTGAACTGCGCAGCCAGGTTGAAGCAATGCGCGGTATTCTTTCCGATGATCGATCCAAGAAGGAAAGGGTCGCGGAAGCGCGAGTCAGACTTGGCCAGAGACTCCAGCAGATCGAGCAAAACCTCGAAATGATGGCCAATGCGAAGCGACAACTGGAGATTACGGTTGTTGACCTGCGCGAGGATATCGCTTCTACGCGCGAGCAGTGGGCGGCCGCTGAGGAAGTCGGCGTCGACCTGCGTGAAGAAATTATTGCGCTTGAAGGTCAATTGGAAAGCGATCTTGATCGTCGCGACGGGCTCCAACGACAGATTGCAGCCCTGGAAGAATCTCTTGAAAACGCAACTCAACGCGGCGATGTGCTGCAGGAAGACAAACAAGGGTTGCAGACGCGTGTTGCTGAATTGCGTCAACATATGACGGACATGCGGGCGGCCCAGCACAGTATTGTACAAAGGCTGCGCGACCGGACGGAATTGAGCGTCGACAGCATTGAGCGGACTGTCGCCATGACCGGGCTGGAACTGGATGACTTGTTGGCCGGTATTGAAGAGACCGGCATTGCTCAAGGCGGCCCATTTGTCGCCGGCGACTACAGCGGTGATTTCAATGGCGATTCGGAACTCGAAACCGCGCTCTCGCTGCTCGACCTCAGGTTAAGTCGTTGGAACGCATTACAGAAGGTGATGCGAACGTTGCCGCTTTCGGTTCCGCTCGACCAATATGCTATCAGCAGTGGCTACGGAAAACGCAAAGATCCCATAAACGGCCGAACGGCGTACCATAGGGGGCTCGATTTCCGCGCTGCCATGAGATCGCCGATTTTCGCCACCGCCCCCGGCACGGTAACCTATGCCGGTTGGAGCGGGCCCTTTGGCCGAATGGTCGAGATCGACCATGGGCACGGAATTCGCACCCGCTATGCGCACCTCAAAAAGATCCTTGTCAAATCGGGACAGGCGGTAGCTAATCGCGAGAAGATCGGGCTGGTAGGTTCCTCCGGCCGCAGTACGGGCCCTCATCTGCACTACGAAGTGCGCTATAAGGGCGTTCCACTCAACCCCATGAAGTTCTTGACGGCAGGCAAGCATGTTTTCAAAGACTAAAGAAACAAACGAGAGTTCCGAACCAGTGGCTTCTACCAAATCAGAGCCCAAGCGCAGCACCGGGAACAGTGGCGTTCCTTCAATTATCAGCGCCGACCTGAAGATCACCGGGAACCTGAAAAGTGACGGCGATATCCAGGTCGATGGCTACGTCGAAGGCGATATCGACAGCGCGACGCTGACTGTTGGCGAAGGTGCTCAGGTGAAGGGGCATATCAGCTGTGATGCGGTTCGCATCTGTGGAACCATCGACGGTGCCGTGAAGGCAAAGTCCGTTGTCATGGCGAAATCCGCCCGGGTTATTGGAGACATCATCCATGACAGCCTTGCGATCGAAGCTGGTGCTTTCATCGAAGGCAACATAAAGCGCCTAGAAGGCGCCAGCCGTCCGGCGGCGGGTACCAGCAATGTCTCACCGGTGCCGACTGCGTCGACAGGCGCCGCCGCGTCGGGCGGGAAGCCGGCCGCAAGCTAGCGTTCCCCTTTGCTGCCGCCGCTGAGAACCGCGCGGTAAAGCTCCGGATCGACGTTGCCGCCGGACAAGGTCAGGGCCACTGTCCGGCCGGCACTGTCGTACCTGCCCGCCAGGATTGCCGCCAAGCAGACCGCGCCTCCCGGCTCGACAACCAGCTTGAGGGTGCGGAAGGCAAAGCGCATCGCGTTTTTGACTTCCGCATCTGAAACGGACAAACCGCGCTTCACGCGGGCCTTGTTGACCGCGAAAGTCAGGTTTCCTGGTTGCGGTGCCAACAAGGCATCACAGATCGATTTCTGGGGTCCAGTGTTGGCGGTTATTCTGCCTGATAGTAGGGATTGCTTTGTATCGTCGAATCCCTCCGGTTCCGCGGTAAAGACTTCTGTTTCCTGCGACAGTGTCTCCATTGCGAGCGCGCAGCCTGCGGTCAATCCGCCGCCTCCACAGCAGACAAGTAATGCATCGAGCTTGGCGTTCATCGTTTCCGCCTGAGCTGCTATTTCAAGGCCGCAAGTGCCTTGGCCGGCTATGATGCCGGCGTCGTCATAAGGGCGTATCAGAGTTGCGCCTCGTTCCTCCGTGAGTGCCTTTCCAATCTCTTCACGTGATTCGTGAAAGCGATCATATAGAACGACTTCCGCCCCATAGGAACGTGTGTTCGCCACCTTGATTGCCGGAGCGTCTTTCGGCATCACGATCGCCGCAGGGATCCCAAGAATAGCCGCAGCGGCAGCCACGCCCTGTGCATGATTGCCCGAAGAGTAAGCAACGACACCGCCGCTTCTCTTGTCCGGCGGAATCTGACTCATGCGATTGAAGGCGCCCCGAAACTTGAACGAGCCCGTTCTCTGCAGAGTCTCTGCTTTCAACAGAACTCGACCTTTTGCGATCTCGTTCAGCGCGGTTGATTCGAGGAGAGGTGTGATGGTTGCGTGACTTCGGATACGCTCCGCAGCCCGCGTAATGTCTTCGAAGGCGGGAGGCCTCGTGAAGAGGGCCATTGAACCAGAATCCATTCTCTTTCCCCTTCACTTTTGCCTATTGACCGGTGCTATCCAGTCCAAGCAACGGCAGCAGTTGATCAAGGGTCTTGATCGTTGCTTCTATTTCGCCAGGCAGACGCTCGGGTTCACGTTCGAATCTGTTGACCCAGGCAACGGTAAACCCAAAGTGAGCAGCGCCACGTGCGTCCCAACCATTGCTGGAGAGAAAGCAGATGGCTTCCTTGGGGATACCCAGTTTGTCGACGGCGAGCTGATAGACACTTGAGTCGGGTTTGTAGATACCGACCTCTTCGACTGACAACGCATGGTCAAGAACGCTGCCAAGATCGGCAGACTCTATGGCTGCTGTCAACATAGACGGGCTGCCGTTGGAAAGAATGGCTGTTGCCAGACCAGCGTTTTTTAGACCTGTGAGAACCGGCAAGACTTCCGGATAGGCGTCCAGACTCATGTACATTGTCATGAGTTCGTCGTGAAGAGCGGTGCTTTCTGTGTTTGAGGCTGACAGAGCGAAGGCCAGGCTGTCGGCAGTTACTTGCCAGAAGTCTACATGAGCACCCATCAGACTTCTGAGCCAAGTGTACTCAAGTTGTTTTTGGCGCCACAGCTCAGAGACCATCGCGGCCTTTTCGCCGAGCTCCGATCCGCCCCGCCTCACTGCGGAATGGACATCGAACAACGTACCATAAGCATCGAAAACGCAGGCTTTGGCGGACTTGAATCCGCCAGAGGATGAGGTGCTCACTCTGTTGTCCTCAGCTTGTTGATTGGTTGCAGGCGGCGGCAGGCTGGCACGTCTTCTAGAAACTTGCGGGTGACACCCGAAGTGTCCAAGGATTTCCGTTTGTTGCAAGTGTATGGCGGTAGACGACCAAAGACTCCAGAATTCGTTGGACGTAGTTTCGGGTTTCAGAAAACGGAATTCGCTCAATCCAGAGAATAGGATCCACATCTGCGTCGCGGGGATCGCCAAAAGCCTTGATCCATCGGCGTGCCCGTGTCGGCCCGGCATTGTAGGCGGCCAGCGCCAGGATGTAGGAGCCATCGAACTCCTCGAGCAACTCATTCAAGTAGGAGCGGCCCAGGCGAAGATTGTAGTCCGGGTCTGATACCAGGCGGTTGCGGTTGTAGGGCAATCCTTTGCCACGTGCGACCTGTCTGGCTGTTGCGGGCATCAACTGCATGAGACCGAGGGCGCCAACCGGGCTTCTGGCCCTCGGATAGAATTCGCTTTCTTGGCGCATGAGGGCAAGGACCAACGCTTTTTCGGGCCCGGGGCTGTCATTGGGTACTGCGCGGACCGGGTAAAGAAGGGGCCCCATCTCTATCGACTGGCGGCGCGCAGCTTTGGCGGTCCGTATAGCCAAATCATGTCGCCCAATTGCATTTGCCAACTTTGTGATGAGTAGGAACTCGGCCTCAGTACCCGCATCCTGCCGGAGGCGTGAAATGAATATCTGCTCAAGCCTCGGCTGGTCGAGCTGTCCAAGGAGCCTCACTGCGTTGACGAGTTCCCTGTTCATGAACTCGGCTTCGGTTTCTGCTGAGACGCTGGGCGGGTCGGCCAACCTGAGATCTGCTGCATCGCCGTTCCGCTGCGCCGCAAGTTGTCCATAGAACGTCGCGGAAAACTTGGCCGCGCGCGCGTACCATTGACGTGCTTCCGTGTTGTTGCCGAGTGCACTAAGGGACTCGCCCGCCCAAAAGGCACCTCTTGACCTGCTTATTGGTGACGAAACACCTGCATAGAGGCTGCGGAAGTGATCGAGAGCCTCCTTAGGTTTGTTCAGAAATGCCAGGGAGATCCATCCAGCCAGCCATTCGCCTTCTGCGAAGCCGATACCTTGAGACATGCCGTGATGTCGGCTGATTTCGTAAGCCAAACGGTTTTCGGAGCGGTCCAGAGCCCGCCACACTGCCCATTTTCGAAGACGCCACCAACTAGCCGCGTATTCACTTTCTCCGGGAGCCATGCTGAGGAGCTCGACGACACCCTCGAAGCGGTTGCGGCGTTGTCGCCAAGCTGCGCGGTCGTAGAGCAAGCCGTCGCTGTTGGCCAGTTCAGCCGGCACCCGTCGGATGGCCGCATCGACTCCGGGCTTGTTGCCATAGAGTGAAATTCGGGCCTTCGCCACGGCTGCATGACCGGCAGGAACGCGCTTGAGTTGGCGTTGGGCCGCCGCGTTCCGACGGTCCCAAAGCAGGCGGTTGAGTCTTTCCTGGTGGTCGGTATCAGAGAGGAACTGCGCGAACCGTTTCAGGAAAGAGGCCTCTTCGCGCGCATTGAAATCGATTGCTATCCAAAGGGCGGGGGCTTCTTTCTGCACGTCATCGGTGAGCCCCAGCCGAAAGAGAGCATCGACATATGCCAGTGCACCCACCCCAGTGATCGGCGGACGCTTGCCGAACCAGGCGCGTATCTTGGCTGGATCCCAGTCAGACGGCAGTCGCTGCTCCGCATTCCGGAGAAGTCTGAACCTGCCAGGCCACTTCTGATTAGCTTGCAGAAACTGATCAATTTCGGCGAAATCGCGTTTCGTGTTGCGGTGGCCGAGGTCTGCCCAGAGCGCAATCTTGGTGGCGAGTCTGATTTGCCCCCCGCGCGCCACTTCGAAGCCGCGGCTCGGTTGGCCGTTCTCAATCAACTGAAAGGCGGACTCGTAGAGTTCCCTGTCTTCGGCGCCGAGTTTAGCGTCAAGAGGGCCTGAGCTGATCGCAGGAGTGGCCCAGACGAACAACAGCACCCAAATAACCACCGCAAACGAGGGTGTGTGAATCAACGGATACTCCTTCGTGGTGACCCCAGAGACCTAATCAATAATGACAGAAATCAAAGGCCTAGGGAACCGAACTGCGTCTTTGACGCCGGCTTCCCTCAGCTTGCTCGATGCCCTGCCAGCAGTTATGTTCGCCGCACAGAAATAGGCGCTGCGGACTGCGGCGCTCAGGAATTGAGGAATGCCATCATGTCGGGCCCAGTATTCGTCGGATCTATAACTGCGCTGATCACGCCCTTTAAGAGCGGACGCGTTGACGAGACGGCCTTCCAGAGTTTCGTCGATTGGCAGATCAGCGAAGGAACGGAAGGCTTGGTTTCGTGTGGAACGACAGGCGAATCGCCGACTCTTTCTCACGAGGAAGACATGAGGGTAACGGCCCTTTGCGTTGAGGTCGCCAACGGCAGAGTGCCGGTGATCGCGGGGACCGGTTCCAATTCTACGGAAGAAGCGATACTGCTGACGCGCCATGCCAAAGAGGTCGGTGCTGATGCTGCACTAGTTGTGACACCCTATTACAACAAGCCGACCCAAGAAGGGCTCTATCAGCATTATAAGGCTATTCATGAAGCCGTCGATCTCCCTATTGTCATTTACAATATTCCGGGCCGTAGTATTGTAGACATGTCAGTGGATACTATGAAGAGGCTGGCTGATTTGCCGCGGATAATTGGCGTTAAAGACGCAACGGCTGATTTGGTCCGACCAGCTCTGACAAAAATGGCGATTGGCGAAGACTTTGCCCAGCTTTCGGGCGAAGACGCGACTGTGGTGCCTTTCCTGGCTCAGGGAGGACATGGTTGCATTTCAGTAACATCGAACGTGGCGCCCAGGCTCTGTGCCGATCTTCATGCGGCTTGGAAGCGTCGCGATTTTGATACAGTCGCAGAAGTGAACGCGCGCCTTATGCCCCTTCATCAGGCATTGTTTGCAGAGTCGAATCCGGCACCGGTGAAGTTTGCGGCAAATCTGCTTGGGCATTGCGATAATGAGCTTCGTCTTCCCATGATCGCTGTGAGTCGAGAAACCGAGGCCAAGGTGCGCGACGCCATGGTCCATGCCGGTCTTCTCAACTAGGAAAACGGGGCCCTTGTTTTATGAAGGCGGGCACGAAGCAGATCGCCGCCCAAAACCGCAGGGCACGGCACGATTTCCTTATTGAGGACAGCTTTGAAGCAGGATTGGTCCTGACAGGAAGCGAGGTCAAGTCGCTACGCGCTGGCCGGGCTTCCATCGCAGAGGCCTACGTTGGAGAGCGATCCGGTGAGCTGTTTCTGCAGGGGGCGCACATTCCGGAGTATGCGGCGGCGACCCGTAACAATCACCCGCCGCGGCGGCTCCGCAAGTTGCTGGTCCATCGCCGTGAGCTTGGGAAGCTTGTCGGTCAGGTGCGTCGGCAGGGATACACGCTGGTACCGCTTTCGATCTATTTCAACGAAAGAGGGCGGGCAAAGCTTGAGGTTGGTTTAGCAAAAGGCCGACGCAAGGCGGACAAGCGGGAGAATATTAAGGCGCGGGATTGGGAACGCCGAAAATCACGGCTCCTGCGAGACCGTAGCTAGCAGGTTGCGTATCTGGTGAAATACGTTCTCGAACATCTCTGTTGTCAGTCGACCGGTGTTGGTGTTGTACCGGGAGCAGTGATAGCTGTCAGCGACATGGAGGTGCCCGATCGCATGCAGGTTGCCGTGCCCGAAGGGGTATAAGGACTTGCGGACGGACAAGGTGGTGAGCACCGCATTGTGAGATAATCCGCCCAGGCAGAGAATGACCTTGAGCTGAGGCATCTGCTGAATTTCCGCGGCCAGGAAAGGACGGCAGTTTCGCCCTTCTGTACCGGTCGGTTTGTTTTCCGGCGGAACACAGCGCACGGCGTTGGTTATACGACAGTCCGCCAAGGTAAGGCCGTCATCTGCAACTCGGTCATAATGTCCTTCTGCGAAGCCGAACTTTCCGAGTGTCTGATAGAGCAGGTCCCCCGCATAGTCTCCGGTAAAAGGGCGCCCGGTCTGATTGGCGCCTTTGAGACCAGGGGCCAGACCGACGATCAACAATCTGGCATTCAGAGGGCCAAATGACCGAACAGGGCCGTTGTGGTACTCGGGATAGCGGAGCTGGTTGGCAGTTCTGAACTCGACCAACCTGTCACAAAGACGGCAGTCAGCCGGCGGCTCTGAAAAGGGCATGGCGCGGACTTGACCAGTTCTTAAACGGCTTCGTCTTCGTAGTAATCGTCATCTGCCTCTTCTGAGTAGTGATCGTCTTCATAGCCATCCTGGCGCAAACGCTCCCCGGCCCGGGACCGATCGGACGGCAACTGGCGCGCAATCTGCGACTGCATTTCGGCAAGGTCTATAAAGGTGTCCGCTTGCCGTCGTAGCTCATCAGCAATCATCGGAGGCTGAGACCGGAGAGTTGAGACGACCGTTACCCGGCAGCCGCGCCTTTGTACTGCTTCGACGAGGCGGCGAAAGTCCCCATCTCCGGAAAAGAGAACGACGTGGTCCAGGCGGTCTACCATTTCCATTACATCGACGGCCAACTCAATATCCATGTTGCCCTTGACCTTGCGGCGCCCGGCAGAATCTGTGAACTCCTTGGTGGGTTTGGTCACCATCGTGTAGCCGTTGTAATCGAGCCAATCGACGAGGGGCCGTATCGGCGAATATTCTTGATCTTCTATAAGCGCGGTATAATAAAGCGCCCGGACAAGATTGCATTTGCTGCTAAATACATCGAGTAAGCGTTTGTAGTCGATATCAAAGCCTAAAGAGCGCGCTGTTGCGTAAAGATTGGCGCCGTCAATAAATAGGGCGACCCGTTCCTGGTCATAGAAATTCATGGGTATCCTTCCAAGCGAATAGCAAAGCGCCAATCCAGTAAGTCATTTATTACAACTTGGCGAATTTAATAACAATCAAAACACTCGAATTGGCTAATTGAGGAAATCTATCGATCATTCCTCGATATAGACTTATGCCACTATCTTGCCTGCGCAAGACCGTCTCCAGCAAGGTCACGACAGAGTGATTCTCGTAGCTTTAGGTTCAAATCTCAAAAGTCTTGATTTCGGCGATCCCCAGCAAGCGCTAGAGGCCGCTCTTCGAGCGTTCGCCGGGCGTGGAGTAGCTGTTGTCCATAAGAGTTCCTGGTACCGGAGCGCGCCAGTTCCCCCCTCCAGTCAGCCATGGTTTACTAATGGCGTCGTGAGCGTGGAGACAAAGCATGATCCCTTTCATCTGCTGGGCCTGCTGCACGAAATTGAGCGCGATTTCGGCAGAGTAAGAACTGTTAGGAATGAAAGCCGGATAATTGACTTGGATTTGCTCGCCTACGACGAGCTGCTTGCAGATGGGTCTTCGGGGCTTGTTCTTCCTCACCCTAGAATTGCGGAAAGGGCGTTCGTTTTGCACCCTTTGCGAGAAATTGTGCCGGCCTGGCAACATCCTGTCACGGGCGAAACACCTGATCAGATGCTAGAGCGGCTTCCCGAAGGCCAACAATTGCAGCGCATTGGGTAGTATTTCCGAGTAATTATGACTCGGTTTGAAGCTTGCCATGGTGCCGTCCGCTCCCTATATTCCGCGGCTCCGGTTGGAAACGGACCGGAGCTCATTCTAAAGTTGGAAGGTTGTAATCCATGGCTCGGGTAACGGTCGAAGACTGTGTTCTTCAGGTCCCCAATCGCTTCGATTTGGTCATGAAAGCGGCACAACGCGCGCGCGATATCTCGGCCGGTGCGCCTTTGACGCTGGAGCGGGACAATGACAAAAACCCTGTCGTAGCACTCAGGGAAATCGCGGATCAGACCGTTGACCTTCAGGTTCTCGGCGATGCCATCGTGACGGGGCTCCAGAAGCAAAGTGAACAGGATGAGCCCGAAGAGGACATTGTCGATTTTGATGCTCCGGTGATTCCCTCGGCGCCCGATCAGGATGCCGGACTCGACTCCTTGCTTGGCGAACAGGAAGCAAGCGCCACGGCAGCTCCCGACTCACAAGATTAGCCGCCCGCCTTCGTGCCGGGTAACTTTATTACTCAGTGACGATCTTTAGGCAAACATGGGCTTGGCGACCAGCGCACTAGCGCATATGCTGGAATCGTTATAATTCTTTGATGGCAGAGCGCGGGTCGGTCTAACATGATCCGGCAGTTTGAACTGGTCGAACGGGTCAAATCATACGATCCGGGCGCGGATGAGGACGCCCTCAACCGCGCCTATGTGTATGCCATGAAAGCCCATGGTGCGCAGACCAGGGCTTCTGGCGACCCCTATTTTTCCCATCCAATCGAAGTCGCGGGGATTCTGACCGAGCTCAAACTTGATGATTCATCGATCATCACAGCGCTTTTGCACGACGTTGTTGAGGACACAGACGCTTCCCTGGAGGATCTGGAGGAGAGGTTTGGGGCCGAGATTGCAAGGCTTGTAGACGGCGTCACCAAGCTGGGAAGACTTGAACTCCAGTCTGAGGAGACAAAGCACGCCGAGAACTTCCGGAAGCTTCTGGTAGCGATGTCCGAGGACATTCGCGTTCTCCTCGTCAAGCTGGCTGACCGGCTGCACAACATGCAAACGTTGCATTTCATCGCTTCGCCGGACAAGCGCCGGCGCATCGCACGCGAGACCATGGATATCTATGCGCCACTGGCAGAGCGCATTGGAATGCACGGATTTAAGGATCAACTCGAGGACCTAGCATTTGCGGAGTTAAACAGCGATGGCCGCGACTCGGTTCTCGCGCGTTTGGATTTTCTGCGTGGGCAGGGCCAAGACCTGTCGGACCGGATCATCGGTGAATTGCGCCGCACGCTGAGCTTGGAAGGCATAAACGCATCCGTGTCGGGCCGAATGAAGTCGCCTTACTCGGTCTGGCGCAAGATGCAGCGCAAGAATATAACTTTCGAACAACTATCGGACATCATGGCTTTTCGAATTGTGGTCGAAACAGCCGGCGATTGCTATCACACACTCGGGTTGCTTCACAGCCACTATCCGGTCGTTCCGGGACGATTTAAAGACTATATATCGACGCCGAAGCCAAACGGCTACAGCTCGCTGCATACCACAATTATCGGACCAGAGAGGCACCGTATCGAGGTGCAAATCCGTACCGGGCAAATGCATGAAATTGCCGAATACGGTGTTGCCGCGCATTGGATATACAAACAGGACAGCCCGCAGGTCGAGGGGCGGCAGTACCGTTGGATGCGGGAACTGTTGGATATCCTTGAACATGCGGATAATCCTGAGGAGTTCCTGGAGCATACGAAGCTCGAGATGTTTCAGGATCAGGTTTTCTGCTTTACCCCAAAGGGGGCTGTGATTGCGCTGCCCAGTGGGGCGACGCCGGTCGACTTTGCCTATGCCGTGCATTCGGAAGTAGGGGATACCTGTGTAGGGGCCAAGGTAAACGGCAGGATGGTTCAACTGCGCGCGCCTCTACAAAACGGCGATCAGGTCGAGATCGTTACTTCCAGGGCGCAAACGCCCTCGCCGGACTGGGAACAGTTTGTTGTCAGCGGAAAGGCCAAGGCCCGCATACGGCGCTTTGTCCGTCAGAAGCAGCTTGAACAATACAACGAACTGGGGCGCCAGATTCTTCAGAAGTCTTTCCGGCAAGAGGGATACGATTTCTCGGAAAAAGGGCTGCAGTCCGTATTGAAGCGGTTCAAAGCGGAGAGTCTCATTGAGCTCTATGCGGCGGTCGGCCAGGGACATTTGACTGGTCGTGAGGTGGTCACGGCGGTTTTCCCCGGGGCGAAAGAGGACCCGAACACCGCAAAGGTGGTTCCCTTGGCGCGGGCTCGGACCCGGTCTGGCAAAGGGCATGAAACCTCAGTCCCGATTAAGGGGCTGATTCCTGGGATGGCGGTCCACTACGCCCATTGCTGTCATCCGCTGCCTGGTGATCGAATCGTCGGAATCGTGACCACGGGCAAAGGGGTAACGGTTCACACCATCGACTGCGACACCCTGGAGAGTTTCCACGCAACACCGGAGCGTTGGGTAGACCTGTCATGGGACGTCGATGATGGCATCGAACAGAGAATAGGGCGACTACATGTGATCGTTGCGAATGAGCCAGGAAGCCTCGGTGGTTTGTCGACGATCATCGGAAAGAATAGTGGAAATATAAATAACCTTAAGATTGTAAATAGGTCTGTAGATTTCTTTGAAATGTTGATAGATGTTGAGGTCACAAGTGTGAAGCATCTGACGAATATTATTGCGGCGCTTAGGGCAATGCCAGTCATCACATCTGTCGAGCGAGCGCGCGGTTAAGGTCGCAGCTATCTTTTGGGGCTAAGATCGCCGAATGTTTAAGCGCCGTGAACCTCTCACCTTTTTAAAGCGTGCAAGCGAGATTCTATGGCCGAAAGGCGGATGGCGTCGGTCCGGGACCTATGTCGCCCACCGTCTAAGACGTTTACCCGGCACGCCTTATCGGATCGCCGCCGGATTTGCCTCGGGAGCGGCAATTTCCTTTACACCGTTTATAGGCCTTCATTTCATTCTCGCAGCCGTTCTGGCGGTGGTCTTGAGGGGAAACCTTTTGGCGGCTGCTATCGGCACTGTCGTGGGCAATCCTTGGACATTTCCCTTCATTTGGCTGTGGATTTACAGCTTGGGAACCTGGCTCATTGGCAACGATGACTTGACGGGGCTGCCGCAAAGCCTTTCATTGAGTTACATAGTCGATAACCCACTTGGGGTTTTGCTGCCTATGACCGTCGGCGGCATCCCGACAGCAATCTGTGCCTGGTTTGTGTTTTTCTGGCCTATTCAGCGAACAGTGGACCAGTATCAGAAGGCTAGGCGCCGGCGCACAAGACGTAAGCTGCGCCGGCTCCGCGGATTGGGTGACGGCCAGATTGATGAAACCTCGCGCTCCGGAAAGCTGGGAAGCGCGACCAAGTATACGAGGCAGCCATGAAGCGGCACTTGCGGCTAGGCGTTAACATAGATCACGTAGCGACGATCAGAAACGCTCGCGGAGGGGTCCATCCTGACCCTGTTCGTGCGGCCCGGATGGCCGCTGCGGCCGGAGCGGACGGAATCACGGCACATCTGCGCGAAGACAGGCGTCATATCTCGGACAACGATATCGAGCGCCTTACCGCGGAGCTTGAAATACCGCTCAATTTTGAGATGGCAGCGACAGAAGAAATGCTGGCGATCGCCCTGCGCCACCGGCCGCATGCCGCTTGCCTGGTGCCGGAGAGGCGCGAGGAGCGGACGACGGAAGGCGGATTGGATGCCGCCGGTGGACACAATCACCTGATGGAGTACGTGACGAAACTGAGCGAGGTCGGCTCTCGAGTCTCGCTGTTTGTGGAAGCTGATCCCGTACAACTCGAAGCGGCTGTTGCCCTCGGCGCTCCTGTGGTCGAGCTTCATACGGGCGCTTATTGCGAAGCTTTTATAGAAGACCCGGAAAGCGATCGGACGAAAGACTGCCTGCAACGGATTCGAGATGCCGCAGCGTTTGCCGAAAAGCTGGGCCTGGAGTGCCATGCCGGCCATGGTCTGACTTTCGACACCGTAGGTTCCATTGCGGTGATCCCGTCTGTTGCTGAACTCAACATCGGCCACTTCCTGGTGGGAGAAGCTATATTCGGCGGCCTCGACAGCTCGATACGTCGGATGCGCGCGTTAATGGACAAAGCCCGTGCCGAGGCCGGTGGGGCCCGTTCGGCCTAGCCTGAGGTTCAAAGAAGCGAACTGAAATGATACTGGGCCTCGGTAGCGATCTGATCGATATCAGACGAGTTGAAAAAACGCTTGAGCGCTTCGGCGACCGCTTCACGACGCGCTGCTTTACAGATATTGAGCGTCGGAAATCCGATCGTCGAGCGCAGCGGGCTGCAAGCTACGCGAAGAGATTCGCGGCGAAAGAAGCCTGCGCCAAAGCCCTGGGAACCGGCGTGCCGAGAAGAGGCGTCCATTGGCGAGATTTGGGCGTCGTCAACTTGCCGAGCGGCAAGCCGACTATGGCTCTGACGCAGGGCGCCGCGGCGCGGCTAGAGGATTTGACACCGTTGGGAATGAAGGCACAGATTGACATTACGATCACAGACGATTACCCGCTGGCCCAGGCATTCGTAATTATTTCTGCCGTTCCAGTTGATGCAGGAGTTCCCGGGAGTTCCCACACGGCTCCGACGGGTGAGTAGAGAGGCGATGGATAGATCGATGCGCAAGAATGGTCCGGAGGTCGATCCGGAGAAGGAGGTTGAAGGTGGCCAGACGTCGGTTGGCGCTTTCTTCGAAACACTGCGCACGGTCGTGATCGCCGTACTGATTGCGCTTGGTGTTCGGACTTTCGCCTACGAGCCGTTCAACATTCCGTCAGGCTCAATGGAGCCGACCTTGTTGATCGGAGACTACTTGTTCGTTTCCAAGCTGTCTTATGGTTACAGCAGGTATTCGATCCCCTTCAGCCCAGATCTGTTTGGTGGAAGAGTTTTTTTCACCGAGCCCGAGATTGGTGACGTTGCCGTGTTTCGAACGCCGCGCGACAACAAGACCGACTACATCAAACGAATCGTCGGTTTGCCCGGAGACGTGATCGAGGTCAGGGAAGGGGTACTACACATCAACGGCGAGGCGGCGAAGCGTGAGTTGCTGCTGCCATCGGAACTGGCGGAGATCGATTACCCTTCCGCAGAAGGTCCTGTCTATTTGGAGACACTGCCAAATGGCCGAAAGCATCTGATCCACGAGTGGCTGGGTGACGACGGTCCTGCGGATAACTGGCCGCCTCAGACCGTGCAGGCCGGACATGTTTTTGCGATGGGGGATAATCGAGACAATAGTCAAGACAGCCGCTCTATCGTTGGACAAATACCTTTCGAGAACCTTATTGGGCGGGCCGACGTCCTTTTCTTCTCCCACGATGGACAGTCGGCTTGGTGGGAGTTTTGGCGCTGGCCCGCGTCGATCAGGTTTGGCCGGATCGGCGATGCCATCGAATGATCGGCAAGGGCCCGCAGGCGCGTTCGGAACTGAAGATCGATCCTCGGGCGATCTTGAAGATCGGATTGAGTATAGGTTCTCCGATCCTGGGTTGCTGAGTCGTGCCCTGACCCATCCAAGTGTATCTGCGGATCCGTCGCATCTGGGCGGCGACTATGAGCGGCTGGAATTCTTGGGGGACCGCGTACTGGGCCTCGTTATCGCCGAGATGATTTTCTCACGCTTTCCCGAGGAAGCGGAGGGCAGTCTTGCGCGACGTCATGCCAAACTGGTTCGCAAAGAGACCCTGGCTGCTGTTGCGAGAGACTTGGACCTCGGGCGTTTCATGCGACTCGAGATGGGAGAGGGCGAAGCCAGTGGGCGCAACAACCCCGGGCTTTTGTCGGATGCTTGCGAAGCTGTTATTGCGGCCCTTTACTTAGATGGCGGCCTCAGTGCCGTGCAGCGGTTTATTGCAACCCACTGGCATGATTTGATTGAAGCTGACTTGGCGCCGCCGTCAGATTCCAAAACACGATTGCAGGAGTGGGCACAGGGTCGTGGTCTCGCGCTTCCACAGTACAACGAGATCTCCCGAAGCGGCCCACCTCATGCGCCGACGTTCACGATAAGTGTCGCAATTGAGGGTCATCTGCCGCTGGAAGGGCAGGGAAGATCCAAGCGGGTCGCCGAGCAGGATGCTGCGAGGAAGTTGCTGGCGGTATTGGAGGGTAAAGCGATTGGGTGAAAGCGGTGACCGTCAAAGGTGTGGCTTCGTCGCCGTGGTCGGTGCCCCCAATGCCGGCAAATCGACGCTGGTCAATCGGTTGGTTGGGGCAAAGGTCTCTATCGTAACACATAAGGTTCAGACCACGCGGACCCGTGTCCGGGGCATTGCAATAGCCGGGGACAGCCAGATCGTCTTTGTGGACACACCAGGTATCTTTGCGGCGAAACGCCGCCTTGAGAGGGCTATGGTGCAGGCCGCTTGGGCCGGCATTGAGGATGCCGACGTGGTTTTGGTCGTTCATGATGCCAGCCGGAAGAACATCTCTGACGACGCCCGGATGGTGATCGAGGGATTGGCCGATACCTCTCATCGGCCGGTTTTAGTGCTCAACAAGATCGACCTCGTGAAGCGGGAACGGTTGTTGGCGCTAACAGCGCAGCTCACCGAAGCCGGTCAGTTCTCCGAGGTTTTCATGGTTTCGGCAGAGACCGGCGATGGAATTGCCGATCTGACTGAATTCCTTGCCGCCCGGATGCCTATCGGGCCATGGCACTTTCCGGAGGATCAGCTCTCCGATGTCACTCTGAGACTTATGGCTGCGGAGATAACACGTGAGAAGCTGTTCTTGAATCTTCATCAGGAGCTTCCTTACGCATTGACCGTCGAGTCCGAGGGATGGGAGGAGTTCAAGGATGGTTCAGTGCGTGTTCAGCAGACCGTCTATGTCGCACGTGATCAGCACAAGGCCATGTGCCTCGGCAAGGGAGGGCGCACCATCCGTGCCGTTCGCGAGGCAGCGCAGGCAGAACTGGAGGAGGTCCTCGGGCAGCCCGTGCATTTATTCATCTTCGTGAAGGTACGGGAAAACTGGATCAACGACCCTGAACGTTATCGAATGCTGGGTTTGGAGTTCGATGCTTAGGACCGCTGGGTATCTTCAATTGAGTCTGCTTTCGGTTGTCGTGCCGTGAAGTGGGAGGACGAAGGCATTGTCATTGCCGTGCGCCCTCATGGAGAAACATCCACGATCGTGCAACTGCTTACCCATTCGCATGGTCGCCATGCAGGGCTGGTGCGCGGCGGACAAAGTGCGCGTCTCAGAGGGCTCTATCAGGTGGGTAACAGAGTAGCAGCGACATGGAGCGGTCGCTTGGCTGATCACCTGGGTAGTTTTGATTGCGAATTGGTCCGTTCATTCGCGGCTGAGGTGATGGATCAGCCGGATCGCTTAGCCGCGCTGGTTTCTGCGGCCGCGGTCTGCGAGGGGGCGATTCCCGAACGAGAGCCGCATCCGGCCTGCTATGTAGGAATGCTTGCTCTTCTGGATGCCTTGGGGGGTGATCACTGGGCGGAAGTCTATGTCCGCTGGGAGATGGGTCTGCTGGCGGAACTCGGCTTTGGTCTCGACTTGAGTCGTTGTGCCGGCGGCGGGGATAATGACCAATTGAGCTACATTAGCCCAAAGTCGGGGCGCGCTGTTTCTCTTTCGGCTGGAGCCCCCTACAAAGAACGGTTGCTGCCTTTGCCAAGCTTCTTGTTGGGGCGCGGAGAGGGGGGCGAGAATGAGGTTGTTGACGGGCTTGCCATGACAGGGTTTTTCATCGAGCGCCATCTCTTTCATCCGCATAACAAACCGCTACCGAAAGCAAGGCAGATGTTTGCGCAGCGTTTCGAAAAGGATGCGCTGGCTAAAGTGTCGCTGGGACAGCACCTCTCATCGGAGAAAGAGGCATGACCGAGGCGAGCAGTGCGGAGCAGCCGGTTGTCGTTGTTGGGGCCGGAATCATCGGTGTTTGCTGTGCGCTCTATCTGCTGCGTGGCGGCCATCGAGTGATACTTCTCGATCGTGGAGCGCCCGGCGAAGCGACGTCGTTCGGCAATGGCTCGATTATCACCGAGGAAGCTGTGGTGCCGGTACAGACGCCGGGTGTGGCGCGCCGAGTGCCTGGTATGTTGCTGGATCCCTTGGGGCCCCTGTCGATCCGTTGGGGCTATCTTCCAAAGCTTGCGCCCTGGCTTCTTCAATTTGTTCAAGCGAGTAGCCCGAAGCATGTTGAGGCGATATCGATCGCCCTTAAGGCCCTGCTGACCGGGGCGCAATCCGCCTACCAACCCCTCGTTGAGATGGCCGGAATTCAGGACATGATCCAGCGCTCCGGATGGCTCTCGGTCTACGAGACCCAGAAGGGCTTTCAGGCCTACCAGCCGATGCTGGAGCTTCAGCGTCGCCGAGGCGTTCGATTCGATGTCCTGCCAGCAGAAGAACTGCGGCAACTGGAGCCAAGTCTGGCGCCGATATTTGACCGAGGCGTTTTCTATCCGGATGTTTCGCACACCGTGAACAACTTTCGTTTTGTGCAGGAACTCGCAGCGGCCTTTGTGGAGGGAGGCGGCGAGATTCGGCGAGAAAGCGTTATCGGGTTTGACCGGGCGGAAGCCTCTGTTAAGGCGGTTCTCACTGAGGCTGGCCGGATAGACTGCAGCGCAACGGTCATAGCTGCCGGAGCCTGGTCAAAAAACCTGACAAAGATGCTCGGCTGGCGTCCTCCGCTGGAAACGGAGCGGGGATATCATCTGACGCTGCCGGAACCGGGCGTCAGTCCGCGCTTACCTGTCTATTCCACCGAGCGGGGGTTTGTATGCACGCCTCTCGAAAACGGCCTGCGAATTGCGGGGACCGTTGAGCTTGGTGGGTTGAAGGCTGAACCAAACTGGAAACGCGCAGAGGTACTGTACGACAATGCCAACCGCTGGTTTCCCGGACTTGAGCGTAGCGGGGAGACGCGCTGGATGGGCTTCAGACCCTCCATGCCGGATTCCCTGCCTGTCATCGGCCCGACCCCTGGCTGCCGCAACGTGTTGCTGGCCTTTGGACATGGGCACTGTGGTCTCAGCCTGGCCGGGCGGACCGGCGAGATCATCGCCGAGCTTGTCGCGGGGCGCGATCCGGGCATCGATATGGCGCCTTACAGGGTTGACCGCTTCTAGAATCTTCGGTCTTAAGTCGCGATCTGTTGATATCGTCCGTATCTCGGCTACTATATTTGGTGGTCCAACTTCCGATTCGTGTGCTGCTGTATGAGTTCCTCCGCTTCCGGCCAAATTCGTGATGTAAAGCTCTCCGATGCCTTGTCGGAGCGCTATCTGTCGTATGCCTTATCGACGATTATGGCCCGCTCACTTCCGGACGTGCGCGATGGCCTGAAGCCCGTTCATCGACGTCTGCTCTTCGCCATGCGTCAACTGCGACTTGATCCCTCTACCGGGTTCAAGAAATCCGCCCGGGTCGTCGGCGATGTGATCGGTAAGTTCCACCCGCATGGGGATCAGGCAATCTATGATGCGCTGGTCCGCTTGGCCCAGGATTTCTCGCTGCGCTTTCCCCTGATCGATGGGCAGGGGAATTTCGGCAACATCGACGGCGACAACGCAGCGGCCATGCGATACACGGAAGCACGGCTGACGGAGGTGGCTGCAGCCCTCCTCGAGGGTATCGACGAGGACACCGTGGATTTTCGGCCGACCTATGATGGTGAGGCCGAAGAACCGGCAGTGCTGCCGGCCGCTTTTCCCAATCTACTGGCTAATGGTTCGCAGGGTATTGCGGTTGGGATGGCGACGTCGATTCCGCCGCACAATGTGGGTGAGATCTGTGATGCCTTGCTTCATGTCATCAAGACGCCAAATGCAACCATCGAAAAGCTGGTGGATTTCATTCCGGGTCCCGACTTCCCGACCGGTGGGCTCCTGGTGGAGGCGCGAGAGAACGTTGTCGCGGCCTACAAGACCGGCAAAGGAAGCTTTCGCCTTAGAGCGCGTTGGGATAGCGAGAAGATCAAGGGCGGCGGCTATCAGATCGTCGTAACCGAGATTCCCTTTCAGGTTCAGAAGTCGCGCCTGATTGAGAAAATTGCCGAGCTGCTCATGGCAAAAAAGCTGGCCATGCTGGCTGACATTCGCGACGAGTCGACTGATGAAATCCGCTTGGTTCTGGAGCCAAAAAGTAGAAACGTCGATCCGGAAGTGCTGATGGAGTCTCTCTTCAGGCAGACCGACCTTGAGACACGGGTCAGCTTGAACATGAATGTGCTGGATGCAGACAACACGCCCAAGGTGATGAACCTGCGCGAGGTTCTCCGTGCATTCTTAGATCACCGTCATGAGGTGCTGAAACGGCAGACTCTCTTCCGCCTAGACAAGATCGAGCATCGGCTGGAGGTGCTCGCCGGTTATCTGATTGCCTACCTCAATATCGATGAAGTCATCCGCATCATTCGGGAAGAGGATGACCCGAAGGCCAAGATGATCAAGCGCTGGAAGCTTAGTGATGTTCAAGCCGAAGCGATCTTGAACATGCGCCTGCGCGCCCTTCGCAAGCTTGAAGAAATCTCGATCCGTGAGGAGCATGACGCTCTGGTCAAGGAGCAGAAAGATCTCAAAGGCCTGATGAAGAATGAGAAGCGGCGTTGGGCGGTGATTGGCGATCAGGTCAAGGAAATCAAAGCCAAGTTTGGGCCGAAGAGTGACCTTGGCGCACGGCGCAGTGAAATTGGTTCTCCGCCCTCCGAAGTCGTCATTCCTTTGGAAGCCGTGGTCGAGCGCGAACCCGTGACAGTGCTCTGTTCCAGCAAGGGATGGGTCAGATCCTTGAAGGGGCACCAGGAGGACGTTTCCGACGCGAAATACAAAGAAGGCGATCGCGAGCGTTTTGTTGTCCACGCCCAAACAACGGACAAGCTGCTTGTCTTTGCCACCAATGGCCGGTTTTACACGCTCGGCGTCGACAAACTGCCCGGCGGCCGTGGGTTTGGAGAGCCTTTGCGCCTGATGATGGGTTTGCCTAACGACCAGGACATCGTTGGTTTGTTGGTCCATACGCCAGGCCGCAAACTCCTGGTCGCCTCATCTGATGGCAGAGGGTTCGTGGTGCCTGAAGATGAGGTGGTGGCCCAGACGAAAAACGGCAAACAGGTGCTGAACATAGGGGAAGGTGCCGAAGCGCTGGTTTGCTCTCCGGTGGACGGTGACCATGTGGCCGTTGTCGGTGAAAACCGAAAGTTGATCATCTTCCCTCTTGATGAACTGCCGGAGATGACCCGGGGCAGGGGCGTTATCCTTCAGAAATACAAAGACGGCGGCCTCTCGGACGCCAAGACATTCCATCTGGCTGAGGGCTTAACCTGGGTGGCCGGCGCCGGACGAATCAGGACGGAGACGAAGTTGACCGCTTGGCTTGGCAAGCGGTCACAGGCTGGGCGCCTGCCGCCGAACGGCTTTGCCCGATCCAACAAATTCGGTTGAATAAGCCGATTTGCCGTTGTTATCCAGGCCTCCACAGCCTATAAGCCGGTTAGCAAAGACAAGAAAAAAGTTAATGAACAGGGATTGATGGCGCCCGTTTACATATCGGGCTATTTCAGGGGGCTCAGCAAAATCCGTGAGTGGGTTGGCAGCTTTCGTCAATCTAATTGACAAAATCAATGAACATGTCGGCCGTGGCGTCGCTTGGCTGACGCTGCTGATGGTGCTGATCACCTTTGCTGTCGTGATTCTGCGTTATGTCTACGCGGTTGGCTGGGTATGGCTTCAGGAATCCTACGTTTGGCTTCATGGCATCGTCTTTATGTGCGGCGCCGGCTACACCCTGCTTCACAATGGCCATGTGCGGGTTGACATCTTCTATCGATCCAATGACGCCCGTTACAAGGCCTGGGTTGACCTGGTCGGGTCGCTCTTGCTGGTCTTGCCGCTGATTGTGGTTGTCTTCCTGGTTAGCTTTGACTACGTCACCGCATCGTGGCTTCGGCTGGAGCAGTCGCGCGAGGCAGGGGGGCTTCCCGGCTTATTCCTCCTCAAGAGCGTTATCCTGGTCTTTTGCTGTCTGACCGGTCTTCAGGGGCTGTCCCTTGCGGGGCGGAGCTTGCTGGTTCTGGGCGGCCATCCCGAGTTCAAGCCCAAAGACGAGGAAACGGAGCCCATCTAGCATTATGGACCCTGTTCTGCTTGGGGAAATTCTGTCCCTCGTCATGTTTGCTACCGCCTGCATGGTTCTGCTGCTCGGCTTCCCGGTGGCCTTCACGCTCGCCGGCGTAGCCTTGGCCTTTGCCTTCCTCGGCTATGGCTTCGGCATCTTTGACATGCGCCTGTTGGGCGGATTGGCGTCTCGCTACTTCGGCGTCATGGTGAACGAGTTGTTGGTCGCCGTGCCACTGTTCGTCTTCATGGGCGTTATGCTCGAGCGATCCAAGATTGCCGAGCAACTGCTGGAGACGATGGGCCTGATGTTCGGCCGCCTGCGCGGCGGCCTCGGCATTTCCGTTATCTTTGTCGGCATGCTGCTGGCGGCCTCAACCGGGATTGTCGGCGCAACGGTGGTTACGATGGGGTTGTTGTCTCTGCCATCCATGCTGAAGGCCGGATATGATCCGCGTATTGCCTGTGGCACGATCTGCGCCTCCGGCACTCTGGGGCAGATTATTCCGCCCTCAATCGTTCTGGTGCTGCTGGGCGATATCCTGCAGGGCGCAAATACAGAAGCGCAACTGGCTCTCGGCAATTTTGCCCCGGATCCGGTTTCGGTCGTCGACCTTTTCGCCGGGGCCTTTCTTCCCGGAATGATGCTTGTCGGACTCTACATGCTCTGGATTCTTTTTACGGCATGGCGACGCCCGGAGGCCTGCCCGCCGCTGCAGCGGGCGGAGGGAGACGACGAACCGATCGGCCCCAGAATCCTGCGCGTGCTGATTCCGCCGGCATCTCTTATCGTTCTGGTGTTGGGTTCAATCCTTCTTGGTGTGGCGACACCGACAGAAGCCGCCGCAATGGGTTGCGTGGGCGCATTGCTGCTGGCCGGCAGAGCGGTGATGGAAGGGCGACCCTGGCCGGTCTACCTTGCCGCGGGCTGTATGGTCGCACTCGTACCCCTGGTCACATCTTTTGACCTTCGAATGCAGCGCGATGTGGTTCCCGCAACTGATTTGGCCGCCGCCATTGCCGCGGGCCTGTGCATTCTTGCGCTCGTGTTTGGGGTGATTGTTTCCCTCGGCAGAGTCTACCGCAGCGGTATCCTCGTTGATGTCATGCAGACGACGGTCAAGATCTCTGCCATGGTCTTTGTCATTCTTCTTGGCGCCTCTGTATTCAGCCTTGTGTTCCGCGGCCTGGGGGGAGAAGAGATCGTCTCAGACGTCCTGAATGCGATGCCCGGCGGTGCCTTCGGGGCAATGCTTGTCGTCATGGCCCTCATGTTTGTCATGGGCTTCTTTCTCGACTTCATCGAGATTGTGTTTGTGGTGGTTCCCATCGTCGGGCCGATCTTGCTTGCCATGGGTCTGAATCCGATCTGGCTCGGCGTCATGATTGCGGTGAATCTGCAGACGTCTTTCTTAACGCCGCCTTTTGGATTCGCTTTGTTCTATCTGCGCGGTGTCGCGCCGCCGAGCATAACGACGATGGATATCTATCGTGGTGTCCTGCCCTTTGTGATGATCCAGATTCTCGGACTCATCCTGATTGCTACGTTCCCGGCGACAGCGACTTGGCTGCCATCGGTACTCTTCGACTAAGGGTAGCGACGCGACCTACAACAGAATATATGCCTGAAACGAGAAAGAGGCCGGCGGAATGATCCGCCGGCCTCTTTTTTTGTGCCTGGATTCCGGCCGTTAAGCGCGAAACCAGTTGTCGATTAGTCGGCCCACTTGAAGGGCAGGCCACGCGCGTTATAGAACGCCTGCTCTGAGACTTTCGCATAGGCGATCGACTGCTTGCGGAAGGTGATGATGGAATCCATGACTTCGCGGCTCAGATTGTCCGCTGAAGCAAGGTCGCCAATAACCGTCCCCGCAAGTGTGCCGAGCGCGTTCAGCACGTCGTCCGGGAACTTCTTGAGCGTCACGCCATGCTCGCTGACCAGCGTGTTGAGTGCGCCGTTGTTCTTGGCAACGAACTCATTCAACACGTAGCTGTTTGCATAGGCATTTGCGGCCGCGATGACGGCTTTCAAATCGTCAGACAGCTTCTCCCAGGCGCTCAGGCTGACGAAGTTGTCGAGCAGCGTGGCCGGCTCATGCCAGCCGGGGTAGTAGTAGAACTTCGCGCTCTTGTAGAGACCAAAGGCCAGGTCATTGTATGGCCCGACCCATTCCGTTGCATCGATTGCGCCGGACTGCAGGGCCGGAGGAATTTCGCCGCCCGGCAGATTGACCACGTTGCCGCCAGCAGCCTTGACGACTTCGCCGCCAAGGCCGGGGATGCGCATCTTCAGGCCCTTGTAGTCCTCCAGAGAGTTGATCTCTTTGTTGAACCAGCCGCCGGCCTGAACCCCCGTATTGCCGGAAGCGAAGAACTTGCAGCCCAGTTCGCTGTAAATCTTATCCGCCAGTTCCTGGCCGCCGCCAAATTGGATCCAGGCATTCTGCTCCTGCGCATTCAGCCCGAAAGGTATGGAGGCAATGAACTGTGTGGCAGGAATTTTGCCCTTCCAGTAGTAAGGGGCGCCATGCCCCATCTCGATGGTTCCATTGGAAACCGCGTCCATCGTCTCAAACGGCGGCACGATCTCGCCGCCGCCAAACACCTCGACCGTCAGCTTGCCGCCGGAAGCGCGTCCGATGAACTCCGCCAGTTTGTTGGCGCCGGTACCCAGGCCGGGAAAATTCTTAGGCCAAGTCGTTTGCATGCGCCATTTCATCAGGCCTTGCGAGATCGCAGGTGCTGGCAAGCTTGAGGCCGCGACGGCGCCTGTCGCTGCAGCCGTCGTAACTGCGCGCCTCATAAACTGACGACGTTTCATGTCTATCCTCCCCGAATTGGATCAATGTCTTCCAGGTGACTTGTATTGAGTGTTTCGACCTTACCCTAAACACCGTGCCGCGAGAATAAGCGCGGGCAGGCGTGGACGCAACCAAGCCGATAGAGCCAAGGGCAACGAAATTCGGACTAATTTTCGGGCGGTGCGGCAAATGAAGGGGGCGTAGAGGACAGAACCTGCCAGGAGCCGTCGACAAGACCCTCAAGCGGCTGAAACCGCGTTTTGTACGCCATCTTACGACTATTTTCTATCCAGTAGCCGAGATAAACATGCCGTGCAGCGGCCTGCTCAGCCCTTCGAATCAGCCACAAAACGACGAAGGTGCCGAGCGATCGCCGAGCTTCTGCCGGCTCGAAAAAGCTATAGACGGCGGAGGGGCCGTCTGCCAACCAATCCAACAGACACACCGCCACGAGACGCCCCTTGGAATCACGGAATTCCGCCAATCGCGTATCGATATCACTCGATTCTACCATAGAGCGATATTCCTGTTCCGCCATGCCGGCCATTTCGCCGTCCCCGTGGCGGGATTCGATGTAGCGGTCGAACAAGGCAAACTGTTCCTCTGAGGTTTTGTTGGGACCGAGCTCCACCGAAAGATCGGCATTGGTCCTCGCAATTCTTCGCAAAGACTTACTTGCCTGGAAGCGGTCGACGACAACCCGGACCGGTACGCAGGCATTACAGTTTTCGCAGGCCGGACGGTAGGCAAACCGATGGCTGCGCCGAAGGCCGGCAAGCGTGAGCCGATCATAGGTCGACTGGGCGAGGGGGCCGCTTATCTCGGTCAGCAGCTTCCGTTCCATCTTGTTTTCAAGGTAGGGGCAACGGGTCGGCTCAAGCACATAGAACTCCTGCAGGGGACCGAAGCCTTCCTCGTCAGTGGAGAGCGGCGTGCGCGCTGTGCGATCCTGCTTCATGCTCTTTTTCGTTCTGCTTCCCGTGCGCTCAATTGTGCCCGCCGCGTCTAATCAGCTGCATCACTTGCGGGCATGCTCGGGTAGCCGAAGAAGGCTGTGCCGAGCTCCGCGTGTGCTCTGATCAAGCGGACCTGAATCCAGTCGATAAACTCGTGGAGGCCTCTGCTTACAACTTCGTCCATGTTGGTTTCATCCAAAGCTGCGCAGAGTTCGTCCAACTCTTCGAGCGCCTTGCTGCCACCTTTCAGGCGATACCTCGATCGCAACTCGGTGAGGCGGGTATCGATCTCGCGCACGCAGGCCCTTACCGATCGAGGAAATTGAGAATGGAACAAGAGGAAGCTGCCGACCGCATTCTGATTGAGGCCGCTGGGGTAGACGCGGCGGAAAGCGTGATATCCAGCCGCAGAGCGCAGTACGGCGTTCCACTGGCTTACATCAAATGGCGATCCAACAGATTCTTCTTTGGGTAGGAGTAGGTGGTATTTGACATCGAGGAGACGGGTCGTTTGGTCTGCGCGCTCGATGCAGCGTCCGATCTGATAGAAGAACCATCCTTCGTCGCGATAGAAGGTCCCTTCTGTGATTCCTGTATGCGTCTGGCAAGCCTCTTTAACGGAATTGCAAAAGCGTGCCAGACGCGGCTCTGTGAGCTCTTCTCGTTTCAGGCGCCGGATGGTGTTGGAGAAGATGTTGAGCTGTATCCACATCTCCGTGGAAATGAGTGGCCGGAGGGTGCGTGCATTTGCGCGCGCCGCATTGACCACCGAGATGATCGACGTCGGATTGCTTTGGTCAAGCGTGTAGAAGTATAGGACGCGGTCCGCATCTGCTTCTTCGTGGAGCTCGGAGAAGCGTTCCTCGTCGCGATAGAGCTGCAGGATCGACTGCCAGTTCTGCCAGCCTCTTGAGTCCCTACTGAATGTCTCATTGACATCCAGAATTCTGGCCAGATTTTCAGCTCTTTCGATGTAGCGAGCCATCCAATAGATGGCTTCGGCATAGCGCGAGAGGAGTCTACTCAAGAACCCAGGTATCCTTTGAGCCCCCGCCTTGGGAGGAGTTGACGATAATTGATCCTTCAGTCAGGGCGACGCGTGAGAGACCTCCCGGCAATACCCAGGTCGAACGGCCGGTTACGGCAAACGGCCTCAGGTCGACATGTCTGGCGCCGACGCCTTCGTCGGTAAGAGTCGGGCAAACTGAGAGGTTGATCATTGGCTGAGCTATATAGTTTGCGGGATCAGCAAGAACGTCCGCTCTGCACTTCTCCAGCTCCGCCTGGCTTGCCCTTGGGCCAACCGTGATTCCATAACCGCCGGCTTCGCCGACAGGCTTCACGACGAGATTGGCAAGGTTGTCGAGCGTGTAGGCCAAACCCTCGGGCTCCCGGCAGATGTGAGTGTCGACGTTAGAGAGGATCGCTTCTTCGTCGAGGTAGTAGCGAATGATCCTCGGCATGTATGCATAAACGGCCTTGTCGTCCGCCACGCCCGTTCCGATCGCGTTGGCGAGCGTAACGTTTCCTTTCTTGTAAGCGGCCATCAGTCCCTTGGCGCCAAGTACGCTGTCAGGGTTGAAGGCCTCCGGATCAAGAAAGTCGTCGCCAATGCGCCGGTAGATAACATGGACGGGATGAAGGCCGTCGATGCTTTTCATATAGACACGGTCGTTTTCGACCACAAGGTCGCTTCCCTCTACCAAGGGAACACCCATTTCGCGCGCAAGGAAGATATGCTCGAAGTAGGCCGAGTTGTATGTGCCAGGCGACAGCAGAACGACTTGAGGGGAGGGTATGCCCTCCGGAGCCACATCAACCAGGGCATCGTGCAGTTTTTGACCGTAGTTCGAGACCGGACGAATGCCGATGTTCGCCATGAGGTCGGGAAAGCTGCGCTGCATGAGATGCCGGTTCTCAACCACATACGACACCCCGGAGGGACAGCGCGCGTTGTCTTCCAGCACAACGAAACGACCATCGTCGCCGCGAACCAGGTCGGTCCCGTTGATGTGTACGTAGGTGCCCTTGGTGACGTCGACATCTTTCATGGCGGGACAGAAGTTTGGATTGCCCTCAACCAACTCGCGGGGAACGACCCCGTCATTCAGGATCTTCTGGTCGTGATAAATATCCCAAAGAAAGAGGTTCAGTGCCGTCACCCGCTGCGTGACGCCGGTCTCGATCACCTTCCAGTCTTCCGCGGAGATCACTCTTGGAATGACATCGAAGGGCAGTATCCGGTCGATGGCATCTTTTTGGGTGTAGACCGTGAAAGTGATTCCGAAGCTGTAGAGCTCCAGTTCCGCATCCCGCGCCCGGCCGCGCAGGTCACCGAGATCGAGCGCGCCGAGCAGCTTGCGGATCCCCTGGGTGTGCTCGGCTGGTCGATCCTGGCTCCCCAGCATCTCGCAGAAGAACCCTGCGGGATCATAGGCCACCAATGGCCCAGAAGCGGCCGCGCCTGTATTTCCCAATTGTACTTCTCCCCGCGCCTTGTTCGGCCTCTTCGACCGTGTGACCGCCCTGATCTGCCTGGATATTCACCCAGAACTTAGTGATTTCCGGAATTATGGCAGGGAAACCGCGGGTGAAGCCAGCACTCAATGCACCACAGCCGTGCCGAACGTCTGGCATGGCTCCATGGATCTAGGGCGTAAGGGCGCTCAAGCCCTTAATCGGATGATGACGGTGTTTGCCAGGATATCGTGAAGGGTCCGCCCACGCTCGTTGAAGAGTGCGACCAGCAGGATCAACCATGCTGTGAGGCTGACCGTCACATAGAATAGTGCTGTAACAATGATCGCCTGCAAAGGATTCAGGGGGCTGCCCTCCCAGGCCCGTGCCTCCAGGCCGAACAGGCGCATCCCAGGCGTGGCTCCGCGGGATGCCAGGAAGAAGCTATGATAGGCAATCGGCCAAAGAGCCAGGATGATGGCCGCCAAGGGGCTGAGCAGCCCCAGTGTGAGAAGGCCCATGACCGCAAGGATAAAACCAAGGCACAGCCCAATGGTGGCGACGATTACGATATCAATCAGATAGGCAAGACAGCGGCGCGGAAGAAGCCCGACATAGAGAGACGGTGCTTCGCTCGGCGATGGCGGAGCGCCAACCCAAGGTCGGTGCAGTGGTCTGTCTGTTTGATGCATGGAGGAAGCCTAGTCGAGGTGAGAGGATAGCGGCAAGCGCTGCTTTCCTTGGCCCCGCTTCAGCCCGACTTGCCGTCCGATTGATAGACCGGTTCGTCACTTCCCGCCGCTTGTCGCAAGAGGACAATGGAGATGCGGCGGTTCCGCGGCGAGAAGGGGTCGTCTTTGATAAAGTGCTCTTGATCCGCTCTGCCGACCACTGAGACGATCCGCTCCGCGGGTAGGCCCGCGGCAATCAGAGCCCGCCGACTTGAGTTTGCGCGGTCGGTCGACAGTTCCCAGTTCGAGTACCCGTTGTCCGATGCAAAGGGCGTGGCGTCGGTGTGCCCTTTGATGGCAACCGAGTTCTCCAGCTTACCGATCGCGTTGGTGACCAGGGCCAGCAACCGTTGCGTATGCGGATACATATCAGCGGAACCGGATGCAAACATCGACTTACCTTCCTGGTCGATAATCTGGATCCGCAGCCCTTCGGGTGTTTGGTCAACGACAAGATTTTTGGCGAAGTCGGCCAGGTCCGGAACCGCCTGGATCGCCTGACGCAGTTCTGCTTCTGCGGCATCAAAGCGTTCTTGCTCCAGCTCCTGTGCCAGGCGGTCGACTTCATTCGAGCTGACCGGCTGGGTCTCTTCGCCGGGGTTGTTGGCCATCTGCTGGCGTTCGCCGGGTTTGCTTCCCTCTGTCGGGTCTTCGACCGGGTCCTCGACTTGATCCTCTGTTTCCTGGCTGGCGCCCGGCAGGGAGACGGTGACACCGACCGGCGAGGTATCGTTCGACAGCGCTCCTTCGGAGGTCATGGTCTGGCCACCCAACACACCATCGGAGCCACTGGTGCTTTGCGAGACGCTTTCTGGCGCGAAAGCGGTGACGGGGGTGAAGTATTCTGCGATGCCGCGCTTCTGCTCCTCCGTCGTTGCATTCAGCAGCCAAAGCAGCAGGAAGAAGGCCATCATGGCAGTCACAAAGTCGGCATAGGCGACCTTCCAGGCGCCACCATGGTGGCCACCACCGACCTTTTTGACCTTCTTGATGATGATGACCGGGGCGACATCATTCGCTCCTGCTGCCATATCGACCTACCCCGTCTTTTTAGCTGACCGGGGGAAGGGCGCCGACCGCCTCTTCAACCTCATAGAACGTCGGGCGGTCATGACCCACCAATGCCTTGCGGGCAAACTCCACGGATACGGCGGGCGCAGAACCGTGCATATGCGCCAAGAGCGCCGCCTTGATGACGTGGAGGAACTTGATCTCGGCGTTGTAGACCGCTTGTGCCTTGGCCGCCGTGGGACCGAGGAAACCATAGGAAATCCAGACGCCCAGAAAGGTGCCCACCAGGGCGCCACCGATCAGCTTGCCGAGGATTTCCGGCGGCTCGCTGATCGATCCCATGGTTTTGATGACGCCCAGCACGGCTGCGACGATACCAAGAGCCGGCATGCCGTCCGACATCGTGGTCAGGGCATGGGCGACTTCCGAATGCTCATGATGAACCAGCTCCAACTCCTCGTCCATCAGCGCCTCCATCTCATGCGGGTCCTCGGAACCGAGAGTCAGCATGCGCAGATAGTCACAGAGGAAGGTCGTCGCGGTATCGTTGGCCAGAACACCGGGGAACTGCTGAAAAAGAGCAGATTCTTGCGGTTTTTCAATGTGTTGTTCCAACCCCAGGTTGCCCTTCGTCTTGGCCACCTTTAGAATTTGGTAGAGCAGCTGCAGCAGTTCCAGATAGTTCTCTTTCTTGAACTGCGAGCCCTTCATGGCCTTGCCGAGGGCACCGCCCGTCGCCTTGAGAACGTGCGCGGGATTGCCGATCACGTAGGCGCCAATGGCCGAGCCGACGATGATCACGACCTCGAACGGCTGCCACAGGACGCCAAGCTTGCCGCCCATGGCCATATAGCCGCCGAGCGTACAGGCGATGACGATCAAAGTGCCGACAATTAGCCCCATAAGGCCCCAATCCGTAGTCTATGGCTGGCGATCAAAGGAGCTTCGAAGTTCGCGGATTTGGGTTAAGAAGTGGTTTAGTTTGCTTCGCTATCCGTCATAAATGGCTGGATTGCAGTGGCTTTTGGGGCTGGGATGGCACTAAGATCCGCCGCGCGAGCCGAATTCTGTGATTTACCGGATGATGATATGAGCTTTAATTCCCTCACCTTTCGTGAGGCCATGGGCCGATTTGCCACGGGGGTCACCGTCGTTACCACGCGCGATTCCGCCGGGGGAAACTGCGGTGTAACGGTTAACTCTTTTGCCTCTGTTTCGCTGGACCCGCCGCTGGTCCTCTTTTGCCTGGACCGGGCGGCGATGAGCTTTGATATCTTTGGCGATGCCGAGCGGTTCGCGATCAATTTCCTGTCCGCCGATCAGCACAACCTATCGGTCCGTTTCTCGACGCCGACGACCGACAAGTGGAATGGCGTCGACTATGACCTCTGGCCCTCAGAGGTGCCGGTGCTGAAGGGATGCCTTGCCAATCTGGGTTGCCTGAAAGATGCGGTTCACGATGGTGGAGACCATGTGATCATCGTCGGCAGGGTCGAGACCCTGCAGATAGACAATGCGAAGTCACCGCTTGTCTACTATCAAAGCGGCTATCGGCAGATCGGCCAGTCGATCCAGCCGGCTTAGAGTTGGTGGTCTCAAAGGTATCGAGCTAGGCGAGCGCGTTTTGCAGGTCTGCGATCAGATCGTCCTCGCTTTCAATCCCGACCGAAAGACGCACCAAGCCATCGCTGATGCCTAAGTCGGCACGGATTGATTCGGGGATCGAAGCATGGGTCATGATTGCCGGGTGCTCAATCAGGCTCTCCACGCCGCCGAGACTTTCGGCCAGGGCAAAGACCTCCACACGCTCCAGGAAACGTCGGGCTGTGTCCAGGCCACCCTTCAGGATGGCGGTGACCATGCCGCCGGGAGCATCCATCTGATGCTGTGCCAGATCATACTGAGCGTGGCTCTTCAGGCCCGGGTAGTAGACCTTCTCGACCTTCGGGTGTGCTTCCAGAAAGTCCGCCACCGTCTGGGCATTACTGCAGTGGCGCTCCATGCGCAGGGCCAGAGTCTTGAGGCCGCGTAGCGCAAGGAAACTGTCGAAAGGTCCCTGAACGGCACCGACCGCGTTTTGCAGGAACGTCAGCCGGTCAGCCAACTCGGGGCTTTCGCCAACCACCAAGACGCCGCCGACCATGTCTGAGTGGCCGTTCAGATACTTAGTTGCCGAGTGCATGACCAGATCGAAGCCAAGTTCGAGCGGCCGCTGGACCCAGGGAGACGCGAAGGTATTGTCACAGGCACAGATAAGGCCGTGCCTCTTTGCGATGGCGGCAACCGCCTCTAGATCAACGAGTTTCAGAAGAGGGTTGGTCGGCGTCTCGACCCAGATCATTCTGGTTTCAGGCCGGATGGCGGCTTCCAGCTGATTCGCATCGGAGAGATCGACGAAAGAGAAATCAAGCCCGGCTGAATGCTTGCGCACGTTCTCAAAGAGGCGGTAGCTGCCGCCGTAGAGATCGTCCATCGCGATGATGTGGCTGCCGCTGTCCAGGCAGTCCAGGGTGGTCGCGATTGCCGACAGGCCAGAGGCAAAGGCAAAGCCTTTCTGACCGCTTTCCAGGTCCGCAATGCAGCGTTCGTAAGCCATGCGGGTTGGGTTCTGCGAACGGCTGTATTCATAGCCCTTGTGGACGCCGGGGCTCTCCTGGACGTAGGTCGACGTCGCGTAGATCGGCGGCATGATCGCGCCGGTCGTCGGATCGGGAGATTGGCCGGCATGGATGACGCGCGTGGCGAAAGCGGGTCGATTTCGGCTTCTGGTCGAATCTGGCATAGCGGTTATTTCATCCGTCGGCGGAGGTGGTTCAGCAGGTCGATGCGGGTGATCAATCCAAGAAAGCTGTCGCCGTCGAAGACGATCGCCACCCGATCCTGGGCGAAGATCGGCAGCAATGCATCGAGTGGCTGTTCTGCACTGATGGTTTCGAGTTTCGCGGTCATGGCGCTGGAAACCGGATCCTTGAAGCGCTCATCGGCGCCGAAAACCCGCAGTAGGATGTCACTTTCATCGATAATGCCGGCAATTTGGCCGTCGTCATCCATGACCGGCAGTTGGGAGATCTCATAGAGCTTCATGCGGCCGTAGGCGACGAGGAGGTTGTCCCCCGGTGCGACCGTGACGGTTCCGTGCTCGTCGTGCCTGCGGCTGATCAAATCACGGAGATCGCCTTTCTGCGGCCGCTCAATGAAGCCTTGATCGATCATCCAGTAGTCGTTGAACATCTTCGACAGGTACTTGTTTCCGCTGTCGCAGACGAATGTGACGACCCGCTTCGGCTCGCTCTGCTCGCGGCAGTATCGCAAGGCGGCGGAAATCAGGGTGCCGGACGACGATCCTGCGAGGATCCCCTCGATCCGCAACAGGTCCCGCGCCGTTGACAAAGACTCGCTGTCGGGAATCACGTAGGCGTTCTTGACGGAGGAAAGGTCGCAGTTGTCCGGCAGGAAATCCTCACCAATACCCTCGACGATCCAGCTTCCGACCTCATCCTTCAGCACGCCGGTCTTTACGTAATCGGCCAGGATCGAGCCTTCAGGATCGGCAAGCACCATCTCCGTCTTGTCGGAAACTGAGGCGAAGAATTGCGACAATCCGGTAATCGTGCCGCCTGAGCCTACGCCGCAGACCATGGCATCGAGATCATGATCCATCTGCTCCCAGATTTCGGGGCCCGTGGTGGTTCGATGAGCCAGCGGATTTGCGGGATTAGAGAACTGGTCGACAAAGAAGGCCCCGGTCTCAGCGGCGATGCGTGCGGCTATGTCCTGATAGTATTCAGGGTGCCCCTTGCCGACGTCCGAGCGCGTGAGGATGACGTCAACGCCCAGGGCCCGCAGATGGAAAATTTTCTCCTGTGCCATCTTGTCCGGCACGACGAGGGTCAGGTGGTAGCCCTTCTGCGCTGCGACCAGGGCAAGCCCGAGGCCCGTATTGCCGGCGGTGGCTTCGATCAATTTGCCGCCCGGCTTCAGGGTTCCTTCCTGTTCCGCCGCCTCGATCATGGATTTGCCGATCCGGTCTTTGATCGAACCGCCCGGATTCTCACTTTCGAGCTTCAGGAAGAGGCGGCAGGGGCCGGTGTCGATCTTGGTGACCTCAATCATCGGCGTGTTGCCGATACGGTCCATGACGCTGTGAAAGACGGCGCCGTTTGGGGCCATTGTCGATTCCTCCCGAATAGAACAGCGACGGCTCTAGAGCTTCTTGGCTCTATCCCCTACGGGATTAGGCGGCGGGCCGCAAGGGTCCGGGTGCCTTGCCGGCTGTCAAAGAACAGTCACTGGGTTCCCTGGGCTGAGATATCGGACAGAATGCGGGTGGGAAAGCCGTCGGCTTTGAGGCTGGAAACGACCTCGCCGACATGCTCCGAATTGCGGGTTTCCAGCACGACGTCGACCTCAGCCTGCTTCGCCGGCACGTCGTAAAACAGCCTTTGGTGGTATACCTCGATGATATTGCTGCCCGTCTTGCCGATCAGACTGGCGATCCGGGCGAGAACGCCGGGACGGTCGATGATGCCGATCCGGAGCCGGACCATGCGCCCGTCGCGAATCAAGCCCCGGGTCAGAATGCTTGAGAGAAGCTTGAGATCGATGTTGCCGCCGCAGATAACGGCGACGACCTTGCGGCCGGCGAAGCGCTCCGGGTTTGCCAGGAGGGCGGCGACCCCCGCCGCACCGGCGCCTTCGGCGATCAGCTTTTGCTCTTCCGCCAGGCGCTGGATGGCGCTTTCGATATCGCTCTCGGCAACGATGGCAATGTCGTCAACCAGCTTGTCGATAATCGCCCGCGTCAGCTTTCCTGGGACCTTGACGGCAATACCGTCGGCCAGGCTTTGGCCGCCGGTCATGGTTTTCACGCCCTTGATCGAGTCGGACATGGAAGGGAACAGTTCGCTCTCCACGCCGATCATCTGAACCGAAGGATTGGCATCCTTGGCAACCGTCGCGACTCCCGACATCAGGCCGCCGCCGCCGATGGGGACGACAATGGCCTCGACATCCGGGCAGTCCTCCAGGATTTCCAGCCCTACGGTCCCTTGTCCGGCGATCACATCCGTATCGTCGAAGGGATGGACGAAAGTCAGGTTCTCCTCTTCGGCAATCTGATAGGCCGCTTCGGCTGAAGCATCCAGGGTGTCGCCGGTCTGCAGGATGCGGGCGCCAAAGGCGCGGGTCCGCTCGACTTTTGAAAAGGGGGCGAATTCAGGCATGACAATCGTCGCCGGAATGCCGAGACGTTGAGCGTGATAGGCGACTCCCTGGGCGTGATTGCCGGCGGACATGGCGATGACGCCGCGCTTGGCCTCGTCCTTCGAGAGATTGGTCAGCCGGATGTAGGCGCCGCGGTCTTTGAAGGAACCGGTGTGCTGAAGGTTCTCCAGCTTCAGGAAGAGCTCGCAACCAAGCTGCTCGGAAAGTCTGCCTGCACGCACAAGTGGCGTTCTGACGATCTGTCCCCGAAGCCGGTCGGCGGCACTGCGAATCTCTTCCAAGGTCGTTGTCATGGTCGCCCTTCCATCTGCCGTGCCGTCCCGCTTGTGCTGTGCCGGCGGTGGGCCTCCACCGGCCGGCTTCAGAGCCCTTATTCTGGCCGCGGTATTAGCTTTAGCTGTTCTGCGACCGCCCAGGTTTCCGGGGCCAGCGACACGTTCAGGCCGTCGCGCCAACGATAGGACAGGCTGCCATAGAGGTCGGAGAGAGGGTTGCCCGACTGTCCCGTGGCGATCATGAAACGCGAGTTATTGAGATCCGCCAGATCATAAACCGCCCGGTAACCGGCCCCATGAACGTTCTCGAAAAGGC
The DNA here is from genome assembly GCA_028280305.1 of Pelagibius sp. Lineage (GTDB taxonomy): Bacteria > Pseudomonadota > Alphaproteobacteria > Kiloniellales > Kiloniellaceae > Pelagibius. The sequence goes on along the minus strand of JANQMC010000024.1, from coordinate 107,975 downwards.
TGTCTTCAGCCCCTCCAAGCCTTGCGGAGGCGCGGTTTATGGTGTCGTCGCTGCCGTCGGTTTCCACGTTCTGTGCGAAAAGCGTACTGACAACCGGAATCCGGCTCAGGACCGGATGGGGAAAGCGTGCGCTGTGAGCCTCTCCCCAGCGCCACTGCGCCATGTCGCTGCCGAAGCGTGCGGAGAGGCTGTCCAGCGCCAGATCGAGGGCTGCCTCAATCTGGTTGTCGCAGCTTTCCGCGATCTCCGTAGTGATATCGTCACACCACGGGCTTTCTTCGCTGATCAGGCGTTCGACAGTATAGATGCCGCCATTGAGGAACTGCCGATATTCGCCGCCCAGTTCGTCCGCCAGAAGCTTACGCCCTAGGGCCCAGACCCAGGCCTGGAGGATGAGCGGTTCCGGCGCGTTGCGGTGCATGCGGTAGTCCCAGGCACGCAGCATCGAGACAGCGGCAGCGCTTCGTTCATCGCCGGCCGGGACCGAGAGAAGCCGCGGCAGGATGCGCTTCGCACCGTTGGCGACAATATCCTGCTGCAGGATCACCGAGTCCGCCACGGTATGCGTCCCCTCTTTGCCGTCCAGAACCGCGGCAAGCCGTTCCGCCCGATAGGGGGCCGGCCAGTCGACGGCGATAAGATGCGGATAGCTGTCGGGCACGATCCTGTTGTTCGCGTTGATCAGAAGATCGCTGCGGGGATTGATCACCGAGGGCAGTTCCTCGAAGGGCACGAGACTGATCCAGTCGAAGGCGCCGTTCCATCCGGGGACCGGATGCTGACCGTTACCGGCCCGCCGGACCGGGACGCGCGCGGGCGCCGTAAACCCGATGTTGCCATCGACATCGGCGTACATGACGTTCTGCTGCGGTGAGTGGAACTGGCGCAAGGCAAGCTGGAATTCGCCCCAGTCGCGGGCGTGGTTCATGCCGTAGAGGGCGTCAGCGGTGCGGTCATCGGTCCGCAGTGCCGGCCAGGACAGCGCCAATACGGCTCCCGTTTCTGCGGAACCTGCCGGAATCACATCACTCATCACCGGGCCATGCCGGGTCTCGCGGACGATGAGGCGTACGGCGTCGCCGTTTCGAACACGGATAACCTCGTCCCGGGTGGTGAAGGCCAACGGCCCCTCCGGTGACTCGTAGCGGTCAGGGTCATCGGCCAGAAGCCGCTCGATGAAGAAATCCTGGGTGTCGCTATGGGTGGTCGTCAGGCCCCAGGCCAGTCTTTCGTTGTGGCCGAGAACAAGGAAAGGAACGCCGGGTGCCGTGGCCCCGGCCAAAGTAATACCGGGCGCCTCCAGGCGTGCCAACAACCAGGTGCCAGGCGCGTTGAGCGAGAGGTGCGGATCGTTGGCGAGGATTGGCTTACCGGACTCGGTCAGGGATCCGCCCACGGCCCAGGCGTTGGAAGCGCCGCTCGGCTCCAGGCTGGGCGGCAGCAAGGTCGCCAGTTGTGTGACGACGCTTTGATCAATCAAATCGGCCCGACCGCGCAGCGTCATCGGCGCATCCTCAGGATAGGCCGGCCAGAGTGCGGCGATCATTTCCGGACTGAAGCGCCCGGCCAGGCGTGTCCGGCTGAGCTCCGAGCGCCAGTTTTCCGAAAGGCGCAGTGCCATAAGGCGTCCCCAGAGGAGCGAGTCCACGGTCGTCCAGGGTTCGGGCTCATACCTGAGGATCTGGAATTCGAGGGGCAGGGGGCCACTGCGGGTTTCCAGAAAAGCGTTCACACCCTGGGTATAGGCATCCAGGGTCGCGCGGGTGGCCGGGGTCAGGTGGCTGAGGTTTGCCTCGGCCAGCTTGCGGAAGCCCAGCGTGCGGAAGAATCTGTCCAGGTCCAGCGTCGCTTCGCCGACAACCTCCGAAAGGCGCCCACTTGCGGTTCGGCGCATGAAGTCCATCTGCCAAAGGCGCTCCTGCGCGTGAACAAACCCGAGGCCCCGATAGAGATCCAGCTTGTTTTCCGCGCGGATGTTGATCAGGCCATCACGGTCTCTTAGGACGGTGACCTCCGCCGTCAAGCCTGGAAGGGATAGCTCGCCTTCGGTCGTCGGAAGAGAACCTTGCAGCCAGAAATAACCAGCAATGCCAACCACGACGACAAGGCCCGTAATCGTGCCGAGCATCCATAAGACGACCCTTAAGAGCTTTGGCATCTTGTTCCTATCGATTCCGGATTAAAAAGGGGGCAGGATTGCTGCATCCTAGACTCTCTTATGCCGTGGATTGATTGGATTGCCGTAGGGCCGATTTACAACGCCAACCGTTAAGGCATTCGTACGACAGGAGCAAGCATCCGGCCAGGGCAGGCGTCCAGCCGGACAGATCCGCGCCGAGAGAAGAGAACGCGGGCTCTGATGAACCCTCAAGAGGATCAAAAGCATAACTTGAGCTGAATCATTGTTGCCCAATTTGCCGGCTGGTAGTCAATAAGAATACCAATAATCTCAACGGGGTAGCAATCGATGCCGAAAGGACTCAGAACGTGGTTGCCGGTTCTGCTGGTCGGCGTGCTGGTCCTGGGCTTTCTGTTGAACTTCAGGGAGGCGCCGGTTCGGGAGCCCGGCGCCGTGGAGGTGGCCTACAGCGAGTTCAAGAGCCTGTTGCGGGAGCGCCGGATTGAGGCGCTGACAATACATGACGACCAGGCTTTCGCATCTTTGAAGGAGAATGGCAGCTCCCAGGCGGGTGAAGAGTCATCTCAGATAGTCACTACTCTTCCGAAGATGCAGGACCCCGATCTCTTCGCTTTGATTGAGCAAAGCGGGGCCGATCTGGTGATTCGACCGGATGAGGGGGATGAAAACAATTGGCTCGTCGGCTTGCTTCCCTGGCTGATTTTTCTGGGGATCTACATCTGGTTCTGGCAGAGGATGCAGAGCAACCTTGTCGGACGCTTTGGCGGGCGCGACCCCTCGGACTTTCTCACCGGCTCGGCAAAGAAGGAATCGAAGGCGGTGCGCAAAATCACCTTTGATGATGTCGCCGGGCAGGACGCCGCCAAGCGCGAGGTCGGCGAGCTGGTGGACTTCCTGAAAGATCCGGAGCGGTACCGCCAACTGGGCGCAGAGGCGCCGCGTGGGGTGCTGCTGATGGGGCCGCCGGGCACCGGGAAAACGCTTCTGGCAAGGGCTTTGGCAGGAGAGGCCGACGTCGCTTTCTACCATACCTCCGCGTCCGAGTTCATCGAGATGTTCGTGGGGGTCGGCGCATCGCGTGTCCGCAAGATGTTCAGTGAAGCCAAGGAAAGGGCGCCCAGCATCATTTTCATCGACGAGTTGGATGCCGTGGGCCGAGTCCGCGGCACCGGCCTTGGCGGCGGAAACGATGAACGTGAGCAAACCCTAAATCAGATTCTGTCGGAAATGGACGGTTTCTCCGGCCACGAAGCGGTCATTGTGCTGGCGGCGACCAATCGGCCGGACGTTCTGGACCCAGCGTTGCTGCGGCCCGGCCGCTTCGACCGACATGTGACCCTTGAGCTTCCGGACCGGGAGGCGCGCGCCGCAATCCTGAAAGTTCACACAAGAAAGTTGCCGCTGGCGCCGGATGTCGACCTGTCTCTGCTTGCCGCGGCGACGCCCGGATTCTCCGGTGCAGATCTGAAGAACCTGGTCAACGAGGCGGCTATGGCTGCGGCGCGCAGCAATGCTCACAGCATCACCTGGCAGCACTTCGACGAGATGCGCGACAAGGTGATGATGGGCTCGGTGCGCAGCCTGGCGATTCGCCCCGACGAGCGCCACCGCCTGGCGGTCCATGAGGCCGGTCACACCATTGTTGCCCACTTCCTCCCGCACGCCGACCCGATATACAAGGTCACGATTATTCCGCGCGGCCGTGCATTGGGGGGAACCCACATGCTGCCGGAGGAAGAGCGCCACACCCTGCCGGTCGACTACCTCAAGGATCGGCTGACGGTTCTGCTGGCGGGGCGCAGTGCCGAACAAGCCTTGCTCGGCGACGTGAGTTCTGGCGCTGACGACGATATCCAGAAGGCCACTCAGATGGCACGGGCCATGGTGGCGCGCTGGGGGATGTCGGAGGAGATCGGGCCGGTCGACCTGCGCCAAAGTGACGAACATCCCTTCCTGGGCCGTGAGATCGCTCAACCGCGCCGTTTCAGCGAGACAACTGCGCACGAGGTGGATAAAGCGGTCTCTGATCTCCTGCGTGGGTCGGCTGAAAGGGCGGACGCTATCATCGGCGCCAACCGGAAGGCCATGGAGAACCTGGTCAAATGCCTCGAGGCGCAGGAGAGCCTGGATGCCGACGAGGTCGAGGCTGTCCTGGGCCCGGCGGTCAACAGAGGTGCGGCCGCTTAGCGCGGGAGATTGTCCCTTGCCGCCTTAACCCGGGCTTTCTATAGATGTTGCCGGACCGCTCCAATGGGGAGCGCAACGTCACCATAGGATGCCGGGACTTCTTTGATCATGGCGGAGGTACGCAAAGCACGTCTGAATTGTCTGTCTCAATCAGGCTTTCATGAGATCTCCTACCGCATCTATGGGCCGGATCACCCGGTCCCGATCATCTGTGTTCATGGGCTGGGCCGCAACGCGCGCGATTTCGATTCTCTCGCCATGGCTTTGGCTGCGGCAGGACGGCGGGTTGTCTGCCCCGATATTGTCGGCAGAGGCGAGAGCGACTGGCTGCGCGCGCCGATGGATTACGGATACCCGCAATATCTGGCGGATATGAACAGCCTTATCGCCCGCCTTGACTGCCGGGCCGTGGATTGGGTCGGAACGTCTATGGGTGGTTTGATCGGCATGATGCTGGCCGCCTTACCCGGAAACGCGCTGCGCCGCATGGTCGTCAACGATGTTGGAGCCTTTATCCCGAAAGCCGCTTTGCTGCGTATTCTCGACTACTTCGGCAAGGATCCGAGCTTCAAGGACACCGCAGCGGCGGAGCTGTACTTTCGCCAAGTCTACAGCGGTTTTGGTGACTTGACGGATGCGCAATGGCGACACCTGACGGAAACGTCTTTGCGCAGGGCCGATGGGCAGTTGCATCTTCACTATGACCCAAAGATCGCGGTGCCGTTTCACGCACAGGATATCGACGATGTTGACCTCTGGGCCCTTTGGGATGCAATTACTGCTCCGGTACTGCTGTTGCGCGGCGCCGACTCCGATCTCCTGACCGCGGAGACGGCCCAGACCATGACCGGGCGTGGCCCGAAAGCGGAACTACGGGAGTTTCCGGCCTCCGGGCATGCGCCGGCGCTCCTTGATCCGCTACAGATGGCGCCTGTCTTGGAATGGTTGGCGGTCGAGCCGTGAAGCTTAGTTCTCCTGATGACGGTCGAAAGCAGGAGACGGAATCTTCCTTGGCGCCCGCTTCTTATGTCCCCTCGACATTTAGGGCCCGGGCGCCGTGGTTCGGCGGTGACCTGCAAACCCTGCGCAACTTTCTGCGCCGACCGGCAATCGATCTCAACCCTTGGCCCGAGCGCCGCCTCGAACTGGCGATGCATGACGGCAGTGGCGACCGGCTCGTTGCAAAGCTCCACGGACCGGCGCCGCCGAAGTTGGGTCTGGTCGTCCTTGTCCATGGCCTGACAGGCTGTGAAGACAGTTTCTACATTCGTGCCTCGGCGCGGCAGTGGTTAGGCGCCGGTTACAGCGTTCTGCGCTTGAACCTGCGCGGAGCGGGGCCTTCGCGACCGCTTTGCATCCAGCAGTATCATGCCGGGCGCTCCGCTGATCTGCGCGACGCTCTGGTCTCTTTAGAGGTCCACGATCCCAGCCTGTTTGATCAGGGGCTCTTCCTGGTCGGCTATTCGCTGGGCGCCAATCTGCTCCTTCGTTTCCTGGCTGAAGATGCCGCGGCCTTTCCTGTAAAGGGCGCGGCCAGTGTTTCCGCACCGATCGATCTGAAGGCCGCACAACGCCGCATCATGGCCGGTCGCAATTGGGTCTATCACAGATATCTGCTGGATCGCATGCGTGAGGAGGCGCTGGCAGCACCCGTTCCCTTGAGCGAGAAGCATCGGCAGGCGGTAATGAGTGCGGGTTCGGTCTATGCTTTTGATGATCAGGTCGTTGCTCCCGCGAACGGCTTTGCCGGGGCGGAAGACTATTACGCCCGCTGTTCCGCTCAGCGTTTTCTTCCACAGATTGCTTTGCCGACTATTGTCTTACATGCGGACGACGACCCCTGGATTCCGGCGGACAGCTATCGCCGCTTTGACTGGTCGCAGAACGAAGCGCTTTCGCTGGTAATGCCGCCGGCGGGTGGCCACGTCGGTTTCCATGGTCACGGTAGCAAGGTGACTTGGCACGACAGAGAGACTGGCCGCTTTTTCGCCGCAGTCACTGGGCGATAAAAAAACGGCCGGCATGGATCTGCCGGCCGTTTTAGACAGTGCCTGGGTGCCGTCAGCTATTGGGTTGCTTTACGATCCGCAGGTAGGGTTTCACTTCGTTCCAGCCCTCGGGGAAGAGCTCTTTCGCCGCATCGTTATTCACGGCCGGCACGATGATGACATCCTCACCCTGCTTCCAGTTCACCGGTGTGGCGACCTTGTGCTCGGCTGTCAGTTGCAGTGAATCGATGACGCGCAAGACCTCGTCAAAGTTGCGCCCCGTGCTCATTGGATAGGTGATCATCAGCTTCACAGCCTTATCGGGCCCGATGACATAGACATTTCGCACGGTCGCATTGTCCGCTGCGGTACGTCCCGAAGCGCTGTCACCGGCACTGGCAGGCAACATGCCATAGAGCTTGGCCACAGCCAGGTCGGAGTCGCCGATCATCGGGTAATTCGGTGCCGTGCCCTGGGTCTCTTCGATGTCCTTGGCCCAGCGATTGTGATCGTCAACGGAGTCAACACTGAGGCCGATGATCTTCACATTGCGCTTCTCGAACTCCGGCTTCAGTTTGGCGACATAGCCGAGTTCCGTGGTGCAGACCGGGGTAAAGTCTTTGGGATGGGAAAAAAGAACCGCCCAGCTGTCGCCAATCCAGTCATGAAAACTGATCGGCCCCTCGGTCGTCTCTGCCTTAAAGTCCGGTGCGGTTTCGCCTATCTGCAAAGCCATCGTCCAATCCTCCATCTGAATGAATGCATCTGTCTGTTGGGGGGTAACCAGCACTGCAGGGCCGGGCCGCAACAAGTACAAAATACAACTGGTCGATTTTTAGCGGGATTCAACCACGCTTCAGAAGCGCTGCCGCTTCAGGCGCCGAATAGCTGAGAATGGCGTCTGCGCCCGCACGTTTGAAGGCCATCAAGGCCTCCATGACTGCTTTGTCATTGTCCAGCCAGCCATTCCCCGCCGCTGCCTTCAGCATCGCGTATTCGCCGCTCACCTGATAGGCTGCCGTTGGCACGGCAAACTGTTCCTTTACCCGCCGGATGATGTCCAGATAGGGCATCCCCGGCTTGATCATGACGATGTCAGCGCCTTCCTGAAGATCAAGCGCCACTTCGCGCAAAGCCTCATCACTGTTCGCCGGATCCATCTGGTAGGTTTTTTTGTCGCCAGAAAGGCTGGTGCCGGATCCGACCGCTTCGCGGAACGGGCCGTAAAAGCAGCTCGCGTACTTGGCGGCATAGGCAATGATGTTGACCTGCGTGAAACCGGCGCCATCGAGCGTCTCGCGAATTGCGCCGATACGACCGTCCATCATGTCCGACGGGGCGACGACATCGCACCCGGCCTGCGCCTGAATAAGCGCCTGCTCGCACAGGACCTCCACTGAAGGGTCGTTCAGGATTTCGCCGTCCCGCACCAGGCCATCGTGCCCGTCGGCATTGTAGGGATCCAAAGCCACATCACAGATGACGCCGATCTCTGGAAAGGCCTGTTTGATCTTGCGCACGGCACGGCAGACGAGATTCTCGGGATTGACCGCCTCGCGACAGTCCGAGGTTTTCAGACGATCGTCGGTGTAGGGAAAAACGGCGATGGTGGAGAGGCCCAACGCGCTTCCGCCGCCGACGGCATCCACCAGGCAGTCCAGACCCAGGCGATCCACGCCCGGCATTGCGTTTACCGGCAGACGCCCGTCTTCGTCATGGACGAAAATCGGCCAGATCAGATCATCCGTGGAGAGGGTGTTTTCCGCCACCATGCGCCGAACCCAGCCGGCGCGCCGGTTGCGCCGCATCCGGACCTGTGGAAAGGCGCCCAGGCTCTCGGGTTGGCTTAGCGGTGCTGTGCTGTCATCACTCGGGACAGCACGAAGGGACAGGCCTTCTTTTTGCGGTTGGTCGGTCATGAACCTCTCCTCGGCGCCCTTGTTCGATCTCGGTTTGGGCAAAGCACCTTTTGGTCAGTTTAGGCCGCTGACGGGTCCGCAACAAGCGTCGGGAGGGCCGCCAGGAGGCTCCGGGTCCGGTCGATTTGGGCATATTCACCGCCAAGCTGCGCCAAGCTGACCGCGTGGACGTCCTCCGCAGGCCAGACCCGACCGCTGGGGTCGCGAAGGTCGCAGCTTTTCGTCGCATCCTCGACGAGCCGGACCCGGAAGCCGAGGTTCGCCGCCATCCGCACCGTCGCATCGACCGAGTTATGCAGCAGTACACCGGCGATCACGAGATCGGTGATCTTGCGGTCCCGCAGCGCGGCTTCGAGGCCGGTCTCGATAAAGGCGTTGTTGGTGTGCTTTTGGATCACGATTTCACCCGCGCAGGGTGCCAGGTCTTCTTTGAAGTCGCAGCCTGCCTGGCCGGGGCGATAAGGCGAGTCGGCCTCTGTGGAAAGATGCTGGACATGGATCACAGGCCGGCGGTGCCGGCGCCAGGCCTTCAAAAGATCGGCTGCCTGCCGCTCGGCATCCGGATTGTTTTGGCGGCCCCACTTTGGGTCATCGATTGCTTTCTGGAAGTCGATGATCATCAAAGCGGTTTGCTTTGAGGTTTCGTCTGACATTTCCCGTCCGCGCTTTTTGCGATTGTGTTTTGATAGAGGACCGGCTGCAACACGCAGCCGCAGCCGGTCCTCTAGCCGAAAGCACTACTCGGCGGCGGCGGCAGTCTGACCTGCCGCGGTCAGCGCTTGGTCGAGGTCCGCGAGGATGTCGTCGATGTGTTCGATGCCGATCGACAGGCGGACGTAGCCTTCGGTAACGCCGGTGGCAAGCTGCTCCTCGGGCCCCAGTTGCGAGTGCGTCGTGGAAGCCGGATGAATGGCCAGGCTTCGCGCATCGCCGATATTGGCGACGTGATAGAACAGTTTCAGCGCATCGATGAAGCGCTGTCCGGCTTGGGTTCCGCCCGCCAGTTCAAAGCCAACCAGACCGCCGAAGCCCCCACTCAGGTAGGCATCCGCGCGCCGCCGGCTTTCTCCGTCCTGCTGAGAGGGGTGAATGACGTTGATCACATCGCTGCGCCCGGCCAGGAATTCGGCGACCGCCGTCGCATTGCGGCTGTGCTCGCGGATGCGCAGCGGCAAGGTCTCCAGCCCCTGGATGAACTGAAACGCATTAAAGGGGCTCAAGGCATAGCCCAGGTCGCGCTGCAGGGTGACTCTGGCTTTCAGGATGTAGGCGATCGGCCCCAGCGGCTTTGCAGCCTCGGTCCAGACTGCGCCGTGGTAGCTCGGATCCGGTTGGGTCAGCAGGGGGAACCTCTCCCCATGCTTCTCCCAATCGAAAGTGCCCCCGTCGACCAGGATGCCGCCGATGGAGGTACCGTGACCGCCGATGTATTTCGTGGTCGAATAGATGACGATATGGGCGCCGTGTTTCAGCGGCTGACAGATGATCGGTGCCGCTGTGTTGTCGACGATAAGAGGGACGCCCAGTTCGTCACCGATGGCAGCAACTTCGCCGATGGGAAAGACTGCCAGCTTGGGATTGGGCAGCGTCTCCGCGTAGTACGCCCGGGTGCGTTCATCCGTTGCACGGCGGAAGTTCTCGGGATCGCTGGGATCGACAAAACGAACTTCGATCCCGAAGGTGTTGAAGGTGTTGGCGAAGAGATTCCAGGTGCCGCCATAGAGATCGGTCGAGCTGACGATATTGTCGCCGGCACGGGCGATGTTCTGGATGGCGATGGCGGACGCCGCTTGACCGGAGGACACCGCCAAGGCTGCGGCGCCACCTTCGATAGCGGTGATGCGCTGTTCCAGCACATCGCAGGTCGGATTCATGATCCGCGTATAGATGTTGCCGAGCTCTTTCAGCGCAAAAAGATTTGCGGCGTGGCCGCTGTCCTGAAATTCGTAGGATGTCGTTTGGTAGATCGGCACTGCCACGGCCCCGGTCTGCGGATCGCTGCGGTATCCCGCATGCAGTGCCAGGGTTTCGGGGTTCGCGCTTGTTTTCGGGGACTCGGTCATGTCTGGGCCCTTTCAGTTCAAAATCGTCGTGTCGTCATTTCCCCGAGGGGCCCACCCAGGAGTGGATTTTTTAGCTTTTGATGACGCGGAGCAAGCTACCCCTCAAATCGCCGCGGACCTCTTGGGGAGGTCAGTCCGATCCCGCTTGGAGATGCGGCACAAAAAAAGCCGCCACGGCTTGCCCGGGCGGTTTTCACCACTCGTTTAGCCGCATTTCTTTAGCGCCCGCAAGCTGAGATCAAATCGGCGCTTCGCTCATGAGGAAGCGCTTCCGGACCGGATTTGTCAAGAACCTTGTGCGGTGTGTTGTCGGTGGACTATTTCAATCCAGGGGTGGATTGCCGTGTTGACCGAGCGGCCAAAATGACCGACAACTATCCCGATTTTCGCCGAAGGTATTCGTCAACTAATAAGAGAAATTTGCCTCAGGTAGGGGTACTCCTGATGGGATTACTATGCCTGAAGATAGCAATAAGACGCAGCTTAATATCTTTCGGTTGTATGACGGTGCTTTCACTGACGCTAATGGCGTACGGTTGACGTCCTGCCCGGAGGTCCTGTCGGAGCTTCATAGATACTGGGAGGCCCGGCGCGGCGGGAACCGGTTTCCGGCAAGGGCCGATATTGATCCGGTCGACATTCCTGCGCTGCTGGAACACCTGCTCTTGGTCGAAGTGCTTGAGGACCCCCTGGACTTTCGTTATCGCCTTGTTGGCGGCCACATCGTCCATCATGCGGGCCACAACATTCAGGGAAAAACGGCGCTGGGGCTGATGGCCGACTGCGACAAGCGCGAGAAACCTGTTCAAACCATGGCCATGGATCTTGGCAAAATGGTCTCCGACCTGAAGGAACCGATTTTCGCTCACCTCCGCTACTATGCTGTCGCTGCCGATGCTGAAAAGTCGCTGCAGGCGCTCCTTCTGCCCTTGGGGGAGGGGGATGGCGATCTCAACATGGTTTTGGCGGGCCTGGATTACTCGTCCTAGGGAAGCCCAGGTTTGATCTGACTCCCCAGCGGGTCGTTGCATGGATTGACAGGCCGAAGACCCTCTCTATCATCGCCGCGGTAGTGCTCCCGCCCTTCAAACACCGGTTTGCGGTTCTCGATGTCTTTTGAGCTGAATGACGAACAGCGTGCCTTTCAGGATATGGCGCGGCAGTTTGCGACCCAGGAAATGGCGCCCTTCGCCGCCGACTGGGACGAGAATTGCGAATTCCCTGTTGACACGCTGCGCAAGTCTGCCGCGCTGGGTTTGGCGGGCATATACGTCCGCGGAGAGTCGGGCGGATCGGGTCTGACGCGTTTCGATGCGGCCCTCATTTTCGAGGAGTTGGCGGCCGCCTGTGTCTCCACGGCAGCCTACATTTCGATCCATAACATGGTCGCCTGGATGATCGACAGCTTTGCGGCCGGCGCCCTGCGCGATGAATTTCTGCCCAGACTTCTGACCATGGAGCATTTCGGCAGCTATTGCCTGACCGAACCCGGTTCCGGTTCGGATGCGGCTTCCCTGAAGACCACTGCGGTGAGAGACGGCGATCACTACGTTCTCAATGGATCGAAGGCCTTCATCTCCGGCGGCGGCGCCAGTGATGTCTACTTGGTGATGTGTCGCACCGGGGGGGCGGGCGCTTCGGGGATCTCGGCCTTGGTGGTTCCGAAAGAGACCAAGGGGCTGTCATTTGGGAAGAAAGAGAAGAAGCTCGGCTGGAACAGTCAGCCGACGGCGGCCGTGATTTTCGAGGATGCGCGGGTGCCGGTAGCCAACCTGTTGGGCCAGGAGGGCGAGGGCTTCAAGTTTGCTATGATGGGCCTGGACGGTGGTCGCGTGAACATTGCTGCCTGTTCTCTCGGCGGCGCTCGGGCGAGCCTGGAGGCGGCGCGCGAGCATATGACTGTGCGCCGGCAGTTTGGCGAGCCCCTCAGCAAGTTCCAGGCCCTGCAGTTCAAGCTTGCAGACATGGCGACGGAACTGGAGGCCGCGCGCCTTATGGTCTGGCGTGGCGCCAGCATGTTGGATGCCAAGGCGCCGGACAGGACCCTCCACTGCGCTATGGCAAAGCGTTATGCCACGGATGCTGCCTTTCACATTTGCAATGAGGCACTGCAACTGCACGGCGGCTATGGCTACATTCGCGAATACCCGGTTGAGCGGTTTTTGCGGGATGTCCGCGTGCACCAGATTCTCGAAGGTACGAACGAAATCATGCGGGTCATTATCGCCCGCAAACTTCTGCAGGATTAGAACCAGTTTGGGAGACGGCAGGCCGTATGGCTGAGACAGATGAGATTGAATTTGAGGAGAAGGGCGGTACAGGCTTCATCACCCTGAACCGGCCAAAGGCGCTTAACGCTCTGACGCTCGGCATGATCCGGGCCATGATCCCCCAGCTTGAAGCCTGGCGGGATGACAAGAACGTCAAAGCCGTGGTGATCACCGGCGCCGGGGATCGGGCTTTTTGCGCCGGTGGGGATGTTCGCGCGGTCTATGAGGCCGGCAGGAACGGCGGCAGTCTGACAAAGGAGTTTTTCCGCGACGAGTACCGGCTGAATCGGATGATCCACGTCTTTCCGAAGCCCTACGTTGCCGTGATCGATGGCATCACCATGGGCGGCGGCGTCGGCCTCTCCGTACACGGCAGTCACCGCGTGGCGACCGAAAAAACAATGCTGGCGATGCCTGAAACGGGGATTGGTTTGTTTCCCGACGTGGGTGGCACCTATTTCCTTCCGCGTCTGCCCGGCCGGATCGGACTGTTTCTTGCCCTGACCGGCTGGCGTCTGGATGCCGCAGATGCGGTTTACTGTGGGCTGGCGACGGACTTCGTCTCCAGCGAAGGCATCCCCGGGCTTGTCGATGCCTTTGGGACGGCTGACTGGGCCGCAGGCGATGCCGAGGCCCTGGTCGATCAGGTGATTGACGAAGCCAAGGAGACGCCGGGTCCTTCGGCATTGGCGGAATTCCGTGAGGCTATCGACCGTTGCTTCGCCGCCCCCTCGGTCGAGGCGATCCTGGCCGCACTGGATGCGGAGCCCGGCGATTGGCCGGCCAAGATTGCCCGCATCATTCGCAAGCAGTCGCCGACGAGCCTGAAGGTCACGTTTGCTCAGATCGAAAAGGGCGCGGCGCTGGATTTCGACAGTGCCATGGTCGAAGAGTACCGCCTGAGCCAGGCATTCATGGCCGGGGCGGACTTTTACGAGGGGATCCGCGCGGTGCTGGTCGACAAGGATCATCAGCCCAAATGGCAGCCGGGCGATCTAAGTGCCGTTACGCCAGACATGATCGAGGCGCATTTCAGCCCTCTGGGAGATCAGGATCTGACTTTCGCATAGCGCGGCCTTGCCGCCGGGAAGCAGACCCGACTTTTCCGACAAGCAACAAGTAGTCGAGCAGGAGAACAGCATGGCGCAGATTGGATTCATCGGGCTGGGGAACATGGGCTTGCCCATGGCCAGGAATCTCCTGAAGGCCGGCCACGATATTACCGGTTTCGACGTGGTCGCCGCCGCACAGGAGGCGGCGCGGAGTGACGGTATCGCCGTTGTTGCGGCTCCGACTGACATGCTTGGTGGCGTGGACACCGTTGTGACCATGCTGCCCGCCGGCGAGCACGTGCGCTCGGTCTACCTGGGTGATGAAGGGCTTCTTGCGAAAGCGGCGCCGGGTACCCTGTTTCTCGATTGCTCGACGATTGATGTGGCGACCTCGCGGGAGGTCCATGCCGAAGCTGTCGATAAGGGACATGCAATGATCGATGCCCCGGTCTCAGGCGGTGTTGCCGGCGCAGAGGGCGGAACGCTCACCTTCATGGTCGGCGGACCCAAAGAGGCTTTCGCGCGGGCGAAGCCGCTTCTCGAGATCATGGGGCGCAACATCGTCCACGCCGGCGGTGCCGGAAACGGCCAGGCGGCAAAGATCTGCAATAACATGATTCTCGGCATTTCGATGATTGCGATCTCCGAAGCCTTCGCGCTCGGTCAGAAGCTCGGCCTCGATCCCAAGGTGTTCTTCGACATCAGCTCGGCCGCTTCCGGTTCCTGCTGGGCCATGCTGAACCACAACCCCGTACCGGGTATCGTTGAAACCTCAGCCGCCAACCGGAATTATCAACCGGGATTTGCCGCGGCCATGATGCATAAAGACCTAAAGCTTTCTCAGGCGGCTGCCAGCCACGCCGGGGCGGCGACGCCGCTTGGTGCAGAGGCGGCCGCTCTCTACACGCTCTTTGTGAACGCCGGAAACGGCAATCTGGATTACTCCGCTATCATTAAGATGATCGGGGGCAGCGCGGCGAACTAGCGTCAACGCAACGAGCGACAGCGCGCAAGACCGACTGGCCTGGGTTCAGCCGAAGCGTCAGCTGGGATTCGCTGAGCCATTTGGCGCTTAGCCGGGTCAATATCCGGTTGTATAAGTCTGTGACAATTTTCAGAAATCCATGCAAAAACCAATAAAATCAATTGGATAAATCCCTTATCTGTTAAGTAAAGTTTAACGTGCTTCCGGCTAACCTCTTTACTATTGCGATTTGGGTTCTGTTGAAAGAGTCATGCGAGGGTACCGTGAAGTCTAAATATCTCGATCTGATCGGCCTGGTCGAACGGCTGCACCGTCAGTGTCTTGAAGTGATCAAGGCCGACCTGGACCGTCAGGGCATCCGCGACTTGAACAACGTTCAAGCGTTGATCCTGTTCAATGTCGGCGAAGAGGAATTGTCGATCGGTGAGCTGACCCAGCGCGGGTATTACCTGGGCTCGAACGTCTCTTACAATGTGAAGAAGATGGTCGAGAACGGTTACCTGATTCAGGAGCGCTCACCGCACGACCGTCGTTCTTTCCATGTGCGTCCTTCGGAAAAAGGCCTTGCCGTTTACCGCGGGCTGTCGGCGCTGTTCGATCAGCACGCAAGCCATCTGGCGGAAAGCCAGCTGACGGAAGACGGCCTGGACGCTGCGAACCACGCTCTGCGCCGCGTGCAGCAGTTCTGGTCCACCCCCGCAAGCCTCGCCCGGGATTTGAGCGCAGCGTAAACCGCTGCGCCTCCACCGAGGCCAAGACCCGTCGCAGTATCACAAAGCCCCGGCCGCTTCGGCCGGGGCTGCTGCTTTTCAGATACCCGACTTCCTAAAAGAAAGCCTGGATGCCGGTCTGCGCCCGGCCAAGGATCAAGGCATGGACGTCGTGGGTGCCTTCATAGGTGTTCACGGCTTCAAGGTTCATCGCATGCCGGATCACATGGTATTCGTCGGCAACACCGTTTCCACCATGCATGTCCCGAGCCTGGCGGGCGATATCCAGAGCCTTTCCGCAGGAATTGCGCTTGCATAGCGAGATCGCCTCGGGCGCGCCCTTGCCGCTGTCAAGAAGGCGACCGAGTTGCAGGACGGACTGGAGGCCGATGGTTATCTCTGTCTGCATATCGGCGAGCTTCTTCTGGATCAACTGGGTTGCCGCGAGCGGCCTGCCGAACTGCTTGCGCTCCAGCGTGTATGAGCGCGCTGCATGCCAGCAGAACTCTGCGGCGCCGAGAGCGCCCCAGGAGATACCGTAACGCGCTTTGTTGAGGCAGCCGAAGGGCCCTTTGAGTCCGCTTACGTTGGGCAGCAGATTTGCTTCCGGGACCAGAACATCGTCCATCACGATCTCGCCGGTGATCGACGCGCGCAGCGAAAACTTTCCTTCGATCTTCGGTGCGCTCAGGCCCGCCATGCCTTTTTCGAGGATGAAGCCGCGGATCGTGTCGCTATCGTCTTTGGCCCAGACGATGAAGACATCGGCGATCGGCGCGTTGGTGATCCACATCTTCGCGCCTTTCAGGCGGTAGCCGTCCCCGGTCTTGGTCGCCCGCGTTTTCATGCCGCCCGGGTCGGACCCGTGGTCCGGTTCGGTAAGACCGAAACAGCCGACCAAGGCGCCGCTGGCGAGGCCAGGCAGGAAGCGCTGCCGCTGCTCTTCCGATCCGTAGGTGTAAATCGGATGCATCACCAGGCTGGACTGAACAGACATTGCCGAGCGATAGCCGGAGTCGACGCGCTCTACCTCGCGCGCGATCAGTCCGTAGCTGACGTGGTTGGCGCCGGCGCAGCCGTAGGTTTCCGGAATGGTGGAGCCGAGGAATCCGAGGGCTCCGAATTCGGTCATGATCTCCCGATGAAAGACCTCGTTCCGGTTGGCCTCCAGGATACGGGGCATCAGCTTTTCCTGGCAGTAAGCCCGCGCGGCATCGCGTACCATCCGCTCTTCCTCGCTCAACTGTTCGTCGAGCAGCAGCGGGTCTTCCCAGGTGAACTTGGCTTTCTCTGAAGGGACGGCAGCGGGGCCGCCGGCAGCGGCAATTGCCTGAGACATTCGTCGGATCCTTTGGATTGGGCTTTCTTCTCTTGTTGTCTGATATAGCGCAAATGCCGTCGCATCAAAAGCCACCGGCCAGGCGCGCGCCCGGCCGAGTTTTCGCGGTGTCGCCGCAGTCCGGCTATCTGGCGCCCAAGGTTCGGGCCTTTGTCGACTTCCTTCCGAAGCTTTCGGGTCTCCGCCGGGTTGGGACAGCCCGGTTTCCGCGGTTCGGGGCCGGGCTGACCAGACCCGTCACAATCGCTTCATCGATCTGAAATGAAGCGCTGTTAAGGGTTTGTTTGCCATAGTTGATTGAAAATGGATTTATGTCTCAGTCTCGAGAAATCATCTTTGAGTTTCAGAGGGTAGGCGGCTATGTGAAGGTTTCCGCCGTCGACACACTGACCTCGGCGGAAGTTTCGATTGTCGGCCCCCCCTCCGCCGGCCAGGTGCAACTCGAACGTCTGGCGGCCCAGAAGCTGGAATATGTCCTGCGCCGGCGTGCTGCCGGGCAGCCTGGCGGCCTCGTGGTCTGATCTACCGGGTGATCCGCCGGGCAGGCGGGCCTTCCTGAACGCCTTCCCGTTCCTGCGGCCGGTTACCGGCAACTGGCTCATCAACGACCCTCAATCTCCCAAATCCGGCGCCGCGACACCTTGTGGCGGCTTTTCATCAGACTGCGACATATGGTAGGGTCCGCCGGTTTCCGACGACAGGTGGGCATTATCAATCATGGCGAAGAAGTCGATCGCGATCGCGGCCGATCACGCTGGCTTTGACCTCAAATCCAAGTTGGTCGAAGACCTGAAGGCGTCGGGCTACGACGTCCAGGACCTCGGCACCAATGATGCCACGACGTCTGTTGATTATCCGGATTTCGGCCGGGCGGTGGCCGAAGCCGTTACCTCTGGCAAGGCCGAGCGCGGCGTCGTCGTTTGCGGTACCGGTATCGGAATCTCCATTGCCGCCAACCGGCATGCCGGCGTGCGGGCCGCTCTCTGCCACGATGAGACCTCTGCGCGCCTCTGTAGAGAACACAATGATGCCAATGTGTTGGCCTTGGGCGCTCGCCTCATTGGTGAGGTTGTGGCCAAGGACTGTGTCCGTACCTTCCTGAATACCGAGTACGCCGGTGAGCGCCATGCCCGGCGTGTGGCCAAACTGGGTTGATTGATCAACCGCTGAGGAGTTGCAAGCGACTATGACCGCTGCCAATGCTGCTGAAAGCCTGCCGCAGCAGGACACCTTTTTCTCCGCCCACCTGAGCGAGACGGATCCGGAACTCGCCGAGGCGATCCGCGGCGAACTCCGCCGCCAGCAGGACCAGATCGAGCTGATCGCCTCTGAGAACGTGGTCTCCCTGGCCGTGCTGGAGGCGCAGGGCTCTGTGCTGACCAACAAGTATGCTGAGGGCTATCCCGGCCGGCGCTACTACGGTGGCTGTGAGTTCGTCGACGTTGCTGAGGAACTGGCCGTAAAACGGGCCAAGCAGCTCTTCGGCTGCGAATTCGCGAATGTGCAGCCCCATTCCGGCGCGCAGGCCAACCAGTGCGTCGCCCTGGCGCTGCTGAAGCCAGGCGATACCATCCTGGGCATGGCGCTTTCGGCCGGCGGTCACCTGACCCATGGCGCCAAACCAAATCTTTCCGGGAAGTGGTTCAATGCCGTCCAATATGGCGTGCGCCGGGAGGACGGCCTGATCGATTTCGATGAGGTCGAAAGCCTGGCCTTGGAACATAAACCCAAACTGATCATCGCCGGCGGCTCCGCCTATCCGCGCTTTATTGATTTCGCCCGTTTTCGCGAGATCGCCGACAAGGTCGGGGCCTACTTCATGGTCGACATGGCCCACTTTGCAGGGCTTGTGGCCGGCGGCGTCCATCCCAGCCCGCTGCCGCATACCCATATCGTGACGACGACCACGCACAAGACCCTGCGGGCAGGGCGCGGCGGTATGATCCTGAGCAACGACCTGGACCTGGGAAAGAAGATCAACTCGGCGGCCTTCCCTGGTCTGCAGGGTGGCCCCCTGATGCACGCCATCGCATCGAAGGCGGCGGCTTTCGGCGAGGCGTTGAAGCCTGAGTTCAAAGCTTACGCCCAGCAGGTCGTCGACAATGCCAAAGCACTCTCCGAAGCGATGGTAGCCGAGGGTTTCGATATCGTCACCGGCGGCACGGATACGCATCTTATGCTGGTCGATCTACGGCCCAAGAGCCTCACCGGGGTTGTCGCCGAGGAAAGCCTCGACCGCGCCGGCATCACCTGTAACAAGAACGGTATTCCCTTCGATCCGGAGAAGCCGACCGTCACTTCCGGTGTCCGTCTCGGCACACCGGCTGCGACGACGCGCGGCTTTGGCGTCGAGGAATTTCGTCAGGTCGGTGTTTTTATCGGCCGGGTGCTGGACGGTCTGGCGGCCGATCCGGACAACAACGGTGCGACCGAGCAGGCAGTTCGCGAAGATGTGCGGGCGCTCTGTGCGCGCTTTCCGATTTACCCGGACATGGTGATTTGAGCGCCGGGCCGGCCAAGAATAGCAAGACGCGGCGCCATCAGTGTCTGGTGAGCGCCGCCAAGAAGAGGGGGAAGTATGCGCTGTCCGTTTTGCGGTAACGAGGACACGCAGGTTAAGGATTCACGACCGACCGAAGACAACTCGGCCATTCGGCGGCGGCGGCAATGCTCGAATTGCGGCGCGCGTTTCACCACCTTCGAAAGGGTGCAGTTGCGTGAACTGACGGTCGTCAAGTCGACCGGCAAGCGCGAGCCCTTCGATCGGGACAAGTTGATGCGGTCCATGTCTTTGGCCTTGCAGAAGCGCAAAGTGGATCCCGAGCGGCTCGAACGCGTCGTCAACGGCATGGTCCGTCGCCTTGAATCCTCGGGGGAGTCGGATATTCCGACCAAATTGATCGGGGAGCTGGTGATGGATGCGCTCGCCAACCTGGACCAGGTGGCCTACGTGCGCTTCGCATCGGTCTACCGCAACTTCCGTGAAGCGCGCGATTTCGAAGAATTCGTTGGCAAGCTCGGTGACGGCGACGACTGACCCCCACGATCGCGGCTTCATGCTGGCCGCCCTGGCTTTGGCGGCCCGGGGGCAGGGGCGGGTCGCCCCCAATCCAGCTGTCGGTTGTGTTCTGGTCAAGGAAAACAGGATTGTCGGTCGCGGTTGGACCCAGCCGGGCGGACGGCCGCATGCCGAGACAGAAGCGTTGCGGCGGGCGCAGGGCCGCACCGCTGGCAGCACCGCCTACGTCACGCTGGAGCCTTGCTCTCACCACGGCCAGACCGCTCCCTGCGCTGAGGCCTTGATCGATGCCGGGGTCAGCCGGGTTGTCGCGGCACTGGAAGACCCGGACCCGCGTGTCGCGGGGCGCGGTATCGCACGGCTGCGCGATGCCGGGCTGCAGGTTGAGCTGGGGCTTTGTGCGGAACAGGCGGAGGCGTTGAACGCCGGGTTCTTTTCCCGCCTCACCCGTGACCGGCCGGAAGTCACCCTGAAGCTGGCCACCTCTCAAGACGGACGCATCGCGACCCACAGCGGGCAGAGCCAATGGATCACCGGGCCGCTGTCCCGCCGCCATGCCCATCTGCTCCGCGCCCAGGCGGACGCGGTTCTGGTCGGCAGCGGTACGGCGGTTGTCGACAACCCGCGCCTGGACGTACGCTTGCCGGGTTTGCAGCGGGTCTCGCCCTTGCGCGTTGTAATCGACGGCCGCCTGCGCCTGCCGTTGACCCACGACCTGGTGGTGCGTGCCGGCGAGGTGCCGACCCTTCTCATCACCCACGAAGGCAACCCGCCTGAGCGGCTCGATGCCTACGCCGGGGCCGGTGTCGAAGTGCTTCGGGTGGGGATGGACGCCTCAGGTCACTGCGCCCTGCCGGAAGCTCTGGCCGGGCTCGCGGGCCGGGGAGTCAACCGCCTGCTGGTGGAAGGTGGCGGGCATCTGGCCGCGGCGCTCCTGAGCGCCGGCCTTGTGGACCGGCTCGCCTGGTATCGGGCGCCTATGGTTATCGGGGGCGACGGAATCCCGGCCCTTGCCGGTTTTGGCGTCGACAGGCTTGACGAGGCGCCTCAGTTCCGCCAGTCATCACGTCTGCGGCTCGGCCGGGACACTTTGGATTTGTTTGGCTCTCAGGATTGAGCCGGCACCGGCCTGCCAGAACCCCGAACCACGATCGATCCAATGTTCACCGGTATTGTCACAGACCTCGGCTCCCTTCGCGCGATTGAGCAGCGATCGGACGCCCGCTTTATCTTCGACACCGGCTATGACACCACGGCAATTGCGGTGGGGGCTTCGATTGCCTGTTCGGGCGCCTGCCTGACGGTGGTGGACAAGGGGGCCGGGTGGTTTGCGGCCGACGTTTCCGCCGAGACCCTCTCCAAGACCACCCTGGGGGACTGGCGGGCAGGCACCAAGGTGAATTTCGAGTGTTCGCTTCGGCTCGGCGACGAGCTGGGCGGCCACCTGGTCTCCGGCCACGTCGATGGCGTTGCCTCCGTGATCTCCCAGCAACCGGAGCAGGGGTCTCTGCGGATTGTCTTTGAGGTCCCGCCGGATCTGGCGAAGTTCATCGCGCCAAAGGGTTCGGTGGCGCTGGATGGGGTTTCCTTGACCGTGAACGAGGTTGAGGGGAGCCGTTTTGGGGTTAATCTGATCCCCCACACAGCCGCGGCGACAACGCTGGGCGGCAAGCAACCCGGCGACCGGGTTAACCTGGAAATCGACCAGCTCGCGCGCTACGTTCACCGTCTGCTGGACGGAAGGCTTTAGATGGAACAGACAGAAGAACCCTGGCGCCTGACTTTCGGCGAGATGATCTCGCCGATTGACGAGATCATCGAGGAAGCGCGTAACGGCCGGATGTTCATTCTGGTCGACGACGAAGATCGGGAGAACGAGGGCGACCTGATCATCCCCGCCCAGATGGCGACCCCCGATGCGATCAATTTCATGGCCCGCTACGGCCGCGGCCTGATCTGCCTGGCGATCACCCACCAGCGGATCGAGGAGCTGGGCCTGCCGCTGATGGCCAGGAAGAACGAGGCCCGAAATCAGACCGCCTTCACCACCTCTATCGAGGCGCGCGAAGGCATCACGACGGGCATCTCAGCGCCCGACCGGGCCCATACGGTGGCGACGGCAATCGACCCCAGCAAGGGGCCGGACGACATTGCGACGCCGGGCCATATCTTTCCGCTGATGGCGCGCGACGGTGGCGTTCTGGTTCGGGCGGGGCACACTGAGGCTGCCGTCGACCTTGCGCGGCTGGCCGGTCTCAATCCCTCGGGCGTCATCTGCGAGATCATGAACGACGACGGGACCATGGCGCGCCGTGACGATCTGATCGCTTTTGCCCAGCGGCACGGTCTGAAGATCGCCACCATCGCCGACTTGATCTCCTATCGTCGCCAGCATGACTCTTTCGTGGAGCGGCGCCTCGAAAGTCGCTTCGAGAGCCGTTTCGGCGGCGAGTTCAATCTCGCGGTCTACGTCAACACCATCAATTACGCTGAGCATGTGGCGATCTGGAAAGGCAAGCTGTCCGGCCCGGACCCGGTCCCCGTGCGCATGCACGCGATCAATGTCCTTGACGATATCCTGGGCGACAAGGCCAGCGGTAAGGCCGGTGACCTGCAACAGGCCATGCGCATCATCGGCGAAGAGGGCAGGGGCGTCGTCGTTCTGATCCGAGAGCCCTCGGCGGATGCCCTGTCGGCATCATTGAAGTCGAGGCTTGAAGGCAAGGCCAAGGCCGGCAGCGAGCTGCGCGACTACGGCGTCGGTGCGCAGATCCTGTTGGACCTGGGCGTCCGCGATATGGTTCTGCTTTCCAATACCAAGCGTACGGTGGTCGGCCTGGACGGCTACGGACTGCGCATCGTTGCCCAGCGCGCGCTTGGAAATGGGGGAGGGGAATGAGCGACCCTATCGACGACCGGCCACACATTCTGGTGGTCGAGAGCCGCTTTTACGAAGGTATTGCGGATGCCCTCTACGCCGGTGCAAGTGCAGCGCTGGACGCGGCGGGGGCGACCCATGAACGTGTCGATGTCCCAGGCGCTTTTGAGGTGCCGGCGGTTGTTCAGATGGCGGTCAAGTCGATGGATTTCTTTGCCGGCCGGCGGCGCTTTGACGGCTATGTCACGCTCGGCTGTGTTATTCGCGGCGAGACCTCGCACTACGACTACGTCTGTGGTGAAAGTGCCCGGATGCTGCAGGACTTGGCCTGCCGCCATACATTAGCCCTGGGGTATGGCATCCTTACCTGCGAGAACATGGAACAGGCCAAGGTCCGCGCGGCGGTGGACCAGAAAAACAAGGGCGGAGACGCAGCTGCGGCCTGTCTTGCGATGCTGGACGTAAAGCGGCGCTTTCATCTGTTTCCGCGCTGATCGAAACCCTGAGTGCTGGATCGAAACCAAGTGACAAGCAGTAGCAAGTCTTCCGGCGGGAAAGCCGGCCATCGGCGACCCTCGGGCCTCAGCGCCGCCCGCCTGCTTGCGGTTCAGGCGCTCTACCAGATGACCGTGAACAAGGAACCGGCGGCGCAGGTCGTTGCCGAATTTCTGAAACACCGCGTCGATGAGGATCTGGAAGGCCTGAAGCACGGCGCCGTCAATCGCGACCTCATGATCCAGCTTGTCCAGGGCGTTTCCGAGCAGGCGGATACTTTGGACGACATGCTGGCGGCGGTGCTGGACGACGATTGGACCGTCGAGCGCTTGGAAATTCTTCTGCTTGCGCTTCTGCGAGCAGCCACGTTTGAGCTCTCGGAGCGCGCGGAGGTTCCGGCCCGTGTGGTGGTCTCAGAGTATGTCGATCTCGCCAACGCCTTCTTCGATGGCCGCGAGACATCATTTGTGAATGGCCTGCTCGACCGCTTGGCGCACATCCTGCGGATGGAAGAGTTCGGCGACGCCGGCGCGCTGCCGGACATCTCCTGAACCGGATCGGTGGCGGCGCCTTGCCTCGCATCACCGGTGAATTCGCGCTGATTGAGCGCTATCTTGCGCCTCTTTCCACTGGCTCTGAGGGTGCCTTCGGGCTGAAGAACGACGCCGCCGTGCTGGATATGGCAGCCGGTGAACGCTTGGTGGTCACGGTCGATTGCATGGTCGCCGACCGTCACTTTCTCGCCGATGACCCGCCGGACAGCGTCGGCCAAAAACTGCTGCGGGTCAGCCTCTCGGACCTGGCTGCCATGGGGGCGGAACCGCTGGGCTACCTGCTGTCGGCCTCCTGGCCGCCGGATACGCAGGAAGCCTGGGTGGCCGCTTTTTGCGAAGGACTGGCGCGGGATCAAAGGCTTTTCAGCATCGCTCTGCTGGGCGGGGACACAACGGCCACGCCAGGGCCCATGACCCTCTCCCTTACGGCTTTTGGTCGGGTTCAAGGGAACGAGGTTCTGGATCGCGCATCCTTACGGCCCGGCGATGATCTCTATCTTTCCGGCACGCTTGGCGATGCATTTCTGGGACTGCAAATCCTCCAGGGGAGAATCGACGGGCTGTCACCGGCGGCGCGCGAAGCGCTCGTTGCGCGCTATCGCTGTCCGGAGCCCCGGGTCGCTTTGGGCCGGGCTCTCCTGGCGGACGGCTTGGCTGAGTCGGCCCTCGATGTTTCCGACGGTCTGGCCGCGGACCTTGGTCATTTGCTGGAGGCTTCAGATGTCGGCGCGGAACTGCGCCTGGACGCGATGCCGCTTTCGGCGGCGGCTGAGGAAGGGCTGGCGCGCTTGGGATCGGCGCCTGAGATTCTTGTTTCCGGCGGTGATGACTACGAGTTGCTCTTCGCTGCCGCCCCGGACCGCCGCGCGGAGATAGCCCGGCTGTCCGAGACACTGTCCCTGAGACTCACGCGCATTGGCCGGGTGAAGGCCGAAGCCGGCCTGACCGTCCTTGATGCCGCATTGCGTCCGCTATCCTTGGGGTCAGCCGGCTGGACTCATTTTTAGATATACTTTTCAATTGGTTAATGCTTAACGGCATCTTTACTCGCCCCCCTTATGAATGGCGGCGGGATTGGTCCTTTTACCTTGGAGCGGAGCCTCTTGCGGGTCGTCATTCTCATTGTGGTCGCGGTCGTGCTTCTGGTAGGCGCCGGTGGCGGCGCTTGGTGGTTTCTCATGGGGCCCGGCGCTCAAAAGACCGAGGAATTGATCTCTCAGATCAACAAGCCCGAGCCTGTTTTCGTGGAGCTCCATCCCCTGATCATCTCGCTGATTCAGGAAGGAGAGGTGACACATCACGTCACCATGCAACTGACACTGCAGCTTTATGACGCCTGGGATAAGGATCTCACCGATCGAAACATGGCCCGTCTTCGCGATGCTTTTCTGAAGGAAATGCATTCTCTCTATTCGCTGCGGATGGTGCGGAAGGCCGGGTTCGAGTCGCCGCTGGTGCAAAAGCGCATTCTCGAAATCTGCGACCGCCTGCTGGGGGAGGGGGTCGTGGCCGAGGTTCTGATCCGGGAACTGGAACGGCGCCAGCCCAATGCGGCCTGAGGTCCTGTTTGCAGCCCGGCCCCTCTGCCGGTGCGGCATCCCGACGCAGAGATCAGCTATGCTGAAAGAAGGCTAGTCTCCCCGGGCGCCGTGGCTACACTGGGGCCATGGAAGAAGCTTCGTTGCCCGCGCGCCGACCGATGATGCGCAACGTGATTCTGCTCGCGGTCTGTCAGGCCCTGGGCATGAGTTGCCTTGCCCTGTCGATAACCATCACCGCGCTGGTGGGCAGTGGCCTGGCTCCCGATCCGACCCTGGCCACGTTCCCCTTGGCCATCCAGTTCGTGGCTACGGCGGCCTTCACAATTCCCGCGTCTCTGTTCATGGGCCGGTTCGGCCGGCGTGCTGGTTTTACCCTCGGTGGTCTGCTGGGCGTTGCGGGCGGGATCGTCGCCTGTCAGGCCGTCATCATCTCCAGTTTTTCGCTCTTCTGCCTCGGTGCCGCTCTGCTGGGCGGATTTGCCACCCACATCGCGCTGTATCGCTTCGCCGCGGCAGAGGTGGCGGGAGCGGAGCACCGAAGCCGGGCAATCTCTCTGGTCATGGTGGGCGGCGTCGCTTCGGCGATCCTCGGGCCGGAACTGGCAAAATGGACCCGGGAACTCTTCGCACCGATTCTGTTTGCCGGCGGCTACGCCGCCATCGCCGCCCTTGCCTTCATCGGCCTCGTATTGGTCCAGGCTGTAGACCTGCCGCCGCCTTTGACACGGAAGCAGAAGGCGGCGGGGCGCCCGCTGAGGGAGGTGCTGCGCCAGCCGGCACTTATCGTGGCTGTTCTCTCGGCGATGATCGCCTACGGTTCCATGAACCTGATCATGGTCTCCACGCCGCTGGCGATGATCGCCTGCGCCCATCCTTTCGAAACCGCCGCCTTTGTCATTCAATGGCACGTTGTCGGCATGTATGCGCCCTCTTTCGTGACCGGGCATATCATTGAGCGAATCGGGGTGCTTCGTGTCATCACCATCGGCGCTTTTTTGATTTTCAGCTGCGTTGTGGTCAATCTGACCGGCGTCGAGTTCCTGCAGTTTTGGAGCGGTCTGGTGCTTCTGGGCGTCGGCTGGAACTTCATGTATGTCGGGGCGACCAGCCTGCTCACGGAAACCTACAGGCCGGAGGAACAGGCCCGGGTTCAAGCTTTCAACGAGTTCATGGTTTTCGGCACGACGGCCGTTACCGCCTTGGCTTCCGGCGCTATTTTCAGCACTTTCGGCTGGCAGGCCGTCAATCTCGGGGTTGTCGTGCCGGTGGTTTTTGCCGCCGCGGCGGTGTTCTGGCTCGCCCGTCAGCGGGCGCAGACCGCCGGCTAGGGCGGCTTGGACGGCATTAGGCTTCGGCCAGCGAAGATTTGCCCCAGCAGAACTGCGCAGTAGCGGTTGCTATCCCGGGGCGATTCTGGCATTTTCCGCGCGATTTTGGGGTGCTGCAGCATGGCAGCTAAGTCTTCGCGCTCGGTCGCAGTCGCCTGACCGGCCTATCTATCTTGAGGGATTCCTTATGTCGAACGAGTTGTACGTGGTCATCGGCTGCGGGCTGCTTGCCCTGGTCTACGGTGGCTGGGCTACCATGTCGGTGCTCTCAGCCTCCGCCGGAAACGCCCGCATGCAGGAAATTGCCGCTGCGGTGCAGGAGGGGGCGAAAGCCTATCTGAACCGCCAGTACCGGACGATCGCCATCGTCGGTGTCGTGATCTTTGTTCTCCTGTCCGTCGTTCTCGGTATCAAAGATGGCATTGGTTTCTTGATCGGTGCCGTGCTTTCCGGTGCCGCCGGCTATATCGGCATGCATGTCTCTGTCCGGGCCAACGTGCGTACGGCGGAGGCTTCGCGCACCGGTTTGGCCGAAGGCTTGTCTATTGCCTTCCGCTCCGGCGCCATCACCGGCATGCTGGTTGCTGGTCTGGCCCTTCTGGCCGTTGCCGGCTACTACGCCGTGCTGCTGGTCATGGGGGTGGGCGAGCGTGAAATCTCGGTTGCCCTGGTGGCCCTCGGCTTCGGCGCTTCGTTGATTTCGATTTTCGCACGTCTCGGCGGCGGCATCTTCACCAAGGGCGCCGACGTCGGCGCCGATCTGGTGGGTAAGGTCGAAGCCGGCATTCCGGAAGACGATCCCCGCAACCCGGCGGTGATCGCCGATAACGTCGGCGACAATGTCGGCGACTGCGCGGGCATGGCTGCCGACCTTTTCGAAACCTACGTCGTGACAGTGGTCGCCACCATGGTTCTGGCGACCATCTTTGCCGTCAACGACCCGAACATCTCCTCATTGGTGATGTATCCGCTGACCGTCGGCGCGGCCTGCATCGTCACCTCGATCATCGGGACTTTCTTCGTGAAGCTCGGATCCTCCCAGAACATCATGGGGGCGCTCTACAAGGGCTTTGTCGCCTCAGCGGTTCTCTCGGCGGTGTTGCTGTGGCCGGTAACCGACCACGTGGTCGGCATGGATACGGTGATGAACGCGGGTGGCGTTACCTTTGATGGTCTCGACCTCTACATCTGCGGCATCATCGGTCTGGTCGTGACCGGCGCCATCATCTGGATCACGGAGTACTACACCGGTACGGAATACCGTCCCGTCCGCTCCGTCGCCGAATCCTCAGTGACCGGCCACGGCACCAACGTCATTCAGGGCTTGGCGATCTCGATGGAAGCGACGGCGGTGCCGGCTCTGATCATCTGCGCCGGCATCATTGCCACTTATCTGCTGGCCGGTCTGCTGGGCATCGCCATTGCGGTGACCACGATGCTGGCTCTTGCCGGTATGGTGGTTGCGCTTGATGCTTACGGCCCGGTGACCGACAACGCCGGCGGCATTGCCGAGATGGCGGAGTTGGAGGATGAGGTCCGCAAGACCACCGACGCTCTGGACGCGGTCGGCAATACCACCAAGGCGGTGACCAAGGGTTACGCCATTGCGTCGGCCGGCCTCGGTGCCCTGGTGCTCTTTGCGGCCTATACCTCGGATCTGGCGCTCTTCGTATCGGAAGGCTCTATTCAGCCGGGCGCGCCGGTCGACTTCTCGCTGTCCAATCCCTACGTGGTGGTCGGCCTCATCATCGGCGGTCTTCTGCCCTATCTCTTCGGGGCCATGGGCATGACGGCGGTTGGCCGTGCGGCGGGTTCGGTGGTGATCGAAGTCCGCAGGCAGTTCAAGCAGATCCCCGGGATCATGGAAGGCACCGGCAAGCCCGAGTACGGCACCTGCGTGGACCTTCTGACGAAGGCAGCCATTAAGGAGATGATCATCCCCTCAATGCTGCCGGTCCTTTCACCGGTGGTGCTCTACTTCGTCATCCTGCTCATTGGCGGACAGGCTGCGGCTCTCAGTGCCGTGGGCGCCATGCTGCTGGGTGTCATCGTCACCGGCATTTTCGTCGCCATCTCGATGACTGCCGGCGGCGGTGCCTGGGACAATGCCAAGAAGTACATCGAAGACGGCAATCACGGCGGCAAGGGTTCAGAGGCCCACAAGGCTGCTGTGACCGGTGACACGGTCGGCGATCCCTACAAGGATACCGCAGGGCCGGCGGTCAATCCGATGATCAAGATCACGAACATCGTGGCCTTGCTTCTGCTGGCGATCCTGGCGCACTAGCTGCTGCGCCAAAAGTAAAAGGGCCCCGGAAGCACGCTTCCGGGGCCTTTTTTTTGTGTCTGATCGCCGGCCTTGGCCGCGGGCTTAGTTGGAGCCTGAACCGCCGAAGCGTCCCAGGTTGCCGAACAACTGCTGCAACAGCGTCAGATCCTTGCCTTCCGTCGGCGTGATCCGCTCGACGGGCTGGATTTCCTGAGCGTCGGCAAGCGAATAACTTGTGGTTTGGTCGACGTAACCCGCTTCGTCGAAGGTCACGACGAGAACCTTGCGGTCCAAGACCTCAGGCTTCAGGAAGGCGAATTCCTGGGTTTTTTGGCCGATGTAGTACCACTTGCGGTCCTGGAAGGTGGAAACGGTGGAGGGCGATCCGAGGAGATCCGCAACATCCTGGCGGCTGTGAACCCCCGGCTCCAGGACAGCGACGTCCTCCACATCGGGCATATTGCCGCGAACCTGAACCGGTCCGCCGCAAGCCGCCAGGCCCAGACAAGCTGCCGTCAGCGCCAAGGCTGGCAAAGCGAAAACCCGCCGGCGCAGGGACTGCTCCTTCGTTGCGATCACGATAAACCTCTCATTTGACCCCGAACAGCTTGATTAAACCGTCAGGTGGTGCCATTTCAAGCCCCAAAATAGGGCTGCTCAGGGCAGACCCGAGACTGATCGTTCCCTCGAATTTCCGTGTTCTATATGATTTTCAAGCGATTTTTCGGAACTAAGCCAGATGAGGACATCGCCTGGACGCTTTACGGCGAAATCGTCGAGCAGGCACGCAGGCCGGCGCTGTTCGCGGATATGAAGATTCCCGACAGCGTCGATGGCCGGTTTGAGTCCATCGTCCTCCATATGGTTTTGGTCCTGCGCCGCCTGAAACGGGACTTTCCGGAGGGCGAGATGTTGGCGGGCGCACTTCAGGAAGCTTTCTACGCCGATATGGACCGTTCCTTGAGGGAGATGGGGGCTGGTGATTTGGGGGTCGGCAAGCGGGTGCAGCGCATGGCAGAGGGCTTTACCGGGCGCCTGGCCGCCTACGAAGCGGCCCTGGACGACCCGGGCGCGGAAGGCGAAGATGATTTGTCGGCGGCCCTCCTGCGCAATGTTTACGGTACCTTGCCGAGCGGCGCGGTCGACCCTGCCGACCTTGCGAAATACGTGACGGCGCAGGCTGCGGCGCTGGATGATCAGGACGGGGCGGCCCTGCGTCGCGGCAAGGTCGGATTCGCCGCCCCCTAGCGGCTGAAAGCACCGGATTTGCGGCCTTTTAAGGGGATTGACCCGGGCCTTCCCAAACCCTATGGTGCGCCGCTTTTTGACGCTGGAGACGGAGGGCTGCCATGGGCGGATCAACCGCGAAGGCGACGAGCGAGTTCTCAAGGATTGTGACCTTGGACCGGCTTGGCGAACACAAGGTCGCCGAGCGCATAGAGGCGACGGTTGAGGAGAGGGCGCTGGTTTCAGCGCGCCTGGGGCTGCTGGGTCTTGATAGCCTGAGCGCCGACTGCCGGTTGTCGCCGGGGCTTGGGGGCTTGATCGTCGTCGACGGTCGCTGGGCTGCAGAGCTTACGCAGGCCTGTGTGGTAACCCTGGAACCGGTGCATCAGTCGCTTTCCGGCGACTTTCAGGCGTCTTATCGGACGCTGGTGGCCGGAACGAAGGTTGAGAGTGAAGTTTTGGTGGATCCTGAGGCTGATGACCCGCCCGAGCCGCTGCCCGGGGAGGGAATCGACCTCGGCGAGTTGGTGGTGCAGGAATTGGCTGTTTCGCTGGATCCATACCCGCGTGCCGCGGGTGCGGAGCTTCCGGAGCGCTACCGGCCATCTGAAGACGAGGGGGAGACCAGCCCCTTCGCCGCACTGAAGGTGCTGAAGAGTAAACGATAGGTTAGGTTACCTTTGCCTCGAGATCCTGGCTTTGCTTGATGAAGAGGCTGAGATTGGCTAAGTAGTCGCTTGTGAAGGCAAGCCTAGCCTGATGAAGAAAGACGAGAATCATGGCAGTTCCTAAGAGTAAAATCTCCAAGTCCAGGCGCAACCAGCGGCGGGCCCACGATGCCCTTGCAGCTAGCAACTATCATGAGTGTCCCAACTGTGGCGAGTTGAAGCGCCCGCACCATGTCTGCGCTGCCTGCGGTTACTATGACGGCCGCGAAGTTGCGGATGCGGAGAGCATCTAAGGCCCGGCCTGTGCGACTGTTTCCGGCAGTTGACCGCAGGCGGAGCTGAGCGGGCCTATGGGCAAGGCGGTTACGATCGCATTGGATGCCATGGGCGGCGACGCGGCACCGGATATGGTGGTTCGTGGCGCCAATATTGCGCGTGAACGCTTCCCTGAAGTGCGCTTCCTGATGTTTGGACGGAAGTCCGAGGTTGAACCGCTCCTGAAGCGCAAGAAGGGCCTGAAGGCGGTGACCACCCTGCTGCATACCGACGATGTGGTGAGCAGCGAGGAAAAACCTTCGATAGCGCTGCGCTCGGGCCGCAACTCCAGCATGCGCTTGGCGATCAATGCCGTTCAGGCCGGCGAGGCCGACTGTGTTGTCTCGGCGGGGAATACCGGCGCCCTGATGGCCATGGCGAAGTTCGTGCTGAAGACCCTGCCGGGGATCAACCGGCCGGCCATCGCCTCTTTCTTTCCGACGATGCATGGCGAGTCGGTGATGCTCGATCTTGGCGCCAATGTGCATTGCGACGCCGAGAATCTGGTCGATTTTGCGGTGATGGGCAACGCATTTGCCCGTTCGGTGCTCGGTCTGCTTCAGCCCAGCTTCGCGCTTTTGAACGTCGGGTCCGAAGACACCAAAGGTCACGAAGCTTTGCAGGAAGCCAATACCATCCTGCGTGAAAGCGCCATTCCCGGCGAGTTCCTCGGTTTCGTGGAAGGCGACGACATCGCCAAAGGCACCGCCGATGTCATTGTGACGGACGGTTTCACCGGTAACGTCGCCCTTAAGACGGCCGAGGGAACGGCCAAGCTGATCAATGAGTATATGCGCCACACCTTCCGATCATCGATTCTTGCCAGTCTCGGCTACCTGCTGGCCCGCCCCGCCATGCGCAAGCTGCGCGAACGGGTCGACCCCCGCGGGTACAACGGGGCGATGTTTCTGGGATTGAACGGCATTGCCGTGAAAAGCCATGGCGGAACCGATGCTCTGGGCTTTGCCAACGCCATCGGCGTCGCGGTGGATATGCACCGGCACGGCATCATCGAGAAAATCCGTTCGGACCTGGCGTTGTTGGATCGCGGCCCCGACAAAGCACAAGTGGCTGCCGTCTAGTGATGTTCCGATCCCTTGTCACTGGCTGTGGGGCCTATCTGCCCTCACAAGTCGTCACCAATGCCGACTTGTCAAAGCGCGTCGATACCGACGACGCGTGGATTCGCCAGCGCACCGGCATCTGCCAGCGTCATATCGCGGCGGAAGGCGAAATGACCTCGGATCTGGGGCTCGCGGCGGCGAAAGAGGCGCTGGCCCAGGCCGGCGTGGCGGCGGATGCCATCGATCTGATCGTCTGCGCCACGTCGACTCCGGATGAAACCTTTCCGGCGACCGCGACCCGCATTCAATACGGCCTCGGCATGGCCGGCGGTGCGGCCTTTGATGTTCAGGCGGTCTGCAGCGGTTTCGTCTATGGGCTTTCGGTAGCGGACAACTTTCTGCGCAGCGGCCAGGCCTCGAAGGCCCTGGTGATCGGCGCCGAGACCTTTTCGCGTATCCTCGACTGGGAAGACCGCTCGACCTGTGTGCTCTTCGGCGACGGGGCGGGGGCCGTGGTGCTGGAAGGGATCAAGCAGGACGGCCCGGCCAACGGCAAGGACAGAGGAATCCTGTCCACCCATCTGTACTCCGACGGCAGCCACCACGACGCGCTCTACGTCGATGGCGGGCCTTCTTCCACTCAATCGGTCGGACACCTGCGTATGGAGGGCCGGGAGGTCTTCCGCCATGCCGTGGTCCGCATGGCCGAGGCCGTGGATGCGGCCCTGGAGGCCAATGGGCTGACGCCGGGAGATGTCGATTGGCTGGTGCCGCACCAGGCGAACATCCGGATTATCGAATCCATGGGCAAACGGCTCAATCTGCCCAGCGACCGGGTCGTTGTAACGGTCGACCGTCATGCCAACACCTCCGCCGCTTCCATCCCGCTGGCCCTGAATGAGGCCGTCGGCGACGGGCGTATCAGGTCCGGCGACCTTCTGATGATGGAAGCCATGGGCGGCGGCTTTACCTGGGGCTCGGCTCTGGTTCGCTGGTGATCCGGCGTCCGCGCCAAGCCCTGAATTCCCCAGGTTGTCAAGCTGCGTCAAAAATTAGTCGCATCCTACGGTATTCCCTGCATAATTGACCGTCAATTGACGTTGCGTTAGTGTCTTAAGAATCAGAAAAGCATAGGAGGGGGGCATGGCCGGAGGGACAATTACCAGAGCGGATTTAAGTGAGGCCGTCTATCAGGAGGTCGGGCTGTCGCGCAACGAGTCCGCCGATTTGGTCGAATCGGTCCTTAACGAGATTTCGGACGCTTTGGTGCGGGGCGAGATGGTGAAGCTCTCGTCTTTCGGCAGCTTCTCGGTCCGGGAAAAGGGGGAGCGTATCGGTCGCAATCCCAAAACCGGTGAAGAAGTTCCGATCTTACCCCGACGCGTGCTGGTGTTCCGTGCGTCGCATGTTCTAAAGAATCGGATCAACGATTCGCTGAGCAACACGGTCAGCGAAGCCGCGCACTAGAGTCTTTCAAGGCGCTGAACAGTATAGGATCAGCATGCAAGCCAGTCGTTCTGCCGGTAAGTCAGCATCCGCTTTTCGGACCATCAGTGAGGTCAGCGAAGAGCTGGATGTGCCGCAGCATGTCCTGCGCTTTTGGGAGGGCAAGTTCAGCCAGGTCCGCCCGCTCAAGCGCGGTGGCGGCCGCCGCTACTACCGCCCTGAAGACATTGCCTTGCTGCGCCGGATCAGGGATTTGCTGTACAGCGAAGGCTATACGATCAAGGGGGTTCAGAAGCTCCTGCGGGAGGGGCGCGCCAAGGAAGACGGGGCCGAAGCCGACACCGCCCCGGCGGCCGGCACGGCTTCCGCCGGAGCTGGGGATGCTGGCAAGGCTGAAGAGATCCAGGCGATCATTGCGGAACTCAGCGAGTTGAGCGCCCTGCTCAAGAAGGCTCGTTAAGGGGACGCCGAAGACAATGATCCGGGCATTGCCAACCCTCGGATCCACGGCTATACAAAGGCCGCGCGGGAGGTCGCGCAGCAATGAATTGGCGGAGCGTAGCGCAGCCTGGTAGCGCACCACACTGGGGGTGTGGGGGTCGTAGGTTCAAATCCTGCCGCTCCGACCATTTCATTGAGAGCCGCTTGTCATTGCGGCTTTTTTTGTGCCTGCACGCTGGCAGGCAGGGTCGGGGTTTGACGCCTCATGCCGCTCCACAGCAAGATCGGCAGTGCTTTGCTTTCTATTGAAATCAAATAGATATGAGCTTTTTCTTAGTTTCCAAGATAGCTTGGTTTCTTTTGAAGCCTCTGCATTCCCTGATCTTCCTGCTGCTCTGCGGCGTGTTTTTCCGGATGCTTGGCTGGAAGACGATGCAACGCCTCTGCGTCCTTCTTGTCGTTCTCTACGGGGGCTTGATCATGCTGACGCCCCTGCCGGAACTGGCTATGCGCACCTTGGAGGACCGATTTGCCGGCGCGGCATCGGGGCCTCAAGTCGCCGGGATTATCGTTCTCGGTGGTGCCACGGATGACGGCGGGCTTGTGGCGGCGCGCGGTCAGCCGGCCCTCAACGGGGCGGTGGAGCGCCTGACCACGGCGATGGCTCTTCACCGCGCCATGCCTGAGCGACCGTTGATCGTGACGGGCTACAGCGGACGTTTGAACCCGCGCGGCCTGAACGAGGCGGAGATCACGCGGATGTTTTTCGAGGAACAGGGCCTGCCCATGGCCCAGGTCCGCTTTGAGGCAAGATCCCGCAATACGGCCGAGAATGCGCGTCTGACCGCAGAATTCGCCGGCCAGGACGAACGCCCCTGGCTGTTGATTACCTCGGCCTCTCACATGCCCCGCGCGGTGGCGAGCTTCCGGGCAGCGGGCCTTACAGTGCTGCCCCATCCGGTGGATTTCCGTACGGAACCGGGCCGGCTGGTCTGGCCGCGGGAGCCGGACAGCTCGCTGAGGCTTGCCTCGGTGGCGCTGCACGAGTGGCTGGGGCTGCTGGCT
Organism: Pelagibius sp.; assembly: GCA_028280305.1. Taxonomy (GTDB): domain Bacteria; phylum Pseudomonadota; class Alphaproteobacteria; order Kiloniellales; family Kiloniellaceae; genus Pelagibius. The sequence goes on along the minus strand of JANQMC010000024.1, from coordinate 73,012 downwards.
TACTACGTGACCGGCAGGACCGAAACCATGTTGCCTGCACCTTAGGGACGACCCCTGAGGGACGACCCTGAGGGACGACTGGGGGGTCAGGCCGACGGCGGCGCGCTCATTACCTGGCAGTACTGCTTCTTGGCCTTAAGGGCGCCACAGAGCTGCTTTGCGGCCTGTTTGGAAGGCAGCGGGCCCGCCAGCACCCTGTAGAAGGTCCCGCGCTGGGCGATTTCGGTTCGGGCGAAACGGGGGCTCATGGCGGAGAGCTGCTCTGGAAAGGCCTGCTTCAGGGCCTCCCATTCCTTCTTTGCCGCCTTTTCCGAGCGCAGGGAGGAGAGGTGGACTACCATCGGCGCCTTCGACGAATCCGCCGCCTTTGGTGCGCCGGGAGTCTTCTTTTCTGCGTTTTCAGGCGGTTTTGCAGGTTTCAGCTTAGGCCGCGGGGGGGAGGCCGGTTTGGCCTCTGCCATGGGCCCGGTCGGGTCCATGGCTTCTGGGGCCTGCTGCCCGCTCGGCGGGGGTGCTGGCACAGGGGCAGAGTCAGAGGCGATGGCCGCTTTGCTTTCGTCGGCGGCTGTGACCGCCTCTTCGGGCGCCGCCATTGCTGCCGCAGCTTCTTCCACCAGGCCTTGTGGTTTGCCTGTAGCCGGGGAGACGGTGGCCTCATCACCGACCCACTCGACCCCGGTTGGGGGGCGGCTCTGTGCTTCGCTGAGGTTGTTCCCGAAATCCTTGGCCGCTTTCATCAAAGACGCTTCCACCCGATTGGCCCAGCCCTTTGTGTCGTCATACATCGCCTGGCAACCGGAGAGGCTGAGGGCGAGGGCGAGCGGCGCAAGGGTACCGGTGCGAAGGCGGAAACGGGGCAACACCTGGGTATCTCCATTGCCTCGGAGGATGAATTCGGAGCCGCCTTGGGCTGCCCCGGGCTGATCCGTCAAAACTATCCCGCCTATGGTTTAAAATCCTTAAATGCCGGTGACTTAGAGAATTTCCCTAAAGTTCATCCCTTTGTTATTGCTTAACATCTCGCTGCGATGATCGCTTCTGCTGGGCTCTTTACGAGAGCCACTGGAAAAAGGGCGAAACGATGCAGGCGGTTGAGAATCTGGAACAGGCTTCGGCAACTCCGGCGAAGTCGGCTGGCACGGCGATGAAGGTTGGACACATCGTCTCGGTGAGCGGCGCCAAGATCACCGGTAGCCTGGTTTCGGTCGGGCCCGATGCGGAATCGGCGGCAAAACTGAATGAAGCGGTTCAGATCGGCGCTCTGTTGAAGATGCCGACCCCGCGCTCCGTTGCCTTCGGCATCGTCTCTTCGCTTTCGACCGGCAATCCCTCGCCGTCGCCTTCTTTGGGCGAGCAGTGGGTCGTTGAGATCGATCTCTTCGGCGAATACCTCCTGGCGGAGGGGCAGGATGCAGAGAGCGGGGAGAGTTTCGATCTGCTGCGCGGCGTCTCGAACTATCCCGGGCTTGGCGAGCCGATCTTTGCCGCGACGTCAGAGGAACTCCAGCAGATCTACAAGCGCCCGCGTGGGTCGAATGTGCGGATCGGTACGCTTCACCAGGACGAAACACTGCCGGCCTACCTGGTGACCGACGATCTCTTGGGTAAGCACTTTGCCATCCTCGGCACCACCGGCTCGGGCAAGTCCTGTGCGGTGGCCACGGTTTTGCATGCCATCCTTTCCGAACACCCCTTCGGCCACGTGGTCCTGCTTGATCCCCATAACGAATATGCGAAGGCCTTCAAGGGGCTGGCCGAGGTGGTTACGCCGGAGACCCTGCAACTGCCGTACTGGCTGCTGAACTTTGAAGAGATGGTCGAGGTGATGTGCAGCCGCGACGACGCCAACAGGTCATCCGAGGCCTTCATTCTTAAGGACGCGATCCTGAACGCGAAGCGCGCCACCGCGGAAGATGACGAGGCCAAGCGCTACCTCACCGTCGATACGCCGTCGCCCTATCCGTTGAGCGCCCTGCTCCAGAACATCGAAGCGGCAATGGGGCAGTTGCAGAAGGCCGAACAGGCAAAGCCCTACCTGCGTTTGCGCTCCCGCATTGAAAACCTGCGGGCGGACCGGCGCTACGCCTTCATGTTCTCCGGGCTTTCCGTGCGCGACACGCTGCCGGATGTTCTGGCGCGTATCATCCGGGTGCCGGTGGAAGGCAAGCCGCTGACCACATTCGATCTGGCAGGGGTCCCGTCTGAGATCGTCGACGTGGTGATATCGCTGCTTTGCCGAACCCTCTTCGACTTTGCGATTTGGAGCGAGCGCGACGCTTCCGTCCCGGTGCTTCTGGTTTGCGAGGAGGCGCATCGCTATATCCCCGAGGACGAGAGCATTGGTTTTGAGCCGACCCGGCGGGTGATTTCCCGCATCGCCAAGGAAGGCCGAAAGTACGGACTTTCCCTCGGCCTTGTCTCGCAGCGTCCCTCTGAGCTTTCTGAGACCATCATCTCCCAGTGCAGCACGCTTTTTGCACTGCGTATGGGCAATCAGAAGGACCAGGACTTCGTGCGGCGGGCTCTGCCGGAGAGCGCGGAGGGCATGCTGGCCAGCTTGCCGGCGCTGCGGAATCAACAGGCCGTGGTGGTGGGCGAGGGTGCCGTCCTGCCGATGCGCATCCGCTTTGACGACCTGCCGGAAGACAAGCGCCCACACAGCGACACGGCAAGCTTCTCCGAGCATTGGAAGGAGGAGCGGGGGCTCAACGGCTTCATTCCCGACACCATCGAGCGTTGGCGCAAACAGATCCGCTGAAGCGGGCTTCTGCTTTCGGGCCTGTCCGCAAGCCTGCCTTCAGCTAAACAGGTCTTCGACCAGTTCCCGGATCTCCGGCGAAGCTCTTTCGGCCGCCGTGCCGGCGACCTCTTTGCCGGCCTCGGTAAGCTTGCAGATCAGCCAGTCAGGTTTGGTCGGATTGTTGAACCAAGGTTCCGCCCAACCCTGCTCAATACAGCTTCGGATCGTTCGGCTGTCGTATCTTTGACCATAGCGATCGAACAACGGCAACTTACCGCCAGCCTGATTGAGGCCGCGCCGCAACCAGGCAAGTTGGGTTACCGTCGGACGGCTGCGCCGCCGCTTTGGTTCGAGCGCATGGGCCGTGGGGGACAAATCGGCCATGCTCACTCTCCCTGCTAAGCCTCTATGGTAAGCTAGCTTGACTGAGAAAGCGAATCGGGAGCCTGGGCCGTGGCTGCTTGTCTGGTCTACGTCACGACGTCAGATGTCGAGGAAGCGCGGACGATAGGCCGCGCGATGGTTAAGGCGCGCCTTGCCGCCTGCGCGAATATCATTCCGGCCATACATCCGATTTTCTGGTGGGAAGGCGAGGTTCAGGAGGGGGAGGAGACCCTGCTTCTGCTAAAGGCGCCGGAACACCTGGTCCAGGCTCTGACCGAGGCGGTATCGAAACTGCACAGCTATGACTGCCCCTGTGTCGTCTCGATTCCCCTTACCGGCGGCAATCCTGCCTTTCTCGACTGGATCGACGCGGAGACCGCTGGGGCGCTGTCGCTAGGAAATTAGTCTTTGCGCTGGAGCAGGTGGCGCATCGCTTTGCGGTATTCCGGGTCCCAGACCAGCCTTTCCAGGTCGATCGCGGCCTTCGGGTCGCCCTTTCCCGGTGCACCTTCCAAAGGTGCGGTGGGGGTTTGGCAAGCCTCTTTTCCTGCAATCATCTTATCCTTTCCGCCCTTGCCGGGCTTGGGCTCATGCTTTTTCATCGCCTTGAAGCCTGCAGGGACATGATGGCAAGGAAGAGGCGGGATCATGGCCCCGGCGTGTTCGATTGCGGCGCAAAAGGGGCAGCGGTCTAATCGCATTGCTGTGTCTGGGGCCGCATAGCTGCCTTGCATGCCGCCTGCTTGCCGAATTAGTTATCAGTGTATACAGACATTCCAAGGAGTTGACGGGGAGAAGCCATGAAGGCTGGATCAGCGCAACTGGCGCTGTCTTTTTCGTGCTTAGGCCATGCCTACATGCACCTCTTCACTGCGTTCTACTTCGTCATCGCCCTGTCGCTGGAAATCGACTGGGGCATTCCCAATCACGAATTGATAAAGCTCTGGGCCCTCGGATCGCTTCTCGTCGGTCTGGCGGCGCTGCCGGCTGGTTGGTTGGGGGACCGCTGGTCCGCCTCCGGCATGATGGCCGTCTATTTCATCGGCCTGGGGATCTCGGGCATCGTCTGCGGTCTTGTCGACTCTGCCAGCGCCCTGATGCTGGGATTGACCGCAATCGGCCTTTTCAGTTCGATCTATCATCCCGTCGGCATCGCCTGGCTGGTGCGCAACGCCAAGAAGCGTGGCATGGCCCTGGCCGTGAACGGCATCTTCGGATCTCTGGGCGTCGGTTCCGCCGGCTTGATTGCGGGTTTTCTCATCGACGCCATCTCTTGGCGGGCCGCCTTCATCCTGCCTGGTATCATCTGTTTGGTGACCGGGCTCGTCCTTGTTGTGGCGCTGCGCCGGGGATGGGTCACCGAAGGCGGGCCCGAAGAGGCACGTGATCCGCCGCCGGCGCGCCAGGACATGATCAAGGTCTTTGCAATCCTGCTGCTGACCATGTCGGTGATGGGCCTGATGTTCCATGCCACCCAGGCGTCGCTGCCGAAGATGTTCGATCTTCGCATGCGCGATCTGACGGGGGAGGGTGCCTTCGGCATCGGTGTGCTGGTCGCGGTGGTCTATACCGCCGGCGGTGTGATGCAGCTTGTCGGCGGCTGGCTCGCGGATCGTTTTTCGCTGAAGCTCATCTATCTCAGCGCCTTCGTCTTTCAGATTCCGGTCATGGCCTTTATCGCCACCGCCGTGTCGGCGCCCTTGATTGCCCTGGCGATCCTGACGGTGCTTTTGAGCGCCGCCGCGCTGCCCGCGGAGAACATGCTGCTGGCCCGCTATACACCGCAGCGTCACCGCAGCCTGGCTTATGGCGTGAAGTTCGTGCTCGCCTTCTCGATCGCGAACCCCGCGATCCTCCTCGCATCCTGGGTCGAAGGCAGCAGCGGAGAGTACGTCTGGCTCTACATGATCCTGGCGCTGGCCGCCGCCGCAGCAGCGTTCGTCGCCCTGTTTCTGCCAAACAAACCGCCACAGGCCGTTGTAGCGGTCCCCGCCGAATAGTTCGTTCTGACCAGTACCTGTTGTTAAAGAGAGTTGTTACCCGTCTATGACTTCCACACCTTTGGAACTCGACCGCCTCGATCACTTTGTGCTGACCGTCCGCGACATTGACGAGACCTGTGCCTTCTATGAAACGGTTTTCGGGATGCGTCGCGTGGACTTCGGGGAAGGAAGGGTAGCGCTGCACTTCGGCAGTCAGAAAATCAATCTTCATCCCAATCCCTCGCCGGTCGAGCCCAAGGCGGCGGTGCCGGTACCCGGCTCGGCCGACTTCTGCCTTATCGCTTCGGTGCCGACAGAGGAGGTGGCAAGGCGGTTGCGCAGCTGGGGAATCGGCATCGAGCGCGGACCAGTTTCCACCGTAGGTGCCCAGGGGGATATGCGCTCCGTCTACTTCCGCGATCCCGACGGCAACCTTGTCGAGGTAGCCTGCTACGGCGCGGAGTAGCGCGGGCCCGGGCGCGCTTCGGACAGCGCGTCACAAGCTTCTGCTTCACGATATCCCAAGCCGCTTTCTGCGGTCCTTTGGACTGCAGTTGTAGACGGCGGTTCGAGCCGGCCTGGCCGAACTAGACGGTGGCCGCGAGCGCCTTGCCAAGGTCGTCGATGAGGTCTTCCACCGTCTCCAGGCCAATCGAGAGGCGCACCACCGCTGGGCCGGCACCGGCGGCTTCGCGCTGTTCTTCGGTTAGCTGGCGGTGGGTGGTCGATGCCGGATGCAGGATGAGGGAGCGGCTGTCGCCGATGTTCGCAAGATGCGAGAAAAGCTCGCAGCTCTCGACCACCTTCACACCGGCTTCGTAACCGCCCTTGACCCCGAAGGTAAAGACAGAGCCCGCACCCAACGGCAGATACTTCAGGCCGAGATCGTGATAGGGGCTGGCCGGCAAGGCAGCGCAGGAAACCCAGTCCACCGCTTCGTGGTTCTCCAGAAACTCGGCAACGGTTTTCGCATTGGCACAGTGACGCTCCATGCGCAGGCTGAGCGTTTCTGTACCGAGCAGTGTCTGGAACGCGTTCATCGGTGCCATGGTTGCGCCGAGGTCGCGCAGGCCGACGGCGTGGGCCTGCATGGTGAAGGCCATGTCTCCGAAGGTCTCGTAAAAACTGAGCCCGTGATAGGCCGGTTCCGGTTCGGCCAGGCCCGGGAACTTCCCGCTCTTGGCCCAGTCGAAACGGCCTGAGTCGACAACGGCACCGCCGACGGACGTTCCGTTGCCCGAGAGGAATTTGGTGGTCGAGTGCACCACCAGATCCGCGCCCCATTCGAAGGGACGACAGAGATAAGGCGTCGCCATGGTGTTGTCGACGATCAGCGGAATCTCCGCCGCTTGGGCAATGGCCGAGAGGGCTTCAAGGTCGCTCACCACGCCGCCGGGATTGGCGAGGCTCTCGACAAATATCGCCTTGGTCTTCGGGCCGATGGCCTTGCGGACGTTCTCAGGGTTATCGACGTCGACGAAGTCGACCTGCCAATCGAACTTCTTGAAGGTCTTGCCGAACTGCGTGATTGAGCCGCCGTAAAGCCGGTTCGACGCGACGAAGCGGTCGCCCGGTGCCATAATGGCAAAGAACGCCAGGATCTGCGCTGCGTGTCCCGAGGCACAGCAGGTCGCCCCGCGTCCGCCCTCCAGGCTCGCCAGGCGTTCTTCCAGAGCCGCGACGGTCGGGTTGGTCAGGCGCGAATAGATGAAGCCGAAAGTTTGGAGATTAAATAGCGAGGCAGCGTGGTCGGCGTCATGGAAGACGTAGGAGGTGTTCTGGAAGATCGGCGTCTGCCGGGCGCCGGTCACCGGTTCCGGCTGGGTGCCAGCGTGGATCATTCGTGTCTCGAAACCCGGTGTCTTGGTCTTTTTCATGCCGGACTCTTTCTCATGAGAGGCGGACCCTGCGGCGCTTTGCGGAGATGATGCCGGAGTTGAAGCCGCCCCAGGACAGTTCGGCATTGAGGCGGCCGAACTCGATCTTGGGGCAGCGGTCCATGACCACGGTCAGGCCGGCAGCCTCGGCTTTCTCGGCGGCTTCATGATTGATCACGCCGAGTTGCATCCAGATCACCTTGATACCCTTGTCCACAGCGACGGCGATTGCCTCTTCGGTGATGGGGCCGGCCGCCGCGGAGTTTCGGAAGATGTCGACCATCTCGAACTTCCCGGGGATTTCGGCGAGGGAGGCGTAGACCTTCTCGCCCAGGATCTCCTTGCCTGCCACCCCGGGATTGATCGGAATCACCCGGTAGCCCTTTTCTTGCAGATACTTCATCGCAAAGAAGCTGGGCCGGTTCCATTTCGGAGAGGCCCCGACCATGGCGATGGTCTTGGTTTCCTGCAGGATGGCGAGCAGCTCTTTGTTGGTGTAGGCGAGACTGTGGGTCATGGCTCAGTCTGAAGCTCTATCTGGGATCGGGTCCTGGCCGCTTCGGCTCTCTGTGGGCGGCACGAAAGTCTCGGGCCGGTCGTCGGGCAGGCTTTCGATATAGAGCGACTGGCTGGGGAAGGCGAAGCCGCTGCCTGCGCCCTCGACCACTTCCATGATGTGGTAGGCCAGCTTCTCCTTGATCTCCAGCCACTCGCCCCAGTTGGTGGTCTTGGTAAAGCAGTAGAGCATGATGTCGATGGAAGAGTCGTTGAAGCTGTCGATGCGTACGAAGGTCGAGGCTTCGTTGGGCGGCGCAAAATCATCGTTGTCCAGAACATAGCTCTCGATGCCGTCGCGGATCTCGCGCAGTTGGGGAACCGTGGTTCGATACTCGACGCCGATTTTCCAATAGATGCGCCGATGGGTCATGGCGCTGAAGTTGGTGACGGCGTTGTCTGAGAGCTTGGCATTGGGAACGAAGACCGGGGCCTTGTCGAAGCGCCGCACGCGGGTCGAGCGAAACCCGATGGTCTCCACGGTGCCCTCGACCACGCCGTCGACCCGGATCCAGTCACCCGGATGAAAGCGCTTTTCCGCGAGGACCAGAATGCCGGCGATCAGGTTCTTGAAAAGATCCTGGGCCCCAAGCGCGACGGCAACGCCGAACAGGCCAAGGCCGGCGATGATCGGTCCGACCTCGATGCCCCAGATCTCCAGGACCGTGGCAACCCCGATGAAGACAATGCCGATCTTGATGGCCTTCACCAGCCATTCGATCATCGGTCGGGTAAAGATGCGCTCCAACCGGCTGAACAGGAAGGAGAGAGGGCCGACTGCGTTGAAGAAGCCCCAGAAGATCGCCAGCACCACAAGCGAGCGCAGGATGTTGTCGACGATCAGCTCGAATGTACCTTCGGGCCCCAGATACTCCGCCGCAAAGAAGGCGCCCATAACCACGGGGATGAAACGGACCGGTTGCTCCAGGGCGGCGATCAGTTCGTCGTCGAACTGCCCGTCGGTTCGCTTGGCGAGCCGCTTCAGGCGGGCCAGAACGAACTTCGTGAAGAGACGGCGGAAAATCAGGAAGAGCAGGAAGATGCCCAGCGCGCCCAGCAGGCGGCTGATTTCGATCCCAAGGAATCCCTGGTTCCAGACATCCAGGACCAGGGCCCAGAACTCTTGCAACTGCTGCATAGGGCGAAAGGCTTTCTAACGTTGACTGACTGAAGGGGGGCGGGCGGCTATCTAGCGGCCTTGCCACTCGGGCCGGCGCTTCTCGATAAAGGCATCGATCCCCTCTTCGGCATCGCGCGCCAGCATGTTGGTGGTCATGACCTCGCTTGTGTAGGCATAGGCCTCCACCAGGCCGTACTCGACCTGTCGGTAGAAGGCTTCCTTGCCGATCTTCACGGTCAGCGGGGACTTGGCGACCACTTTCGCGGCCAGGCGCTCTGTTTCGCTCTCCAGGTCGCTCGCCGCGACGGCCCGGTTGATCAGGCCCAGACCGACGGCGGTCTCGGCATCGATCATCTCGCCGGTCAACAGCATCTCCATGGCCTGTTTGCGCGGGACGGCGCGGGACAGCGCGACCATCGGCGTTGAGCAGAACAGGCCGATATTGACCCCTGGGGTGCCGAAGTGCGACGCCGCATCGGCAACCGCCAGATCACAAGTCGCCACCATCTGGCAGCCCGCAGCCGTGGCGATGCCATGCACCTTGGCGATGACCGGCTGCGGCAGGTTGGTCAGCCTGATCATGAGCTTGCTGCACTGTTTGAAGACGGATTGATAGAAGGCCCGGTCGCCGCTTTGCGCGCGCAGCTCCTTCAGGTCATGGCCCGCGCAGAAGCCTTTGCCGGCACCTTCGATGATCACCGCGCGAACGGAGGAGTCTTCGGCGATCTCGTCGAGAGTGGCCTGCAGTTCGGTCATCAAGGCCATGGACAGAGCATTGTACTGCCGGGGTCGGTTCATGGTCAGGCGGGCGATCCCGCCACTGTCGGAACGAAGGAGAAGAGGGGGCTCGCTCGCTGGTGCGGCTTCGGCTGGCATGGGGACCTCTCGCGGGTTCTGGAAAGCGGGGAGACTTTGGCGCTTTCGCAGGTGTGTTATCAAGCGGTATTAGAGTTCTCTTAGAGCAGATCCGGGTTGGATGAATCGCGTGAGCGATTCATCCAACCCGGTGAATCTGCTCTAACTATTTGATGCCGATCGGATTCACATGTTTTGACGCAACCACGAAGTGGTTCCGTCAAAACATGATCCGATCCAGGACAGGATATCCAAGAAGGAAGACGTCATCCAGATGGACTACTCAAGCCAGGCCCCCCGCATCACCCTGGAGGAGTTCAATCGGCTCCTCGACGAGTCGGCCCCTTTTCAGAAGATATACGGCTTCGTCACCGAGGAAATCGGCTACGGCACGGCAAGGGCGCGGCTGCCCGCCAGTGCGGACCATGTGCGCCCCGGCGGTACCGTCTCCGGGCCCGCGCAGATGGCGCTGGGCGATTTCGCGGTCTATGCCGCCGTCCTCGGGGCCATCGGTAACGTACCCCTGGCGGTGACCACCAGTCTTTCGATCAATTTTCTGCACAAGCCGCTGCCCGGCGATATCCAGGCCGACTGCCGGCTCATCAAGCTGGGCAAACGTCTGGCGGTCGGGGAGGTCTTTCTGACCTCCGGAGGCCAGGAAGCACCGATTTCCCACGTTACCGCGACCTATTCGATCCCGCCAAAGGGCTGATTCCTGGGGCTTTGCAGGGGTGCGCGGGGTGGTTAAGAATTCTCTTTCTTTGTGAATGAGTTATCAGTGAGGTATTATAATACCGTAAATCTAACCTATTCGCACAACGGCGCTTTTTGCGATTGACAGAACACCTCCCGCCTCATAAAAACCGGCCTTCGGAGCCGGCCCGGGCCGACGCTCCATCTCCTATTCATTCGGACAGTGATTGGCACGATGAAAACCTTTTCCGCCACACCGTCGGATATCGAGAAGAAGTGGTTTCTGATCGATGCCGATGGGCTCGTCCTCGGCCGTTTGGCCTCGCAGGTGGCCAAGATCCTGCGCGGCAAGCACAAGCCGAGCTTCACGCCGCACATGGACTGCGGCGACAACGTCATCATCATCAATGCCGAGAAGGTCAAGCTGACCGGCAAGAAGACGACCGACAAGATCTACTACTGGCACACCGGCCATCCGGGCGGCATCAAGCAGCGCACCGCGGGCCAGGTTCTGGATGGCGACCATCCGGAGCGGGTGGTGATCAAGGCGGTGGAGCGCATGATCACGCGCAACAGCCTTGGCCGGCAGCAGATGCGGAACCTGAAGGTTTACGTCGGCGGTGAGCATCCCCATGAGGCTCAGCAGCCCGAGACGCTCGATCTCGCGGCGATGAATGCGAAGAACAAGAGGAGCCAGTAAGCATGGCCGATGAGACTCAAACCCTGAGTGATCTGGGCGATCTGGCCGAAGCAACCGGCGTGACCCCGGAAGCGGCCGCTGAGACGGCGGAGCCCCAGCGCGACGCCCAGGGCCGTTCCTATGCGACCGGTAAGCGCAAGGATGCGGTTGCCCGTGTCTGGATCAAGCCTGGCAGCGGCAAGGTGACGGTAAACGGTAAGGACCAGACCGAATACTTCGCACGGCCGGTTCTGCGTATGATCCTGGACCAACCCTTTGTGGTTGCCGACCGCACCAGCCAGTTCGACGTGGTCTGCACGGTTAGAGGCGGCGGTCTTTCCGGTCAGGCCGGTGCCGTTCGCCATGGCATTTCCAAAGCCCTGACGCTTTACGAGCCGGGCCTGCGCCCGGTGCTGAAGCGCGGCGGCTTCCTGACCCGCGACTCCCGTGTTGTGGAGCGTAAGAAGTACGGCCGCGCCAAGGCCCGCCGGAGCTTCCAGTTCTCCAAGCGGTAACCGAGACTTACAAAACAGAGGTAGCGATCTATGCGGCGTCCCCAGGTTATGGGGGCGCCGTATTTCTTTGCCAAAGCCGCGGTTAGTCCTTGGTCAGGCCAGGACCTTGTCTCCATCTCACTCGATGGTTTCTGTCTTGGTCGACGGGGGGACAAGTAGGTCCTCAAAGAACCACGCAGTGAGTTCGTTTCGACTTGAAACACCCGCTTTGCGATAAACCGATGAGGCCTGTTGCCGGACAGTTTTTTCACGCGTTTCCCGTAGTCCAGCAATTTCCCTAAATGAGAGCCCCTTGAGTATCCCGATCACGACGTCTTGCTCGCTGGCAGAGAGCTTCCAGTGATCAAATTGCTTTTGCATGACGGCTCGGTATTGGTTTGTGATTTCGCTCGAGCTGCTATCGAGTTTCACCAGTTTTCCGCGCGCATTTTCCAGTGCTGCGCGAAGCTGATGAATCTCCCGCAAACTCAGTCTGCGCTGATGCAAATAGAACAACACAAGAGCTGCGCTCAAGGCGAACCAGAGGACGTCATCCCACATTGAGATAAGCGAGCCGCCAGCGAAGAACTCCGAGACTATTTCGATGGCGCTTGTGGCGAAAACGATCAGGACAAAAACAACCAGTGATTTTTGGCCGATCGAAAGCTGCCCAAATTCATCGAACACGTCACTTCTTCCCAACTCTTGTCTCCTCACGGTCCCCCAACGCGTTGAAATCGGACATAAGCACTATGAAACCTCCTGCGCAATCGGGCATTTGTCCGATAGCGGAATGGCCGAACTTGCCTTACTGAACTGGGAAGCGAGCAGGGAGTCAGCCTGCTTTCAAACTATTGCGAAACGAGAGGTTTAGTGCCCGTGATCCTATCGCGTCGACGCTTTCTTACAGGTAGTGCTGCCTTCGTTGGTACGGCATTCGCTGGCAATGCTTGGTCGAATTCCCGCCGGCCCGAGTTGCCAATCCCCACCTTGATTGATGGTACCAATGAGGCACCTGTTCATCTGCAACTGCGCGAGGGGCTCTGGTCGTTCAAGCCCGGTATCATGACGCCTACCCTCGGGATCAACCAAGACTATCTTGGACCGACGATCCGGGCGCGAAAGAACAGGGAACTCAATCTGAACTATCACAACACCCTGAATGAGGGGGTGGCTGTACATGGACATGGGTTCCATGTACCGGGTGAAGTTGATGGAGGACCGCAGCTGGAAATTGCGCCGGGTGATCGCTGGTCCCCCAAGCTATCGATCGTTCAGCCCTCTGCTACCTGCTGGTATCACTCTCATACGCACGGCAAATCAGGCGAGCAAACCTATCGTGGCCTTGCAGGAATGATCCTGATCGATGATGACGAAACCGATGCAATGGATCTTCCTCGGCGATATGGCATCGATGATATACCCATTGTCATTCAAGATCGGACTTTCGATGAGCAAGGCCGTCTCGTCTATTCCTTGATGGACGCAGATGAAGACGGTTGGTATGGCGATACCGTGGTGATAAATGGCGCCATTGCTCCGGTTGCCAAAGTCCCTGCTGGTAGGGTGCGTCTACGTCTACTCAATGGCGCCAATGCCCGATTTTACATCGTCGCTTTTGCAGATAATCGGGTGTTCCACAAAATCGCAACAGATGGTGGTTTGCTCGAAGCGCCTGTTCTCATGACAACAATGGAAATGTCCCCTGGGGAACGTTGCGAGATCATTGTTGATCTTTCAGATGGCAAATCCGCGGATCTGTTCACACTGTTCGAAGATGACGTTGACGAGGCTGAAGAGGGTATTGTCAGCGGCATGTTGGGGGTGCTGGGCTCGTCAGAGGTTGCGGCTGAGATGCCGTCGTTGACCTTGGAAGTCGATACCTCGCTTGTCCCAAACCTTGTCCCGCTGCCTGAAAAGCTCGTCAACATTATCCGCCCCAAGGCGAGCGATGTCGTACGTGTCCGTGAGTTTGAACTAACCATGGAGCACGGTGGTGGGGCCTCAGGTCATCACGGCCACGCTGCAATGGATATGGCCATCAACGGTGCATCAATGGACATGAACGTGATCAACGAAAGGGTCAATCTGGGCGAATGGGAGCGATGGCGTATCCGCTCCGATATGGGCGCTCATCCCTTTCATGCGCATGGTTGCTCTTTTCTCATTGATCAAATGGAAGGTGCAACTGCGCCGGAAGACCAGCGGGGATGGAAGGATACCGTTGTCCTGGACGACGACGATTGGTCTGAGATTGTCGTGCGCTTTGACCACGTTGCCACAGACCAGTTCCCCTATATGTATCATTGCCATATCCTGGAACACGAAGACCGCGGCATGATGGGGCAGTTTACAGTCACGTAAAAATGGGGGCCTTTCGCATATTCTGACGACTTAGGTCTCGGGTGCTTTCAACACGGTATCGACGAGCACGGCAGCGCCAAGGCCAGCGAAGCCGTCCCGCGTTCGGTGGTCCAAACGCTGTCTGTCGGCCTGTTCGCCTCAGCGGAACCAGCAAGCCCCGGAGACGCCGACTCTGCGCTTGAGCAGGGGACACTCATTCTTGGGTGAGTGTCAGCCCGTGGCCGCCACGCGCCGCCAGGCCGGGAAGGGGTCTGGCAACTCCGGGAGATCGTCAGGGCCCTGCGAATGCTGATCAGGAAGGAGACAGGCATCCAGCCGCGCCTTTAGCGCCTGCCAGTCTATGCCGCTGCCGATGAAGACGATCTCCTGCCGACGGTCGCCCCAGGGCTCCTGCCAGTGATCACGCATGTAAGCACGCGCGCTTTCATGTTCCACCCAACGCTCTTTCGGTACCGCCGCCCACCAGGTGCCAAGTGGACTGATCGACGACAAAGCGCCTGCGAGCGAGAACTCCACGACCCAATCAGGCCGCGTGGCGATCCAGAAATGGCCTTTGGCGCGGATCACGCCGGGAAGGGCTCCGTTCAATAGGGCGTGGATGCGTTCCGGCACGAACGGACGACGGGCGCGGTAGACAAAGCTTGCGACCCCGTATTCTTCGGTTTCCGGCACGTGATCGGCGAAGCCGTAGAGTTCCTTGGCCCACATCGGATGTTCATGCGCTTTCTCGTAGTCGAACAACCCTGTATCGAGGATTTCATCCGTGCCGACTTTGGAATGGTTGGTCTCGATGATCTTTGCATCCGCATTCAGGCTGCGGATGATCTTGCGCGCGGCGTCCACCTGCTGCGGCTCCGCATCGGCCACCTTGTTGAGAATGACCACATCAGCGAATTCGATCTGGTCGGTGAGAAGGTGTACAAGCGTTCGATCATCTTCTTCTCCCAGAGTTTCGCCACGGTCCCGCAAGAAGTCGTGACTGGAGTAGTCATGGAGTAGATTTACGGCGTCGACGACGGTCACCATGGTATCAAGGCGGGCAACATCCGACAGACTCACGCCCTCTTCGTCTCGGAAGTCGAAGGTCGCCGCCACAGGCAAAGGCTCAGAAATGCCGGTTGACTCGATCAGCAGATAGTCGAAACGCCCCTCTTCGGCGAGGCGCCGCACTTCTGCGAGGAGATCATCACGCAAGGTGCAGCAAATGCAGCCGTTCGACATCTCGACCAGTGTTTCATCGGTGCGGCTCAGTTCGGTGTCCGCACGTACCAGATCGGCGTCGATGTTCACTTCGGACATATCGTTGACAATGACGGCGACACGCCGGCCATCGCGATTGTTCAGCACGCGGTTGAGAAGTGTCGTCTTGCCGGCCCCAAGAAAGCCGGAGAGTACGGTGACGGGAAGGCGGGAGGCTTCGGCAATCATGGTCTTGTCCTTGGTCATTGGTGACCAGTTGTCAGAATCTGCAGGATGCGCAGCCGCGCAGAATGAACCCGAAGGCCTTTCCTTCGGGATGAAATGTAATGTAATAACATCACGTTATGATGCAATCAGTTTCTTGCCCGCGATCCCGAGAGAAGGGCATCGCAAAGTCTCAAAATGAGTTTCCGTCAGAGATAACGCATAAATATCAGGATTTTGTAGAGGTGCGAGTCAGGAAGGCGGTAAGTCTACGCGCGCGGCTGGGAAGACGGACTGTGGCGCCTGCGGCCCATTTGCCCTGCCATTTGTTTGCGAAGCAAAATCGGTGTCTGGGGAAGCGCCGTTGGAAGAGGATTTCCGGCCGGATAGTCGCTGAGATAATCTGGCGTCCCAACAGCGGCTTGCCCCGCCACCTTCAAGCAGAGGTTATCTCCATGCCCAGCCTGATTCTTCCTTATCGCGGTGTCACCCCGCGGATCCATCCCGATGCTTTTGTCGCGGAGACGGCGACCATCATCGGTGATGTGGAGATCGGGCCACGGGCCTCAATCTGGTACGGCTGTGTGCTGCGCGGCGATGTGAACAAGATCCGGGTGGGGGCGGGGACCAACCTGCAGGACGGCACCATCGTTCACGTGAATCACGACCGGAACGGCGACTACCGGCAGACCGGCGGCGGCATGCCGACCCTGATCGGCGACAACGTCACCGTCGGGCACCAGGTCCTCATCCATGCCTGCACCATAGAGAGCGACGCCTTCATCGGCATGGCCGCCGTCGTCATGGACGGTGCCGTCGTAGAGGGTCAGGCGATGGTGGCGGCCGGCGCGCTGGTGACGCCGGGCAAGAAGGTGGCCAAGAGAGAGCTTTGGGGAGGGCGTCCCGCCAAGCTGATGCGCGCGCTATCAGAACAGGAGCTGGCCGATCTTCCCTACCTGGCTGAGCACTATCAGGAAACGGCGGCAAGCTACCTGGCAGAACGGCGCAGATGAAACACCGCGCCGTAGCCGAGGTGCCTAATCGTGCGCCTTCACTTTGACGTAGCTGCCCGGGCCGTCTTCGACAACCTTCAGCTTTCCGTCGCCGGGTTTGCGCGCCGCTACTTCGCCGTTTCCGTACTGGCCCACCCATTTGTCCCATTCGGGCCACCAGGAGCCGGCATGTTCTTTCGCCGAGTTCATCCAACCGTCCGGCGACTTCGGGTTCTTGGCGTTGGTCCAATAGCCGTACTTGTTGGCTTCCGGCGGGTTCACGACCCCGGCGATATGGCCGGACCCGGCAAGGATGAATTTGACCGGGCCGCCCAGAAGCTGGGTGGCCGCATAGGTCGCTTTCCAGGGGGCGATGTGGTCCTCGCGGGTCGAGATCAGACTGGCCGGTACCTTGATTTTCGAGAGATCGATGTCGACCCCTTTCAGGCGGATGCCGCCGGCTTTCAGCAGACGATTCTCCTGGTACATGTTGCGCAGATAAAAACTGTGCATCGCCGCCGGCATGCGCGTGGAATCTGAATTCCAATAGAGCAGGTCGAAGGGGAAGGGGTCTTTGCCCATCAGGTAGTTGTTGACGACGAAAGACCAGATCAGGTCGTTGGCCCGCAGCATGTTGAAGGTGGTCGCCATCTCGCCGCCTTCCAGATAGCCCTTCTGGTTCATCTTTTCTTCGAGCGCGGCCAGCTGTACCTCGTCGATGAAAACTCCCAGTTCGCCTGAATCCTCGAAATCCATCATGGTGGTGAAGAAGGTTGCGGACTTGACGCGGTTGTCTTTCTTGGCGGCCATGTAGGAGAGGGTGCAGGCCAGCAGGGTCCCGCCCAGGCAGTAACCGATGACGTTGGCATCCTTTTCGCCGGTCGCCTGTTCCAAGGCGTCCAGCGCGGCCAGCGGACCCTCCACCATGTAGTCTTCGAAACTCTTGGCCGCCAGCTTCTCGTCCGGATTGACCCAGGAAATCACGAAGACCGTGTGGCCCTGTTCGACCGCCCAGCGGATGAAGGAATTCTTGGGCCGCAGATCCAGGATGTAGAACTTGTTGATCCAGGGCGGGATGATCAGCAGCGGCCGTTTGTGGACTTTTTCCGTGGTCGGCTCGTACTGCAGCAGCTGCATCAGGTCATTCTGGTAAACCACCTTGCCCGGTGTCACCGCGATGTTCTCGCCCAGCTCGAAAGCCTCGGTATCGGTCATTCGGATCTTCAGCCGGCCCTTGCCGCGCTCCAGATCCTCCAGCAGGTTTTCCAGGCCCTTCACCAGATTTTCGCCGCCGGATTCCAAGGTCTCCTTGAGCACTTCGGGATTGGTCATCAGGAAGTTCGAAGGGGCCATGGCATCGACGAACTGGCGGGTATAGAAGTCGACCTTCTGGGACGTCTTATCGTCCAGGCCTTCGACATCCTTTACCGTCGACTGCATCCAGCGCGCCGTCAGCAGGTAGGACTGCTTCACATAGTCAAAGAGCTCATTCTCATCCCATTCCGGATGCTTGAAGCGCCGGTCGCCGCGTTCCGGTTCGGCCACCGGATCGGCTTCCTGGCCCATCATGCGCTGGGCGGTGGATTGCCAGAGACGCATGTAGTCCTGCCAGAGGGTCATCTGGGCCTGCACCAGCTTGGCCGGGTCGGCCATCATCCGATGGGTCATTTCCATAAAAGCGGCGCCGATGTTCATCGGGTCCATGGCTGCGCCGCCACCGTTGCCTTCCTGCTGTTGACGCTCGAGGAATTCGCTGACCAGTTTCTGGCTGCGCTCTGCGATTCCCGCCATCGATTTGGAGATTTCCACGGGATCGGGCATTTTGATGTCGGGGGGCTGTTGCTCCGCCATGGCGGCTTCCTTATCCTGCCTAGAAACGTGCGCGCCGCCCTGGAAAAAGAATCAGGGCTCGGACGCAGGATCGCTGAATTGCCCCGCAAGGTAATAGGGGGGTGCGGTCTGTACAATAGCGGAGACAGCGCAGCCGAAAGTGGCGCAGGCCGGGCGATTGAGGTGGAAGACCGGGATTGTCGGCCAAGCAGGGATGAAACGAGATGACGGAAGCTCAGGAAGCGACAGATCAGGTCGCAAAAGACGCTGATCTGGCGGCAAAGGGTCAAGGGCGCCGCGCCGGTGCGGCGCTGGCTGCAGCGGTTGGACTTGCGCTTGCCGGTTGTACGGCGGTGGACGATCTCACCATGTCGCCTGAGGAACGCGCGGCCCTGGAGCCGCAGCGCGTAACAACGGAAGGCGCAAAGGAAGAATTTCCTACTCTATCGGAGGTTCCCGATGCGCCGCGACCGTATTCCTCGCCGGAGGCACGGCAGGAAATGGTCGAAGAACTAACGGATGACCGGGAAAAGGCGGATTTCACCGATCCCACGCCCTTGATCACGGCAGCGCCGCCCAAGCTCGACCCCTTTGCCGGCAGCACCATCATCTCGGCCGATTCCGTGACCACCGGCGCGCAGCTTGCGAACCTTTCGGCACCGCCATCCGCCGGGCCGGGCCAGCTCGCCGCTATCATCTTCTTCAGTCATGGCTCCGTTGAACTGGACGGGAACGACCGCAGCGTGCTGCAGGACCTTGTTACCCTGCACAACCAGCAGGGCGGCAGTCTGCGGGTTATCGGCCATGCCAGCAGCCGGACCCGTAACACCACCCCGGATCAGCATCAGGTGGCGAATTTCGAGATGTCGCTGGCGCGGGCCAATGCGGTCTCTTCGGAACTGCTGCGCCTTGGGGTCTCTCCGGATTCCGTTTCTACGGAAGCCAAGTCCGATGCTGAGCCGGTCTATCACGAGTTCATGCCTTCGGGGGAGGCCGGGAACCGCCGGGTCGAAATCTTCCTGGAAAAATAACGGCCTCCTGGGTACAAGAAGCACCCGATAGGAAGCGTGCTGAAGGACGCCCGGGCAGGTTGTTGCCCAGATCGGTTTTGACGCTTCTTAGGTTTACGGGGTTAACGGCAGCCGTCAGCGGCCGTGCCCGCTCTCAGATTGGTTCTTTGCCAGGCCATGTCTCAAGACTTCCACCGTATCAAGCGCCTGCCGCCCTACGTCTTTGCGGAAGTGAATGCGCTAAAGTCTGCTGCCCGGGCGGAGGGCCAGGACATCATCGACTTCGGCATGGGCAATCCCGATCAGCCGCCGCCCAAGCATGTGGTCGATAAGCTGGTGGAGACGCTGTCAGATCCAAGGGTGCACCGCTATTCGACCTCGCGCGGCATCCCGGGCCTGCGGCGCGCGCTTAGCCGCTACTACGGCGAGCGCTTCGGCGTCGATCTGGATCCGGAGCGCGAGGTCATCGTGACCCTTGGCTCAAAGGAAGGCCTTGCCAACCTTGCCCAGGCAATCACCAGTCCGGGCGACATCATCCTGGCGCCGAACCCCAGCTATCCGATCCATGCCTTCGGCTTCATCATTGCCGGCGCGGCGATCCGCAGCCTGCCCATGGGCCCGGAGTTCGACCTTTTGGAGCAGCTGGAACGGGCGGTCCGTCACTCCGTGCCCAAGCCCTCGGCCCTGGTGTTGAACTATCCTTCGAACCCGACGGCCGAGGTCGTCGACCTCGATTTCTACGGGGCCATTGTCGAGTTCTGCCGCGACAACGGAATCTATGTGATCTCCGACCTTGCCTATGCCGAGGTTTACTTCGACGGCAAGCCGCCGCCCTCGATTCTTCAGGTGCCCGGTGCGCGTGACATCGCGGTGGAGTTCACCTCCCTCAGCAAGACCTACTCGATGCCGGGCTGGCGCATTGGCTTCTGCGTCGGCAACGCGGACTTGGTGGCCGCCCTGGGGCGGGTAAAGTCCTATCTCGATTATGGCGCCTTTACGCCGATCCAGGTGGCCGCGACAGCGGCCCTGAACGGCCCTCAGGATTGCGTTGAGGAAATGCGGCTGCGCTATCGCTCGCGCCGGGATGTTCTGGTATCCGGCCTGGAGGCCGCCGGCTGGCCGATACCGAGTCCGCCCGCCACCATGTTCTGCTGGGCGCCGCTGCCTGAGGCTTTGCGGGAACTGGGGTCCCTGGAATTCTCGAAACTGCTTTTGCGTGAAGCACAGGTGGCGGTTGCACCGGGCGTCGGGTTTGGCGAATACGGCGAGGGCTTTGTCCGCCTGGGTCTCGTAGAGAATGAACAGCGCACGCGCCAGGCCGTGCGCAACATCAAACAGTTTCTGCGTTCTTCGGGGATCGGCCCCGACGACGCCAAGGTTCGGAACATCGCTTCTTGAGTACAGCCCTTCGAATAGCCGTGGCCGGTCTTGGCACGGTAGGCGCCGGCACCCTGCGCCTTTTGAACGAAAACGCCGAGGTGATTGCAGCACGCGCAGGCCGCGCCCTGCAGGTCACAGCTGTCTGCGCCCGTGACCGCTCCCGCGACCGCGGTGTCGACCTGTCGGGCTGTCAGTGGTTCGACGACCCGGTGGCCATGGCCGCCGAGGCCGAAGCCGACGTGGTTGTCGAACTGATCGGCGGTTCCGAAGGTGCGGCCAAGCAGATGGTCGAAGCGGCCCTTGCCGCCGGACGTTCGGTGGTCACTGCCAACAAGGCGCTGCTGGCCCATCACGGAACCGCTTTGGCAAGGCAGGCGGAGACCGCTGGCTGCACCATCGGCTACGAGGCCGCCGTTGCCGGTGGCATTCCGATCATCAAGGGACTGCGGGAAGGCCTGGCCGGCAATCGCGTCAGCCGCGTCTACGGCATTCTGAACGGCACTTGCAACTATATCCTGACCCAGATGTCCGCCGGTGGCGGCACGCCCGGCAATCCGGTGGAGCGCCAGAGCTTTGAGGCCGTGCTGAGCGAGGCGCAGCGTCTGGGCTATGCAGAGGCCGATCCCAGCTTCGATGTCGACGGCGTCGATACGGCGCACAAACTGGCTATCCTTACGGCGCTGGCCTTTGGCTGCGAGGTGGATTTCGACGCTGTTTTTGTCGAAGGCATTCGCAACGTTTCCGCGCTCGATGTCTCCTATGCCGAGGAACTGGGTTACTGCATCAAGCTGCTCGGCGTCGCGCAACAGGTGAACGGTGCGGTGGAGCAACGGGTGCACCCCTGCATGGTGCGGATCGGGCAGCCGATTGCCTCGGTGGATGGTGTCTTTAACGCAGTGGTGGCCGACGGTGACTTCGTCGATACGACGATGTACGAGGGCCGTGGCGCCGGCGCCGGTCCGACGGCCTCTGCCGTGGTAGCGGATCTTATCGATATTGCCCGCGGGAAGGTGCTGCCTGTGTTCGGTATTGCCGCCGACCGGCTCAGCCGTCTGCCGACCCTGCCCATGGAAAGACACAGCTGTGCCTACTATCTGCGCCTCTTGGTACTGGACAAGCCGGGCGTAATCGCCGAAGTCTCTGCGGTACTGCGCGATGCGGATATCTCGATGGAGTCGATGCTTCAGCGCGGCCGTGCCCAAGGTGAGGGCGAGGCCGTGCCGGTCATCATCATGACCCACGAGACCAGCGAGGCAGCCATGCGGGCCGCCTTGGACCGGATTGCCGGGCTGGAGGCGACACTGGAGCCGCCGCAGCTTATTCGTATCGTCGACTTCTGAAGCGACAGGAAAGAAGAGGGACAATGCCCAAAAGCAGCACTGCGATGGACCGGAACTTGGCTTTGGAGACGGTTCGCGTGACCGAAGCGGCCGCCCTTGCGGCGTCGCGGCTGATGGGCCGTGGCGACGAGAAGGCTGCGGATCAGGCGGCGGTCAACGCCATGCGACAGTCTTTGAACGGCCTGGGAATCGACGGCACCGTGGTGATCGGCGAGGGCGAGCGCGATGAAGCGCCGATGCTCTACATCGGCGAAAAGGTCGGCGGCGGCGGCCCGGCCATCGATATTGCCCTCGACCCACTTGAAGGAACCACCATCACCGCGAAGGGCGGCCAGAATGCGCTGGCGGTGATCGCAATGGCTGAGGCGGGTAACTTCCTGAACGCCCCTGACACCTATATGAGCAAGATTGCCATCGGCGGCGGATTACCGGAGGACCTGGTGGACCTCGACGAAGAGCCGGCCAAGAATCTGGCCAACCTGGCCAAGGCCAAGAAGGTCGAGGTTTCGGATCTGGTGGCCTGCATTCTCGACCGGCCGCGTCATGGCGAGGTGATTGCCAAGGTGCGCGAAGCCGGCGCGCGGATCGTTTTGATCGGCGACGGCGATGTCTCCGGCGCCATGGCGACGAGCAGCCCCGACAGCGGTGTCGATATCTATATGGGGGTCGGTGGTGCGCCGGAAGGCGTTTTGGCCGCGGCGGCGCTGCGTTGCATCGGCGGGCAGTTTCAGGGACGTCTTGTGTTCCGCAACGACGACGAACGGCGCCGCGCCGACCGTTGGGGCATTACCGACTATGACCGCAAGTACAAGCTGGAGGAACTGGCCAGCGGTGACGTGATGTTCGCCGCCACCGGTGTGACCGACGGTTCGATGCTGAAGGGCGTGCGCCGCTTCCACGGCGGCGCCACCACCCATTCCGTGGTGATGCGGTCGAAATCCGGCACCGTGCGCTATGTCGAAGCCCACCACAATTTCCAGCGCAAGACCTGGTACGACGGGCTGGGCGTCTAGACGCGATGGCCGCGACCTCGCCTGCATCCAACGCGGAGCGCGGCTGTGTCCTCGGGGTCGAACGTTCGCTGACAGGCAAGCGTTGGGAGGAGCGCCTGGATGAGGCCCGGCTCGGTCTTGCCTTGTCGCAACAATTGGGTTTGCCGGAAATCATCGGCCGCGTGCTCGCCGCTCGCGGCGTTGGGGTGGAGGAGGCCGAAGGGTTCCTGAATCCGACCCTGCGCGATTACTTGCCGGACCCTTCTGCCTTTGCCGACATGGATAAGGCAGCAGAGCGGTTGGCTAAGGCGATCGGCGCGGGAGAGAAGATTGCCGTCTTCGGGGATTACGATGTCGACGGGGCCACGTCTTCTGCCTTGCTGTGGCGCTTCTTCGCCGAGCTGGGCGTCGATCTGGAAATCTACATTCCCGACCGTATGGCCGAGGGTTACGGCCCCAATGCCCCGGCCCTGAAACGGCTGCGCGCTGGCGGTGTCAGCCTGGCAATCACGGTGGATTGCGGTATCACCGCCTTTGACGCTCTGGCCGAGGCCGCCGAAGCGGATCTTGAGGTCATCGTCGTCGATCACCATGCCGCCGAACCGCGCCTGCCAACGGCGGCGGCGGTGGTGAACCCGAACCGTCTGGACGACGGCAGCGGACAGGGCCAGATGGCCGCTGTCGGTGTCGCCTTCATGCTGGTCGTCGCCCTCAACCGCACTCTGCGGGACAGCGGCTGGTACGCTGCCGGAGGACGAAAGGAACCGGACCTGCGCCAGTGGCTGGACCTCGTCGCCCTGGGCACGATCTGCGACGTGGTGCCGCTGACCGGCGTCAACCGCGCCCTGGTTTCCCAGGGCCTCAAGGTTATGGCGCGCCGCGCCAATGCCGGGCTCGCGGCGCTGAGCGATGTGGCGCGTATCGACGAGCCGCCGGGCACCTACCATGCCGGGTTTCTGCTGGGCCCAAGGGTCAACGCCGGCGGGCGGGTCGGCGAGGCGCCCCTGGGCGCAAAGCTGTTGTGCAGCAACGACGGGAGCGAGGCGGCGGCGATCGCCGCCCGGCTCGACGATTACAACGCGGAACGGCGGGAGATCGAGGCCCAGGTTCTCGACCAGGCCATTCGCCAGGTGGAGGAACAGGGGCCGGGGAAGGGGCTCGTCGTCGCCGCTTCCGAGGGCTGGCACGCCGGGGTCATCGGCATCGTCGCCAGCCGTCTGAAGGAACGCTACAACCGCCCGGCGCTGGTCATTGCCCTGGACGGTCCGCTCGGCAAGGGCTCCGGCCGATCGGTACCGGGGGTGGATCTCGGGGCGGTGGTGATCGCGGCCCGGCAGGAAGGCCTGCTGGTGAACGGGGGCGGACACCCCATGGCGGCGGGCATCACCCTGGAAAGTAGCCGCCTGGGCGCACTGACGGCATTTCTGGACGAGCGCCTGGGCCGCCGCCTGGCCGAGATTGCCTACCGCCCGGCCCTGGGGATTGACGGTGCCTTGCAGCCCAAGAGCGCCACTCTGGAACTGCTTGCAGCTCTGGAGCGCTGCGCTCCCTTCGGGGTCGGCAATGCCCAGCCGCGTTTTGCCCTGCCGGCGGTCAAGGTGGCCCAGGCCTCGGTGGTTGGTGAGAACCATGTGCGCTGCTTTCTTTCCGGTGCCCAGGGCGGCCGCCTGAAGGGCATCGCCTTTCGGGCCCTGGACAGCGACCTTGGCCCCGCCTTGCTGCAAACCGCCGGAATGCCTTTGAATGTTGCGGGGCGGCTGCAGATCGACCGCTGGGGAGGCAAGGAATCGGTGCAGTTCATCATCGAAGATGCGGCGCCGCTGGGCGCCTGACAGCCTTCGGAGAGGCCGTTTTCCGCGGAACTCCGCCTTTCAGGCCATCGCCTTCAAATTCCGGTCAGCAGCGCTATTCTCCGGGACAGGAGGCTGCTTCGGCAGGTAAGCTTTACGCATGGATTTGATGCGCAGATCTCTTGCAAGAACGGTCCTGGGTGGAATGCTGCTGTTCGGCGGGCTGCCGGCTGGCTTTGCCGGCGAGGTCCGGGCGAACGACCAACACCATGAGCGGAGCCGGGACTTCGCCGCCGAGCTGGCGCAGCTTTCTGCACAGAGGCAGGTTGTCGATCTGGAGCTGGTTCTGGCCGTCGATGCTTCATCTTCCGTCTCTGCCGAGGAATTCGACCTGCAGATGCGCGGCTTTGCCGATGCTTTCCGCGATCCGGCGGTGGCCGCGGCGATCCGGGCGACCGGGGAGCTGGGCGTGGCCATTGCGATGATCCAGTGGTCCGACAATCGCCGCCAGCACGTTGCGATCGATTGGCAACACCTGACGACGGCGGAGTCGGCGGAACGCTATGCGGATCTCATCGACACCACGCCCCGCTTTCTGGACGGGGGTGGTACGGCCATCGGCGGCGCCATCGAATTCGGGGTGCGCCTGATCGAACGCAACGCCTTTGAGGGCGTGCGCAAGGTGATCGACATTTCCGGCGACGGCCGGGCGAACCAGGGGGCCCAGCCGGCGAAGCTCCGCGATCTGGCGGTTCTGCAAGGGATAACCATCAACGGCCTGGCGATCCTGAACGAGGATTCCTCGGTCGATGCCTACTACCGCAGTTCGGTGATCGGTGGCACCGGCGCCTTCGTGATGACCGCGAACAACTACGAGGACTTTGCGGCAGCCATGCTGGAGAAGCTGATCAAGGAGATCGGCGCGGTTCCGGTCGCCCACGGCCCCTCCGACGGCCCTTCAGACACGGGCGGCCCTGAGGGCGCGCCAGCGACGCCTGGCGGTACCCAATTGGCCGAGAGAACCGGCACGCTGCCGGGCCCGGCCACGGACCGCGATGCTTCCCGGGAGCCCGGCGACCTCCCGGGTTATTAGTATTTCCTGTCGAAAGGTCTCAATTTCTGCCGTTCCGGGCGCCGCAGAGGGTTGCATTCCCAGTACGAAGCGGCTACATCCTCTGCGCTCTGGGACCCCATCGTCTAGAGGCCTAGGACACCGGCCTTTCACGCCGGCAACACGGGTTCGAATCCCGTTGGGGTCGCCAATCTTTCCTTAAAGCTGCCACCGGTCAGAAGGTCCTTGAGATTCTCGGGACTGAAGTTTTGTGACCGGTGTTTGCGTTAGGCGCACCCACGCGGCGGGCCTCGCGCTCGTCGGATATGGACCGCAAGGTCTGCAGAGCCAGCGCGCGAGCTTGGAAGAGGATCAGTCTTAGCGGGCGCGGGGGGGCGGGGGGGGGCCTGACTGGGCGAGACTGTGACATTGCCCCGAAATCAGCCGAATTATCTTGCCCATAAAGATGGCGCGGCATAGCCTTTAACCCATTATGCGAATGACTATTATTCGCACATTATGGGAGCTGCTCCTTGAGTTCACTGGATACCCTGGCGCGAAAAGGGAAAACGCCGGTTGTCGCTCGGTTTTTTCTTCGCATGTTCAGGATACGGCCCGTTGTAGGACGGCGGGTTTGGCGGCAGGCAAGTTGCTGTCTTGTTGTTGGCCTTGTGACTCTTTTTCTTCAGCTGAGTCCTGAGAACGCAAGCGCAGAGGACAGCAGCCGCGTCGTCTCCATTGGTGGCTCGGTCACCGAGGTTGTCTATGCGCTCGGTGCGGGGGATCGCTTGATCGCCGTTGACAGCACCAGCCTGCACCCGCCTGAAGCGCGTGATCATCCGGATGTCGGCTACATGCGACGGCTTTCCGCAGAGTCGATCCTGGCATTGAAGCCGACGTTATTGCTGGCCGTCGAAGACGCAGGGCCTGCAAGCGTGCTCGACCAGCTTCGCGCCGCCGGAATGAGGTTGGTTATCGTGCCTGACGTGCCCTCGAATGAAGGTGTGTTGCAGAAGGTGGATGTCGTCGCAAAAGCCCTCGACCTGGAGGCCGAAGGGCGGATGGTTTCGGACAGGCTCCGAGAGGAACTCGCGCTGCTCGGCGATGATCTGAGCAAAGTCGGTGGGAAGCCCTCGGTGCTTTTTCTGCTTTCCGTGGGCCGGGGGGCTCCGCTGGCGGCAGGGCGTGATACCTCGGCGGCGAGTATCATCGGGCTTGCCGGCGGCCGCAACGCGATTGACGCCTTTGATGGTTACAAACCCCTGACTCCCGAGGCAATGGTCGGCACTGAGCCGGACTATATTTTGGTGACGGAACGCACTCGAGACCTGCTTGGCGGAGAGCAGGCGTTGCTTACGCGGCCCGAAATCGCCGCGATGCCGGCGGGCCGTGAGCGCCGTGTGATAACCATGGACGGTCTACTCCTTCTCGGTTTCGGTCCGCGCATGCCGCAGGCGATCCGAGACCTTGCCGCTGGCCTTCATCCGGATTGGCCGGCTTCCTCCGTTTCCGATTAGCGCAGCGCTACGATGGAAATGGCTGTCGACATCGCCCAGGCGGTGGAGAGACAGGCGAGGCGGGCTAGGTTTGCGCTTCTCGCACTTACGGTGTTGTTGCTGGCGGCATTTTTCCTTGCGATTGGCTATGGCGCCGTTGCGATAGCGCCGCTTCAGACCCTGGCGATCCTGCTGGACCAACTTGGCCTGAACATCCTCGATGGCTATGAGGAGGTGCAGAAGGTGGTGCTGCTGGTTATCCGTTTGCCGCGGGTTTTATTGGGGCTTCTGGCCGGCGCGGCCCTTGCTGTTGCCGGCGCCGCTCTGCAAGGGCTCTTTCGCAATCCTCTTGCCGACCCGGGACTGATTGGGGTGTCCACAGGTTCTGCCCTCGCGGCCGGTGCCGCCATCGTCTTCGGCGGTACTCTGCTGGGTGTTCTCCCCGGCTGGGTCAGCAACGCCCTGTTGCCCTTTGCCGCTTTCGTCGGCGGCTTGGCAACGACCCTTCTGGTTTACCGCATCGCCAGCCGTGATGGACGCACTGAGGTCGCGACAATGCTATTGGCCGGCATAGCGCTGAATGCCCTTGCGGGAGCGGGGATCGGCCTGCTGGTCTTTGTGAGCGACGATCAACAGCTCCGCGACCTGCAGTTCTGGCTGCTCGGCGGTCTTGGCGGCGTGACCTGGCCGAGCCTCTTCTCGGCAGCGCCCCTGATCCTGACACCAATCCTTCTTCTCCTGTTTTTCTCCCGCCAACTCAATGCGCTGCTTTTGGGAGAGGCGGAAGCCACCCATCTGGGCTTCGATGTGGAGAGGACGAAAGGTACGATCGTCATTCTGGCGGCCCTGACCGTCGGCGCGTCGGTTGCCCTGACCGGTGTTATCGGCTTCATCGGCCTGGTGGTCCCGCATCTGGTGCGGCTGATGATCGGGCCGGACCATCGTACCCTGTTGCCGGCTTCGATCCTGTTGGGCGCGGCTTTGCTGCTATTGGCCGATCTCGCCGCGCGAACCATCGTGCTGCCGGCGGAACTGCCTGTCGGCATCCTGACGAGTTGTATCGGCGGACCGTTCTTTCTTTGGCTCTTGATCCGCCGCCGCAGCCTGGGGATGTGGTAATGCTTGCCGCTTTGAATCTGCGATACCACTACGGAGCCAAGCTGATCCTCTCCGATGTTTCCCTTCTCATAAGGCCCGGAGAGGTACTTGCCGTCATCGGTCCGAACGGGGCCGGCAAATCGACTCTTCTTCACCTGCTATCCGGGACGATAAAGCCGCAGAGCGGTGAGGTGAGTCTCGATGGCAGGCCGTTACGTCAGTGGAGACCCGTGGACCTGGCAAAGCGACGCGCCGTGCTGCCTCAGACGCCGCTCCTGAACTTTCCATTCCGTGTGCTTGATGTCGTTTTGTTAGGCCGCAGCCCTTTCGCCGGACAGGCGGCGCGGCAGGAGGATCTGCGGATCGCTGCCGCGGCGCTCCACGAAGCGGATGCGGTTCATCTTGCCGAGCGGATCTATCCCACGCTTTCAGGCGGCGAGCGACAGCGCGTGCAGCTTGCCCGGGTGCTGACCCAGGTCTGGCCGGCTGCTTGTGATACGGCCGGCGAAGGTTCCGGCAAGCACGAAAGCCTCTATCTGCTGCTTGACGAGCCGACAAACAATCTCGACATCGCCCATCAGCAAACGACTCTCGCATCCGCACGTCGCCTGACCGACCATGGTCATGGGGTGCTGGCGGTCCTGCATGATCCGAATCTGGCCGCATTCTACGCTGACCGCGTCTGCATCCTGAAGGACGGCGAGATTATGGCCGAAGGAACACCGGATACCGTTATCACTGAGCGCAACCTCGAGGCCGCTTTCGGTCTGCGCGTAACAGTTATGCGCCACCCTGGAAACGGACGAGCCGTCATGGTGCCGGGGTGAGCGGCGCACTTCATATGTGCAGGTAAGAGAACCACCTATCAGGACTATGGAGGATCGCATGTACATCGCTATGAACCGTTTTCAAGTGCGTCACGGTCACGAAGCCGAGTTCGAGGAAGTCTGGAAAGGCCGCGACAGCCGGCTGAAGGGTGTTCCAGGCTTTGTGGAGTTTCACCTGCTCAAAGGACCGCAACACGAGGACTACAGGCTCTATTCGTCCCATACCCTTTGGGCATCGCGTGCTGATTTCGAAGCCTGGACGAAGTCGGAAGCCTTTCGTGAAGCGCATCGTTCCGCCGGTGGAAACCGCCACATGTATCTCGAAGGACCTCACTTCGAAGGTTTCGATGTCGTTCAGCATATGAAGTGAGGGAGTAATCCGGGCCGGCCGCCGACCGCTAACCCCTCGGGGGTAAGGGCGGCTGTTCCTTTGCGTTGCCCGCTAGATGTTCTGCGCGGCGGGACATCTAATCATTTGTGCTAGCCTTCTCCGGTTGATCCGGGCTGCCGTTCGCCTGCCCGCGGTTGTGGGTGGGCTTGGCGGCCGCGGTGACCTCCGCCTGCCAGCAAGGGGAATGCGCCATGGCCAGCAAAAAGCCGCGTAAGAAAAAAGCCAAAACCTCTCGTAAAGCCAGCCCTAGGAAGACTGCTTCCAAAAAGACCGCTCCCAGAAAGACTGGCGAGAGCGCGGAGGTGAAGATCTGCGCTTTGCCGCCGTCGCCCGAGCGCGACCTTGCGCCGACCATGGATCCCTTCCGCGCCTCGCTGATCCGCTTCATGGACAAGAAGTGGGTGAACGGCACGGCGCTCAGTTACTACTTTTTCCGCAAACCGGCGGCATGGCGCGGCGCCGACAATCAGGAACAGGCGGTGCGCGATGCCTTCCAGGAATGGAAGGATCTGGGACTGGGCCTCGTCTTCAATGAGGTCGACGCGCCGGAAGAGGCGGAGATCCGCATCGGATTTGATCACCGCGACGGCTCCTGGTCGTACGTCGGGCGTGATGCCATCGACCATGCGAGCGATCCTCGCAAGCGCACCATGAACTTCGGCTGGGACCTGACCACCCCCTATGGCCGCGACACCGCATTGCACGAAATCGGTCACGCTCTGGGCTTTCCCCATGAGCATCAGAATCCCAACGCCGGGATCGTCTGGGACGAGGCGGCGGTGATTGCCAACTTCTCCGGCCCGCCCAACAACTGGCCGGAGGATCAGATCCGCCACAACATCCTCCGCAAGATCGACCCCTCCCTGGTCGAAGGTTCGGAGTGGGACCCGGATTCGATCATGCACTATCGCTTCGGGCCCGGGCTGATCACGCTGCCCGCGATTTACAAGACTCCGTCCTTGATTCCGGCGCCGGGCCTCTCGCCCATCGATATCGACCGGGCGGTGGCGTTTTACCCGATGATCAATCGCGAGCCCAGGCTGCGGCCTTATGAGTCCCAGCGCATCAGCATCCTTCCGGGCGAACAGTTGAACTTTGCGATCGAGCCGGAGCGTAGCCGCCTGTGCAGCATGCAGACCTTCGGCGGCATGGATACGGTGATGGTGTTGTTCGAGGAGGTTGACGGACAGCCGTTCTACATGGACGGCGACGACGACAGCGGCAGTGACTTCAATGCCAAGATCACCGTGCGGCTGCGCCGCGGTCGGCGCTACATTCTGCGTCTGCGCCTCTACTACGCCATGCAGCAGGGTGAGGGCGTCTTGATGCTGTGGTAGCGGGCTTCCGGTTTCAGGCCCGGCCGCGGCCGCCCATTGGGACGTCGGTGCTTTGACCGAGCAGGCTGAGCAACAGCGCACAGCCGTCCCCGAAGACTTCGGTCATAACCGACAGCGGGGTCGGTTGCATGGTACGGATGCGGGCCTCGATATCGCCTTCGACTGCGGTCAGTTCCCCGGAGAACTTTCGCACGATTTTTTTGATCGGCTGATTTTCCGGAAGGCAAAGCAGAAAGACCGTGCGAAGGCCGCGGTTCCGCGCGACCAGCAGCGCTTCGGCGACCAGGCGGGTGCCCAGGCCCTGCTTCTGATAGGGGCCTTCTACCGAGACGGACAATTCGGCATTCCTGGACCAGCAGGAACCGATCCTCCGCAGTTCGACGACCCCGTGCAGACGATCCTTGTCAAAGACACCCACCGCCCAGGTCTGCGACCAGTCGATGGCCTCGGCATAGCTATCCATGCCGGCATCTTTGACAGCGTGCCCGAAACGCAATCGGACATCATCGGCAGAGAGGCGTCGCAGGTGCCCCTTGAGCTGGTCGGCATCACAGGCCGACAGCTTGCGAACAGCAAACATCGTTACTCCGATTCCCGACCGCCGCCCGGCCTGTGTTGATCGTCCCTGCGGATCGCCGCCGGGCGCAACAGACAGGTGAAACGGCGGTCGCTGACGACTGCCTGGTTACGCCTGGAGAGCGGGATTGCCGGCGGTCTGGCCGGTCCCCTTCGTCTCATCGGATTTTGGCTGCGCGCTGGCGATGCGGGCGAAGAGGCGCTTGAAAAACGTCGCGATGGCTTCGGCCTGCATGCGCCGGCCCTCGGCGATGTAGCGCTCGATCTGATCCCGATCCAGCGTGAACTCGATTCCCTCCGGCGCGCGGTTGATGGCGCTCTCGGCGGTGGCTGCTTCGGCCTCGATAACTTCGTTGCTTTGGTGCTTCATCTGGAAACGTCCTTGCTTTGGTGTTTCTTTTGAGCACCTCCCTAAACCGCACTTATTATTGCAGTGCACGGTTAAAAATGTATGTATATTTCAGTCTGTTGCAACAAAAATGTTGCGCTGCATCATAGGCATGCGAAGGACGCATAACGCTTGCCTAAAGCCCGGTCAGACAGCCTTGGCCGGGTCTGAGACGGCTCTTGAGCCAGCGGGGAGTGATAGCGTTTGACGCTTGCGCGATTTGGCGTAAGGTTCGCGGCTGGAAGCGTTACAGGGGGATGAAAAGGCTGGCGGGCGGCTTTCCCAAACGATCAAGGACCCGCGTAAATCAATGAAGCAGGGGCCGGGGCGAACAGCACCCCGGCAGACGGGGTACATGGAGTATTTCCTTCAGCAGTTAATCAACGGGGTCACCCTGGGGGCGATCTACGGATTGATCGCCATTGGCTATACGATGGTCTACGGGATCATCGGCATGATCAATTTTGCCCATGGCGACATCTTTATGATCGGCGCCTTTATCGGTCTGATCACCTTTCTCATTCTTGGCCTCGCGGGCATCACCTGGGTGCCTCTGGCGCTCCTGATCGTGCTGGTCGTGGCGATGCTGTTGACCTCGGTCTACGGCTGGACGGTCGAACGTCTGGCCTATCGGCCTCTACGCGGTTCGCACAGGCTGGCGCCGCTGATCTCGGCCATCGGCATGTCGATCTTCCTGCAGAACTATGTGCAGTTGCTGCAGGGCGCGCGGGTGCGCCCGATGCCGCCGGTGGTTCAGGGCGGTGTCACCCTGATGGAGACCGACGGCTTCGCCGTGCAGCTCAGCTACGTGCAGATCATGATCGTGGTGACGACGGTCGCCTTGATGACGATCTTCGCCCTGATCATCGCCCGCACGTCGCTGGGCCGGGCGCAGCGGGCCTGCGAGCAGGACCGCACCATGGCCGCGCTGCTGGGCATCAATGTGGACCGCACGATCTCACTGACCTTCGTGACCGGTGCGGGCCTTGCGGCGGTCGCCGGCATCCTGTTCCTGGTCTACTACGGCGTGATCGACTTCTACATCGGCTTTCTGGCCGGCATTAAGGCCTTCACTGCGGCTGTGCTCGGCGGTATCGGCTCGCTGCCCGGCGCCATGCTCGGCGGCCTGCTGATCGGGTTGATCGAGACCTTCTGGTCGGCTTACTTCACCATCGAATACAAAGACGTGGCTGCCTTCTCCATTCTGGTCCTGGTGTTGATCTTCCGTCCCACCGGTCTGTTGGGTCGCCCCGAAGTCGAGAAGGTCTGAGCCATGGCTGTTGAGGCGGATAAGCCCGGCTGGGCGGCGAATGTCGACTTGCCGGCCCTTCTGAAAGAGGCCGGCCTTGCGGCCCTGGTCATGTTCGGCCTGGCGATTTCGATCATCGGGATACGCACGGTCACCATTACCGGCGGTCTGGGGCTTGAGTATCGCTGGGACTGGGTGGCGTTTTCGGTTGCGGTGGTTTTCGCCGGCCGCTTCCTCCTGGCGTTGAGGCGGGAGACACGCAGTCCGGCCAAACGCGCCGAGCGCGAAGTGGTGATGGACCGCATCGGGGCCAGTGTTCAGAAAGCGGCCAAGGTTGCGGGCCCGCTGTTCATCGTCATTGCCATTGCGCTGCCGTGGATGCCGTTCTCGAACCGCTATATCGTCGACATCGCGACCCTGGTGCTGATGTACATCATGCTGGGTTGGGGTCTGAACATCGTTGTCGGTCTGGCTGGTTTGCTCGATCTCGGCTATGTCGCTTTCTATGCGGTGGGGGCCTATTCCTACGCCCTGATCGCCGTCCATTTCGATCTTTCGTTCTGGATCTGCCTGCCGCTTGCCGGGCTTTTCGCGGCCACCTTCGGTGTCATTCTCGGCTTTCCCGTATTGCGATTGCGCGGCGACTATCTGGCCATCGTGACGCTGGGTTTCGGTGAGATCATTCGGGTTGTGCTGCTGAACTGGTATGAGTTCACGCGGGGGCCGGACGGAATCTCGGGCATTCCGCGGCCAAGTTTCTTCGGTCTGCCTTTCAGCCGGCGGGTACAGGAAGGCGAGCAGTCGTTCCATACCTTCTTCGGGCTCGACTTCTCTTCGATGCACCGCATCATGTTCCTCTACTACCTGATCCTGGTGCTGGCGCTGATCACCAATTTCTTCACTCTGCGCATTCGTAAGCTGCCGGTCGGCCGTGCTTGGGAAGCGCTTCGGGAGGACGAGATCGCCTGTCGTTCCCTCGGCATCAACCCTACCAACACCAAGCTGACGGCCTTTGCCATCGGCGCCATGTTCGGCGGTTTCGCTGGTTCCTTTTTCGCGACGCGCCAGGGCTTCATCTCGCCGGAGAGCTTCACCTTCGTTGAGTCCGCCGTGATCCTCGCCATCGTGGTGCTGGGCGGCATGGGCAGCCAGATCGGCGTGGTGATCGCCGCAGTGCTGCTGATCGGCGGTACCGAGCTGTTCCGCGAACTGGAGCAGTTCCGCATGCTGGCCTTCGGCGGCGCCATGGTGTTGATCATGGTCTGGCGTCCCCGCGGCCTGCTGTCTCACCGCGACCCGACCCTGCGTCTGAACGATACGCCGAAGGGAGGGACGTCATGACCCTGGCCGAGGCGGATTCACCGAGTCACGATCCCCACGACACGACAGTGCCGAGCGGCGCGCGGCCGCTGCTGACGGTGGAGCACCTGACCATGCGGTTCGGCGGTCTGGTGGCGGTCAATGATGTATCCTTTGCCGCCGGCGATGCGGAGATCACTGCCATTATCGGCCCCAACGGCGCCGGCAAGACAACGCTCTTCAACTGCCTTACGGGTTTCTACAAGCCGACGGTCGGACGCCTTACCCTGGACAGTTCAGGGCGCCAGCATTTTCTCGAACGGATGGACGATTTTCGTATCGCCCAGAAGGCCCATGTCGGTCGCACTTTTCAGAACATTCGGCTTTTCCCGGCCATGTCCGTGCTCGAGAACCTCATGGTGGCGCAGCACAATGCCCTGATGGTCGCCTCCGGCTACTCGGTTTTCGGCCTGCTGGGTATCGGTGGTTATCGAAAGGCGGAACACGAGGCTGTCGACTACGCGCGCTATTGGCTGGAGCAGGTGAACCTGATCGACCGCGCCGACGACAATGCCGGCGACCTGCCATACGGTGCGCAGCGCCGCCTGGAGATCGCCAGAGCCATGTGCAGCCGCCCGGTGCTGCTCTGTCTCGACGAGCCGGCGGCCGGGCTCAACCCGCGGGAATCGGCCGAGCTGAATGCGCTGCTGCTTTACATCAAGGAAAAGCATCAGATCGGTTTGCTGCTGATCGAACACGACATGAGCGTGGTGATGGAAATCTCCGACCACATCGTCGTTCTGGACTACGGCCGCAAGATTTCCGACGGGACGCCGTCTTTCGTCCGCGGTGACCCGACGGTGATCCGGGCCTATCTGGGTGAGGAAGAGGACGACGAGATCCCGCCGGAAGTCGCGGCCGATCTCGCGGCCGAAGCGGATTCCGGCAACGATGGGGAGGGGCGCTGACATGGCCATGCTTTCGATCGCTGGCGTCCACTCCTTCTATGGCAATATCGAAGCCCTGCGCGGCGTCGACCTGGATGTGGAGCAGGGCGAAATCGTCACCCTGATCGGCGCCAACGGCGCCGGCAAGTCGACGCTGTTGATGACGGTCTTCGGCAATCCGCGTGCTGCGGTGGGCAGTGTTCACTTCGATGGTCAGAACATCACCTCCATGCTGGCCCACGACATCGTGCGGCTGGGGGTCGCCCAGTCGCCTGAGGGCCGGCGGATCTTTCCCCGCATGACGGTCATGGAGAATCTGCAGATGGGCGCCACTGTGGCGCCGCCGGAACACTTCGATGAAGACCTGGACCGGGTGTTCACCCTGTTTCCGATCCTGAAGTCCCGCCAGCAGCAGCGCGGCGGGACCCTTTCGGGCGGCGAGCAACAGATGCTGGCCATCGGCAGGGCTTTGATGAGCCGGCCACGCCTGCTGTTGCTGGATGAGCCGTCTCTCGGTCTGGCGCCGCTGATCGTGAAACAGATCTTTGCGGTCCTGAAGGACATCAACCAGCGCGAAGGGATGACTATTTTCCTGGTGGAGCAGAATGCCTTTCACGCGCTGAAGCTCGCCGACCGCGGCTATGTGATGGTGAACGGTCGCATTACGCTGAGCGGTGCGGGGGAAGAACTGCTGGCGATGCCGGAAGTGCGGGCCGCCTATCTTGAGGGCGGGCACTAGACGATGACGCAGGGCCTGGGATACTCGGCGAAAGGAATGGCATGATCGACCTGTTGGGGACTTCTCTGCCGGTTTTCATCGCGGTGACGGTGGTTCTCACCGGCGGTGCTGCCTTTATGACCGGACATGCGCTGAGCGCCAATTGGCGGCCGGCCTGGCAGGCGGTGGGCTACTCCTGCCTTCTGGGGCTGGCCGACCGTTTCATTATATTCAGCCTGTTCGGCGGCGAACTGCTGCTCCTCAGCGGATATGTTATCGATACCGCGATCATTATGGCCATTGCGCTGCTGTCCTATCGGCTGACCCGCGCACGCTCCATGGTGGCGCAGTATCCCTGGCTGTATGAACGCGCCGGACCTTTCGGGTGGCGCGAGCGCTCTGCGGGCTAGGGTGAAGTCTTTGGAATAAAAGGGATTGCGGGCCTTCGCAGGCCTGCCTAAGCTGTCTGCCGAAACGGTATGACCAAGGTGTGGAGGGGCCCTCAGGCGCCACGCCGGGTATAAGTGAGAGACAGGGATTTCAAGCAAGACGGGAGGTAAACCCCTATGCGTAAACTTACTTCGGTACTTATGGCCGCAGCGGCGGTGACGACTTTGTCGGTCACGGCTGCCAAGGCGGACATCGTGATCGCGACGGCCGGGCCGATGACCGGTCAGTACGCCAGCTTCGGTCAGCAGATGAAAGCCGGTGCCGAGCAGGCGGTGGCCGACATCAATGCCGCCGGCGGTGTGCTCGGCCAGCAGCTTGTTCTGGAAGTGGGCGATGACGCTTGCGATCCGAAGCAGGCGGTGGCCGTTGCCAACCAGATGGTCAACAAGGGCGTGGTCTTCATGGCCGGGCACTTCTGTTCCGGTTCCTCCATTCCGGCCTCTCAGGTCTATGAGGAGGAAGGCATCATCCAGATCTCTCCCGCGTCGACCAATCCGGCCTTGACGGAAGAGGGCGGCGACAACGTCTTCCGCGTCTGCGGGCGTGACGATCAGCAGGGCGAGGTGGCTGGTGCATTCCTGGCCGATAGGTTCGGTGCCAAGAACATCGCTATCGTTCACGACAAGACGGCCTACGGTAAGGGCCTAGCGGACGAGACCCGCAAGAACCTGAACTCGGCCGGTGTGACGGAATCGCTCTACGAAGCCTATACGGCTGGTGAGAAGGACTACACCGCGCTGGTTTCGAAGTTGAAGCAGAACTCTATCGATGTGCTTTATGTCGGCGGTTATCACACCGAAGCCGGCCTGATGGTCCGCCAGATGCGCGACCAGGGTATGGACACGCTTCTGATCTCCGGCGAT
Source organism: Pelagibius sp. (assembly GCA_028280305.1). GTDB lineage: Bacteria > Pseudomonadota > Alphaproteobacteria > Kiloniellales > Kiloniellaceae > Pelagibius. Next base: position 35,841 of record JANQMC010000024.1, on the reverse strand, counting down.
GCGCTGGTCACGGATGAGTACTGGTCCATCACCGGTGATGCCGGTGAAGGCACGCTGATGACCTTCAGCCCCGATCCCCGGAAGAACCCCGTAGCGGCACCGGTCGTGAAGGTGTTCCGTGACAAGGGCGTCGAGCCGGAAGGCTATGTGCTCTACACCTATGGTGCCATCCAGGCCTGGGCACAGGCGGTGGAGAAAGCCGGCAGCACCGATATCGATCCGGTGATTGCCTCTCTCCAGGCCAACCAGTTCGACACCGTTCTGGGCAACATCGGCTTCGATGAGAAGGGCGATGTCACCGCGCCGGGTTATGTCTTCTACGAGTGGAAGGACGGCGCCTACGACTATCTTCAGTAGGCTCTGACATGACCTTGAAAAAGGGCGGTCCGCTGCAAAGCGGGCCGCCTTTTCTTTTTGGCGGGTGAAGGGGCGTTTGACGATCCGGTAAGGCTTTGGCTCTAGCCTGCGGCCATGTACCGATTTCAAAGAGCCCTCGCTCTGGCTGGTCTCCTGGCGGTCTTGCTGCCCTCCGGGTCTGTTCTGGCCGACCGCAACCACCTGCCGCTGGCGCCTGCCTTGCCCGCTTTGCGTGGGCCGGTGGAGGCCCCGGTACCGCCCCGGCGGCCGGTCAATCCGCGCAAGAACGCGCACATGATTTATGAGGATGATCGTCCGCTGCGGGATTTTGACCGCGATCGCGGCCTCACCGATCTCTGCCGTAGCGGACGCTTCCGACAAAAGCGCGAGCGCTTTCTGTCGATCCGGCTCGGCGGCTTTGTTCATGGCGCCGTTGTCGGCGGACATTGGAGCCTTTATGACCCCGAGGGTCTGGCGGTCCCGAACCTGATCTATGCCGTTAAGGACCAGGATACCGCGCGCTGCGAAGTCTATGTCATCAGGCATCTGGAGCCGGCACCTTGAAGGAATCGCCCTGCGCTGGAACCGAACAAAAAGACCCCGATTAACGGCTTCCTAAGCAGGCGGGCCGTACAATTTCGGCAGCTACCCAATCCCGTTTTTCCATCCTCCAAGGGCTGTGGAGCCGAATGGTCAGCGCCGACGACAGACTGCAAGATGTTGCGATCGGATCCTGGGTCCGCCTGAACAACTGGCGCTTTATGCTCGCGACCGGGCTCGTCGTTGCCGGCCTTGCTGTTGGCGCCGTTCTTGTTACGGGGAACGGCACCGCCACGGGCGGCGGGAACGGCTGGTCCTTGAGCCACTGGTTGAAGGATCAGGGCTTTCTTCTGGTATCCCGTGATGTATCCGGCCAGCCTGGTGACGGTGGCGCCCAGGGGCTGGAATCAAAGCCCTGGCATCAGCATCGCGTCTGCGGGCGTATTCTGCAGATTGTCGAGTCGGCCTGTGCGTACCGGAGCGCGGATCCGGATTCCGAGGTCTATTGGGCCTGCGTCACCGGTGAGCTGAAGTACACCATGTGGAGCGCCTACGGCTGCGGCTGACCGCGCTGGGTTCTTGTTTCCATCGATGATCAATAGAGCCTGCGGGGGCTACTCTCGCCGGCGCCCCTGGACCAACCCGCGCTGACATCGGCGTTGCAGGCTGCTTTCGGTTTTCGACTGCTTTGTCTGAACCCTTGATAGATCGGCGCCCCTGAAGGCTGCTAGTGAAGGTGGCCGATCTGTACCTTGCGCTCACAGTAGTTCAGGCCATGCGACGTGGCCATGAAGGCGCGTTCCTGCTGCTGGCGGTGAAGCGCATGCAGTTCTCGGCCGAGGCTCTGGAAGAGGGTGATCTTCCACGAGTAAAGCCGGCCGGATTTCTGCTTCGACAGAGTTGTACGCGCCGCGCTCTTGTGGGCGGCGCCCTGGGTTGCCTCGCCTGCCGGGCGACCTCTTGTTGCTGTCTGGGTCCTCATGACCTTCTCCCACTCAAACCTTTGGGAACCACTCCCTTAAGCCTCCCCCAGAGTAAGTAATGAAAGTTAATCGAGGGTAAACGAACATGAAGCCACACAGACAAAATCCCCGTGAACACAGTGTTGTCACAGCTGTCTGGAAGTTGACGCCAACAATAATTCAAATTTTAGATAAATCAGTCGGAGCCAGCCCGATGGTGGCTGCTTTTCCGCGCCTGATTTGGCGCAAGCCGGTTCTGAGGCTTCCTGAAACAGGCTGGCAGGTGTCGACGGTCTTCACATGAGCGGTCGTTCCTGCCGCAGCGGCGCGTCAGGAAGGGCCCGATACCTCGATCAGGCTGCTCAGGCCCCAGAGGGCGAAATAGGAGAAGAGGATAATACGTATGAGCATCTTGCTGTTTCCTGGATGACTACATGTCAATCAGACTAGGATTACAGAAGATCATTAAGAATGGGTTTTGCCACAACTTGTGACTAATTCGCCGGTCTCCGCAGCGATGGCCATTTGGCAAATCTCTCAAATGTTTTGAATACCTTAGCCTTCCCTTAAGCACCCAGCGCCTAGACTTGGCCTCAGTCTTGTTTCGTTAATGCGGGAGAGGACCGCCCTGATGATCGGCCCTGACAGGGTCCCGGCGGCCGTTTCCCTGTGATGCGGAGAACCAGGAATGACATATGGAGCTATCGGCCGCCCCCTTCGGCGGATCGCAGGCGTCCTGGCCCTGGCAGGCTTGGTAGTCGGCTGTGCGGGCACTTCGCACGGACCGGCCAGCTTTGCGCCGGCGGATTTCGGCAAGGATGACGCTAGCCGGGCCGAACGTCTGGTGCGCTATTGCGACCGCTTGGCGGGAGAGGGCAAATACATTACCGCCCTCGGCCTCTGTGCGCGGGCGCATGAGTTGAGCCCGGACGATCCCGACGTTTTGATGCGTATCGCCGGTCTTTTGAAGACCATGGACCGTGACGATGCCGCGGCGCAGACTTATTCGGCACTGCTGGCCCAGCACCCGGGCCATGCCGAAGCGCTCTACGGTCTCGGCAAGGTCTACATGGAATCAGGGCGCACCACTCTGGCGGCGACCCAGTTCAATCATGCGATGACGCGCAACCCCGCAGACCCGCGCCCTTATAATGCGTTGGGTATCATTCGTGATCAGGCGGGGGAACATCAGGCCGCGCAAGCGCTCTATCGCTCGGCGTTGGAGCGGGATCCCTACTATCTCTCGGCGCGAAACAATCTCGGCTTGTCGCTCGCTTTGGACGGTAACCGAGACGAAGCGATCGCGGTGCTGGCGGAGGTTGCCGTCGAGCCCGGTGCGGATGAAACCGTGCTCCACAATCTTGAAGCGGCTTACACCGCGGCCTTGCCCAATGTCCCCCTTGCGCCGGCACCGGACAGTGGTGCTTCCGCGCCTGTCTTGATCAGGCCACTGGAGGGGCAGGGTGCGCCGTCCGCAAATGCAGACGGTGATCCTGATAGTCCGCCGCAGACCGGGGACGGTCCGATCCCGCTGATGATGCCGAACACGGCGGGCGAGGGGGAGCAGACCAGCTCCCTGCAGCCGGACGGCCAGGGCCTGCGGCAGGATGCGGGTGATGGAGAGGGCCCGCTGTCGGTAATTGCCACCGCCGTGGCACGCCTCTTGGAACCGCCCGCCTGGGCGGATTTCGAACCGGGCGAGTTGCTCGCCGTGCTGCCGCCTGAGGAACCCTTGGTGATCGCGCCGAAGAAGGTCGAACCTGCTGTGCAGGAACCGGTATCGGACGAAGTGATCGATGGGGCCTCTGATCCGGCCTCGCTGGAGATGGCGCCGGGTGGTGACAATCTTGCCGGCGTGGATCGCCCGAAGCGGCCCGATCCCTATTACCTCTCGGTCGCCAAGCAGCCGCAGCAACCCGATCCCTACTATTTGTCCATGCTGATGGTTGGGGATGCCGGTTTTAACGTTTAGACGACTGCATCCCTCAAAGACAAAGGCCCCGTCCGCTTCCGCAGACGGGGCCTTTTCTTTGCGGCGGTTGTGAGCGCTCAGCGCGTACAGGTGATCTCCTCAAAGCCATCGCAGAGAAACTTGTCGCAAATGGTTCCACTGCCGATGAAGACCGTGGGATAGAGCGCGCCGATATTCTCTTCCCTGGCCCATCGGGCAGCCCGGCTGAAGCCCTGGCTCTCACACCAGGTATTGGCCGCCGGATCGCCACAGCCGACATCTCCCTCGACACAGAAATTCAGGCGATAGACCTGATGTACCGGAAAACGGAAGGTCTCCTCCTGCGGGCCGCTGGGTGCCCGCGGGGGTGCGGTAACGGCCGGCTGGACAGGCGCGGCTGGCACCGGGCTCGGCTGCAGGGCCTGCTGCTGCTGGACGGGGGCGCTGGGCGGCGCCGGTTGCAGGCCACCGCCGCTTGCTTGCGGTGCAGGGCTGGCCGGCGCCGGGGGCTGCGGCTGCAGGCCCTGATTGTTTTGCGCGGCCGGGACGGCTGGTTGGCCTGCCTGGCTCTGCGAGGTGAAGGTGCTGGCAGCCGGTGCCGTTTGTGCCGGTGCGGTTGTGGCAGGTGCGGGTGCAGCCGGTGCACTTGGGGCCGGCGTCGCGGCGGCAACCGAAGCGGCCTCAAGATAAGGGTCGAGAGGTCCCCGCTGATAGCGGATCAGGACCGATTGGGCGCGGCGGTCGAAATCAAAGTCCTTCAGCTTGTGGCGCGCCGGGCGTCCACCTTCGCTGCTGGTCAGCGTGATCGAGGGGCCGCTGCATCCGGCACCGGCAAAGACGGAAAGCGTGAAGCGGTGGTCCGCGCCTTGATAGCGGGGGCTGAAACTTTCCGGTTGCAGGGCTACTGCCTCACTGAGCCGGGAGAACTTCGGCGCATCCGCGCCCGCGCCGTAGCTGTTGGCGACGACGGAGAGATCGACACAGGCCTCGCGGCTGGGCGGGTTCGGCACGGGAACGAAGAGCCGGTTGAAGTAGCTCTGCTCGTCGGAATTCTCGCAAGCGCGATTGTAATAGCTCCGGCGTTCCATCAGCAGAAATCCCGGCGGTGGTCCGAGGTCGCGGCGATAGGCGATCACCGAGGAGTAATCGTCATCCTGCATCTCGGCGGTCTCGTAAGGCTGCTCGGCAGCAAGGGCCGTTGGCGGTTCGAAATCCGCTGTCAGGCCCAGCCACCAAGCCTTGCGGTTTTCCCGCGTGCCCAGGTTCAAGCCACAGGCATCGTCGCGGTTGGCGAAGTAGGGGCGTTGGAACAGAATGACGCCAAGCCCGGGGTCGACCCGCAGGGAACCGATCTTTTCGTTCAACTCGTCGCCGACGAAAGGAATGGCCTGATAGGGCTGATCAGCGGCCAGAGTCAGAGTCTTCGATTGGCCGGCGAAACCCGGTCCGGTGAAGAAAGTTGCGCTGGCTGATGCCCCGGCGTTGTCCTGTCCCTGGGCGGCAAGCGGTGCCACCAGGGTGGCGGTGGCCGCAGCCAGGCAGCTGCCCCGCAGAACCTTTTTCCAGTTTCTTTTTCTTGTTTGTTCAACGACGGTAACGCTCATTCAAACACCCCCAACAGCGGCGGCACGCCGGCGCGCCGGTAAAATGGTTCCATCCGTGGTCCGATCCGTCCGCGGCCCGATTGTATTCGGCCTTGCCGGGCCCGACGGGAGCCACGGATATGGACAGCCTCCCTCAGGCGCATCACACTGAGGCAGGCTCGCACTTTCGCGAATCCCAGCCACAGCCGCAAGACCCAGCTACGTTCCCGGGACCCAGCTGCTTCAGTGAGACTATGACCTCTTTTTCCATTCCGCCAGTGACCCTGGTGCTGGGCGGCGCCCGGTCCGGAAAGTCCGGCTATGCCGAGAAGCTGGTCGAATCGCAGCCGGGCGACTGGGTTTATCTGGCGACGGCGACGGCGGGCGATGGCGAGATGACGGAGCGAATCCGCCTGCATCGCGAACGGCGCGGTGAGGGGTGGCGCACCCACGAGGAGCCGCTGGCTCTCTCCACGGCTCTTCAAGCACAGGCAAAGGCCGATACGGTTATCCTCGTCGATTGTCTAACATTGTGGCTTTCCAATATTTTGTTCAGTGAATTGAATGTTGATAGTGAGGTTGATCGCCTGCTTGGATGCCTGCCGGGCCTGCGCGGCCCGGTGGTCTTCGTCTCCAATGAGGTCGGTCTGGGTATCGTTCCGGGCGATGCCCTGTCGCGGCGCTTCCGCGATGATGCCGGCCGCCTGAATCAGGCCCTGGCGGCGGTTGCTGATTCGGTCGTCTTTGTCGCTGCCGGCCTGCCCCTGCGTCTGAAGCCGGCCGCCCCCTAACCGAATCAGAGGCTCAGCAAGCCTGCGCCGACCACAGCAAAGGCAACGCCCCCGGCGGCGAGATAGAGATCAAGCACTTTGGCCAGATCGCCTGCGCGCAAGGTGGAGCGCCCGTCCCCCATCCAGCCGTCATCGACCACCTGCCCGCCGTAGTGCCGCGGCCCCGCCAGCGCCAGTCCCAGGGCGCCGGCAAGGGCGGCTTCCTGCCAGCCGGCATTGGGGGAGCGGTGCTTCGGGGCGTCCCGCAGCATGGTCGACCAGGCCTTTTTCATGCTGGCGCCGGGCACCAGCAGGGCCCCCAGGACGATGAACAGGCCGGCGAGGCGCGCGGGCAGGAAGTTGGCGAGATCGTCGAGCCGCGCCGAAGCCTTGCCGAAGGCTTCGTAACGGGCATTGCGGTGACCGATCATGCTGTCCAGGGTGTTGATTGCCTTGTAGGCGAGGAGGCCGGGAAGGCCGAAGATCAGGTACCAGAAGACCGGCGCGACGAAGCCGTCCGAGAAGTTTTCGGCGGCCGATTCGGCGGCTGCCCGGGTTATTCCGGCCTCATCCAGGCTTTCCGGGTCGCGTCCCACGATATGGCGCACGGCCGCGCGGCCGGCATCCAGATTCTCTTCCAGCCCTTTGGCGACCGCACGGACGGCATCATAGAGGCTGCGGAAAGCCAGCAGGCTGCTGGCGAGGATGGCTTCGACAATCCATCCCCAAGGCAGCCCGCGCAACAGCAGATGCAGGGCCAGGCCTGCAGCGGCACAGGCCAGCAGGATCGACAAGGTGCAGCAGGCTCCTAGGACTATCCGCCGATGTCGTGTTTCGGCCTGGCGATTCAGCAACCTCTCCAGGGCGGCGATGGCGCCGCCGATGATCACCACCGGGTGCGGCACAAGGCGGTAGAGCCACTTCGGGTCGCCCAGCAAGAGGTCGATTACCATGGCCAGCAGAAGGGTTGCCAAGGTCGCCCGTGCGGAGCCGACGCCGGCCTCGTCCCAAAACAGAACAGGATCTAGAAACACTGGGGCACTTTCAGGCTTTGATTCCGACGGCGGCGCTGATGCTCGGTGTTTCCTGACTTAATGGTGGGCAGATCGGCCATCGCTGACTGAAACCTTGCGAGATGCGAGTTGGGCACTCAGCTTTCCAAAGCATCACGGTAAGGAAAGAGCGCCGGGGTGCCGCCGGTGTGAAGGAAGACGACCGTGTCATCCTTCGTGAAACGATTCGCGCGGATCATACCGATGAGACCGGCCATGGCCTTGCCGCTGTAAACCGGGTCGAGCAGCAGTCCCTCCAGCTCAGCACAGAGGTTTACCGCCTCACGCATGGCCGTGGTCGGCAACCCATAGGCCTCGCCGGCGTAACCGGACTCCAGCGTGATACAGTCCGGTGGCAGTGCTCCATCCAGATTCAGCAGGGCCCAGACTTCTTCGGCGAGCTGGCGAACCGTACCCTCGACGGATTCCGGGTTGGCATCCACGTCCACACCGACGACCCGCAGCGCCGGGTCGATCGCGGCGAGGCCGGCGCTGAGGCCGCCCTGGGTGCCGCCGCTCGAACAGGCATGCAGGATCGCTTTGGGTTTGACGCCCAAGGTGTGGAGCTGTTCGAAAATCTCAAGGGCCGCGGCGGCATAGCCCAAGGCACCGGTCACGTTGGAGCCGCCGGTCGGGATCGTGAAGGGCCTTTTGCCGTCGGCTTTCAGCGCGGTAGCCAACGCCGCCATTGCGGTGTTTCGGTCCGTGCCGCCGTCGTGAAGGTGGACGGTGGCGCCGAACAGGCGGTCCAGCTGGATATTGCCGCTCCGCTCGTAATCATCGCCACCCCAGGGCACGACCCGCGTCAAAACCAGTTCGCAGGCCAAGCCCAGTTTCGCCGCTGCTGCCGCCGTCTGGCGCACGTGGTTGGATTGGATACCCCCGGTCGTGATGACCGTGTCGGCGCCCTGCTGCTGTGCTTCCGCCATCAGAAACTCGAGCTTCCGCGTCTTGTTGCCGCCGAGGCCGAGGCCGGTGCAATCATCGCGTTTCACCAGAATGCGCGGGCCACCCAACGCGGCCGACAAGCGGGGCAGGGGCTCGATTGGCGTCGGAAGGTGGGCAAGACTGACGCGGGGCTGGGCCGCGAGCGCGGCCCTCAAACGGTCCGTCGCGGCCATCTCAGCTGTTCTCTTTTTCCGCCTCAATGATCGCCTGCTCAATCAGCTTGCAGGCTTCGTCGGCTTCACCCCAGCGTTTCACCTTGACCCACTTGTCCGGCTCCAGATCCTTGTAATGCCCGAAAAAATGGGCGATCTGGTCGAGCAGGATTTTCGGCAGGTCGCGGAAAGAGGAAACGTTGGCGTAGAAAGGGTGAAGGTCGTCGACCGGCACCGACAAGAGCTTTTCATCTTCGCCGGCCTCGTCCTCCATGATCAGCACACCGATCGGGCGCACCCGCACCACGGCCCCGGGAATGACAGGCACCGAGTTTACCACCAGGATGTCGACCGGGTCGCCGTCGTTGGAAAGCGTGTGGGGCACGAATCCATAGTTCAGGGGATAATGCATTGCGGTATGGAGAAAGCGATCGACGAAGATCGCGCCGGAATGTTTATCCATTTCGTACTTCACCGGAACGCTGCCCAGAGGCACCTCGATGATCGCGTTAACGTCCCAAGGTGGGTTGGTGCCCACAGGGATCTTGCTGATATCCAACGCTTTCTCCTCAGGTTCTAGGAAGTTTGCCCCAATTTTGCCCTTGATCAGGGATGAGGACCTTTACCAATTGTTAACGCCATTTTCCTATTAATAAACTGTTAGGATCAGACTCTATGAGATTGCAAGAAAGAACGATAAATAACTGTTTTTGTTTGTAATTGATTCCTTTATCCATCCATGCGCCGGGAAGCTGCATCAGATCGGCCCGGCAAGGGGGAGACGGTGGGTAGGATAAAGGATACTTCGAACAACTGTTGCGCGCACCTGTTGACCCAAATGTGTCGGGGTGGGAGGCGCGAAAGGTGCACGAAGCGGTTCTTCGACCGGAAGGTCGAGCGGCCAAGGAACGTGACGTCGTTATGCGGAATGAGATGAACCGGACAGAGACAACCAAGCGACCGTTGCTTTCGCGTTGGCCCGCGGCATTTATTGCCGCGGTGTTGATCGGGACGACGGCCCTGGTGCTCTATGTCGAGGCCAGCATTTCGCAACTGAAGCAGGTGTTGCCGGTCGAGGTGCTGCGTCAGGAGCGTGACGTTGTCTTCATCATCGATGACCTTGTCTATCTGCAAGATGCAATCCGCGAGGCGAGAACCGCTCCGACGGCGGATAATCGACAGGCCGTGGTCGATCGGATCGAACTGATCGAGCGGCGGATCGAGGATCTCAACGACTCCTACGAGTTCAGCAGCCAGATCGGCATCGCCTCGATGTATGCGACCCTGAAACCTGTGGCGAGCGACCTCAAACTCTGGCTTACCGATGGTGTTCAGGGCTTGGCGCCGGACTCCGAGGTCGTTCTCGACCTGGCGCAGGAGCGGGTCGGTGCCGCACGCCAGGAGATCGCCAAGCTGTTCGGCGAGGCGAACAGTGCCGCGCTGGCGATCCTGCAGACCGAAGCAGCCAACCTGGAGCGCTTCCGGGGCGCCCTGATTTTGGTCGTGATCGTCGTGGCCTCACTGACCGTGGTTCTTGTTGCCTTTATTTTCCGCGAGCGCCGCTCGGAACTGGCGGCGGCGGCGGCGCAGCAGCGCCTGCGCGAGTCCATTGAATCCCTTGCCGGCGGATTTGCCCTCTTCGATGCTGGCGAGCGGCTGGTTCTCTGCAACCGGCGCTATGGGGATCTTTATGCCGGAGCACGAGACCTTCTGGTGCCGGGCATGCGCTTTGAGGAAATCGTCACCGCTGCGGCCGGAGCCGGGAACTTCCCGCAGGCCGGGGAGAACTGGCATCTCTGGGTCGAGGAGCATCTTCAGCACTTCCGCAACCCCGGACCGCCGTTTGAGATCGAGCTGCGGGACGGGGCGTGGTTCAGGGTTGCCGAACGGCGCACCGCCGACGGCGGCTTCGTGGTGATCAGCACCAACATCACCGAACTGCGGCGCCGGGAATCGGAACTGCGCAGCATCGGTGAGGAACTGCGCCACAAGAACGTCCTCTTGGACGCCGCCCTGGACAACATGGTTCAGGGCCTGGCCATGTACGACGTCAATCAGCGCCTGATCATCTGCAACCAGCGTTTCCTCGACCTCTACAACCTGCCGGCCGGGATGGGCCAGCCGGGAACGGATCTCGTGGAGATTCTGGACTACACCGCCAAGCTGGAAGGGCTGACCAGGGATCAGGCCGCCACCATGCGCCAGCGCCGCATGTCGGCCGCGGCAAGTGCAAAGGAAGCCAAGCTGCAGGACTTCCTCTCCAACGGGCGGGTGATCAATGTTCTGCATCGCCCGATGCCGGGCGGCGGCTCGCTGGCGACCTACGACGACGTGACCGGCAGCTACAGCGCCGGGCGCCAGCTACGCAGCGCCAAGGAAGAAGCAGAACTCGCCAGCCGCGCCAAGTCCGACTTCCTGGCCAACGTCAGCCATGAACTGCGGACCCCGCTGAATGCCATCATCGGTTTCTCGGAGATCATCAAGGATCAGCTCTTCGGCCCCATGGGCAACCAGCGTTATCGCGAGTATGCGATCGACATCCACGACAGCGGCACGCATTTGCTGAGTCTGATCAACGATATCCTCGATCTTTCAAAGGTCGAGGCCGGCAAGTTCGAACTGCACGAGGAGGCCATCGATCTGCAGGCCGCCACCAAGGCTTCTTTCCGGATCATGCGGGACCGGGCCGAGGAGGCCGGTGTCAATCTGGTGCTCGACATGCCCGCCGGCTTGCCCCGGCTGCAGGCCGATCCGCGCGCGGTCAAGCAGATCATGCTCAATCTCCTGTCCAACGCGGTGAAGTTCACCGATGCGGGCGGACGTGTCTCTGTCCGTGCGCGCCTGCTCGGCACCGGCGGTCTGCGGGTGCAGGTGGAAGACACGGGGATCGGCATCGCCGAGGAAGATATTGCCAAGGCGATGGCACCCTTCGGCCAGGTCGATTCCTCGTTGAGCCGGAAGTACGAGGGCACGGGCCTTGGTCTGCCGCTGACCCGCCGGCTGATCGATCTGCACGGCGGCAGCCTGTCGTTGACCAGCGAGGCGGATAAGGGAACCTGCGTCAGCATTGATTTTCCCAAGGAGCGCGTCTCGCCGCTGGAGACTTCCTTCGACCCGCCGCAGGTGATCGGCAAGTCCGCCTAGAGGCCCCGGCCGCCATCAACGGCAGTTGCCAGCAGCTTGCGTAATCAGCTTATAGTAGGCTGTGCTAATCATCTTGGACGCAAGAAGTTTTTCGCCAAACCCACTACATGTAGTATATAGTCTCACTCATTGGGGGTAGATGAGGGGCGTTGCAGTGGGGAAGGCTTTTGATCCGGCGGACCTGCCGGACAACAAGCTGCAGAAGCTTTTCGCCTATTGGCGGGCGCTTTGTGAGGGCGATCTTCTGCCCTCGCGGCAAGACATCGATCCGGTGGAGATTCCCGACCTATTGCCCAACGTCTTCCTGCTCGACGTTGTGGGCGATGCGGAGGATTTTCACTTTCGTCTTGCCGGCAGTCAGGTCGAAGATGCGTTCTCCATGCCGCTGCGCGGCAAATCCATAGCCGATATCCAAAGACGGGCCGGTATTCGGATCCCGATGGAGCACCATATCGAGGTGGCGCGGGGCGGCGGTCCGCGTTACCGCGAGGGCAAGATGCATGTTGCCGGGCGCGAACACTGGGAAATCCACCGCCTGTTGCTGCCGCTTGCCAGTGACGGCCGGTCGATCGATGTGCTGATGGGCGGCGCCGTCTTTATGCATGGAAGCCGGGTTGGTGATCAGCCCGACGAAGCTCAGGGGCACCAGGCAGGCGCTCCTTAAGGTCTCGTCCGGGTGCCCCCCCGGATCTCCCCAATGACGCGAAAAAGATCGAGAATCTTTGCCTTCAGTGGATAGCCTGCTTGTCTCCGGTCGCAGGCTGTGTTTGCCTAGACGGGTGACAAATGAGCGGCAAAGCCGCCAATAGGGAGAATTGGGCAGCGATGGCGAAGAGATTTCAACCGCGCCGCATGGTTGCGGCGGGCGATACCGCATTTGGATCGGGGCCGGGGGAAACTGCGCTTGGGTTCGCGCAACCTGATCTGACGAAACGGACCTTGTCACCCGATGCGCGGCCCGAGGGCACCTTGATCGTCGGCAACGGTATTTTCGTGAAAGGCGAGATCGAGTCCTGCCAGACACTGGTTGTCGAGGGTCGGGTGGAGGCCTCGCTCACCGCCGACCATCTGAAGGTCCGTTCGGGCGGCGTGTTTCGCGGTCGGGCTGTCGTCGAGACGGCAAACATCACCGGGGATTTCGACGGCGATCTCACGGTTCGCGGACTGCTGACGATCGAAGCGTCAGGCCGGGTCAGCGGTACCATCCGCTACGCGGAAATCATGATCAAGACCGGTGGCCAGATCCGCGGCGATATCGGTGTCGGCCCCGCCTTGGTCGCCGGCGAAGACGTGGCCTAAGGGAAACGTGGCCTAAGGAAGGCTTGGCCTAAGACAGAGTCTTGCCGGCCTGATCGCCTCTCCGGTTTCGTAACGCGGCCAGGATGTCGCGCTGCACCGTCAGATATCCTCTGCTGCGGGTTACCACCTTTCCGCCCAGCATCGCATCGGCCTCGGGCAGAGCGTGAAATGGAAGCGCCGGGAAAGCATGATGGGCGCTGTGCCGGTTCATGTTCCAGCAGAGCCAGCGCAGCGCGGCGTTGGTCTGCGTGGTTCGCGAGTTCACCAGCATGTCGTCGGTTTGCGGGCAGCCGCTGTGCTCCGCCAGCAGGAAGGCGCGCAGGAAGGGCTGGCCCAGCAGCACCGGCAGCAGCCAGAGGCTGAGCAGCAGCGTTGATCCGGCGGCGAGACTGCCGGCCAGCAGGACGCAGTAGGCGGCGAGGTGCCAGCGCGCCTCACCGATGATCCGGGCTTTTTGCCGCGCGGGGATGAAGTCCTCATCGATGCCGCCAAGGGCGTGGCGGACTATTGCAGAAGTTCTCTCCCGCCAGTAGGGCAGTCCGGAAAGATGCGTCAGATAGGCGGCCAAAGATGTGATGGGCGGCCCCGCCAGTTCGGGGTCCTGCGCCGGGTTCTGGGTATGCCGGTGATGCTGAAAATGAAAGGCGCGGAAGTAGTCGGCCGGCAGCAGCAGCAGAAATCCGCAGACCCGCGCGACAAGGTCATTCAGCCGGCGGTTCTGGAAAGCGGTGCGGTGAATGCACTCATGCAGCGGTGCGAAGAGAAAGATGATTGCGACACCCTGGGCCAGCAGGGCGGGGCCGTAGAGCAAGGGATGCGCGGCGAGCAGAACCGCGGCAGTCGTAAAAGTCAGGAGTGCAAGGTGTCCGCAGAGCTGCATCAAGCCCTTTGCATCGCTGCGTTCCGACAGCGCTTTGAGGGCCTGCTTGTCTATCGTCGGGTTGCGGTAGACCTCTTCTTCCATAACTCGGACATGCTCTAACCCAAGGCCTTCGCGTGATGCCGCAGATGGTCTTCGACAAAGGTCTGGATGAAGTAATAGCTGTGATCGTAGTCCGGTTGCATGCGGAACTCAAAGCGCTGGCCGGCCTCTTTACAGGCGGCTACCAGCAGGTCGGGCTTAAGCTGCTCGCTGAGAAAGGGATCTTCCGCACCCTGGTCGATGAAGATCTGCGCGTCGGACGGCTGACGGCGAATCAGGGTGCAGCTGTCGTAGTCTTCCCAGGTCGCTTCGTCGTCGCCCAGATAGCCGGCAAAGGCCTTGCGCCCCCAGGGGCAAAGGCTGGGCGCGCAGATCGGCGCAAAGGCCGAGACCGAGCGATAGACGCCGGGGTTCTTCAAATGGATGGTGATGGCGCCATGCCCGCCCATGGAGTGGCCGAAGATGCCCTGACGTTCCATGTCGACGGGGAAATGCTCACCCATAAGGGTGGGTAACTCCTGGGTCACGTAGCTGTACATCTTATAGCGTTCCGACCAGGGGGCCTCTGTGGCATCCAGGTAGAAGCCGGCGCCGCTGCCGAAGTCATAGTCGTTGTCTTCGCCCGGATAGCCGGCACCGCGCGGCGAGGTATCCGGCACCAGCAGTATGATCCCCAGTTCCGCTGCCACGCGTTGCGCGCCGGCTTTGGTGGTGAAGTTCTCTTCCGTGCAGGTAAGGCCTGAGAGAAAGGTCACCAGAGGCACCTTTGCCCCGTCCTTCGCCTGCGGCGGCTGAAAGACGGAGAAGTTCATCACGCCGCCGCAAACCGCTGACTCGTGACTGTAGAATCCCTGCGTGCCTTCAAAGCAGCGCTGCTGACTGACAATAGTAAGGTCCATGCTCGCCCCGAATACTCTCTAGATCGGATCATGATTTGACGGAACCAATTTGTTGTTCCGTCAAATCATGTGAATCCGATCACCATCAAACAGTTAGAGCAGATTCACCCTGTCGCATGGATCGCTAAAGCGATTCCATACGACAGGGACCTGCTCTAGGGCCAGGAAAGTTCCCGACGAATCGGTCCATCATACAGCTTTTTGCCGCCGGGCTCTAAAACCCGCGCGCTGGAGGTCTTAGAAGACCACGACGCTGCGGATCGACTTGCCCTCATGCATCAGGTCAAAGGCGCTGTTGATGTCCTCCAGGGGCATGGTGTGGGTGATAAGGTCGTCGATATTGATCTTGCCGTCCATGTACCAGTCGACGATCTGCGGCACGTCCGTGCGTCCGCGCGCACCGCCGAAGGCAGTGCCCTTCCAAACCCGTCCGGTGACGAGCTGGAAGGGGCGGGTGGCGATCTCCTGGCCGGCGCCGGCCACCCCGATAATGACCGAAACGCCCCAACCCTTGTGGCAGCACTCCAAGGCCTGGCGCATGGTGTTCACATTGCCGATGCACTCGAAGCTGTAGTCGGCACCGCCGCCGGTCAGCTCGACCAGATGGGCGACGAGATCGCCATCGAGATCCTTGGGATTGACGAAATGGGTCATGCCGAACTTCTCGCCCAGCGCTTTGCGCGCCGGGTTGAGGTCGACGCCGACGATCTTGTCCGCGCCGACGAGGCGCGCACCCTGGATGACGTTGAGGCCGATACCGCCGAGGCCGAAGACGACCACGTTGGCGCCGGGCTCCACCTTCGCGGTATTGATCACCGCGCCGACGCCGGTGGTGACGCCGCAGCCGATGTAGCAGATCTTGTCGAAGGGCGCGTCCTCGCGCACCTTGGCCAGGGCGATCTCCGGCGCAACGGTGTAGTTGGCAAAGGTAGAACAGCCCATGTAATGCAGCACCGGTTTGCCGTCGAAGGAGAAGCGGCTGGTGCCGTCGGGCATCAGGCCCTGGCCCTGGGTGGTGCGGATGGCCTGGCAGAGATTGGTCTTGGGGTTCAGGCAGTACTCGCACTGGCGGCATTCGGGTGTGTAGAGGGGAATGACATGATCGCCCTTCTTCAGCGACGTAACCCCGGGGCCGGTATCGACCACGACACCGGCGCCCTCGTGGCCCAGGATTGCAGGAAACAGGCCTTCCGGGTCGTCACCGGAGAGCGTGAAGGCGTCGGTATGGCAGATCCCCGTGGCTTTCACTTCCACCAGAACTTCGCCCTCTTTCGGGCCTTCCAATTGAACCGTTTCGATTGATAAGGGTTTTCCGGCTCCGAAAGCCACCGCCGCGCGCACGTCCATCTCTTCAGCTTCCCCCTGGGTGCCTGAGTATTGCGAAAGGCTTGGTCTTGAGAATCGACCGCCTGTCAATCTAGTCTAAGCTGACGTTCGCCTGACCGCCATACCTGCCGCCATACCCGCACTACGGGCGGCCCGTGGCCAATTTGAAGGGCCGGGCAGGTCCTGAAGTCCAAGCCGACCCAGGCTTTGGCGCTGTATGAGGAGTTCTCGGATGGAAGACCCCCTGATCCAGGCAAGGATCGATCTCGCGGCGGCTTTGCGGCTGGCGGCGCGTTTCAACCTGAACGAAGGGATCTGTAACCACTTCAGCTACGCGCCGCCGGAAACGACGGATCGCTTTCTCGTCAACCCCTTCGGGATTCACTGGTCGCAGATTACCGCCAGCGACCTGCTGCTGGTCGACAATGCCGGCACCGTGCTGGAAGGGACCGGTGAGTTGGAGACGACGGCCTTCTGCATCCACTCGCGCATCCACATGCGTCACCCCAAGGCGGCCTGCGTGCTGCACACGCATATGCCCTATGCAACTACCCTTACGACTTTGGAAGATACGCCGCTGGAGCCGATCAGCCAGAACGCGCTGCGCTACTACAACGATGTTGCCTACGATCCGAACTACAACGGCATTGCCGGCGAGGTGGAGGAGGGCGACCGCATGGCCGAGGCGATGGGTGACAAGCGTGTTCTCTTTCTCGCCAACCACGGCATCATCGTCGTTGAGAACAGCATCGCCAAAGCTTTCGAAGATCTCTACTACCTGGAGCGTGCCTGTCAGGTACAGGTGCTGGCGCATTCGACCGGTCGCCCGCTGAAGCGGGTGACCGACAACATCGCGGCGACGACTTTCACCAAACCGGAGGTGGCCCTTGAATATGCCGAGGCGCATTTCTCCGCGCTCAAGCGATTGCTCGATGCCGAGGACGCCAGCTACGCAAACTGACCCAGTCCGCCTGAAAGGAATACGTGATGCACAAAAGCCGTCTTGCCGCCGTCGTGCTTGATTGCCCGGGCGATGACTTCGAGCGCGACGCCGCGTTCTGGGGCGAGGCGCTTGGCTGGCCCGCTCAGCCGCTGCGTGACGGCCAGGACCCGCGCTATCGCGATCTCAACACGCCGGCCGACTTTCCAAAACTGCTGCTTCAGCAGGTCGATCATCCCCCACGGGCCCACCTGGATATCGAAACCGATGACATCGAAGCGGAGGTCAAACGGCTGGAAGGGCTCGGCGCCAAGCGCGTTGCACAGGTCAGAACCTGGTGGGTGATGGAGGCCCCCAGCGGCCACCGTTTCTGTGTCGTGCGCCCGCAGCGCGACAACTTCGATGCCCAGGCCAAGACTTGGCCATAACGGATAGAATCACAGCTTTTGTAAATACTTGAACTCTATGATGCGCTATTGCCGGTATTAGGGATCAGAGCCGATGGGCGCGGGAGTGAAGGGCTTCTTCATGTTTTGGTTTTGGGGATTGCTGGGCGCCTATTGCGTCGTGCTGGTGGTCATGTTCCTGGCCCAGCGCAATCTGCTTTATCCCGCGGCAATCGACGCGCCCAATCTGTTGGACCACAGCCTGCCGGAGTTGCGGGCCATAGAGACGGAGCCGGAGCCCGGTCTCAGGCTCACCCACTGGTTCCATCCGCCGACGTCGCCGGAGCAGCCGGTGATCCTCTATTTCCACGGCAACGCCGGACATCTTGGGGACCGGGTCGCCAAGATGCGCCCGCTCATCGACGCCGGCTTCGGCCTGCTGCTGACCGGCTATCGCGGCTACAGCGGCAACCCGGGCAAGCCGAGCGAGGATGGCTTGCGTGCCGACGCCCGCTCCGTTCACGACTGGCTGCTGGCTGAAGGTTTCGCGGCCGATCGGATCGTCATTTTCGGCGAGTCTCTGGGGACGGCGGTTTCGGTTGCCCTGGCCAGTGAACGGCCGCCGGCAGCCCTGGTGCTTGAGGCGCCGCCGAGTTCGATTGCGGATGTGGCAGCGGCCCATTACTGGTACCTGCCCGTAAGACTCTTGATCCGCGATCCCTGGGATTCGATTGGTCGCATCGGCTCGATCGATGTGCCGCTCTTTTTGCTTCATGGCGAGCGGGATCACGTCGTTCCGGTGCGCTTTGGGCGCAAACTCTTTGCAGCGGCGAATGAGCCCAAGCAGGCGCTGTTTCATCCTTCCGCGCGGCACACCGATTTGCTGGACTACCGCGATGTCGTCGAGAAGGTGGTGGCCTTCATTCGTGCCAACGCGGGTTAGCCTAAGCGTCGAGGGCGGCCAGGGCTTCCGGGGTATCGACGTCGACCAGGACCGCGTCATCGTCCATCGGCACTTCGCAGACCAGTTCGGCATGGTCGCCGATCAGCGCGCGGGCACCGACATCGCCGGCCACTTCCTGCATCTCCGCGAAGAAGCGGCGGGCGAAGAGCACGGGATTACCGCGCTTGCCCTGCCAGGTCGGCACGCAGATGGCGCGGCCCTCCAGCGGATTGAAGGCTGCGATCAGCCGGTCGATGGCCTGCGGCGAGACTCTGGGCATATCGCCAAGGCAAACCAGTACGCCGTCGATCTCCTCAGGCAGGGCGGCCAGACCCCGCCGCAGAGAGGAGGAAAGGCCGCTGGCGAAGTCCGGGTTGTGGGTCAGCGCAAAACGGCCCTCGGGCAAGGCGGCCTCGACTGCCGCATAGTCGTGTCCGGTCACGACGGCGAGCGGACCGGCCTGGGAGGCCAGCAGGCTCTCGGCGGCATGGGCGACCATGGGCTTGCCGTCGACCGGCAGCAGCAATTTGTTGTCCCGGCCCATGCGCCGGGACTGCCCGGCCGCGAGGATCACCGCGGCGATCCGCGGGGCACGTGGTGCGCTGTCCGAGGTCTCGACGGCTTCGGCGCGGGGCAGGGGGCGGCTGGCAATCTCCTTCAACAGGCCGCCGGCACCCATGCGCATAACCGCTTTCGGGGAGACCTCCAGCCCGGCGACAAGCCGTTGCAGGACCCAGTCGAAACCATTCAATTTGGGTGAGCGCGCGCAGCCGGGCAGGCCGACCACCGGCCGCTCCTTGAAGCGGCCCAGCAGCATCAGGTTTCCCGGATCGACCGGCATACCGAAGTGATCGATGTTTCCGCCAGCGGCTTCGAGGCCGCTGGGCAATACATCGCGCCGGTCGATGATCGCTGAAGCGCCGGACATCAGGATGATGTCGCAACCGTCTGCAGAGAGCCTGCGCAGCGCCTCGGCAACCGCCCCTTCCTCGTGGCGGCAGCGGTGTTCCACCACAGCCTTGCAATCCAGCAGAGCCAGGCGCTGATTGGCGGTGTTCCGCGTCTTGTCGAGCAGACTCTCCTTGGTACCCGGCAGATGGGTTTGCAACAGCCCTACCTTGCGCGGTGCCAGGGCCGCAACCTGCAACAGAGGGTCGCCGCGGCCAGCGACCGCCAGGCAGGCGTCCAGCACGTGGCGGGTGATGGCGAAGGGGATGATCTTGATGGTCGCCGCCATCTGCCGCGGTTCGACCAGGTCATAGGGCGTCAGGGTGGCGAGGGTGACCGCCTCATCGACGAGATTGAGGGCATCGATGCGCTCTCTCTCCGTCACCAGCACGCCGCGTTTTGCGACCATCAGGTTGCAGCGCCCGGTAAAACTGGCGGAGGCCGTCAAGCCGGCGCCGGTGATGGCATCGGCGAGCGCTGTGGCTGCCGCGTCTTCGTGAACCTCATCGGCTTCAAGGCGCGCGACGGTCAGCTCCTCGATTCCGGCCTCGCGCAGGGTCTCCACATCGGCTTCGGAAAGCCGTCGCCCTTTCTTGAAAGCGATGCCGGAGGCCTTCAGGGAATGGGCGAGGATGGTGTCCGCTGCCTCGCTGACCGGGACCGCACCGAAAATCATTCCGCTGCAGCCGCGCCGGGGTTGAGGGGATCTGCCTTCACCAAGGGCGGCGCGCCGTGCAGGGCCTGGGTCATCTGGGCTAGGATGGCGATGGCGATTTCCGCCGGGCTCTTGGCGCCGATGGCGAGGCCGATGGGCCCGTGAATGCGTCCAAAACTTTCCTCTTCCAGGCCGGAGTCACGCAAGCGGGCGAGCCGTCCGGCGTGGGTTTTCCGGCTGCCCAAGGCACCAATGTAGAAAGCCGAGGACCGCAGCGCGACGCCGAGGGCCGGGTCGTCCAGCTTCGGGTCGTGGGTCAGCACCACCACCGCACTGCGGTGATCGGGCGCCAGACTGTGCAGGGCTTCATCGGGCCAGCCCTCAACCATGTTGACGGCGGGAAACCTGTCACTGTTCGCCCAGGCCTTGCGCGGATCGACCAGGTACACATCGTAGCCTGCCAATCGCGCCATTGGGACCAACGCCTGACTGATGTGCACGGCGCCCACGACGATCAGGCGTAGCGGCGGGTTGTGGACGTGAACAAAGAGATCGCTGTCTTGCTTGAGGACACCGCTGCGGTCGCTTTGGATCGCCGCCGCAACGGCCGTCCGTTGATCCGCGGTGAGCGGCAGCCCGTCGTCTCCTTCGCCGTCGACGATCAGGGTTTGGCGGCCATCCTTGAGGTTGGTGACTACTGCTGCCGGACGTTTCTCCGCCCGGGCGGCTTGCAGACGATCGAGCAGCGCGCGTTTCATTCCACGGCCTCGACAAAAACCTGAATGGTGCCGCCGCAGGCCAGACCGACCTCCCAGGCCTGCTCGTCGGAGACGCCGAACTCCAGCAGCTTCGCCGGAGCACCCCCCATGATGGCCTGGGCTTCGTGAACCACCGCGCCTTCGATGCAGCCGCCGGAGACCGAGCCTTGGAGCCGCAGCCCGTCATCGACGATCAACTGGCTGCCGACCGGCCGGGGGGAGGAGCCCCAGGTGCTGACCACAGTGGCGACAGCGACCGCATGCCCTTCGTCGCGCCAGCGCAGCGCCTCGGCAAGCAGGTCTTCGCCGCCGCCTGTCATGTTCTCTTGCTTCACCATGATGTCCGTCCTTCTTCACGCCGAGCCGCTGTGCGGCTGAGAACCTTGGAGAGTTCGCTCAGGCTCTGCAGGTTGTGGATCGTGCGAAAATCGTCCACATGGCCGATCATCGCCTTTGCTCCCATGGATTTTGGTTCGTAGGCATCATAACGCAAGAGGGGGTTGAGCCAGATCAGCCGGCGGCAGGATTTGTGCAGCCGTTCGATCTCGCCCGACAAGCCCTCTGCGTTGTCGCGGTCCAGCCCGTCTGAGATCAGCAGCAGGACCGCACCCTGGCCCAGCACCCGCCGCGCCCAGGTCATGTTGAAGTCGCGCAGACAGGCGCCGATGCGGGTACCGCCCGACCAGTCGACAACGGAATCGGAGACTTTCTCCACCGCCACATCGACATCCTTGTGACGCAGGTGGCGGGTGATGTTGGTCAGCCTGGTGCCGAAGACGAAGCTGTGCACCCGGTCGCGGTCGTTGGTGATGGTGTGCATGAAGTGCAGCAGCATGCGCGAATAGCGGCTCATTGACCCTGAGATATCGCAAAGCATCACCAGGGGCGGGTGGCGTCGCCGCTGGCGTTTCCAGCGCAACGGAATGGTATCGCCGCCGCTGCGCAGCCCGGCCCGCATGGTCGCCCGCAGATCCGCCCTTTGGCCCTGTTGTGCCGGGCGAAAGCGCCGGGTCGGCACCTCTATGATCGGCAGGCGCATGGCCTGGATGGCACGCTTTGCCTCGGCCAGCTCGGCGGCGGACATTTTTTCGAAGTCGACTTCCTGCAAAACCTCCTTGCTGGAGAAGGTCATGACCGCGTCGATCTCGGTCTGCTCTTCCTCCTCCCGGAGGGTGTCGTCATCGCCGTTCTTGGGACGGAAGACATCGGTCAATCGGCGGCTCAGTTCTTCGGCATTTTCCGGCTGTTGGCCGGCCAAGGGTGTGATGTCCGGCAGCAGCAGGCTCATGACCCGTTCCAGGATCTTGGGGTTGCGCCAGAACATGTGAAAGGCCTGATCGAAGAGCTCCTGCTGGTCGCGGCGGTTCACGAAGACAGAATGAAGCGTCCAGTAAAAGTCATCGCGCCGCGCCAGCCCGACCGTCTCGGTCGCCTTCAGCGCGTCCAGCACCTTGCCGGGGCCGACCGGCAGGCCTGCTGCCCTAAGGGTCCTGGCAAAGTAGAGAATGTTCTCCGCCAGGCGGCCGTCCTGTGGTTCTGAGTTCTGTGCCGAGGAGGTCATGGCGGCCAGCATATACCAAGGCGAGAGCCTACGCCCAGGCCGCAGGGGCATTAGTTTCCCTAATTCGAGAGATGAGAAGAAGTCGTTTGTCCCTAGGGACTTAAGCGCGCACATCTAAACCCAGCGGAGATGGTATCGCGCCGGATCGTAGGGCTTTTGGCAGAAGTGCCGGCCGGCGCGGATTCCAAGCGAGGAGAAGCGAAGATGTCGAGTATTCATACCTCAATCCACCAGCAGCCTTTCGGCGGTGCCGAAGAGGTGCTCGTGCGCAGGCTGCGCCGGGGCCTCGTGGCCCTTGCCGTCCTGGCCGTCGGCTTTCTGGTCTTCCAGGGCATCACCGCCCCGGACGACGTTTCAAAGGAGGGTATCGAGGCTTCGCCGGCAGTGGCGGCCGAGCAAACCTTCGACGGCCGCGGCAAGTGGACCGGCTACGCGCGCTGAGCCCAAGCGCAGAGAGAGAGTGAAACGAAAAACCGGCGGCTCGAGAGCCGCCGGTCTTCGTTTGCCCCGGATTTGGCCCGAGACTTAACAGGTCAGGCGCTGCTTTCGCTGCCTGCGTACTTTTTGATCTCGCCGCTCTTCAGGCGTGACCAGTAGGACGTCAGTTCCTCCTTCACCACCGGGAAGAGGATGTAGAGCCCGATGATGTTGGCGATCGACATGGCGAAGATCGCGGAGTCCGAGAAGTCGATCACCGGACCCAGGTTCATCGAAGCGCCGATCACCACGAAGATGCAGAAGACCAACTTGAACAGCAGGCCCATCGAACGGCTTTCGCCGAACAGATAGGTCCAGCACTTCGCCCCGTAGTAGGACCACGACAGCATGGTGGAGAAGGCGAAGAGGATCACCGCCACCGCCAGGATGTAGGGGAACCAGGAGAAGGCGCTCTCGAAGGCGAGGGAGGTGAGTTCCACGCCGCTCATGCCGCCGCCGGCGGTGTAGGTGCCGGTGATGACGATCACCAGCGCTGTCATGGTGCAGATCACGACCGTGTCGATGAACGGCTCATGGAGCGCCACCAGCCCCTCGGTGATCGGCTCCTTCGTGCGCACCGCCGAATGGGCGATGGAGGCCGAACCGATGCCGGCTTCGTTGGAGAAGGCTGCCCGCCGGAAGCCCTGGATCAGTGCGCCGATGGCACCACCCGCAACCCCTTCTGCGTGGAAGGCACCGCCGATGATGGCGCCGAAGGCTGCCGGCACCTGGTCGATGTTCATGACGATGATGATCACCGCGGCTGCGCAGTAGATGACCGCCATGAAGGGTACGACCTTCTCGGTCACCTTGGCGATCGACTGAATGCCGCCGATGATGACCACACCCACCAGGCCGGCAACGATCAGGCCGAAGAGCCAACCCTTGTCGGCCATGAAGCTGTCGGCGCCGCCGGTCACATTGACGAACTGCTGGAACGACTGGTTGGCCTGGAACATGTTGCCGCCGCCGAGCGAGCCGGCGATGCAGCAGATGGCGAAGAACACCGCCAGGAACTTGCCGAGCCCGCCCAGGCCTTTCTCGCCGAGGCCTTTGCTCAGGTAGTACATCGGGCCGCCCGAAACCGTACCGTCCGGATATTCGTTGCGGTACTTCACACCCAGGGTGCATTCGGCGAACTTCAGCGACATGCCGAGGAAGCCGGCGACGATCATCCAGAAAGTCGCGCCCGGACCACCGATGGAAACGGCGATGGCGACGCCGGCGATATTGCCGAGACCGACGGTGCCGGAGAGCGCGGTCGCAAGCGCCTGGAAGTGAGAAACCTCGCCGGCGTCCTTCGGGTCTGAATAATCGCCCCGCACCAACTCGACGGCATGGCCGAAGGCCCGCACCGAGATGAAATTGAAGTACAGCGTCGCGAAGAGGGCGGCGACCACCAACCACACGACGATGACAGGAATGGCAATCTCATCGCTCACCGGAACCGAGTAGAAGATGACCCCGGCGATCGCGTTGGTGACCGGTGAAATCGTCTGGTTGATCCGTTCATCCAAGCTCAATTCGACCGCACCCGCGGCATCCTGGGCCCAGCTTGCCGGTGCCCAGAGCAATGCGGTCAGGAAGGCCGCTAGCAACTTTTTCATGGAAGCCTCGCTTTGTTTCTCGCCGCGATCCCCCCGCGGTCTGCCGTTCCTTTTGCCGGAACGGATTCTTTGACTTGGGGCTTTGCCCCGTCGGTTCCGTCTAGGGAATAACCGTCACCGGAACCGGTGAAATCTGCACCAGACTGCCGGCTGTACTGCCGAACAACAGCGCCTGCATTTTGGTCAGGCCGCGCCGTCCGATGAAGATCTGGCCGGCCTTTTCCTCGCTGGCGAGTTTGCTCAGCACCTCCGCCGCGTGCCCGTGACGGACGATCCCCTTTGCTTCCACGCCCTCGCCTTTGAGGGTTTCCAGAACCGGACCGATAACGTCGCTTTCGGCGCGGGAGATCTCTTCCTCCCGCCGCTTGTGGCGGACTTCGTTTTCCTGCGGTGTATTGAAGCTGTAGGGCGACCACTCGATTACGTAGGCCACAATCAGGTTACCCTGACTCTCCTTGGCGCGTTTGGCCGCAAACTGCGCGGCACGCGTGCCCCCCTCGCTACCGTCGATGCCGACGAGCAATGTATCTGTCATATGTCCCCCACCTCTGCTCCGGCTTCCGCCCTGGAACGGGCAGCCGCCGCTGTTCATCGGTTATGATTTTTTTCTTTTTACGTTTGCACGAAAATCTAATGAACGCTAGGGTTAGATGGGTCAGGGAAATACAATTTTTACGTCAATGAAGGGGTGCGTAATTAGTCTTCGAGGCGTTATCCCGCGATGGCTCACCCGCGCGACCGGCCCCATATTCTGCCGTGCAGCGGCCGGTTCGTCAGCGGGGCGGATGGTATTGGTAGAGCCAGCTCTCGGTCAGTACCTTGCCGTCGAGTTCCATGTGGCAACGCAGTTCTACCGGCTCCGGGCCATCGACTGTAAGGTCGAAGGAGGCAAGCCAGCGCGGCGTGTACCAAACCGGGTCTGAGCGCCTCAGGCTGATCTCTCCGCGCGAGGCCGTCGCCACCACATCCGGACGGGCGCCCCAGGGGATGTCGGCCAGGCTGGCGCCGTCGAATTCGACCGCGAACTTGACCACGCCGGGCGGCCGCGGTTTGCCGGCCTCGCCGCCGCGGCCGGTGCGGGTCGCGACACAGCGCGCCAGCTCCACCGCCGGATAGAAGGGCTCGAACTCCTCCCAATGCAGGCGGTAGCGGTAGGTGAGGCTGCTGCCCGCCCGCGCCGTTTCGCTCGGCAGCCAATAGGCGACGATGTTGTCGTGAATTTCATCGTCGGTCGGCAGTTCGATAAGCTGCACCGCCCCGCTGCCCCAGGACCCCAGGGGTTCAACCCAGCAACTGGGGCGGTGGTGGTAGTTCACACCGTCCAGATAATGGTCGTAGTTGCGGTCTCTCTGCGAGAGCCCAAAGCCAAGGGGATTGCGGTCCTGGAAGCTGGAGGTGATCGGGCGGTCGGGATTGTTGAGGGGACGCCAGATGCGCTCCCCTGCACCGGTCCAGAGCGCCAGGCCATCGGAGTCATGCACTTCGGGGCGCCAGTCCATCAGCCGCTGGTCGCCGTACTCGCCGTACCAGAACATGGAGGTCAGCGGCGCGATGCCCAGCCGGGCGATATCACGCCGGATGAAGAGCCGTTTCTCAACCTCCATAACCACGCCGCGCTGGCGCGACATGACGAAGCGATAGGCGCCGGTCAGGCTCGGGCCTTCCAGCAGGGCATAGACGACCTGGGGATCGCCCTCGCGCTGGGTCGGGGTGAACCAGAACTGTGTGAAGTCGGGAAACTCTTCGGGCCCCGGGTCGCCGACATTGAGGGCGATACCGCGGGCTGAAAGGCCGACCTGGCCGAGAGCGCCGACGCTGCGAAAATAGGAGGCGCCGACAAAGGTCACCCAGGGTTCCCGCTGACGCCAGTCGCCGGAGCGGCGGGATTCCTGAACCCAGAAGCCGGCAAAGGCCGAGGCGCCGGAAGGAAGGCCCGCCGCCGGATGGCCCTCCGGCACCGTGAAATAGTCCGTTTCGTAGAGAACCTCCTGGGCCTGACCGTCTTCTACCTTGTGCATGCGGATCGACTTGGGGAAGTAGCGGCCGAGATGCACGAAGGTGATGGGATAGACGCTGCCCTCACGGCCCCAGAGCGCATATTCGGGCTTCAGGCGCAGCTTGCCATGGGCATCGTAGTCGATCTGCTCGACCAGTTCCGGTGCTGGTCTCGGCGGCTCCTGATAGGGCTGGGCGGCAAGGGCCTGGGCGTACTCGATCAGCCAGGCCCAGTCGAAACGCCTGGCGGGGCCCAGGCGCAGCGCGGGAGTCTGGGCATAGGCCGCATTGGGGACCAAGGTGGAAGCCCAGGCGGGCGTTGTCAGAAGGGCGCCCAGCGTGGCCAGGGACTGGCGACGGGATAGAGTCATGGTCGATCATCTGAAAGCTGTTCAGGACCGCCAGGATATGGGGAGAAAATGCCTAATGGGCTGTGTGATTCCGGTGACTTGAGGGCCGATCGTGACGGAATCCGCGAAAACCCGCCCGCCTGGCCGATCCGAAGTCAGGCGATGGCCACGCCTGTCAGCTCCGACTTCACATCGCTCAGCAGACGTGCCGCCTCGCTGCCCTGGATCTTGGCGATGTCGTCCTGATACTTCAGCAGCACGCCCAGGGTGTCGTCGATGGCTTGGGGGTCGAGGGCGACCTTGTCGAGCTGGGTCAGGGCTTCGGCCCAGTCCAGTGTCTCGGCGATGCCGGGCAGCTTGAAGAGGTCCTCCTTGCGCAGAGCCTGAACGAAGGAGACGATCTCCTGCGACAGCTTTGCCGGTGCCGCCGGGGCTTTTACGGTCAGGATCTCCAACTCACGCTCGGCGGTCGGATAGTCGATCCAGTGATAGAGGCAGCGCCGCTTCAGGGCGTCGTGGATCTCCCGCGTGCGGTTGGAGGTGACGATAACGATCGGCGGCGCGGCGGCGGCGATGCTGCCCAGTTCGGGAATGGTGATCTGATAGTCCGAAAGGACCTCCAGCAGGAAGGCCTCGAAGGGCTCGTCGGTGCGGTCGAGTTCGTCGATCAGCAGGACCGGTGCGCCCCGGTCATCCGGCCGAAGGGCCTGAAGCAGGGGGCGTTCGATGAGGAACCGCTCGTCGAAAATGTCGTTGGTCAGGCTGGCCCGGTCACTGGCCGTGGCGGCACCGGCGGCCTCTGCGACACGGATCTCGACCATCTGGCGCGGATAATTCCATTCGTAGACGGCGGCGGCAACATCAAGCCCTTCGTAGCATTGCAGCCGCACGAGACGGCGGCCCAGGGTCTCGGCCAGCACCTTGGCGATCTCGGTTTTGCCGACCCCGGCTTCGCCCTCCAGGAACAGCGGGCGCCCAAGCTTCAAGGCGAGGAACAGAACGGTGGCCAGGCTACGCTCGCCCACGTAGTTGCCGCCTGACAACAGGGCCAGGGTTTCGTCCACGGAGGCGGGTAGGGGGCTTTTGTCGCCCATCGGTCAGGCTCTCACTTTGTCATGTTGGTGTTGTCGGGTGCGGGAGAAGATGCCCAATGCCGCTATTTCTGCAGCCACTCGCCGTCCTTGGTCAGAAACCAGGTCCCGGCGGGTACCTGTTCCAGAATTTCCTGAGCATAAACCATCCCCACCTGGGTGGTTGGGACGCCCTGCTTGTTAGCCTGCTCGACATAGATCGCCAACCGCTTCTCGTTGACCTTCTCAACGAAGTCAGCGACGCCGGAGTCGCGGGCGACCGCCAGGCCGTTGAATTTCTCACCCACCTGTCCGCTGGCGCGCAGATCGTCCAGCGACTGCGCTGCGGCCGGGGTTGCCAGCATCGCCAGGGCGACCAGGGCCGCCGCCAGAATGGGTGTCAGTGAGGACCAGAACCGCGTCATACCATCTTCCTTTGGAATAATATCCGTCTCCATTTTGCCGCAAGCCGGCGGGCGGGTGCCCGCCCTGCTTCTGCTAAAAGATATCCGGGTTGCTTTCGATATCCTTATCGGCTTGTTCTTCAAGTTTTACGCGGACTTCGGCATCTAATTTCACATTCAGGTTTATCGTGATGGGTTCTTTCGGCGCTTCCACCTGCACGGTCGGCGTACAGGCCGAAAGTGCGAGGCAAATCAAAGTTCCGACAAGGACCGCTTCACGGCCGGGAACGACGTACAAATCCGTATCTCCCCTCAAAAAATCGCTCTCGGACGGAAAGCGACAACACAATATATCAGCCTCCAGCGGGCCTATCCATTGGCCCTTGATACTACGCGGGATCAGATGAAAGCATCCCCGGCGGTAGCGGCCGGCGGCGGAAAGCAACGGTCAGTCACTCAAGCGCCAGGCCCGGCGCAGCGTCTCATCCGACAGGGAGTATCCCTGGCGCAGCGCCTCCAGCACGCTGGTCAGGTTACTCTCAAGGTTGATGTTGAACTGGAAGGGTTGCCCGTCCAGCACCGTGGGATTGCTGCCCAGGATCGACAGCAGTACCTGTGCCTCGTTGCCCGCTGTCTTGTTGAGCTTCACCGAAAGACTTTCGTAACGGAAATCCTCCAGTGCCTTGATGGCCAGCTCGACTGTTTTACCGCCGCCGGCCAGGGCGGAGGCCAACGCCTGTGAGCGAATGGAGAGAACCCCCGGACCTTGAGCGGCAAGAACACCGTCTTCGATGACGATACTTTGGTCTTCGAAGGCGACCGGGATGCGTCCGGCAAGCACGCCGCTGCCGGAAAGCCCTTCGATCTCGATCAGCCTGAAGAAGGTCGCAAGATCCAGGTTATTGGTTGCCAAGGCGACGCTGTTTCGTGCCGCCGCCGGGTCCAGCGTCGTCGGTTCCACTTGCCAGTCGGCGCCGCCCAGGTCAAATCCGCCCCCGATCATCTCCAGATGCGGTTGGGGTTCCTGATCCAGGTTAAAGCGCAGGTCGATGTCCTCGACCGGGGCGCCGGCATCGATCCGCCCGATGGTCAGCCGCTGATTCTTGGCGCTGCTGAGCGGCAGAAGACTCGTCAGGGCAAGATCCAGGGAGAGGTTCTGGAACCTGACACCCTCGATGCCGAAGGAAAGGTTGCGCAGGCCAAGGGTCCCGCTCTCGGCCGCCGCATTGCGCGGCCAGGAAAGAGCCGCCTCGGCCGTGACATCGCCCGCGACATCGGCCAGGACTGCCAGGGCGGGCGCGATATCGGCCGGTTGCAGACCGCCCGGCGCAAACTGCACCGGATCGACGCGAAGCTTTGCCTTTGCGGTTCCCGCGTCGTTATAGCGCAGATCGACTTCGGCGACCTTCAGGTCACCGTCGATCAGGCGGGCGGCGGCATCGATATCGTAGCCGCCCCCGCGGCGGCGCAGCTTTCCTTCGATAGTCAGGGGGGCAAGACGGGCGGGCTTGGCATCGAGTGTGACCGGTTGAGCCGCAAAACGACTCTCCACCGGTCTGAGATCCCGGTCCAGCCAGGTGTTGGCGGTAAGTCTCTCGATACCGAACCCATAAGCCGGGATCGCAGTGTCCGAAATCTCTGCCGCTATCTCTGCGGCGTGGCCTTCCACCGGGTCGAAGGTACCGCCGAAGGTGACGGCGGTGCGGCCGAGCTCGACGTCGAGCGCTTCGCCTGCCGCCGGTTCCACCCGGGCCTTTACCGATGCCGTCCGACTGCCCAGACGGTAGCGGTAGCGGGCGGTCCCTTCCTCCGGCGCCAGGGTGGCCCGGTCGATTGCCAGACGAACCGGTTCGTTCAGGCGCAGGGGAAGGTCGCCGCTCAGTTGGCGAAGACGAAGGCTCCCCGGTTCCGCAAGCGCCAGGGAGATGCCCTTTGCATCCAGTGCCACGGTCAGGGGAAGATTGGCTGAAACCCCGCGCGCTTCACGGTCCCCCAAGCGAAAGCGTTCCAGTGTCGCCTCGACCGCCAGGCTGCCGTCCATTTCGGCAAGGGCGCCGTTCTGATCCATGAGCGCCGATCCTTCGAGCGCCAGGGAAGCGGAAACGCCTTGTTCACTGGTGAAGCCGGTTGTGGCGGTTATTTCCGCTTTTCGAGGCGGCCAGGCCGGTTGCAGGTTCAAGCGAAACGGCTGGCTGCCCTGCGCGGCAACGGAAACCGAAAGGCCCGATGTCAACAGAGGCAGGACATCGTTGGGGATGCCGAGGTCCCTCAGATTGCGTTCGGAGGGCGTGCCGATCTGCAGTGCGCTGTCGTCGCTCAGTGTGATCTCCAGCGCATTCTCCTGCAGCTTTGCCGTTACCGGCAGGTGGGCGGATATGCCGCTGCTTCCCTCCTTCAGCGCGACCTCGGCGAGGATTACCTCGCCGACCACGTCAGCGGCTGCAATCTGCGGCAGGGCTTTGAGGTCTTGCCATCGCTCGGGGCGCGGGCTTCCCGGCGGCAGGCTGGCGGACAGCTCCGCCACAAGCATGGCCTTTCCCTCAGCGAGTGCTTCTTCCGCAAGCGGCAGGTAGGCGGCGAGGCCGCCGCTGGTCTGCAGCTCCGCCGCGGTCGCCAGGGTGAGGCCCATCTCGCCGGCCTCCGAACGAACGGCCCCTTTGGTGTCGAGAAGCAGACTCTCCCCCGGCCCCGTGAGACTGGCCTCAAGGGTAAAACCGGAAAGCTCGCCGCTGACCAACACCCGGCCGTCGGTCAGGTTGAGGGCAGCCGCATCGGCAGGCCGGTAGTTCAGATCCCGCAGCTTCAGATCGACGGCGATATCCGGAGCGCCTTCTGCGTCGGCGGTCAGGTCGATTGAGCCGGTGAGAGCACCGACGGCGATGCTCTGCCAGTCGATTTGACCTTGGTCGATCTGCGCTCTTACCACCAGGGACCCGTCGGCGGAGAGCCGGGTCTCGGCGGTAGCGGAGAGACGGCCCTGTTCGGCCGCGGCGCGGGCGGAGAGCTGTCCGACGAGATCGCCGCCGGTGTGTGGCTCAAGCGTTCCGTCAACGTCGACCGCCATAGGGCCGGCTCCGGTCTCGGCGATCACCTGGGCATCGCTCAGGTGCAGAGCCGGCAGGCTATCCAGTGACCCATCCATCGCCGTTGTGCCGGGGGTGTCGCCTGAGGCCGCTGTTTCCTGTGCATCGACGATTGGCTGCAGGCTGCCAAGCATGGGGCCTTCGCCGGTCAGGTCCAACCGAAGCCGGAGGCCGGCAATCGTGATCCGCTCCGGATTAACGGAAAGAGCCCCGGCGTTGAAGGCAACCTCGATGCGGCTTGCGAAGAGTTCGTTCGCGGTGCCGAGTTGTACTCTCTCGAAGACCAGACTTCTGGTGTCCAGCCTGCTGACGGCCAGGGATTCGACAGCGATCCCCTGGTCTTTCAGATAGAAGCGGGCTGCGGCGGCGGCGATCTCCTGACGAAAGATCAGAATGCAGACAAACAACAAGAGCAGGATGCCCGCCGCATAGCCAAGCCACCGCCAAAAACGCCGTTTGGGGCGGGTTTCAGGGGCGGTTTGGGGGCCATTCATGGGCACAAGCTAGCCCAGAGAGGGTAGTCTGAGGAAACGGAAAAGAAAGGGCCGGCCCCATAAGGACCGGCCCTGACAAACCCGGAGGACCTGCGGTTAGCCGGCTGCGGCGGCAGCCCGGCGCAGCATGACGTTCACCAGATTAGCGCGGTACTCAGAAGACGCATGCAGGTCGCTGTTGAGGCCGTCTGCGGCAACGCTGACGTTGGCCACGGCGTCGGCGGAGATTCCGCTGCCCAATGCCGATTCCGCATCGCTGAGGCGGAACACACAGGGGCCTGCGCCGGTGACCGCCACGCGGGTTCCCGCCGGTCCCGTTGCGACCATCACACCGACGATGGCATAGCGCGAGGCTGGGTTGGCGAACTTTGCGTAGCCAGCCTTCTCAGGAACGGGAAAGGCAACGGCGGTGATGATTTCGCCGTCGTCCAGCGCCGTTTCGAACATGCCGGTGAAGAAATCGTCGGCGGCGATCTCACGCTTGTTGGTGCGGACCGTCGCTCCCAGGCCGACCAGGGCGGCAGGGTAATCCGCCGCCGGGTCGTTGTTGGCGATGGAGCCGCCGATGGTGCCGCAGTTGCGCACCTGGGCGTCACCGATCCCTTCCGCCAAGTGGGCGAGGGCCGGAATCTTGGCCTTCACCGTGGCGTCCTTGGCGACCGCGGCGTGGGTCGTCATGGCCCCGACCACGACGGCCCCGCCCTCTTCGCAGATGCCTTTCAACTCGCCGATGGCGCCGAGATCGACAAGGTCGCTGGGACTGGCCAGCCGCTGTTTGAGGGTCGGGATCAGGGTCATGCCGCCGGCCAGGATTTTGCCGTCGTCAGCGCCGGAAAGAGCGGAGGCGGCGGCATCGATCGAACCCGGCCGATGATGATTGAAGTCGTACATGTTTTGCGTCTCCCCTTATTCCGCGGCCATCTTCTGTTCGTTGGCCAACCGCCAGACCTTCTCGGGGCTGGCGGGCATGTCCATGGACAGAATGCCGAGTGCATTGGTGATGGCGTTGATGGTGGCAGCCGGTGCGGCAATAGCGCCCGCTTCACCGCAACCTTTGACGCCCAAGGGATTGTGGGTACAGGCCGTCTCGGTCAGGCCGACGCGGAAGGACGGCAGATCGTCGGCCCGGGGCATGCAGTAGTCCATGTAGGACCCGGTCAGAAGCTGGCCGCTGTCGGCATCGTAGACGCAGTTTTCGAGCAGGGCCTGGCCGACGCCTTGTGCGATACCGCCGTGGACCTGACCTTCGACCACCATCGGGTTGATCACCTTGCCGAAGTCGTCGACGGCAACCCAATCCACGATCTCGGTAACGCCCGTGCTGGGATCGATCTCCACCTCGCAGATGTGCACACCGGCGGGATAGGTGAAGTTCAGCGGATCGTAGAAGGCCGTCTCATCGAGGCCGGGCTCTACGTCTTCCGGATAGTTGTGCGGCACATAGGCGGTGAAGGCGACCTCGGCGATCGACTTTTCCTTGTCCGTGCCGGCCACCCGGAAGGTGCCGTTTTCGAACTCCACGTCCTCGACCGAGGCCTCCATCAGGTGCGCCGCGATCTTGCGCGACTTCTCGATGATCTTGTCGCAGGCGCGCGAGATCGCCGAACCGCCGACCGCCAGAGACCGCGAGCCGTAGGTGCCCATGCCCATGGGGATCGAGCCGGTATCGCCGTGCACGATCTCCACGTTCTCGATGGGAATGCCGAGGGTATCGGCAACCAGTTGCGAGAAGGTGGTCTCGTGCCCCTGACCGTGGCTGTGGGAACCGGTGAAGACCGAGACCGAGCCGGTGGCGTTGAAGCGGACCTGCGCCGATTCCCAAAGCCCGACACCGGCGCCCAGAGAACCGACCACCGCCGAGGGGGCGATGCCGCAGGCTTCGATGTAGGATGAGAAGCCGATGCCTCGAAGCTTTCCATTGCTCTCAGATGCGGCTTTCCGCCCGGCGAAGCCGTCGTAGTCGATCATCTCCAGGGCTTTGGTCAGCGAAGCGTCGTAGTCGCCGATGTCGTATTGCAGAGCGACCGGCGTCTGGTAGGGGAACTGGTCGGGCTGGATGAAGTTGCGGCGGCGGATTTCCGCTGGATCGATGCCCATTTCCCGGGCCGCGACTTCGACCAGGCGCTCGACAACATAGGTGGCTTCCGGCCGTCCGGCGCCGCGGTAGGCGTCCACCGGCGCGGTGTTGCTGAAAACCGCCTTCACATTGGCGAAGATCACCGGTGTCGTGTACTGCCCGGCCAGCAAGGTCGCATAGAGGTAGGTCGGCACGGAGGTTGAGAAGCTCGACAGATAGGCGCCCATGTTGGCCGTGGTGTCGACCTTCATGCCCAGGAACTTGCCGTTCTCATCCATGGCCAATTGGGCATGGGTGATGTGGTCGCGTCCATGCGCGTCGGAGGTGAAGCTCTCGGAGCGGTCGGCGGTCCACTTGACCGGCGCCTTCACTTTCTTCGAGGCCCACATGCAGACCGTTTCTTCCGCATAACAGAAGATCTTGGAACCGAAGCCGCCGCCCACGTCCGGGGCGATGACCCGAAGCTTGTTCTCGTTCAGGCCGAAGACAAAGGCACAGAGAATGAGCTTCAGCAGGTGCGGGTTCTGGCTGGTTGAATAGAGCGTGAAGCTGTCGGTGCCTCCGTCGTAGTCGCCGAGCGCTGCGCGGGGCTCCATGGCATTGGGGATCAGGCGGTTGTTGACGAGATCCACCTTGGTCACGTGATGCGCCTTGGCGAAGGCCGCATCGGCCTCTGCCTCGTCGCCCAGAACCCAGTCGTAGCAAAGGTTGCCCGGCGCCTCCTCGTGCAGCAGCGCCGCGCCGGAGTCCAGGGCTGTTCCGGTACCGGAGACGGCCGGCAACTCGCCGTAGTCGACCTCGACCAGTTCGCCGGCATTGCGCGCGGCGTCGTAGGTCTCAGCGATGACGACGGCGACGTGATCGCCCACATAGCGGGCCTTGTCGCGGGCCAGCGGAAAATGCGGCGGCGCCTTATGCGGCTCGCCGTGGCGGTCGTTGACGACCCAGCCGCAGGGCAGGGAGCCGACGTTGTCGGCAGCCATGTCGGCCCCGGTGAAGACCGCAACCACGCCCTCGGCGGCCTCGGCGGCGGACTTGTTGATGCCGTTGATGGTGGCGTGGGCGTGGGGCGAACGGACGAAGTAGGCGTGCAACTGTCCCGGACGGTTGATGTCGTCGGTATAGCGGCCCTGGCCGGTGAGAAAACGGAAGTCTTCCTTGCGCTGAACGCTGGCGCCGATTCCTGTTTCTGACATTGCCCTATCCCCTCATGTTTTCTGCGGCGGACTGGATCGCCTTGACGATGTTGTGATAGCCGGTGCAGCGGCAGATGTTGCCTTCCAGCCATTCACGGATCTCGCCCTCATCGGGGTTGGGGTTCTTGTTCAGCAGATCCACCGCTGACATCACCATGCCCGGGGTGCAGAAACCACACTGCAGGCCGTGATGCTCGCGAAAAGCCTCCTGCATTGGATGGAGGCCGCCATTGCTTGCCAGGCCTTCGATGGTCGTTACCTCGGTACCGTCGGCCTGCTGGGCCAGCATGGTGCAACTTTTGATGGACTCGCCGTCGACATGGACGACACAGGCGCCGCATTGGCTGGTATCGCAGCCGACATGGGTGCCGGTCAGCGAAAGCTGCTCGCGCAAAAACTGAACAAGCAGTGTACGGCCTTCAACCTCGCCCGTAACCGCCCGCCCATTGACTGTCATCGAAACAGTGGGCATGGGGATCTCCCTTCATTGACCTCCGAACGGAATGTCCGGTTATCTTTGTTTTCTTGACCACGCGGCTGCCCCTGCTGCCCGCGGTCCCTGTATGCTTAACCTGTTCTAAGTCTGTTGCCGCAGCCAATTCAGGTCAAGGGCTGCGGCGGTATCCCAGGTGATACTTTGGTCTAGCCTGTCGCCTTGCTAGAGCGCAAAAACCGCAAGCAAAATCAGCACGACCACCAGCAGCCCGGTGATCCAGACCCCCAAAGACGCGCCGGCACCCACATCGGCATCCGCGTCGGTCTCCGCCGCCGGCGGCTGTGCTGCCGCGGCAGGTTCGGCCACCGCTGCCGCTGGTTCGGCTGCCGGTTCCGGGGCGGGTCCGCCGACGGTCTCGGCAAAGCGGGAAAAGAAGTCATCCGCCATTTTTTTGGCAGTGCCGTTGATCAAACGAGACCCGATCTGCGCCAGCTTGCCGCCGACCTGTGCGTCGACGTCATAATTCAGCAGTGTTGCGTCGCCGTCCTCATCCAGG